>JBIIJQ010000126.1:0-3756 GCA_044233655.1 Chitinophagaceae bacterium | reverse complement strand
ATTCCAAGCATCGATAAAATCTAAAGCAACTTTTTCGAATAAAATATTGAAAACCATACCTTTATGAATTTACTTCTATAAAAGTAAGACAAGTTTTTATTTATTTTATATTATTTTTCTATTTAAAAGCATTCAAGCCTGTTACATCCATTCCTGTGATTAATAGATGAATATCATGTGTTCCTTCATAGGTAACTACACTCTCAAGATTCATCATATGACGCATAATTGAGTATTCGCCGGTAATTCCCATACCTCCATGCATCTGACGAGCTTCACGAGCAATGTTCAAGGCTATTTCACAACTATTTCGTTTTGCCATTGATATTTGCGCAGGTGTAGCCTTTCCTTCGTTCATTAATACTCCAAGACGCCATACTAGTAATTGACCTTTGGTAATATCTGTAATCATTTCGGCCAATTTCTTTTGTTGTAACTGAAATCCAGCTATTGGTTTTCCAAATTGACTTCGTTGTAATGTATATCGCAATGCGCTATCATAGCAATCCATGGCAGCACCCAATGCACCCCAAGCAATACCATATCTAGCTTTACTTAAGCAACCTAGCGGTCCTTTCAATCCTTTGATCGTTGGGAAAATATTTTCTTTAGGAACTTTTACATTATCAAATACTAACTCTCCAGTACAACTCGCACGCAAACTCCATTTCCCATGTATTTCGGGCGTACTAAAACCTTCCATGCCACGCTCTACAATCATACCACGAATTTCACCTTGTTCATCTTTGGCCCATACCACAGCTACTTGAGCATAGGGTGAATTACTAATCCACATCTTAGCTCCATTTAATATTACGTGATCACCAGCATCTTTGATATTGGTAATCATACTCCCAGGATCGCTTCCACTATCAGGCTCAGTTAAACCAAAACAGCCTAACCATTCGCCACTTGCCAATTTAGGTAAATATTTTTTTCGTTGTTCTTCACTACCATATGCATAAATAGGATACATCACTAAACTACCTTGTACACTAGCTGTGCTTCTCATACCGCTATCACAACGTTCTATCTCCTGCATCATAATGCCATAGCTAATGTAATCGAGTCCGCCACCACCATATTCTACAGGCACAGTTGGTCCAAACACACCCAATTCACCCATTTGAGGCACTAAATGTTTTGGAAATTCGCAATTTTGGGACCAAGTTTCAATGTTGGGGCTCACTTCCTTTTTTATCCAAGCTCTAACTGTATCTCTTATTAACTTATGTTCATCGGTTAATAATTCGTCTAATTGATAATAATCGGGGTGTTGATATTGATCTTGATACATATCGTTTGATTTATTTTTTAAGTGTGCAAATATAGTAGAAATGCGTCTACTTTTTAGATTGATTCAATGTTAATACTCTATAATTATTCCAAGTGTGGGCAAAATAGTACCGGTAGAATTATCAAGAAATTGAGTTTGGTATCGAGGTGGGAAAGTAGAATTAGGATCTATCAATGGATTTCCATTCACATCTCGCCTTACAGACAATATATCTTGTTCTTTTGCAGCAAACCTGTATACATTTTGGATATCCAAATAAAGATTCAAATTCCAGTGTTTGAAAAAATATTTTTTATCTACTCGTATATCCAGTTGATGACTCATTGGCAATCGGTTTTGATTTACCCTGCTAAAATCAAATTGACCTTGCTGGGCTACATCCCAAACATAAGTAATAGATGATAAACTTGTGTCATAAGGCGTATAAGGCCTTCCTCCTGTTAATCTAAACTTAGCCCCTATTTCCCAATTACGTTTTAGTTTTTTTCCTGCAGTAAGATTTATGATAAATCGCTGATCCCAATTACTCGGTGTATAGCCAGTTATGTTTCCGTTGGTAAATTCACTTCTGAATAATGTAACAGCCATTAAACCATAAAACCCTTTAAAGAGTTTTTGCTGCGCAAATAATTCTACTCCATAGCTACGACCAATCGAAATCGAATTGGCTGCTTCATTGCCGGTAAATCCAAAATCGGTACCTGTATTGGCTAGTGACAACCCACTTAAAATACTTTGCGGGTAGTTTGAATATTTTTTATAAAAAGCTTCTAGTGTAAATCGAGCATTTTTGCTAGAACTATACTCAATACCACCAACTAAGTGAGCACATTGAATATAGGTAAGATTGGTTGACTTGTTGATGTAAGTATTGGTCGAATCGATGAATCCAAGTGTTGTATAGACAGGTGTTTGGTAATAGATACCCGTATTAAAATTTACATTTAACCTATTAGTGATAGCATAGGATGCAGACACTCTGGGCGAAAGTTGCTTGAGTGGATTACTCATAGATTTAGAGTATGAATTTCCATCAATGCGAAGCCCTGCACTTATGGTCAAATCTTCGTTGAGTAATGTTTTACTCACTTGACTAAATAAGCCATATTTTACAAAGCTAATAGCTGAATTATAATCAATCGTATCGATTACACCACCTGGCAACGAAAGCACATTGTACGTGTTATTGTTATATTTCACAAATTCAAGTCCTGTACCATAATTAATTTTCCATCCTTTTTTTCGAATAGTATTTTCAACTCTTAATTTATTTTCTATTTCCTGACTTTTATAATCGAGTGTAATAGGTAATTGTTCGTTATTGGATTTGTATTTTATAAAACTATTATCAAGCATATTTCTACTTAATACAATTGTTTGAAAACTATTGGGTTTGTAATGCTTATAGATAATTCCATTGGTATAGCTCCATTGCTTTTGAGCAGGTAGTATACCCAATATATATTGTTGACTTTCAGTTTTATTTTCATCTAAATTTAATTTAGAAACATCATATGCACCTAAGAATAAATAGGTCAATTCGTTTTTCTTATCGATATTGTATTTGTATTTCACCTGCATATCATTGTATGTTGGTAAAAAAGGCAACCCAATAGCTTTAAATAAAAATTGCAAGTAAGAACGACGTACACTCACCATCAAAGCGCTTTTATCATTGACAGGCCCTTCTGCACGCAATCCAATATCACTACTACCTAAGGTAAAAGCACCATGCCATCCATCAGTGCGGGGATTTTTCATTTTAAAATCAAAAATCGAACTCAATGAATTGCCTCTGTTGGCTGGAAAAGAACCTGAGTAATAGCCTACATCTTGTATAAAATCAACATTCAATATACCTACCGGGCCACCATTGGCACCTTGCGTAGCAAAGTGATTGATATTGGGTATTTCAATACCATCGAGATAAAATCGATTTTCGGAAGGACCACCACCCCGAATGATGATATCATTTCGAAAACCTACACTCGAACCTGCACCGGGCAAACTTTGAATCACTTTACTGATATCTCTATTACCTCCAGGATTACGCTGTATTTCATTTACACCAATTGTTCTGAGCGACAAAGGACTTTCTTCTGTTTTATCTTTACGACCTTTAATTGTCACTTCTTTCACTTCACGATCATTTTTATCTAATCGAATTTCAAGAAAAGTAGGCTTCGAATTATCAACAGCCATTTCGTATATCGTCTTTTTCTTGTACCCAAGATAGGAAACCTCAATATTGTACAACCCAGGTTTTAAATCCTTGATTTCAAATGAACCATCATCAGCTGTTTTGGTCCCTATCGTGGTTCCCTGTAATGTCAATAATGCAAACGATAAGGGTTCATTACTAATGGCATCTTTTACAACGCCTTTTATTGTACCCGATTGAGAAAAAGCTTGTGAACTGAAAAAAATTGTGAATAATAAAATAATAGATTTGCCTAAAT
>JBIIJQ010000125.1:0-3778 GCA_044233655.1 Chitinophagaceae bacterium | reverse complement strand
GTATATACAACTTTATCTTAATGAATTCTGCTACAAACTCAATAGAAGATACTTTGGGGCTAAATTATTCAATAGGTTAACTTTAGCAATGGCGAAAATTTATTAGGTATGAATGCGGAGATTCAATAAGAAAAATCTATATTTGTATAACAAATATCCCCATTATGAAAAAACTTGTTATCGGTTTTATAGTCATTGCTTCAATGAGTTCTTGCCTAAAAAGTAAAGATTACAATTGCGAATGTACATACGTGCCTTATGCATCACAATATCCCCAGGAACTCCTAATATTGTAGAAAATGTTACGGTTTCTGGCAGATTAAGAGAAGATGCTGCTTCTAATTGTTCTATTGACAATGAAGGCAAGTATGCCACACAATATTATAAAGGGACTTGTATTTTAAAATAAATCTTACAAAACTACATCCAGTTTAATCCTTCAAACCCTGGTCTAAATGGCCATGGGATACTTGACAAAATCAAGATAAGACCGATTAAATAAAACCAAAAAGCAGCACTATGCTTAGACGAATCTTTGAATGCCTTTTTAGTTTTTGATCTGCCAATATGAATTAATATAATAGCCAATAGCATCATAGAAATATGTTCGACTGCAAAAAATCGCATATAGCTATTTTTCATAGTTTCTGCCATCCCATTTGCTTGAATTAATTTAAAACCTTTTTCTCCTACAAAATAGAGGACAAGACCAATAAGCAATTGCATATCACATACGATAGTTAGAAACAAACCAGCTCTATTGTCAGATTCGGTAAAGGGTGATTTATTCATCATACCCATTAATGATTTCACAATAGCATATATAGCTACTATCAAAACAAGCCAACGTAATATACTATGTATTTGAACGACCATTTGCATATGATAAAAATTTGAATAACAAAGATAATCTACTTTTCGAGTCCACAAATCTAAATGTTATAAACATGTACGTGGATTAATAAACAATTAATATTGAACAAACAAAAGAAATAATCTCTATGTTTACCTTAATTTTACAATAACGAAAAAACGTAGCACATGTACAACGACGATTTTTTTGATGATGATTTTCGTGATATAGAAGATTTATTGATAGAATTTCATAAAATCAAACGTGGCGAACCTCATGGATTGATTACCGAAGATGACTTCGAGTACCTGATTGACTTTTTCGAAACAAACAACGATCGAGAGAATGCTCTTCTTGCTTGTGATGTATCTACAACACTTTATCCTTTTTCTTCTGCACTATTTCTTCGGAAGGCGGAGTTATTGATGGATCAAAAAAAATATGGTCAAGCATTAAAAGTACTTGACCAAATTGATGATATAGACCCTAATAATATTGAATGTGTTTTCTTAAAATCTGATATATTACTAGAGCAAAATCGATTTTCCGAGGCCGTTGATATACTCGAAAAACATGCAGACCAATTTGAAAGTGTTGATAGAACAGATATTTTATTGGAACTTTCTGAAATATATGACGAACTAGAAGAGTTTGACAAAGTATATGCTACTCTCAAACGAATATTGAAATATGAACCTACCAATGAAGACGCCTTGTTGCGTATTTGTTTTTGGGCCGAAATCAATAATAAACATGAAGATAGTATAACACTCCATCAAGAAATACTGGAAGAAACTCCATTTAACGCTATGGCATGGTATAATCTTGGTGTGGCTTACCAAGGTTTAAAATTATACGAAAAAGCAATTGATTCATACGAGTATTGTCTTGCTATTGATGACAAATTTGAATATGCTTATCGCAATCAGGGAGATGCTTATATGCAATTGAAACAATATAATAAAGCAATCGAAGTATTGGAAATGCATTTATCTATTGCCAAGCCCGAAGATGTTATATTAGATGCTATTGGCTATTGCTGGGAAAAACAAAAAGAGTACAAAAAAGCTCGTCAGTATTATCGAAAAGCTTCGCAACTAAACCCACAAGACGATCAGATATTTTTCAAAATCGGCGAAACATATTCAAAAGAATTACAATGGGAGAAAGCAATTAAAGCCTATTCTGTTGCTTTACATATTAATAAAAATAATGCATCCTATTGTATGGCCTTAGGCAATTGCTTAATGGAAATGGGAGCTGAAAAGGAAGCATTGGTTTGTTATTTAAATGCAGTTCAGCTTAGACCCGATATTAAATCAACATGGCAAGCATTGGTTAAAGCACTTTATATAGCTAACTATTATGATGAGGCCCTAGCTCAATTAGTTATTGCAGAAAGTCATTATTCTTATAAGGTTGAATTTGTTTATTACAAAGCAGCCATTTTACTTGCTCAGGGTAAAACGAAAGATGCCGTATTGTTTTTAGTAGAAGCGCTGGAAGAAAATCCTAAAAAAGTGACTGCTTTGAAATTTATTGATAAGGATATAGTACATCATCCTGTTTTTGCTGAAGTGCTGGTTAGATATAAAAAGAAAAAATAATATTCAACAAGAATTACCTCTTGATATTATTTCTAAGTGTCTATATTCTATCTAATTTGTGAATTGACTAATTCTCATTTTAGACTACCTTTGCGTTTCAAATTAATTAAAAATGAAACTGGTAACACACTCAATTCAGGGCAATGAACATTTAGCCATTTTAATCGACCATAAACTATACAACGTAAGTGATGCAGATATATTGCAACCTGCAACAATGAAAGAATTATTGAATCATTGGGAAGACTCAATAGACAAATTGAAAGAGCTTGAAGTCAAAATTAAGAAAGGTCAAATATTAGAAAATCAATATACCCATTATAACGAAGCACGCATAATGGCACCAGTGCCCAATCCTACAAGCTGTAGAGATGGCTATGCATTTCGTCAGCATGTAGCAGCTGCACGTCGTAATCGCAAGGTTGATATGATTCCAGAGTTTGATCAATATCCAATTTTTTATTTCACCAATCATAATGCTATTAAAGGTCCTGGCGATATCGAGTGTATGCCCGATCATTTTCAAAAATTGGATTTTGAATTGGAAGTAGCGATTGTGGTTTCAAAAAAAGGAAGAAACATTAAAGCTGCTGAGGCGGATAATTATATTGGTGGTTATATGATTATGAATGATATGAGTGCTCGTACGTTACAAATGGAAGAAATGTTGTTAAATCTTGGACCTGCAAAAGGAAAAGATTTCTCTACAGTGATAGGACCGATGTTAGTCACTCCAGATGAATTAGAATCTTATAAAGTCCCTTGTAAAGAAAATCATGTAGGTAATAATTACAACTTAGGGATGAAATGTTGGGTCAATGGTGAATTATTAAGCGAAGGCAATGTATCCTCTATGGACTGGACTTTTGCTGAAATACTCGAGCGATGTGCTTATGGTGTAGATATATTGCCAGGTGATGTAATTGGAAGCGGAACAGTGGGAACAGGATGTTTATTAGAATTAAACGGAACAGGCTTATTAAACGACCCTAACTATAAAGTACAATGGCTTCAAGATGGCGATTTAGTAGAAATGGCCATTGATGGACTTGGACATTTATCAAATACAATTAGAAAAGTGGAAACTGATTTTTCGATTTTAGCACTTAAAAAATAATTCAACCGCTAAGTCGCTATGGCGCAAAGACAAATGGATAAAGAACAATACGAATTTTTAGCCAAAGAAATATTCCACTCTTCATTAGAAGTACATAAAACATTCGGACCCGGTTTATTGGAGTCAGTTTATGAATTTGCTTTAATGAAAGAATTAGAATTAAGAAAAATTGCAGCATTGAATCAAGTTAAAGTGCCTTTG
>JBIIJQ010000015.1:0-49882 GCA_044233655.1 Chitinophagaceae bacterium | reverse complement strand
GATAGATTAATGGACAATTATTGTGCCAATAAGCATATAAAAAAGTTATATATTATACAAATGAGATGTTTGGCTCGCCTACTAATATATATTGGTCTAAAAGAAATTAAAAACGATTAATCTTCCAATGCTTTCACACTGCGTAAAAGTCTTTTCCAGCGTATGCCATGTTTGTCATAACTCATCCAAATAAACCACGCTTTACCTACTACATGGTCTTCAGGTACAAATCCCCAAAAACGAGAATCCAGCGAATTGTGACGATTATCACCCATGAGCCAATAGTAATTCATAGCAAACGTATAGGATGTAGCTACATTGCCATCAATCGTATAAGGGTATTGTTTCATATCAAGGGTATGACCTTCATATTCAGTGATGATGGTTTTGTACAATGCAATATTTTCAGGAGTCAATGTAATAGTAGTTCCTTTTTTAGGTACCCACATTGGTCCGAAATTATCCTGATTCCATTTGAAGTGTGTGGTATCCAGAGGGAAGCAATCTAGCTGTGGAGTACCTTTCGCCATGCGGCCACCTACGGTATCGGCCAATCGTACAAGTACATTAGGAATAGCTTTGAGGTGAGATACATCTTCGTCGGTCAAACTATAATAATTCGGAATAATTTCGTTGCGTTCGTTAGTGATATTATAGATATTCAAATCATCTTTGATGTCTTCACCTAGATCGTATCCAGTTGGCATCATGCCTACTTGATATACAAATTGTTGATATTTGGGCTTGTAAGCTGGTTGCCCATTGATGAATAAGATGCGATCCTTTATTTCGAGTGTATCACCTGCTATAGCCACACATCGCTTAATATAATTTTCTTTTTTATCGACAGGTCTATTGTTTTCATGATCTTGTGGCCAGTTAAATACCACATCGTCGTTGCGTTCAATACTACTAAAACCCCAAATACGCTTATAAGACCATTTGACTGCTTCGCTGTAAGATTTGCCACCTGTAAAGGGCATCGTATGATGTACAAACGGAACTGCCAAGGGCGTCATAGGCAATCGAGGGCCGTAATGCATTTTACTTACAAATAAATAATCATTGACCAAGAGTGATTTCTCCATAGAAGGAGTTGGGATTGTATATGCTTCGATAAAAAAAGTACGAATAATAGTAGCAGCAACAATTGCAAACACGGCAGCATCGAGCCACTCTCGTAAAAATCCTTTTTTAGGTTTTGGTTTACTTTGATCTTGTTTGCTGAAAAAAGGGATATTCATGTATGTAGTTTCTGATTAAGTGAGTAAAAGTACTACATTGAATGATAATAAAAAGTGAAAGTTAACTTATTGATAGCAAGTTTTGTAAGTACTAAAGTGATGCTTAGGTTCGTTATTTGAATATATCATAATGTACATAATTGAAAATGCTATGGAAGGAAAAGTGAGAATATTGGAATTTGTCAAATACAACTTAATAGAATTAATATTAATTGCACTTATAGTTTTAGTAGAATTTCTTGATAAATCGATTCACTTTTTATTAATAATACCAGCTTCATTACTTGTTGTATTAATTATAAATCGATCAAGGTGGTTGGGTATTTTGTTTGGAGTATGTTCAGCGGTTTTATCACTTTGGGCATTTGCCGCTTTTATTTCTGAGTTGAAAGAGATGATCCATTGTCATGCAAAGTGGGATCAAATGCAACCATTGATAATAGGTGGTATTATGTTTTCTGTTTCCTTAGCTATTAGCTTTTTTTTATTTTTTAAAAAGTATGCTACTTTCGAAGAAAGGCCATCGTTTTTTAGTAAGGGTCTACATCAAGGATAACTTGTACTTGTGAAAAACTTTTGGTTGTTGTCAATAAAGCAATTTTGTGCTTCAAGTCGTTTTTGAGCTGTTGTATGATGTTGGTGTCTTTGTTTATTTTCAATAATATTTCTTGCAGGTATAAATTGCGAACTCGTGCAATAGGCGGTTCGGCTGGCCCAAAGACAACTATTTTTGGATTTTCTACCATGCCCTTTGCGAGCATATTGGCAGCCTCTAATACGATTTCTTGTTTCTTGTGTTTGAGTGTAATCTTTATTAATCTGGTAAAAGGTGGATAGAGAAATTCTTTTCTCATATCAAGTTCTTCTTTGTAAAAACTAATATAATCGTGCGCTCTTACATGCAGAATAGTAGGATGATTTGTTTTGTACAATTGTATTATTACGTTTCCGATAGCATCTTTTCGACCGGCCCTGCCCGATACTTGTTCGAGTAATTGAAATACACGTTCGTTCACCCTGAAATCAGGATAAGATAATAGACTGTCAGCACTTAATACACCTACTAAATTGACATGTTCAAAATCAAGTCCCTTTACCACCATTTGAGTGCCTACAAGAATATCAATTTCGCCTTTCTCAAATTGTCGTATGATTTCATTGTATTTGTTTTTAGTACGCATTACATCCCAATCAAATCGTTGTACACGTGCATTTGGAAATAGTAATTTAATATCATCTTCTACTTTCTCTGTTCCAAAACTTTTAGATACAATTTTATTCCCACCACATGCAGGGCATATTCGTATATAGGGCGATTTAGATCCGCAATAGTGGCAATGTAATTGATCCGAAATTTTGTGATAGGTCAACGACACATCGCAATATTTACAATGTGGAACCCATCCACAACTCATGCACATTGAGAAAGGAGAATAACCTCTTCTGTTTTGAAAAAGGATCACTTGTTTTTTATTTTCAAGTGAAGCTTTTATGGCATTTACAAGTGCTAAGGAAAAAATTCCATTTTGTCTTTTTTTAATTATTTCTTGTTTTGTATCAATCAATTTTACAGTAGGCAAAGCAGCATTGCCATATCGCTCGTTGAGTTCTATCAAGGTGTATTTTCCTTGTTGAGTATTATAATAACTTTCGAGCGAAGGTGTGGCAGATCCTAATATGATATTGGCTTTATACGTATTGGCTAAATACAATGCGGCATCTCTAGCATTGTATCGAGGGGCAGGTTCCTGTTGTTTGTAAGAACTATCATGTTCTTCGTCTACAATAATCAACCCTAAATCTACAAATGGAAGAAAGATAGCAGATCGTGCACCGATTACAACATCATATTGTTTTTGTTGGATTTTTCGCCACACTTCTACACGTTCATTGTTGCTGAATCGAGAATGGTACATGCCTATTTTGTTGCCAAATACAGATCGTAATTTTCGTATAATCTGAGCTGTCAAGGCGATTTCGGGTAGGAGATAAAGCGCTTGTTTTCCAGATGCTATACAGTCTTCAATTAATTTGAAATAAATATGTGTTTTACCACTGCCCGTTATTCCTTTTAATAGAACAGGCTTATGGACGTTGAAACTATCAATAGCTTGTTGATATGCTTTTTCTTGTAAATCATTCAGTGTATTAGTTACTCGTTCACCAGTATATTCAAATCGTAATCGATCAACTTCTATTTTTCGAATTTCAAAAATTCCTTTTTCACACAATGATTTTAATTGAGCACTCGAAGCATCGGATAGTTTTAATAAATCAGATTGAAGTACCCCATGTTCTGTTTGATTGAGATGAAGATAGGTAAGAAGTATATTGAGTTGTTTGGGCGCTTTATCAAGTTGATTCAGCAATACTTTTAAGTTCTCTTCTGCTTCATATATTGGTAAAAGAAAAACATAATTTTCTTTTTTGGGTTTGTAATTTTCATTCAGGTTTTCATAGACGCTTACAAGCCCTTTATCGATCAATGAATTCACTACTTTCCAAGCAGAAGTATCCTGTACAATTTTTTGTACTTCATCCAGTGTGATATCGGTTGTTTTTTTTAGCAAGGTTAAATTTTAATAATACACTTGAATTAATTTTTTCACAGTGTTTTTGAAAATTGAATAAATAACAAAGAATAAAATCAATGCAAATGCGAAGGTAATCCAATGAATGAAAAGACTAGATTCAATATTTATTTTCAAAAGTAAAAAATGAATGCAAACTTGAATAATTGATAATACAACAAGAGAGCATAGTATAAGCAATGCTATTGATTTTAGAATAGAATGTGTAAAGTGATGATGAAGTATAGAAGGTTTGTATCCCAATAGAGAGAGCAATTGAAGTTTGTGTGATGAGCGAGTGATTTTCAATTCGAGGTAGAGCGACATCAAGAAAAAAGCAAGTGAAGTAACAAATAATCCTAAAAGACCTAAGGCCCCAAATACCAATTGAACAACAGATTTTATCTTACTCATTTTAAGCTTTTCGTTTTGAGTAGAATAATTTTTGTTTTTTAAATATTGGGCTAATGCTGGATCGTCAGCTTCTTTTGTTTGTAAAATAATGCGAGAAGTGTGTTGGGGTTTATTGTCACCAAATTTTTGATTTGCATACTTCATAAATGAAAGTGGGACAAGCACACTTGAGTAGCGTTGCGAAAAGCCAGCAATTTCAGCACGATAAACTTCAGTATTAGGCGCTTGACCAATAGTGAGTTCAAATGAAAGTGCTTGAATGCTTTCCTCGCTTAATTGTGGTAATCCTTGACTCAGTGCAAATCCGAAATTGTATAGATTTAAAAAATCAGAGGATAGTATAATGGGAACTGTTATGTTGCCTTCGGTCCATTGCCATGTTGAAGGTGTAACATCTAAATAATTTTCGGGTACACTTTCAAAAAATAGTTGAGTGTAAAAACCTAAATCGCCCGTCGTTGAAGCTGCGATAGGAAATTGGTTGGATACTATTGGAGCAAATTCTTGAATTGAGTGTATGGATTTGAAATCGTTGATTTCACCTTCGGTAAAATAGGATTTGCTATTGTCACCCATCATCGAATTAGTAATTACCTTATTGATGACTAAATAGTCGTATTGATCTTCTTTTTGTTGTTTGCCATTTAAAATTTCAGATACATTAGTATAAAGTTGAATGGATAAAAGCAATAGAAAAAAACCTATAAACAATGCGCTCAAAGATAGCCATTGTTTTTTTGTTGTTTTATCTTTTAATATTGTTGTTATGATATTCATTCAATTTTAAAGTTGTAGTTTTTGAATGTATGGAAAGTAATCATCATCTTCTAAATCTGTATGAATGATGCTTGCATTTCTTTTTTTACATTCTTCTAATATCAAAGAGGATGCAATGAGTCGATTTTCATTATCCAAATGGCTAAAGGGCTCGTCGAGTAAAAGGATATCAAATGGTTGCATCAAAGCACGTACAATTGCCACTCGTTGTCGTTCACCGTATGACAAGCTACTGATAGGTCGTTTGAGTGTATGGGAAATATTTAATTTGTTTGCAAACGCTTCTATTTTTTCTGTTGGATAATAATTAGTTTGCTGTCTTTTTACGTATATATTTTCAAAGGCAGTGGCATCTTCAAATAATTTTAAATCCTGAAATACAACACTTATTTTTGAGGCTCTCCATTGGCATAATTCATCAGTTGTATATTTAGATAGATTTTTATCAGCGTATATTATTTCGCCTGTATAGTTTTTTTGTATACCATACAAGCAATGAATCAACGTGCTTTTACCAGTTCCAGAAGATGCTTTTACATGATAATGACTTCCATGCTCAAACTGCACATGCTTGTTCCAAATATCCGAATCAGATAAAGGAAGGTAAGGTATATTTAATTGTTGGAGGGTAATCGACATGAATCACAAAGGTAATCCTATCTTGTTTCTTTTAATTTTTGTTTGTATAAATTTTATTGCCGTTGAATAAGGTAAAATTACCAGTTATGTTAATTTTCTTTGAATAATTATACTTTAAACTATTTTTACTAAAAATATAAAAATTATGAGACCGGCATTCAGTGAAATTAAAAACGAAGCACTTCGTAAACTAGATAAAAAATGGGGCAATGCAGCAGTTGCTATACTTGTAGTAGGAATTATATCTGCAGCAGCCAGTATTATACCTTTTGGAGGTGTTGTTACAGCCGGCCCTTTTGCATTGGGCATGGCTATTTATTTCTTAAAATTATCTAGAGATGAATCGGTTGATTTGAATAATATTTTTGACGGATTTAAAAATTTTGGCAACGCGATTGGTGCTTATATTTTAATGATGATCATAATTTTTTTAGGTATATTATTACTGATAGTGCCTGGTATTATAGCAGCTTTAGCTTTATCGCAAACCTACCGTATCATGAAAGATAATCCTTCAATGAGTATCACGGATGCAATGCAAAAGAGTCATGAAATGATGAAAGGTCACAGAGGAGATTACTTTTTATTCAACTTGAGTTTCATTGGTTGGGCTTTGTTATGTTTACTTACATTAGGATTGGGCTTTTTTGTGTTAGCGCCTTATGTATCTACTTCGAATGCTATTTATTACAATTATTTAGTAGGCTATCAGGATAAACAAATTGATAAAATTGGTTCTGAATTGGTAGGATAATTGTAACATTGACAAAAAGAATTTTTATTGTCATTTATACAACATGTTTTAGATCAGTTCATAGCTACACCATTTTGGGAATGGGTCGCATTTTTGTTTGCATTAACTCAGGTATTTTTAGCCTATCTTAACAAACCGCAAAATTTTTATGCAGGCATTCTAAGTGTGATTATATATGCTTGGCTATTTTTTGAAGCAGGTCTTTTTGCCGAAAGCCTTTTGAACCTCTATTATCTTGTCATAAGTATTACAGGGATATTTATTTGGACAAGTACTTCTAATTCTAATCCCATTTCATATTCTACAGCGAAGCAACTATTCATCGCCTTTACGATTTTTGTAGTCTCATTGGGAGTTATATTTTATGTTTTAAAAAATTATACACCAAGTACAGTACCATTCCAAGATGCTCTTGTAGCTTCAATAGCATGGTCGGGTAGCTGGTTATTGATGAAACGTAAAATCGAAAATTGGTTGGTACTCAATGTCTCCAACCTGATTGCTATCCCACTTCAATATTCAAAAGGATTAGAACTCACTTCTCTTTTAACTGTAGTTTATTTCATTATTGGAATTGCTGGATATTGGAAATGGCGTAAAATTATCAAGGCGAATTCTGACGTAGTTGCATTATAAATATATTTAATGCGTTATTATTTCAGAAAAAAAAGAATAATAATTGCTTACTAATGGGAAATTAAGTTACCTTTGCACCCGAATAAAAAAAGAAACCTCTAATACTTTAAAGATGTCAGTATTAACAACAGAACGCAAAAAAGAATTATTTAAAACGCATGGCGGTAGCGAAACCAACACTGGTTCCACTGAAGCTCAAATAGCAATGCTTACAGAACGTATCAAGCATATTTCTGGTCACATGCAAAAAAACAAGAAAGACTTTGGTACCAACCGCGGCCTAATCAAATTGGTAGGCGAGCGTAAAAGTCTTCTTTCCTACCTTTCAAAAACAGATTTGGAAGGTTACAGAAAATTACTAGTAACTCTCAACTTAAGAAAATAATTTCAAAAAGTATTCCCAACTCAAAAGGTTGGGAATTACTGTTTTAAGGGTGAGATTTATTTTGCAGGTTCTAATTGCATTTTACAAAAGCTAATTAGAATTTCTAAAAATCAATAAGAATGTTGTGAATAGGTTGATTTTACAACCTAATTATTTCAAACATCAAGATTATTCTCTCCCTTAATTCATTCTACATTCACTGTCGTCGACAGTATCATTCAATTTAAAAAATAACATCATGTTCAATTTAAAAACAACAACATTTGATATAGGCGATGGTCGTCAAATCACAATAGAAACTGGAAAATTAGCTCGTCAAGCTGATGGCTCGGTATTGGTAAAAATGGGCAATTGTGCTTTACTAGCGACCGTAGTTGCCAATAAAGAACCTAAACCAGGTCAATCTTTTTTCCCATTATCGGTCGATTATCAAGAAAAATTTGCATCTGCAGGTCGTATCCCAGGTTCATTTTTCAAACGTGAAGGACGATTAAGCGACAACGAAATATTGATTTCTCGTTTAATAGATCGTGCATTACGTCCCCTTTTCCCAGATGATTATTTATGCGATGTACAAGTTCTTGTAACATTGGTTTCATCTGATCCTGAAATTATGCCTGATGCATTGGCTTGTTTAGCTGCATCTGCTGCATTGGCTGTATCGAATGTGCCGATTCAAGAAATTATTTCTGAAGTACGTGTTTCACGTATCAATGGTCAAATGATTATCAATCCAACTCGTGCACAAATGCTTGAGTCTGATATGGATTTCATCATTGCAGCTACAGAAAAAAATATTATGATGGTGGAAGGTGAAAGTAAAGAATGTTCTGAAGAAGATTTAATACAAGCCATCGAAGCTGGTCATAATGCAATTAAGATTCAAGTAAAAGCGCAGCAAGAATTGTGGGAACTAGTAGGTTCTCCTGCCAAAAGAGATTATACCAAACCTTATCGTAATGATGAGTTGAATGAAAAAATAGCCGCTTTTTCTACAGAAAAAATATATGCTGTTGCAAAATCTGCAGCTGCTAAGCATGATCGTAGTGATGCGTTGAAAGCAATAGGTAAAGAAGTAGTAGAATATCTTGGAGAATTAACTCCTGAGGATGCTGCTTTAGTTGGATATTATTTTCATAACATCGAAAAAGAAGTGATTCGTAATATGATGTTGGACGAGCACGTTCGTTTAGATGGTCGTGCACCAGACGTAGTGCGTCCATTGGAAATGGAAGTTGATTACTTACCTTCTCCTCACGGTACTGCCTTATTTACACGTGGTGAAACACAATCGTTGAGTACTGTTACATTAGGTACACCTGATGATGAAAAAATGATTGAGGATGCCAACGGAAGTGAATACAGCAGTTTCTATTTACATTACAATTTTCCTCCATTTTCTACAGGCGAAATCAAACCAATGCGTGGCCCTGGCCGACGTGAAGTAGGTCATGGAAATCTTGCACAACGTTCGTTGAAACAAGTATTGCCATCGAAAGAGGCATTCCCATATACAATTCGTATCATTTCTGATATTTTAGAAAGCAATGGTTCTTCTTCTATGGCTACCGTTTGTGCTGGTTCATTGGCTTTGTTTGATGCTGGTGCACCTGTTCAAAAACATGTATCGGGTGTGGCAATGGGATTAATTTCTCGTGCCGATGGTAAATGGGTAGTATTGACTGATATCTTGGGTGATGAAGATCATTTAGGTGATATGGATTTTAAAGTAACTGGTACGCGTGATGGTATATGTGGTATTCAAATGGATATCAAAGTAGACGGATTAAGCATGGATGTAATGCGTAAGGCATTAGCACAAGCAAATAAAGGTCGTATGCATATCCTAGATGCTATGTATGCTTGCATGCCTGCACATCGTGCCGACTTGAAACCACATGCACCACGTATGGAATTCTTAGCTATCGATAAAGAATTTATTGGAGCAGTAATCGGGCCAGGTGGTAAAATAATTCAAGAAATACAACGTGAAACAGGTACAACTATTTCTATTGAAGAAGTAGGAGATAAAGGTCATGTAAAAATATTCTCTAAAGCGAAAGAAGGTTTAGACAAAGCAATGTCATGGATCAAAGGCATCGTAATGCAACCTGAAGTAGGAGAAACCTATGAATCAGTTGTGAAATCAGTGATGCCTTATGGTGCGTTTGTAGAGTTCTTACCTGGCAAACAAGGTTTGTTACATATCTCAGAAGTAAGTTGGAAACGACTCGACAACTTAGACGGTGTATTGAAAGAAGGTGATAAGATCAATGTGAAATTAACAGGAACTGATCCTAAAACCGGTAAATTCAAATTCTCTCGTAAGGTGTTACTACCAAAGCCTGAAGGTAACGAAGGTGGAAATAAACCCGAAGAAAATAATAATTAATAATTCATGTAAAGCCATCTGAAAAGATGGCTTTTTTGATTGCGACTAGTTGTTTTTTATGGAATAATGGTCTTGTTTGCATCTATCTCATACAAACAAGAAAAACATGAGACAGATTAATTTAGTATTTATCCTTTTGATAAGCATTCAAACAAACGCAAACAATATTATTAAAAATTCAAACGTAACGGATGTAACTATTTATCGTAGTTATGCCAAGGAAACGCGTATTGGTTCTACATCGATACCCCAAGGTAATTCAGAAGTCATTATCACCAATATCACACAGGCTATTGATGAAAATTCAATACAAGTAGGGTGTAAGAATAATGTAAAAATTTTATCAGTTTCCTCGAGGCTCAATTACATCACAGATGAAAATGGTTTGAATCCTGGCAAAATAAAAGTTTGGCAAGACTCTGTGAAACTATTGGATAAAAAAACACGCTATATTCTAAAACAAAAAGAAGCTTATGAATTAGAACTAGGTGTATTAAATACCAACAGCAAACTTGGTAGCAATGTCGAAAGTATGAAGCCTGCTCAATTAAAAGAGTTATTGGAATTGAATCGTATCAAACAAGCCGAACTCAAAAAACTACTTTTCGATGCCGATGAAGAATACAATGAAATGCGTGCTACGATTGCTCAGTTGCAAAATCAAATTAATCAATCTACTACGAATGCTATTGGAAAACCCGTAAGAGAGATTGTGTTAAAAGTGTATTCAAAAGTTGAAGTCAATACGCAATTCAAAATTTCTTATTTAGTTACAAGTGCTAGTTGGACACCTACGTATGAGATACGTTGCGAGAATACTACAAAACCATTGGTATTGAATTGCAGAGCAAAAATAAAACAGAACACCGGGTTTGATTGGAATAATGTGACAATAAAATTATCTACAGCTAATCCAAATCAAAATCACAATAGACCTGTGTTGTATCCTATTTATGTTGATTTTATGCAACCTGATTATTATAGAAATCAGTTATCTCTCGAACAAAGTAGTTATAAAAATATGATGAACGAAAAAGTGCCGGTTGCACCAACTTCAGTACAAATGATGGCTACAGGTAATAGCGCCTATTCGCAAGATGTCTTCAGAGATGGGTTGAAAGTAGACGAAAATAAGATAACCATATCGGAAGGGGATATGATGGTAGAATATGAAATAGAACAGGCGCAAGATATTGAAAGCGATGGTCAGGATCATATCATAGCCATTCAGGAGTTAACAATGCCAGCCACTTATAATTATCACACAGTACCGAAACTAGACAATGGCGTTTTTCTATTGGCTCGAATAACAGATTGGGGCAAGTATAATTTATTAGCAGGTGATGCTACCTTGTTTTTCGATGATATGTATGTAGGTCGTTCCTATATCAATCCCAATATAAGTTCAGACACCTTGTTGATATCGCTCGGCAGAGATGAAAAAATAAATGTAAAACGGATCAAACTAAATGACTTGTGTGTGACTAAAAAATTGAGCAACAAAAAAAGAGAAACAAAAGCATATGAGACCATATTGAAGAATAATAAAAACACCGCCGTAGAAGTTGAATTGCTCGATCAATATCCTATTTCTCGTAATAGTGATATAGAAGTTTCACTCGATGAAGCGGAAGGAGCACAAGTGACCAAAGACTATGGTAAATTACTTTGGAGAATTAAGTTGCAACCTGGAGAGAGTAAAAAGGTACGGGTAGTTTATACTATGAAGTTCCCAGAAGATAAATTGGTAGCGGAAAAGAATTAAATACAGAATAAGTCTAAAAGTAAAATGGCAGCTACTCAGCTGCCTTTTATTTTAAAATTTAATTTCTTCACTTGTATTCTTATCAAAGAATTTGTATTGAATAAACTCATAACCTTCATCTTCAATGAGTGTAAATGAACCATATTTCTTTTTCCATTTTGCAAAAATTGAATTCCATAATAATCCTTTACAAAGATGGGATTTTACAATAGGATGAACCACTAATTCAAGTTTAGCATTCAGATTCGTATTCAAATATTTTACATGCTTTTCGATATCATCCAATAGCAATTGGGTCGAACGAACTTTGCCAGTGCCTTGACAACTAGGGCATGTTTCGCCAGTGGAAATATTTATTTCGGGTCGTAATCGCTGACGGGTAATTTGTAGTAAACCAAATTTAGATAAAGGAAGTACACTGTGTTTTGCACGGTCCTCTTTCATGTAGCGTTCCATTTCATCTGCTATCTGTCGGCGATTTTCGGCATTGCGCATGTCGATAAAATCAACAATGATAATTCCACCTATATCGCGCAAACGAAGTTGGCGAGCTATTTCTTTGGCTGCATCTAAGTTTGTATTAAGAGCAGTTTCTTCTTGGTTTTCGCTCGAGAATTTGTGACCACTATTGACATCCACTACATGGAGTGCTTCGGTATGTTCAATGATTAAATAACCCCCACTATCAAGCATCACGGTTTTGCCAAAGGAGGCTTTTACTTGCTTTGAAATACCATAATGATCGAAAATAGTCGCTCCATTTTGATAAAAACTTACAATGCTTTCTCGACCTGGTGCTACATTGGCGATGTATTCGCGAGCATCTTTTACGATAGAATTATCGTTGGCTATGATTTTATTGAAATCTTTATTTAATAAATCACGCAGTAAAGAAGTGGTCTTGTTTTGCTCGCTCAATATTTTCATGGGTGGCTTCGCACCATTGAGATTGAATTGAATAGCCTTCCAAGCATCAATAATGTTTAGCAAGTCTTTATGTAATTCGGCTGTTGATTGGCCTTCGGCAGCTGTACGTACTATTACGCCAAAGTTATTTGGCTTAATACTTTCAATGATGCGTTGGAGTCGCTTGCGCTCTTCGGTTGAATGTATCTTTCGGGATACATTTACAAAATTATTGAAAGGGGTTACTACAATAAATCGACCAGGAAGTGAAAGTTCACAACTGATACGAGGTCCTTTGGAAGATATAGGTTCTTTTAGTATTTGTACCAATACATTCGGTTTGCCTACGGCTACTTCTGCTATTTTACCTGTTTTAACTATTTCGGGCTCGAGACTGAACTTAGAAAAGTCGGCAAGAGGAGTTGACTTATCATTCATAGCCATTTCGGTAAATTTTACCAGGCTTTTGAAGTAAGGGCTCAAGTCAGTATAATGCAAAAAGGCATCCTTTTCGTGGCCTATGTCCACGAAAACAGCATTTAGTCCGGGCATTACCTTTCGGATTTTTCCCAGATATAGGTCTCCCACGTTGAAGCTACCACCTGAATTATCATAATGTAATTCAACTAGTTTTTTATCTTCTAGAAGTGCAATCTCAACGCCGGCATCCGATGATTGGATAATAAGTTCTTTGTCCACTGGAACAGGAGTTTATCACAACAATAATCATACATGCATAAACAAATCAGGTATTTTGCCCATGAGACAATACACCTGATGTTCGTTCAGTTATAAGAAATAATCTATTTCTTTTTATGACGGTTCTTTCTCAAACGTTTTTTACGTTTGTGTGTTGCAATCTTGTGACGTTTACGTTTTTTTCCGCAAGGCATGATTAAAAATGTTTTTGTTAAAAAATAATTTATTTAAAAGTCTTTATATAGTTATCTATTTCTTTCGAAAAATCTGGATTTTTGACTAGTTTTTTACACTGTTCAAAGAGTTGAATGGCTTTCTCTTTATTCCCTTGACCTTTGTAGGCTTCGGCTAAGAAATACATTGCTTCCGTGTTTTCCGGACGTAATGAAAGAACTAGTTCTAATCGTTTGATTGCTTTATCTAACTGTCCAGACTGAATGGCCATCTTACCTAGAATGATGTTTGCCGAGATATTGGTACTGTCTTGTGCAGTCACTTCTCTAAGCAGGGTAACACCCTTCATGGTTTCGCCGGTTCCTTCAGTATAGCAGGTAGCTAAGGCAATTTTTGTGTCTACGTTGTTGGGATTGAGTTCTAACGCTTTACTAAAACATTCAATGGCTTCCAACGCTTGCCACTTCCTCACCGATGGGTCTTCTGTTTTTTGCAGAATAGCCATTAGTAAATTTCCTGCGAAGGTGACACTTTTTTCTGTATTTTCCAAAAAAGCAGCCTTTTTATAATATTGCGCAGCACAATTTAATTCGTTTTGCTTTTCCCAAAACTCTGCTACGTCTTTATAAGCGACTGCTGTATTTTCCTTTTCTGCTTTTAGTGTAAGCGATTCAATTTTCGATTTCAAATCGGGCGAAAGCTTGCCAGTATTGGTTTGTGTGTATTTTGCAATATCTATAGCTTCAATAGCCTCTGATGGATTCATTGGGTCGTGCTGATGTTCTGAGGAAGATTGGGCGACTTGATTAGTCGTTTTGTTTCCTTTTTTTCCTTTGGTGTCTCCCAAAAAATAAAGGGCTGCAACTAATAAAAGCGCGCCCCCAATTAATAAATATTGATTTCTTTGCACTGATTTTGTTTATACAATCGACTAAATATCTTCTTTCACTACTTCAATATTTGAAGTTTTTATCTTTTTCACTTCGTCTATAAATTCTTTTGCTGGTTTAAAAGCTGGAATAAAATGTTCCGGTATATATACGGAAGTGTTCTTTTTTATGTTTCTACCTACTTTTGCGGCACGCTTTTTGGTAATAAAGCTACCAAAGCCACGTATGTAAATGTTTTCTCCTTCTGATAATGTGTCTTTTACATTGGTAAAAAAACTTTCTAAGGATACGAGGACATCCACTTTGGGTACGCCCGTTTTTTCTGATATTAGGTTAATTAAGTCTGCTTTTTTCACTGTAGAGTTATTTTAAAGTTACTTTTGTCGCAAAGTAATATAAAATAATTTGAAATATAGCTATTTTTTCAAGCTTTTTTCAAATAATTAAGATATCAAATGCTTAGTACTCAGCAATTTAGTCTTCTTTTGTTAAAATGGAATCATGATTTCAATCGAAGAAATATGCCATGGAAAGGAATAAATGACCCTTACAAAATATGGTTGAGTGAAATTATTTTGCAACAAACAAGGGTTGATCAAGGAGAGAAATATTACAATTCTATTACAACTAAGTATTTAACTGTGAGTGATTTGGCTTTGGCTAAAGATGATGAAGTCTATAAACTATGGCAGGGATTAGGTTATTATAATCGATGTAGAAATATGCTTCACACAGCAAGGCATATTCATCAAGAATTAAATGGGGTTTTCCCTAAGCGATATGAGGATATTCTCAATTTAAAAGGGATAGGGGATTATACAGCCGCAGCTATCGCTTCATTTGCATATAATTTGCCATATGCTGTCGTAGATGGAAATGTAGTAAGGGTTTTGAGTCGTGTTTTTGGTTTGAATCAAAGCTTCTATGATGCAGCGGGCAAAAAGTTTTTCCAATCGTTGGCTTTAGAACTTTTAAATAAAAAAAAATCGGCTGAATACAATCAAGCTATCATGGATTTAGGGGCTACAGTATGCAAACCTCAATTGCCTGAATGTAATCAATGTCCTTTTGAAAAGAAGTGCATTGCAAAAATTGAAAATCGAATAAATGAATTGCCGGTTAAAAAAGAAAAACTGAAATTAAAAGTACGGCATTTTCATTTTTTTGTATTTGAAGATAAAACAAGTTTTTATATCCTTAAACGCACCTCCAAAGATATTTGGAATCAATTATATACTTTCTATATGATAGAAACTGAGAATGAACAGGTCAAAAGCAAGGACAATATAATTTTGAAATCAATTAATAATTCACCTCAGGTTTTTCAACAGGTATTATCACATCAAAAAATTCAAGGGTACTTTCATATAAACAATAAAATCAACAAAAAGGAGATTGCGCATTTAAACGTATTTGAAATTAATAAATATGAGCTAGAAGCTTATGCATTTCCGCGCCTATTAATTTCTTTTTTTCAAAAAAACAATTATCTTTAATTCGCGAATATTGAAAAATCTACTTAAAACAATGCATTATGAGAGGTGTAAATCATGTTTTTTTGATTGGTAACTTAGGGAAGGATCCCGAAATACAATATATTGAAGGTAATATTCCTGTTGCAAAATTTCCACTTGCTACTACAGAAACATTTAAAGATAAAAAAGGCAATACAATCCCGCAGACAGAATGGCACAACATAGTATTATGGCGAGGATTAGCCGAGCTTGCAGCTAAATATCTTCATAAAGGGAGCTTGGTACATATAGAGGGAAGCCTACGTACAAGATCGTGGGAAGATAAAGATAAAAATCGTCGATTCATGACCGAAATCATTGCATCTAACCTTGTTATGCTCGATAAGAAAAGTATTGAAATACGACATGATCATGATGAGTCAATTTCCTTGCCTTCGCATGATATAATAGATGTTCCAATCCCACCTGCTACAAATGATTTGGCAGATGAATTACCTTTTTAATATATTTGCACCAAAACAAAATAGCTTTTAACTTAAATAAGCTGTTTTTATTATTCACCAAACATACCAACCATTGGACCCTGACTCGGCAAATACAACATTACTCAATTTATTATTATCGACTGAAAGTCTGAGCACAAACATAAATGTAGTGCTCGCCTTACTTATAATTGTTTTACTAGTTTTTACAGCATTGATAGCAGGATCCGAGGTTGCATTCTTTTCACTATCTGCAAGAGATATTAATTATATTAAACAAAAAGAAGATTCATCTTATAATTCAGTATTAAAATTACTCGAAAACCCTAAGCGGTTATTAGCTACATTGCTAATCGGGAATAATTTATTAAGTATTGGAGTAATTATCAGTACCAATATGCTTTTCAAAAGCTTATTTGATATACAATCTATTGCCCCTTCGATTCCTCCCGGGTTAATTACGTTTATTAATATTTTTCTTCAAGTAGTGTTGGTCACTTTTTTCTTGGTCTTATTTGGCGAGGTATTACCCAAAGTGTATGCTACCCAAAATAATTTAAAATTAAGTGTATTTACAGCGCCATTCATTTTGTTGTTAGATAAACTATTTAGCCCTTTGAGTAATTTTTTAGTCAATTCTACTTCATTCATTGAAGGTCGATTTTCTTCTAAAGCCAAAAAAGATATCAGCAATGAAGATATGGAAAACGCCATTGAACTTACAGTAGGCCATAGTGCTAGTAAGCAAGAGGTGAATATCTTTAAAGGGATTTTAAAATTTGGCGAAATCACAGTAAAGCAAATCATGCGTACTCGTATGGATGTATTTGGTTTAGAACAAAGTTGGACCTATGAACAAATGAAAAAGCAGGTAATGGATACTGGTTTTTCTCGGTTACCCGTATATGAGGAATCGCTCGATCAAGTGAAAGGGGTACTTTACACCAAAGATCTTTTAAGTCATATCGATAATGATAATTTTGATTGGCATACCTTAATAAGACCTTCCTATTTTGTACATGAATCAAAATTGATTGAAGATTTATTGAAAGAATTTCAACATAAACGCATCCATATGGCAATAGTGGTGGATGAATTTGGTGGCACTTCGGGTATAGTTACACTCGAGGATATCATGGAAGAAATCATTGGAGAAATCAAAGATGAATTTGATGATGACGAACTACTTGCAAAAAAAATAGACGAAAACAATTATATTTTTGAAGGTAAAACATTGATCAATGATGTTTGTCGTATAGTGGCAATTCCAGTAGAGCGTTTTGAAAATGTAAGAGGGGAGAGTGATTCATTGGCAGGTATGGTACTGGAGATAGCAGGTAAATTTCCGAAGGAAAATGAAGTGATAAGTTTCGAGAATTATGATTTTACTGTAATTCAATTGAATAATCGTCGACTCCTTAAAATTAAAATGACGATCAATCCTGCAGAAGAAAATATAGAGGATTAAATACTAATGAGTCGTTTTTTTCGTTAATATCAATATGCCAAGCTTTTATAGCTAAGCATTCATCACTTAAATACTATAATTCATAGAAGAAATTTTACATTTAATCATCACAATTCTAATCTATTTTTAGGTTACCTTTGAAAAACACGATTTGTAAAAATGAAATTAGCGTATTTATTAATTGCATCTATATTGGTATTTCAGGTTGATCATCTGCAGGCGCAGAATCAATCTGCGACGAATAATATTTCCAAAATTGAAAAAGGAACGTCTGTTTCTTCATTTCAGAAAGATGCATCGTTTGATTCACTTTCGATGTTTAAAATTGAAAAGAGAAATCTCTTGAGTAGTTCTATACCTGAGGTGAAAATGATTTCAATTCAAACTCAAAAAATTAATCCAACAGTTGCCACCAATTCATATACATTTCCTACAAGTTGGACTCCGAAAGTGAGTGTTGGCATTGAGAGAAAACAAGCGGTCGCATTTATTTTGGTGCCACAATATATCAAGCTTGCTGATGGTAGTATAGAAAAATTAATTAGCTATCAATTACAAGTAGAGGAACAAACTACAACTTCCAAAAAAACAACCGGAAACAGAATCTACGCTGCAAATTCTGTATTGTCCAATGGTACTTGGTATAAAATAGCATTGGCAAGTCAGGGAGTTTATAAAATCGATCATAATTTCATTAAAAATAATATTGGTGTTGATCTTGCTGGTACACCTTCTGCCAATATTCGATTGTTCGGCAATGGTGGCGAAATGTTGCAAGAGAATAATGCAATCACTCGTTCAGATGATTTAACTGAAAATGCGATAGAAATGGTTGATGGTGGTGATGGCGTTTTCAATTCAGGCGATTATTTCTTATTTTATGCCAATGGACCACATACGATACTAAAAGATTCATCGAATAAACGATTTTCGCATGCTTTTAATATTTATAGTGAAAGCAGCTATTATTTTCTCACATTTGATAATGGGCAAGGTAAGCGTATTCAGACCTTAGCAACTCCCACAACTTCTAATACGAATGTAACAAGTTACAACGATTTTTATTTTTATGAAAAAGATTCGGTAAATCCTGGCAAGTTTGGTAAAGTATGGTGGGGCGATGAATTTAATGATCAGCCTGGTCGTTATCTTTCTAGAAATTATAATTTAAATTTCCCTAACGCTGATTTATCATCGATGGCTTATGTGAGAACGAGGGTAGGGGCGATTTCATATTCAGGATTAAGCACCATGAATGTGTATGCCAATGGGGCGGTTTTGCAATCCATCAGTTTGGATAAAATTGGAGTAAATTATAGCGACCCAGTACTTAGAGTTGCAGATATAACGTCTGATTTGCCTATCAATTCCACTTCACTTGGGTTGAATTTTACATTTACAAAAGGAAGTAGCAGTGCATTTGCTTATATTGATTTTTTTGAAGTCAATCTTCGTCGTAATTTAATCTTTAATGGGTATCTTAACTTTGCGGATTGGAATTCTGTAGCTAATGGTAATACCGCAATGTATACTATACAAAATGTAAATGCCAATACACAAGTTTGGGATGTGACTTCGCCGCTTGTACCTTCAAAAATGAATACGACTATAAGCGGAACAACATTGACATTTATTCAAGATGCTTCCTCATTACATCGATTTGTAGCAACCGATGGAAGTGTAACCAATACGCCTACCTATATTGAACGTGTAGCTAATCAAAACTTACATAATTCCACAGCCAAAGATTATATCATCATTACGCAACCATCGCTCAAATCAGAAGCTGATCGATTGGCCAATTATCATGCTGCTAAACGAGGCTATCGAACATTGGTAGTCACGCCTCAGGAAATTTTCAATGAATTTTCTTCTGGTTCTCAAGATGTATCTGCAATGCGCGATTTTCTTAAGATGTATTATGACAAAGCTTCTATCAATTCAATGCCAAGCTATGTGTTGTTATTCGGAGACGCCTCATACGATTACAAAAATCGAGTCACCAATAATACCAACATAGTGCCTGTATATGAAACATTCGAAAGTGTCAATAAAACTTCAGGATATTGTACAGATGATTTTTTTGGGTTTTTGGATGATGATGAAGATATCAATAATTATTCTTTCACACATACCAATGTACTTGATATTGGTATAGGGCGATTTACAGTAAGTACATTAGCCAAAGCAACTGATGTAGTGAATAAAGTGATTCATTATGATAGTCCAAAATCATTTGGACCTTGGAAAAATAATATGACATTTAATGCAGATGATGGAGATGGTGCAACACATTTGGAAGATGGCGAATTGATGTCAAAATTTGTTGCTGATTCTCTTCCTGTTTTTAATAATTATAAAATATATGTAGATGGCTATGTGCAGCAGTCTACACCAGCTGGACCTCGTACACCCGATGCGAATAAAGCCGTGGTTGCAAATCTTTACAATGGAACGTTTCTAATGAATTACAATGGACATGGTGGTCCGTTGGGTTGGTGTGAAGAACGAATTTTTTCAATGGATGATGTCAATTACTTAACTAACTTAAACAAACTGCCATTGTTTATTACGGCTACGTGCGACTTTGCACCATTTGATAATCCAACAATTAATTCTGCTGGTGAAATATTATTGACGAAAGCAGATGGAGGAGCTATTGCATTGATGACCACCACTCAGCTTGTATATGCCGATCAGAATAGAATCATGAATTTGAACTATCTTAAAGAAGGTTTTGGCCCTATGGCCGATGGCCGCTATCCAGCATTGGGGGATTCGTATCGTTTGTCTAAAAATTTGCGTTATGTAACTAGCCTCGACGAGTATACGGCTTCTAATTTTAGAAAGTTTGCATTGCTAGGTGATCCTGGATTGCCATTGGCATTTCCCAAGCATAGAATACATACCGATAGTATCAATGGTGTTTCGGTTACAGTTGCATATGATACCTTAAAGGCTTTGGGTAAATATACTATTACAGGACATGTGAGCGATTTAAATGGCAATTTCTTGAGCAATTACAATGGGGTAGTTTATCCGACTATCTATGATAAGCCTAAAAAACTTACAACCTTGCAAAATGATGGAGATAGTCCTAGTCGTGATTATTATGTTCAAAATAACGCAATCTATAAAGGGAAGGCGACTGTGAAAAATGGTAAATTCACATTTACGTTTGTTGTACCTAAAGACATCAATTATGCAATTGATTTGGGTAAAATAAGTTATTACGCAAATAATGAAACTGAAGATGCCAATGGCTATGATAAAAAAATATACATAGGAGGAAGTGCAGCCAATGCTGGAACTGATAATGCTGGCCCTATTATTAAGGCTTATATGAACGATGAGAAATTTGTAAATGGAGGGATTACTACTAAAAATTCTACTATGTTGCTCAAATTGTTTGATGATAATGGTATTAATTATACAGGTAACTCAATCGGTCATGATATTACAGCTGTATTGGATGGTAATGTTCAAAATACCTATGTATTAAACAATTTTTTTGAAGCGGATTTAGACGATTACAGATCAGGTGTCGTTCGTTTCCCAGTCAATAATTTGAGTGAAGGCATGCATTCAATGATGATAAAAGCTTGGGATGTTTTTAATAATTCTTCTGAAGTAAAGCTTGATTTTGTAGTAGTTGGTTCAGGTGAGGGTAATCTAGATCATGTATACAATTACCCTAATCCTTTCTCAACACGCACCCAGTTTATGTTTGAGCATAATATGCCCAACGAAAATATATATGTAACCATCAATATCTACTCAATCACAGGAAAAGTAGTGAAATCGATCCGTACCATGGTCAATACACCCGGTACGCGTGTCAACGATATTGAATGGGATGGAAAAGACGAATTGGGTGATAAACTAGGAAATGGCGTGTATTTGTATAAATTATCGGTGAAATCTGCTAGTGGGTTTTCTGATAGTAAGTTGCAAAAACTCGTGCTTTTAAATTAGGAAATCAAAATTTTATGTTATCTTCGCACCCTCAATTCACCTGATTAAAACTTACTTTGCTTATAGAGAAAACCTCTACTTTTAATTAAATAAAATAATGACGGTAAAAACAATTAAGTTTTCAACATGTATTGCCCTTTGCTTGGCAAGCATTAACTCCTTTGCACAAACAAATCTAGACGGATCTTCGACACAATATAATACAATTACAACTGCGGTTCCTTTCATGCGCATCAGTCCAGATGCACGTTCTGGAGCCATGGGTGATGTAGGTATTGCACTTTCGCCCGATGCCAATGCTCAGTTTTGGAACGTATCCAAATTAGCTATGTCTGATAAAGAAGCTGGCGTTTCTATTACTTATACACCTTGGTTGAAGGATTTAGTTCCTGATATCTTTTTATTTTACGGATCTGCTTATGCTAAGTTCGGTGAGAAAGATAATAAGAATCAAGCCATTAGTTTGAGTATGCGCTATTTCTCATTGGGAGATATTAACTACACCACAATCGATGCACAACCAGCAGGTACTGGTAAGCCTCGTGAGTTTTCGTTCGATTTAGGTTATTCACGTAAGTTATCTGAAAATTTATCAATCGGTTTGAGCGGTAAATACATCCATTCCAATATCATCAATGGTGCTGGCAATTCTGGAGGTGTTACCTTTAAGCCAGGTAATTCATTTGCTGTTGACTTTGGTGCATTTTATACCAAGCAACTAAAAATGAACGACGAAACAGGTCAAGCTTCTTCTATCAATGCTGGTCTTGCAATTACCAACTTAGGTTCAAAGATTTCGTATACCAACGATCGTAAAGATTTTATCCCTACCAATCTTGGTTTAGGACTTGCTTACAACTATAATATCGATGAATTTAATAAATTGACTGTAGCCTTAGACTTTAATAAATTATTGGTGCCCTCCCCACAATTAACTGAAGATTCAAATGGCAATTTCATACAAACTTATCCATTCGACAAATCATTGATGAGTGGTGTATTGGGTTCTTTTGGTGACGCACCAGGTGGTATGAGTGAAGAGTTGAAAGAAGTGATGATGAGTATAGGTGCTGAGTATTCCTATCAGAATCAATTTTTTGCTCGAGCAGGTTACTTTTACGAAAGTAAATACAAAGGTGATCGTAGATTTTTAACAGTAGGTGTGGGTGTTAAATACAGTATGTTTGGATTAAATTTTGCATACTTAGTGCCATCTGGTTCTGGTATCAATCGTAATCCATTATCTAATACACTTCGCTTTTCGTTAGTCTTTGATTTCGACGATTTAAATAAAATCGTATTTGGAAAGAATGAAGGTGGTGACGACAAAGGAAACGACAAAAATGATCGTAAAGAGAAGAAAGACAAAAAATAAGAAGTCATTTTTTAAATTATAAATAATAAAAAAAGCTATTGATAAAATAGCTTTTTTTGTTCTAAAAAATCAAACACTATGTACAGAATAGGCTATGGCATCGATTATCATCAAATGACGGAAGGGCGAGAGTTTTGGCTAGGAGGAATTCTCATTCCACATACCAAAGGCGCACTAGGTCATTCGGATGCCGATGTGCTTTTGCATGCTATATGCGACGCCATGTTGGGTGCTGTGAATGCTGGCGATATAGGTACTCATTTTCCCGACACAGATATGGCCTACAAAAATATTGATAGCAAAATATTGCTACACAAAAGCAATGAAGTACTGCGAAGTAAAGGCTATGAACTGGTCAATATTGATAGTACGGTTTGCCTTGAATTACCAAAAATAAAACCTCATATTGCTGCTATGCAACATGCTATTGCAGAATGTATAAATATGGATATAGATGCTATTTCAATCAAAGCGACTACTACCGAAAAACTAGGTTTTGTTGGAAGAGAAGAAGGCATCGTTGCGCATGCAAGTGTGTTGGTGAAGAAGATTGAATTGTAATCAATTCCTCAAATTTTTACTACCTATCAAATACACTTTGATACTTCCAACAAGTATGGGAGTAATGATAAATACAGGTAAATGATTCTTATCGTCTGTTACCCATACTTCCATTTTTTCACCTCCTTTGAATAAGGTGCCTTCCAGTAGATTAGGTCGGAACTTGATAGTATTATAAGTGCCGTATTTAGTAGTCAATTTTTCTTTACCTAAGTAACGAATATAGGTAGGATATACTGCATCATCTAGAAAAAGTGATAGTGGGATTTTGTCGCCCGGCTTGTAAAGATTAAAATCAATGTTGCGAGCGTAATAAATTGCCGATAATACATCTTGCACACATTCTGGAATCTTGAAAACACCATTGGTTGATACTGCATTTTTTTGCTCATGCTGAAATAATACTGAGTTGTAAATGCGATTATTAGCTTCATGTACATCGCGTACAAATTTTTTTGGAAGCATAGTAGATGTGTCAATATAACTTTCATACACATCGCGTACTTTGTAAAACCAATCGTAGGATTTATAGGTTTTACCAGCACCAGTCACATGCCATACAGGTTTGTTTTGCAAGGTTTCTAGTTTGTTAGAAAATACCGCTTCGCCTGCTCCTATATAAGCGCCTGCTAGCGTGTAATATACTTTGTAAGTTAGTTCTTCTCCTGAGCGAGTACTTTGATTTTTAATCCCACAAAAATGACTGGATTGCGCAAAAGAAACAAGTGAAGTAAACAGTAAACTTGCGTATAAAAAGATAAATTTAACGTGCATTATTTATAATCATCTTGAGATGTACCCTTATCTGAATTATCAAATTTGTTTTCTTCTTTGATATCCTCTTCCGGTGGTAGCCCTCTTGATACATTCATAACAGCTTCAGCTCGTTGTAAGCTCAATTGATCTTCCGTATCACATTCATCCATACCTTCCATTGATACTGGTTTTTCAAATTTATCAACTGTACTGTAGCCTAATTTTTCATCAGCTTGAATTCGTTTAAAAAATTCCCCCCATATTGGCATAGCAGCTCTAGCACCTTCGCCCAAGCCTTCACCTACAAATCGATCTTCGCAACCAACCCAAGCACCTGCAAGCAGTTGGGGTGTGTATCCAATAAACCAAGCATCCGCTTCACTATTGGTGGTACCTGTTTTGCCAGCACATTCACCTTTGATTCCCCATCCTGGTTTGAGACGTTTACCTGTACCTATCAATACAGTACCCATCATCATACGTATCATTTTGTAAGCTGTGATTTCATTAATTACTTCTTTACGTTCTGGTACAAATGATTCGAGTACATTGCCATTGCGATCTTCAATACGTGTAATATAAATAGGTTTGGTATTGATACCATAGTTAGGAAACATGGTATAAGCTCGTAGCATTTCGATTACCGAAATATCATCTGCACCAAGACATACTGAAGGGTATGCGTTCACCTTGCTTACGATACCTAGTTTTTTTACAAAATCAACAAATGAGTTGATACCTACAAGTTTTAAAATATTGACAGTTGCATTATTTTTCGAAAAGGCCAAGGCTGTCTTCATTGGCATTGCGCCTCGGCTTTTATCGGGTCCATACCATCCATGACCTGGAAACATCACAGGGTTTAATGAAATAGATTGACAAGGTGAATAACCATTGTCCACTGCTAAGCAATACAATAATGGTTTAATAGTAGAACCCACCTGACGTTTCGTATTGATATTGACGTGATCATACTGAAAGTATTTATGATTAATACCTCCAACCCATGCTTTTACCTCACCGGTAGAAGGGTCCATGACCATAAATCCAGTTTGTACAAAGCCTTTCATGTATTTAATACTATCGAGCGGAGTAATTGTTGTGTCTTTTTCTCGATTGTTATTCCAAGAAAATACTTTCATTTTGGTTTTAGTATTGAAATTGACCATGATGGCTTTTTCGTCCAAGCCTTCTTCTTTCAATGTTTTATAACGTTCAGTTTCTCTTACTGCACGCATCAATGTTTGATTATGTTTTGCCCATCGGCCAGAGCCTACACTTCTGAATTTGCCATAGATCGCTTTTGCTACAGATTCTTCTGCGTACTGTTGCATAGTAGTATCAATAGTTGTGTATATTTTCAAGCCATCTTTGTATAGATTTAATCCGCGTGATTTACACCATGCTTTCACATCTTGTTCTACTACCTGACGGAAATAAGGCGCAACACCATCATGATGATTATCCATGGTAGGTGCAAAATCCAATTTGATAGGTTGATCTTTGAGTTGTTGTGCTTCGGAGGCAGATATTTTAAAATTTTTGACCATTTGGTCCAATACAGTATTTCTTCGATTGGTTGTACGTTCTTCGTGTCGAACAGGATTGTACATAGACGAACCCTTTAGCATACCCACAAGCATAGCAGCTTCTGCTACGTTGAGGTCTTTGGGCATTTTATTGAAATAGGTTTTAGAGGCGCTTTTTATTCCAAATGCATTGTAACCCCAAGGTACTGAGTTTAAGTATAGCGTTAGTATTTCTTGTTTAGTCAAGTTTTTTTCGAGCTTCACAGCTACTATTTGCTCTTTAAGCTTTTCAATAATACGTTCTGCAAAGTTTTTAGAGCCCTGATCTAATAAATGTTTTGCCAACTGCTGAGTGATAGTACTAGCACCACCACGTGGACTAAATGTGATTACACCAAATAATGCACGGCCTATGGCTTCGGCATCTACACCACTATGTTCGTAAAATCGTTCATCTTCAGTGGCAATTAATGCATCAAATACGTGTGAAGAAATTTCGCTGTACTTCACTGGATCGCGGTTTTCCAAATAGAATTGACCTATTTTGGTATCGTTACCCGAAAATATTTCGGAGGCTGTGGCCGATTTTGGATTTTCGAGTTCTTCCATCTTAGGCATATAGCCTAGCCAACCTGCATTGATCATCCATATAAGAATGTTGAACCCAACAATACCCAATAATAAACTAATCCATAAAAATTTTATACTTCTCTTCATAATGAGTGTGTATGCAAATACATTAGCAAAGCTATTAAAATGTATGTTACAAAAAATAAAAAACTGGCTTTTATTCAGATTGGACTATAATTGGTTGAAAATGAACTTAATTCATTTTGTATGGAGCTATCAAATCAAATTCAGGAATGGTAACATTAAAGAGTTTTTTATTCAGCATATTTTCCATTTGGTAGGTACCTGCCATACGGCCTATATCGGTACGGATGCTTGCTCCCGACATGTATTGAAACGATTCGCCAGGTTCCATAATGGGTTGCTGACCTACTACGCCTTCGCCTTCTACATCCCGATGACTGCCGTTGCTATCAAATATTTGCCAATGTCGTCGTAATAATTTTACAGGGAAATTGGAATTGTTATCGATCGATACTCGATAGGCAAAGGTATATTCATTGAGCAATGGATTGGATTGATCTTTGTTGTAAAATGTTTCTACCGTAATGCAGATTCCTTCTGTGATTTGTTGTACCATTCGTCTATGTAAAAATAAGGTAATTTAAGAATTAGCAACTATTTTTTTCGTCAATATTGATTCGAGCTAAAAAGTCAAGGTCTGATTCGGCCTTTCGAGCTTCTATTTCAAATGGATTATTACTATATCCATATCGAATGGAATAAAAAAGATACTTTGTAATAAAAGGGATAAAACCATGTTTTTTCCATTGTAATACATGTGCTATTTCATGTCGTAGCCAAGGCGTATTATGTATCAGTTGCTCTTTAGTTTCATTGTATAAATGAATGTTGGGGCCTATCACAATGGCGCAATTGGCTGCACCTAATTTGTAAGCAGCTATACGTGCTATCCATGAGTTTTCTTTGATACGTATATTCATCCTCAAGGAATTATTGCCAAAGTTTTAAGATTTGTTTTGCATGATCTTTTGATTGTACTTTTACTATGATGTCATGTATTTTGCCATCTTCATTGATTAAAAAAGTCGTACGAAGGACACCCATATACTTTCGGCCATACATGCTTTTTTCGCCCCATACTCCATAATCGTTGAGGGTTTTCATCGTTGTATCTGCAAGTAAGGTGTAAGGTAATTCGTGCTTACCAATAAATTTCTGATGTGAGGCTTCATCATCGGGGCTAATACCTATAATTTCAATGCCTTCTTTTTTCAACAAGTTATAATTGTCGCGTAAGTTACATGCCTCTACTGTGCAAGTTGGGGTCATGTCTTTTGGGTAAAAGAACAAGACTACTTTTTTACCTTTATAATCTTTAAGACTTACTTTTTTGCGATCTTGATTTTTCAATGAAAAGGCTGGTGCTTTCTCGCCTGGGTTTAATGTAATCATAGTGTTTTTTTTATCGTGTCAATGTATAGCGGACTGTTTTTTTATTGTTGTTTTCGTCGAAAGCTACCAATGTAAATTGATGAGTGCCTTTTGGAAAATAATCGTCAAGTTCGTAATAATAATTATCTCCACGCTGCACGAGTCGTAACCATTGTCCATCACAAGTCGCTTCGCAATTGGCAATTGATGTTGTTTCGTCTTTCACTACAAAATTAAGTCGCTTACTATTGCCAATATTATCACCATTCTTTATAGTCGATGTAATAGTAGGGACTTTGTCATCAATGAATATTTCGTATTCGCCAAAGTCTCTCACTTGCACCATTACCTTGCCATCGATGAGTTTTCCTGCTTTCCCTTTTTTACTAGTTTCACCAGTGAATGGGTATTTGACAACAGCAATTTTTTCACTCAACGAAGCTGATATGGGAGATTTAGGTTTCAGTTTCAATTCGAAATAGCTATGTAGAGGAACATAAGGATAATGAACTTGATAGATATGTGAATAAGGGTTAGATGAATTTTTGATAGATGTTATAAAACAAATATCATCGTATAAACAATCTTCTTTTAAACTTAATTCAATATTGCTATTAGAAAATTTGTTGACTTTGCCTTGTGTGAATTTTGTTTCACATGTTGGGGTATTCACCATGGAATTCCCTTGAAGATAAAATTCTGTAGAAGTGGAATTGTACTTCGTATCGAATACTTCGATTCGAATTTTTTTGGCTATGCCATCACTTAAATCAATCACTCCATTGCTATTGCTAAACAATTTGTAAACATTTAATTTGTCATTTGGTAATTTACGACAAAGCTGAATCCAAGGACCGCCATTTTTTTTCACTTTGTAATCAGCAATAGCGTTCATGTATCGTGTAATATCATAATTGATATTGTCCATTTGCCAACCAAAAAATGGTTGCCCATCCACAAAGACACGTGTTTCAAATATGCCCAATGTACCTGTGGCCACAGCCATATAATCGTCTCCTCGTATACCTACAAATGCTTTGGATGAATTGATTTGGATTGTTTCTTTAGCAGGTTTGTATTCATTACCAACCTTGGTGATATTGACTAATGTAGGTTTTTGCTCGTATATGCTTTGTGTGCCATCATAGATAGCAAGTAGTTTGATAGTTGGGGGCTTGTTGTCTGGTATTGAATTATAAAATAATAAGCCATTTAAAGGGGCTTCGGTTTTTGTGTCACGTATTTCCATATGCAGGTGAGGTCCTGAGCTTGATCCCGTATTCCCACTCCATGCGATTGACTTACCCTTTCGTATTGGAAATTCATGGGGAGGTATCATGAGGTCTTGTTTCCAGCTTTTGGTTTCATATTGCTTGCGTCTTACATAGGCTTCGAGCTCAGGAAAAAAGCGATTTAAATGAGCATAAAGTGAAGTATATCCATTCAAGTGTGTTACATAAATTGCATTGCCAAAGCCACCAGGTTCGATTTTTATTCTTGAAATAAATCCATCTTCGATGGCATGTACTACAAGATTTTCTTTTCCAAATGTACGTATGTCGATGCCTGAATGAAAATGATTAGGCCGGCATTCGCCAAAATTACCAACCAATGATACAGCTGTATCAAGTGGGTATCGAAAGCTACGATTCGGATAGTCTTTTGAAGGGAAAAACTTTTGTGCTGTTGCACTGACTGAAACTAATGTGAGTAAAACAAGTAGGAGAATCTTCATGCAAAATTGCTTTTTGCAAAAGTAAGAGAAGTGGCTGAAAGTAAATTTATGATAACTAAATATTACGAAGCTTCTGAAATGGGGGGGGCAGTTTTTGTTATGATTGGCTCTTCGTGTTTTTTCAACATGTTTTTTTGAAATACAAAAATACTAATTACGCCAGTAGAAATGGCTGCATCAGCAATATTGAATACAGGCCTGAAAAATTCAAATGATTCGCCACCCCAAATTGGAAACCATGATGGATAGGTGCCTTGTGCAATTGGAAAATAAAGCATATCAACTACTTTGCCATGAAACAATTCACCGTAGCCTTGACCCCAAGGTACAAATCGGGCTAAATGAAAACTGCTTTCTGTAAAAAGTTTGCCATAGAAAACACTGTCGAAGGAATTGCCTAATGCACCGGCAAGTACCAAGGCACCACAGAATATGAGACCATTGGAATACTTTTCTTTGATAAGGGTATTCTGAATAAAATAAAAACCCCAACACACTGCAACTAAACGGAATAGTGTTAAAAATAATTTTCCATAATGTTCGCCAAATTTCATTCCAAAAGCCATGCCTTCATTTTCTATAAAATGCAAACGAAACCAATTGCCTAACACATTGATCTCTTCGCCATAGAAGAAATGCGTTTTAATATATATTTTTGAAAATTGATCAAGTAGCAACACAGCGACTACAATTAGGATAACATGTTTTAACTTCACGCAAATTATTTTAGCAAAAATAAAGGGAATTGCCGAATCACCTAATGTAACTTAATTTATAATTGAAAAATTAAGAAAGTATTATAATAAGCCAGTTGTCAATAATGCAATAGTACAGCCTGTGATCACTTGAATATGATTCGCTTTCGCAAGTGATTCTAACTCGGGATTTTCAGTACCAGGATTGAAAATAATGCGTTTTGGCTTTTGAGAAAGTATATAATCGTAGTACTTCTTCTGTCTATCAGCGTTTATAAATAAGGTAATGGTATCAGAATGATGATTCGTTGCTAATTCTGAATCGTCATGGAGTGTTATGCCATCGATTTGACCTTTGCGATTGGCAACTGCAAAAAGATTAAAACCTTTGTTGGATAAAAATCGGGTAGCCATATAGCTAGTTCGTGCTGGATTGTTCGATGCGCCTAAAATCAATATTGTATCTTGAGTTCTCATTTTTATACTAAAAAAATGAGAATGGTAAATCAAAATGCGTGCCAATAAAAAGATGAATATTTGATAATCATTAATTTATACATTTAAAATAAACATATAAAAAAATAATTAATTTAAATTTAATCCAATCTAAACATCTGATGTCGTTTAGGAACTTCAACATCTTTGAATCCTTTTTTAATCAGTCGTTGTTGAAATTCATTTTGAACTTCGTATTCACCATGTACTACAAATAAGGTTTTGACTAATTCGGGATTTTGACAAGCTAAAAATTGACATAAATCATCGTAATCGCCATGAGCACTCATACTTCTAATGGCAGCAACTTGGGCTTTTACATCATATTCTTGTCTGAAAATTTTAACTTGTTTTTCGCCTCTCATGAGTTTAGCCCCTAGTGAGCGAAATTCGCAAAAACCTGTCATTAATATAGTATTACGAGGGTTTTCAATATTGTTGGCAATATGATGTTTGACTCTGCCTGCTTCTGCCATGCCCGATGCCGATATGATTACTAATGGTTCTTTGCGATTATTAAGATGCTTAGAATCTTCCACTTGTGTAATGAATTTGAGTCCTTTAAATTCAAAAGGAAACTTATCATGTTTCATTAATTCTTGTACATGTTTGTTGTACAATTCAGCATGTTTTTTTACAATCTCGGTTGTTTTGTTTGATAATGGGCTATCCACATAATAAGGAACATCTGGTAATCTACCTTGGGTTTCAAGCTTGTTGAGTGCGTATAGAATTTCTTGGGTTCGGCCTACACTGAAAGCTGGAATGATGAGTTTTCCTTTATTTTCAATACATGTTTCTTGAATGTGTTTCAATAATAGTTCTTCTGTACCATCAATGTCTTCATGCAACGAATTGCCATATGTGCTTTCAAGAATTATATAATCTGATTGAGGAAATACTTCAGGCGAGCGCAATATCACATCTCGGTAGCGACCTACGTCCCCACTGAATGTAATAGTTGTAATTTTTCCTTCTTCACGTATAGTAACATGAACAGCAGCACTTCCTAAGATATGACCAGTGTCAGTGTAATGAAATGATATGTCATCATCGATATGAGTTACTTTACCATAAGGTACTTCTTTGAACAATGGAAATACATTGTTGGCATCGGCTAAAGTATAAAGTGGTTTAATGTAAGGTAATCCTTGTGCTGCACGACGCTTGTTTACAAAAGCCACATCGGACTCTTGAATAAATGCTGAATCTAATAATAGAATTTCGGTCAAATCAGCTGTAGCAGGTGTGCAGTAAATAGGACCTTTGTACCCTTCTTTTACCAGTTTTGGTAAAAGTCCTGAATGGTCGATATGTGCATGAGAAAGAATCATATAATCGACCTCCATTGGATCAAATCCAAAATGACTATTATGTTCAAGTGTTTCATCGCCTAGGCCTTGAAAAAGACCGCAATCCAGCAATACTTTTTTACCATTTTTAAGATGAATAAGATGTTTAGAGCCAGTGACTGTTCGGGCAGCACCATGAAATGATATTTTCATTTATTCCTTTTTTTAATGATTTTCTAACGTTTTAATGTATATTAGCGTCTAATAGATGTAAATGTATGCATATTTAACTAATTGAAATATTAATTAGAGATAGTATTTATGCATATTTTTTACTTAATTTGTACAATTAATAGACTAACATGAAGATTCGAATTACTTTATTGATGGCTGTTGTCGTGATGCTTGGTATGAGCAGTTGTGAAAAATATAATCAGATTGACAATTCATCTACTGTGAAAACACCCTATGTGCTTTTCATAGGAGGATACAATGGTACCTTACATAAAACCAATGAATCCTTGTATTTCAATACGTGGTTTCCAACTGATAATTCTTGTATCAGACAGGTAGTTGTTGCAGATACGAATATTATGTATTTGAAACATAATTTTTATACAAGTCGTGACAATGGATTGTCATTTCCAATCAGTAATGATCATGCACTTGATTTCATTGATGAATTTTATAAATATTATTATCCTAATTCAGCTTTGTACGATAAGAGTGCTAAAAAAGTTTATTTGTGTACTAAAACTGGTTTAGAAGTGAGTACCGATTTGGGTTACACATTTACACCTGAAACTGATTGGGATGTTACGAATACTGCCATGCCACCTGCTAAACCACCAACATCCATTACTCAATTAGATAATGGTACACTTTTTTTAATGTATGATTCTAGTTTGCATTTCTATAAAGCTCCAGGAGCATCATGGAAAAATATGTTGGCTGATAATGTTAACGATTTGCCTCGTGACACTACTTGGTATTTCTCACATTCACATGATACATTGATTGCTATTGATTTCTTTGGTAAGTATGGTGTGCAGTATAGTACCAATAATGGTGCTGATTGGGCTGCAGTACCAGGTATTCCAAAGCGTCACAAATTATTGTTTGGTAATCAAGCTTTCGGAACAGAAGCCTTTTATGTAGGTATCGACAGTGGTGGATTATACCGAATGAATGCAACTAATTTTTCGTCTACAAGTGCAGGTATACCATGGTATGCTAAAGTAAGTTATGTAGAAGGGAAACGTGTAGTATATCGTACAGATGTTGCTCGCTATTATCAATTCTGCGCTACCGATCATGGCTTATACATTAGTGAGACCAATGGATTGGATTGGAAGCTAACAAGAAGTGGTACATACTCTACACTAAGATAGTCAGAATTACGTTTAGTAATTATGAGATTTTTAATCCTGTTTTTTTTATTCCTATTTTTTTCTTTCAACTCATTTTCGAATGATACACTGATGTGGAAATTTTCTATACCTGTGAAAGCAACTTTATTTTCGACTGACCCTAATGGGAATATTTATATTGTTCGAGATGATAATTCATTTATAAGATACAATTCTACTGGAGATAGTACAGGCTTTTTTAATGAGATCAAAAAAGGAAAAATAACGCAAATAGATGCAACGAATCCTATGAGGGTATTACTCTATTTTTCTGAGTATGGACAAATAGTAATTTTGGATCGATTGCTTACGAAAAAAAGTACGTTGAAACTTCCGTTGATAGGATTGTTTAATGTGAATTGTATTGCAAATTCGGCTGATGGAAATATATGGCTGTACGAACCTGTAAGTGGTAATTTAATGAAGATAGATGAAGTGCCATCTATTCGATTTACAACCACACTTAAAAATATTCTTGATGAGAATATTGATCCTGTATTTATGGTAGAGCAAGACCGTTCATTATTTATGGTGGATAGTATACAGGGGATAAAAAAGTTTGATCAATTTGGATTTTATCAGTCTGGGTTTCCATTTCTTACCAATGAGGTACAATACATCAATCGTTATTTGGTTTATTATAAGAATCCATTGTTGTATTCGTATAATACACAAACATTCAATGAAGCAACATTGCAATTGCCTAATCATGAAGACATCTTGCAAGTAAGAACTGAACGTAACAATGTATATATTCTTAGAAAAGAATCGTTGGATATTTATCAATTAAATGAAAACAAATAATCCACTGAGAGTTCTTTATTTTTGTAATAAATCTATTTTTCTGAATCGACTGCTATATTTTTTGTTGTTGTTTTTCATAGTGCTGACAATGTGTGGTAAAAAGGCATATGCTCAATCAGATAAAGAGAAATCTCAAAAGCTATTTATTAAAAGCATTAACTTTCATGGCAATAAGATAACAAAAGATAAAATCATAGCACGTGAAATGAGTATGCAATATGGAGATTCAATCAATACAGATGAGTTGGAATCCTTGCTTGAATACAATAAACGTAGAATTTTAAATTTGCAATTATTTTCAAGAGTCGAATATTGTATTGATCGATGGGATACAACAGGAATAGAAATTGAATATACAGTAACGGAAATATTATATTGGCTGCCTAGCCCTATATTTTCATTAGCCGATCGAAATATCAATGTATGGTGGGTGGAAGAGAACCACAGATTAGATCGAACGAATATTGGATTGGAATTGACTAGACTCAATTTCAGGGGGCGCAATGAACGGATTAATGCCATTGTTCAAGTTGGGTACAATAAAGTATTTAATCTTGGATATCGCATACCCTATATTGATAAGGGATTAAAACATGGTTTGAATTTTGGCGTAAGTTATTCTACTGGTCGTGAAATAAATTTTATGACTGATTCGAATAAAATATTATTCTATTCAAATGAACAATATCCTTATCAAAAATTTCAAGCACGATTTGGAACCACATTTCGAAAAAAGTATGTAGCCATTCATGAATTGCAATTGAGTTATAATTTTTTTTCAATTACACAGAGTTTATTTGATCGAAACCCAGATTTTTTAGGAGGGAAAAAGCGCGTAAATTATTTTGAATTGATGTATAATTACGAGTACAACAATACGGATGTGAGGGTATACCCAACGAATGGAATGGATTTCAGAATTAATGTTTCTAAAAAAGGACTTGGTTTTGACAAAGACATCAATCAGTTTATGATATACAATGAAACTTCATATTATAAAAAGCTAAGCAATGCGTTTTCTACATCGTTTGTATTCAGAGGGCGACTGTCGTTTGATGATAAACAACCCTATATTACAAATAGGGCCTTAGGATACAAAAACGAATATGTACGTGGTTATGAATATTTTGTAATAGATGGTAGTCATTATGCCATTTTAAGATCCAATTTAAGATATAAGTTGTTGGACAAATTAATATCACAGAATATCGTGAAATTTATAAAATACATCCCTGTTCGATTATATGCAAAAGTATTTGATGACGTAGGCTATGTAAAGAATCAATTTCCAGGTAATAGTTTTTTAAACAATAGATTTTTAAATGGGTATGGAGCAGGCTTGGATATTGTAATTTCGTATTATGCTAAATTCAGAATTGAGTATAGTTTCAATCATTTAATGCAAAATGGTTTATTTTTACACGGATCTAAAGAATAACACATGCAGATAGCTATTTACAACAGAACATTTGATGAAGAAGATATTTCTCTTTTTCAGCAATTGGTAACACTTTTTGTTGAAAATAATATTACAGCAGTTTTTTACGAAGATTTAGCGAATCGACTTCATTCCAAAATAGAGATGCCGTTAAAGTATGAAGTGTTTTCTGATATACAGCCACTCAGTGCAAAAGTTAAATTTGTATTTAGTCTTGGTGGTGATGGTACTATGCTGGATATTGTAAAACATGTGGGCGATAAAAATATTCCTATACTTGGTATAAATCTTGGCCGATTGGGCTTTTTAGCAAGTACTGTTGCCGATGAAATTAGTTTCGCAGTAGATTCATTAATCAAAGGGGCTTATATACTAGATCCTAGAACCCTGATTCATTTAGATACTAGTATTCCATTATTTCAGGATGCTCCATTTGCACTGAATGAATTTTCAATTCATCGAAAAGATAGTTCTTCGTTAATAAAAATTCATACTTACTTAAATGGAGAATTTTTGTGTACCTATTGGGCCGATGGTTTAATAGTTTCTACACCGACAGGATCTACTGGGTATTCACTCAGTTGTGGAGGGCCTGTCATATTTCCCCAAGCAAATAGTTTTGTAATTACGCCAGTTGCACCTCATAATTTAAATGTGCGTCCGATTATCATTTCAGACAACAGTATCATATCATTTGAGATTGAAGGAAGAGCAGATCATTTTTTATGCACCTTAGATGCTCGATCCGAAACCATAGACAGTACAGTTTCTTTAGCTGTAAAAAAAGAAAATTTCCATATTAATTTGATTCGTCTCGAAGGGCAAAATTTCTTGAATACGCTTCGAACAAAATTATATTGGGGTGTGGATCACCGAAATTAATTACTCTACAGTAATTGTATAGCTTTCCATTACAGCATTGTAAAGCATTTTTTTAGTTGCTTCATCGGCTATTGTGTAAGCAGCTTCTTTGGTGTCAGCTTCTATGAATAAGGTAATATGTTTACCAATACGTACATTTTGTATAGCTTGTATTCCAAGGCTATGAAGGCTTTCATTGACTGCTTTTCCTTGCGGGTCAAGTAGTTCTTTTAATGGCATTATGTTGACGTGTGCTGTAAAAATCATGCTTCTGAGGGTTTATGGGCGAAAGATAGTGCGATGTATAGTAAAAAAGAAAAGGGGATCGCTAATATTTTTAAAAACGGTAACGAAATAAGGGTTAAACCAATCCAAGCAACTTGTACCCAATTCTTTTTAAATGAAAATTGATTGAATTTCAAGGTGAATAATTTGATTTTACTTATCATCAACCAGCACAAAATAGCTATAATTAGATACAAAATCCATGGGTTTTGCATAGTAAGACCTATGCCAAGAGGATTATATAAATTGATAAGTGGAAACGAAGCAACTGTAAGCCCTATCGCTGGAATGGGAACACCAGTGAAATAGGATGTAGTAACTGGCGAGTTATTAAACCGAGCTAATCGGAGTGCTCCAAAGCAGGCTATTAAAAATGCAGGACTCATCGATAGCATTGAAATATCGATGGCATTTGGATATTGCATCCATCCGGCCCAGAGCATTTTCATTATAATCATACTTGGAGCTACCCCAAAGGATACAACATCTGCCAAAGAGTCTAGGTCTTTTCCTAATGGCGAAGAGACACCTAGCCAACGCGCAACCATCCCATCAAACAAATCTAGTATACCTGCAATCAAAATAAAAATACTTCCATAATAAGCTTGTGTGGTTCCACTAATCCAATATTGTTCGCCATTCATCTCACTCAAAAAAGGCTGTGAGTTAAGAATAAATGCAATTGCAATACAGCCACAAAATAAATTGCCTAGGGTAAGAATATTGGGAAGGTGCTTCATAATTAGTATCAGCAAATATACTATTTCTAAAAGCTAAAGAAAATAAAAAAAAGTCGACAAACTGTCGACTTTTTAAATATGATTTGAAAGTTTAAAAATTAATTTTTCTTTGCATTTTTAGCTTCAATGCTCAACGTAGCATGAGGTACGGCACGTAAACGAGCTTTGTCGATTAATTTACCAGTTTCACGACAGATACCGTAGGTTTTGTTTTCAATTCTTACCATAGCTTGTTCCAAATGGCTAATGAAAGTTATTTGACGACTTGCTAATTGAGTAAATTGCTCACGCTCCATTGAAGCACTTCCGTCTTCCATGTTTTGGTATTTGTTTTCTGTATCTTCTGTGCCACCTTCATCTTTACGCATGATTACACCTTGAAGATATTGTAATTCTGCTTTTGCCGTTTCTAATTTTCTCTGTATCAATTCTCTGAATTCTTGTAAATCTTCGTCGCTATATCGGTAGCTTGGTCCTGCTTTTGTATCTCCCATGTCTAATATTGATCTTGTACTTTCTGGTTCGTATTTTTTTACTAAAGTGTCTTCGGTTTTTCTTTTCAATTCAGAAGTCTTTCTATGTGCTATTACTTTTCCTGTATCATTTTTCAGATTAGGAGTGCCAAATGTATTCGTTTTAAATACATCTGATTTTTTAGGTAAATTATTAAAAGAACTTGTTATAATTGTTTTTGTAGGGCCCGATTTTTTCCCTGCTTTGTTTACACCCGATTTGGTCGTTGTGGTTGTTGTATTTCTAGGCTCAACTTTGGGAGTTTCTTTTTTTACAACTTCTTTCGCTACAGGTTTCACTGGAGCTTTTGCTAAAGGTTTCGCTTGAACTTTTGCTACAGGTTTTGCTGGAGCTTTTGCAACAGGTTTCGTTGGAGCTTTTGCAGCAGGTTTTGCTGGAGCTTTTGCTACAGGTTTTGCTGGAGCTTTTGCTACAGGTTTTGCTGGAGCTTTTGATACTGCCTTTACAGGGGCTTTGGGTGTTGCTTTTTTTGCCATAGGTTTTGCTGTAGGCTTCGCTACAGGTTTTGCTGCTTTTTTTGGAGCCGCTTTTTTAGGTGCGGGTTTAGCCGCGGGTTTAGCCGCGGGTTTAGCTGCTACTTTTTTAGGAGCAGGTTTAGGAGCTGCTTTCGCAACTGGTTTTTTTGCTACGGGTTTTGCTGGTGTTTTGGCAACAGCTTTCTTAGGAGCAGATTTTGCATTTTTCGCAACGGGTTTTTTAGTAGCCATGGCGTTTTTTAGGTTTTAGAAATAAATACTTTAATTATGTCATCATTGACCTCTATCTCAGTCCCACTCTGTATTTCAGAGGAAAAACTGATACTATCAGCCAAAATTTCCGTGCAAATATAGGAATTAAAATGATTTACAGCGTTTTTTAACAATTCTGTATCTTCAATAGTAACATTGATTCGATCGGTTAAGGCAAAATCACTGTCTTTTCTTATTTTTTGAATTTTATTAACAAATTCTCTGGCAAGACCTTCTTGCTCCAATTCAGGAGTAAGCGTAATGTCTAATGCAACAGTCAAAGCGCCTTTATTGGCTACCAATAAACCAGGAATATCATCTGAAGTTATTTCTACATCTGATAAGAAAATTTCAACTTGCTCTGAATCAATCATCAAATTGATTTGTCCATTTTTTTCTAATTCATTGATTTCTGATGGGGTGAATTGGGCAATAAGAGCTGCAGCCGATTTCATTTTACCGCCTAATCGGCTTCCTAAGGTTTTGAAATTTGCTTTGATTTTCTTTTTGATTAGATTATTGTCGGCACTTATATATTCTATTTCTTTGATATTAACCTCGCTTTTAATAATTGCCTCTACCGCTGTAATATGATTTTTAACTGATTCATCCATGATAGGAATAATGGCTTTCTGCAATGGCTGTCTTACTTTGATATTGGCTTTTTTGCGCAAAGAAAGTAAAAGAGAACATGCATCTTGAGCCAATTGCATTCGATGCTCTAGATTTTGATCAATATCGTCGAGTATGATGTGTGGAAAATCAGTTAGGTGAACTGAAATTGATGATTCTCTTCCTGTTACCTTATTTAAACTTGTATATAACCAATCGCTAAAGAAAGGAGATATAGGCGCTATCAGTTTGGATAATACTTCTAAACATTCATACAAGGTTTGATATGCACATATTTTATCAAATTCGTATTCTCCTTTCCAGAATCTACGACGGCATAGTCTTACATACCAATTACTCAAGTGTTCATCCACAAATTCATCAATAGCTCTTCCTGCTTTTGTAGGTTCGTAATCGTCCATGTATTCTTCTACTTTGCCTATCAGCGTATTCAACGATGAAATAATCCAACGATCAATCTCAGGTTTGTCTTTAAGTGGTATATATTGCTCTTTATATGTAAACCCATCAACATTCGCATAGAGCGCAAAGAATGTATAGGTGTTATAAAGTGTATTGAAAAGTTTTCGTTGAGATTCTTCAATGCCTTTAATATCAAATTTCAAGCTGTCCCACGGAGATGCATTGGTTACCAAATACCAGCGTGTTGCATCAGCACCATATTGATCTATGGTAGCAAATGGATCTACGACATTGCCTAGACGCTTACTCATTTTGTTGCCATTTTTGTCTAAAACAAATCCATTGGCAATGACCGTTTTGTAAGCTACAGAATCGAATAATAAAACACCTAATGCATGCAATGTATAAAACCACCCACGCGTTTGGTCCACACCTTCGGCAATGAAGTCGGCAGGGAATGCTTTGACTTTTGATAAAGGGTCGATAGAATCATTTTCAAATGGATAATGCCATTGCGCATACGGCATGGCTCCACTATCAAACCAAACATCAATTAAGTCTGGTTCACGATACATTTTTTGACCAGTCGATGACTTTAAAATTACATTATCAATATATGGTTTGTGTACATCTTTCAAATCCTTTTCTGGGCTTTCTTCATGCATCATTGATTTTATTTCTTCAATGCTACCACAACAAACTTCTTCTGTTCCATCTTCACTTCGCCATACCGGTAATGGAGTACCCCAATATCGACTTCGACTTAAGTTCCAATCTACCATGTTTTCAAGCCAATTGCCAAATCTACCTTCACCGGTTGCTTTGGGTTTCCAATTGATGGTTGCATTTAACTCAACCATTCTATCTTTTACTGCAGTTGTTCGTATAAACCAGGCATCTAATGGATAATAAATAATCGGTTTGTCGGTACGCCAACAATGCGGATAAGAGTGTTCGTATTTTTCTACTTTAAAGGCTTGCCCTCTTTTTTTCAATTCGATAGATATATCTACATTGACATCTTGATAGTCTTTTTGGTCTTTGTAATTTTTTACATATCGACCAGTGTATTCTCCTGTTCCATCTATAAATTTTCCTTCACGATCTACGAGTGTGATGATGCCTAAATTGTTTTTTTGTCCAACTTTATAATCATCTGCTCCGAATGCAGGTGCTGTATGTACGATACCCGTTCCATCTTCGGTTGTGACAAAATCACCACATATAACTCTGAATGGTTTGGCATCTGGAGTTTGCTCATTTATTTTTTCAAGGGAATTGGATTCAAATGGTAATAATTGTTCGTATTGAAGTCCTTCTAGTTCGGTTCCTTTGTAAAGACCAAGTACTTGATAGGGAATTAGTTTAGTCTCAGCTGTATAACTCTCAAAATTACCGTCTTCTGCTTCTGTTTTGAAATACTTAGATATTAAATTTTCGGCAAGTATTACAAATTGCAATTCGTGGGTGTAAGGATTGAACGTTTTGACTAAACAATAATTGATCTTTGGTCCTACAGTTAAGCCTAGATTGGATGGTAATGTCCACGGAGTGGTTGTCCAGGCCATGAAGTAGAGTTGTGAGTTGTCTGTTGGAAGTAGAGATTTGATTGAATTTACCAATTCCTGTTTTTGAGCCGATTGCTTACCGACTTCTGCCAACTTAAACAACACTGTTGCGCTTGTATCTTTTACATCCTTATAGCATCCTGGTTGATTCAATTCATGAGAACTAAGTCCAGTGCCTGCAGCAGGGGAATAAGGCTGTATGGATACGCTTTTGTATAAATATCCTTTTGTATGAAGTGTTTTAAGGCACCACCAAAGAGATTCGATGTAATTGTTTTCGTAGGTTACATAAGGGTCGGATAAGTCCACCCAATATCCCATTTTTTCGGTTATATCATCCCACTTGTCTTTAAATCGACCAACTGCTTCTCTACATTTTTGATTGTATTCTTCTACCGATATTTTTTTTCCAATATCTTCTTTGGTTATACCAAGTTCTTTTTCAACACCAAGTTCTACTGGTAAACCATGTGTATCCCAACCAGCTTTGCGATTTACTTGAAATCCTTTCATGGTTTTATACCTACAAAACAAATCTTTGATTGTTCTTGAAATTACGTGATGTATGCCAGGCATTCCATTGGCACTCGGTGGTCCTTCGTAAAAAACAAATGATTCCTTGCCCTCTCGATGTTGAACGCTTTTTTCAAATGTATTTTCTTCCTTCCAGCGAGCTAATATTTCAGACTCTAGCGTAGGCAAATGAAGGTGTTTGAGTATATTATAAGAATTATCTGACATGATGCTTAAAAATGGGTGCAAAGGTAATTAAAAAAAATACAACAGCAATTTGTAAGAACTATTGCAATCGATTCAAATGAAATAAGTCTTATACTACTTAAAATAAAAAAAACTGCTTTCATTTGAAAGCAGTTTTAAAAGATAATAATTGAAATGTTAGTTTTGACGAGGTGCTCTGAAATTGCCCGTTGCAGTGTATGTATTTCCACTTGGGTTTCCTGTGAGATTCAAAGAGAAAGTACCAATTACATCGCCAGGAAATAAAGGAAAACTTGTATAATTTACACTACCTGAAACTACAGAAAACTGTGTATCGGTAAATGTTCCAATTCCATAGAGTGAAGAACCAATAACTAAATGTGATCCTACTGTCGAGTCATTCGCTTGTATATAAACAAAACCTGTACTTCCGCTTGCAGTAATAGTTGAATAAGCATTTGTCATTGCACTATCAACCATAGCCGATACATTATCGACAGGAGATAAAAAGTTTTTGGTTGCGCTTACTAGAGTAACTGTATTGGTCAAGGTGATGTTCAAATAAGGTGTCACATTGCCGCAGGCTGCTTGATTGCCAATGATATTGTTTCCAGATACAACAGTACCTGTTGTAAAACCGTATACATTATTGGTTAAATCGTAGGCATAATACGTAAGAACGCCAGTAGGTGTACATGGAATGGTATACGAAAACTGACCAGCGGCATTCGGTACTATCACTAGACCAAGTGGTTGAACTAACAAACTAGCATTTGAAATAGGATTATTAGCGCAGTCTACAATAGTACCAGAGATTGTAGCCGAGGCAGGGCTTGCAACATTTACAATGATTGTTCCTAGATTTTGATTGATAGCTCCTGTAGTGACAGTTTGAGTGTACATTGGTGTAGAAGCACCACATACGTTAATGTTTGAGAACACTTCCATTGTAAGTGTGGCATTCGAATATACTAATCCTCCTACCCATCCGCTTGCATTTGTAGTGCCATATCGTTGATCAAGGTTTGCCGTGTTTGTTAATTTTACTGTATAACCTGATAGAGGATTGTTGTTTTGGTCAATCAATGTCATTTCAAGTTGAATAGCAGCTTCAGGCGTGTCGCAATTCCAGAAAGAAAAATGCTTTACAGTTCCTACATATTTATTGCCTTGCAACATAGCACGACCTTCTTCTACCCAAATACCTTTTGCCTCATCAAAATACCATAGAGCTATTGAAGCTGGAGCGCTCGAAACACTTGAGGAAGGTATATCAAGACTGATAGTCGCTTCTTGAGTTTCGGCCAATTGTAATGCATTGCCACTAGCATCATATAATTCGGCTACTAACATGCCAAAACTACGAAGCATATTTTCGTTTTGACCTACTGATACACCACGTAAATCGCCCGGCATCGTATTTCTACCCAATGAGGTAGTAGGGTCGATGCGCTTAGCATATACATATACTTGACCATTGTAAGGCAAGCCAGTTGCTTTATTTTTTAAGGCTGAAGCAGGAAATGTAATGCTTAATCCATTTCCAGTGCTGATAGTTCCTCCAGCTGATGATACATAGGATTGTGCATTGTCTTTTTTCATTAAAGTGAGTTTTACCTCATGCTTGTCACCTGCTTTCACCATCATTGATCGGAACCCATTGAAAAAGCCTATTTTGCTTGCTTTGATACAAGTATTATGTTCAGGGGTATTGATATTGTTGAAAAAATACAAACCATTCACATCGGTTTGTGTGGTATATCCACTCGTAGTTACAGTTGCATTTTCGATAGGAGCACCGGCTTCATCAAGCAATTGACCATAGAAGGACGCTACAACAATTTTGCTATTGTCGTATACATTTGGATTTGTATTGATTTGGTAATCGGTTTTATACTTACAAGACTGTAAGCCTGTAAGTGAGAATGTAACAATGGCAATTAACCATAGAAGAAGATTCTTTTTCATCATAAAATTGTTTTTAATGTTTGTGTACAAGAACTAGACGATTTAGAATCGTCATTCGTTTGCGTTAATGGGCAAAGTTATCAAATTGAGTTGGGAAAAGGAAGGGATTAAGAGAAAACATAAACACTACTCTTTATACTCAAGCGGAAGTTTCTTAATTCTACGCAAAGGGCCACTGCAAAAACTTGTGTGACAATTCACACAGGAATTGATCACAGCTGTGTAGTTCTCGCGTTGATGATCTTTGTTGTTCATCAATGTTCGGTATGCTGTTTCAAATTGAGAGGCATTGTTGTAAAAAAGCTCAACCAAATTAGCTGAATCTGTTGGTTCGGCAGTCCAAAAAGGCATTAATGGATATTTTACTGAATCAACCGTTTTGCCAGCATTGATTTCAAGACGCATACTGTCGCAATTATTAGCCATGGTTCGCATCATCAACGCCATTGGCTTTGGATTATTGGGATCTTTGATGGTTTCACTTTTACATTCCTCTTTTTCTGCTTTCTTTGCTTGATTGTTTTCATTGCATGCCTCAGCCAACACACTTGTGATGATACAAAGTGTAATAATTATTTTTTTCATGATAGAATCTTATTTAAGTATAACGCCTTTGGCTTCGAAAACCAATTCTTTCAACGGCTCGGTAATTTTTGCAATGTCTTCTTTTGATTTGCCATCGTCTTTTGCATATTCTTGCAAATCGGCCACAGAGGTAACTTCCACTTTAGCTATGCCATCTACAATAGCCGTTAAGCCTGCACCATCTTTAGGCATAAAGAATGCATAGTCTTTAAATGTAACTCGCAGTGATGTCCCATCATTATTTTTCAATTCCATCCAGCAACCTTTCTTTTGACAAACTGCATCTACCTTGCCACTCAATTTGCAATTCAATTCAGTTTTGTCACCCATCATTGCTTTTAAACTATCAGAAGGAGTTGCTCCATCTTCCGTAATTTTTTCACCAAAAAATTGAGGGGCTTTAGCTGATACTTCTGTTTTTGCAACATCGGTTTTCGTTTCTTTAGATTCATTATTAGCACAAGATGCCAATAAGGCAATAGCTAAAAAAGGAAGGATGATTTTTTTCATGATTTAAAATTTCTAAAACAAACATACAAATAAAATTCAATAGTTTAAAAAGGAATGTGGGTTGGCGAATTCTGAGGTTTTAAGCAATTTGATTTCTAAATTCTCAACAGAATAAAATAATAGTTTATTCCTCACTTATCAACTTCAAAAATTCCTCTTCACTCAAAATCGTTACCGTACCCAATTTCTTTGCTTTTTCTAGTTTGCTACCTGCGTCTTCACCTACAACCAAATAATTTAATTTTGTACTTACGCTACCAATAATTGTTCCTCCATTTTTTTCTGCTATGGCTTCGGCTTCGCTTCTTTTCATGGAAAGTGTGCCTGTAAATAAAAATGTTTTGCCCACTAAACTACCACTCATGGCTTCGTTTTTTTGAGTATTGGCAAGGCAAACACCTTCTTTTTCCAATGCTTCTAAAATGGCTCTATTGTCATGATGTGAGAAAAATTCAACAATGGACGTAGCTACTTTTTCGCCTACATCTTCTATAGTCAATAAGTCTTCTTTAGTTTTATGATATAAATCGGTTAAGTGTGAAACTGTTCGTGCTAAAGCTTTTGCAGTGGTTTCTCCAACATAACGAATTCCCAAACCAAATATCAAACGGTGCAGTGGTTGTGACTTTGATTTCTCAATGGCGTCTTTCAAATTCAACATCGATTTTTCGCCAAAACCTTCTAAAGTTTTTAATTGGTCATAAGGTAAATGATAAATACCTACAATGTTTTTTAAATAACCATGTTCGAAAAATCGTCTAACTAAAGCATCGCCTAAACCACGAATATCCAATGCATCTTTTGATGCATAATGTGCAATTTTTTCAATCACTTGTGCTTCGCAATTAATATTGGTACAACGCCAAACGGCTTCGCCTTCGGGTTTATAAAGTTGTTCATTACAAACAGGACAAGTCGTTGGAAAAATAATTTCTTGTTCAGTGCCATCTCTTAATTCAGGAAATGATTTTACAACATAAGGAATGACATCACCTGCACGTTCTATCAAAACAGTATCGCCCAACATGAGTTGTTTTTCTTTAACCACATCTTCATTAAATAATGATAATGATGAAATCGTTACACCACCGACAGCAACTGGTTCAATTTTTGCAACAGGTGTTACACTTCCTGTTCGTCCCACTTGATATTCTACATTGAGTAATTTACTCGTTGCTTGTCGTGCTTTAAATTTAAATGCAATTGCCCATCGTGGATGATGAGAAGTTTGTCCAATTTTTTCTTGCAAATCCAATCGATTTACTTTGATAACCATACCATCTATTTCGTAAGGTAGGTTATCACGGTTTTGTTCAAATTCTTGTACATAGTTTGTCACTTCTTCTATGGTAGAAAATGTTTTTGTATTTTCTAATGAAGTCTTAAAACCCAATGATGACAAGGATTCAAGCATGCCTCTATGTGTTTGCATGTGAGGATGGGTTTGCTTATTTTCTTGCAATGATGTATAACTAACATTATATAAAAATGCATCTAAATTTCGTTTAGCAACTTCTTGTGGGTCTTTAATGCGTAGGCTTCCACTAGCTGCATTACGTGCATTGGCTAATGGTTGAAGTCCATCAACAATCAATTTATTATTGTATTCTTCAAATCGTTTTTTGGTGATTACAACCTCACCTCTAATCTCTACTTGTTTTAAATTGTACTTACTTATTGCTGCTTTTATGGGTATAGAACGAATTTGTTTTGTATTCAACGTAATGTCATCACCTTCAGTTCCATTACCTCTTGTTGCACCTCTTGTGAGTATATCATTTTCATATACTAATGAAATACTAGCTCCATCAAATTTAGGTTCAACACAATATTCTATAATTGATTCTCCACTTAATTCTTTACATTTTCTATCCCAGTCTAATAGGTCTTCGGCATTGTAACTATTTTCTAAACTCAACATAGGCACCAAATGAGCAACCGTTGGAAAGCTTGTGTTTAAGCCTTTTGCAACACGTTGAGTAGGAGATGTTGGTGAAATGAAAATTGGATTTTGTTCTTCAAATGTTTTTAACTTTTTGAATAAAATATCATACTCAACATCTGCCAAAACGGGGTTGTCTTGCACATAATATTTCCAGTCTGCGTATTCAATTATTTCTCTTATAACAAATAAATCAGCTTCTTGAATTTCTTTAGTTTGAAACTCTTTTGCTTGCTCAATAAATTCTTTTTCTTGTTGGATAGAATACATATATATACTTTTTTACTGATGGGCAGTAACACACAAAAATAGTTAAAGAAATACTTAACATTCAAACATCAATGAAAATCTGTTCTATCTGTGGCTAAATCTTTTATCTATTCGTATTTCTTCTTTCGAAATCACTTTCACTTTTTTCTTCAAATTAGGATGTAGCGGATTTAGTAAAATATTATTTTCACGTTCCACAATGGATGAAGGTATTTGAAGTGCAATGGTGTTTCTTTTTTCTAAAAATAAATCTCCAATATGTTTTGTTGCATTGATACTTGGATATGAATTCCAATTTTTAGGCAACTGCTTTGCATTAATTGTTTCAATTTCACTGTCAGGGATTTCTAATGTAAGCAAACAAAATCCTAATGGTGCTATGGATGCAGGTAAATGTGACAGAATCTCTAGCATAGATAATGCAACAGACTGTGATGTGTAAATCATTTCACGCCCTGCTGAATTCCATCGACCACCCTCTAGATAAGCTCCATATCCAGACAAGTCATCGATGTATTTACATTTACTAATTCTATAAACTATCATTAGGAGTATACACCTTGTTCAATGCGTCCAAGAATATTTTTAAGCATTTGAATACCGAGCGATGTATCAAGAAATTCTTTTGGCTTTTGCTGACCTAACGCCATGATAGGACTGTTAATCCAAATTTTAAAATTGCTTAAATTGCCAAATACTTCAACTCCATAATTATACAAATTATTGAGTTCGATGATTCGTTCACTTTGTTCTATATTTAAATGTGTTTTGTCATCGTAACGACGCAATGTTCTTTCTGATACATGCAGTATACTTGACATTTCGTCTAATGAAAAATCCATCATTTGCATGGTTTTATCCAATGCTTTTTTGGGAATGCCCTTTTTAATTAAATTTAATACATCCATTTCGGAATTTGTATTTGAGATATAACCAATTTTCATAGTAGGAGGATAAGCGATAGCTGCTTCTTCTACCATGAGTGATTCTTTCTTGAATGCTTTGAATGTTTTTTGATTTAAAGGTTTCATTTATATCGGCATTTGACACAAATTTACGGACAAATTACCGAACTGAAAAATTATTTTTATTTTTTCACTAGATTGAAATAGTGCTAAAAGTTAGAATTTGGATGGGTTATTATTTTGAATTTCCAAGAAGTACTTGCCATGCATCATCTACCTTGCCTTCACTTAATAAAATTTTTGCATCGGTGTGAGCGTCTATTTTAGGGACATAAACAAATGTATTATCAATATTTGGTATTGAAGTTACATTGGCCAGTTGGCCTAAATCATTCCCTGATAAAATAGAACTAGTACGAATTTCTTCTGGCAAATGATCGATTCCCATGCCTAAATTCATATTAGGCTTTGGAACAGTAAATACAGCACTGCCACTTGCTCTACAATAATAGTCACCACCCATACGAGCTACTAAGTCGATTTTATGTGGATCGATTTGTTGTGCGTCATTTAATACTTCGTCGTTGATATGCATCGCCAACATTTCGCAAATAATTAAATTGCCTGCACCGCCTTCATGTCCTGTTTCTATGACTTGCTTCACAATGCATTCCATATTCACAGGACTTTCTTTTACCAAAAAGGGTTTTACTTTATCAGCTTTCACTGGAGTAAATCCTGCCTTTTCAAATTCAGAAATTCCTTTTGGGTATTCACAACTAGCCAAACTCATTTGTTGAACCATTGCAAAGTTAACTACACTGATGACTACTTCTTTCGTTTCAATGCAATTTTCTAAAGTATGTTTTATAGTATTATCTCTCACCCTGCGAGCTGGCGAAAATATCAATGTAACAGGGTTACTCCCAAATACATTGAAGAAGCTAAAAGGTGAAAGATTTGCATTGCCTTCGCTATCAATTGTGGAAGCAAAACAAATAGGTCGTGGTGAAACTGAACCTAAAAGATAAGCATGTAATTGTGCTGTTTTAATTGAGCCAGGTGTTATTGTCATATTATTTTGTTTACCGCTAAGACGCAAAGGCGCAAAGCATTTTTTAATAATTATTTACAAGTCTTTTAAATCCATCTTTTAACAATGGAACATTAAAATTAATTAAAAACCCTAAAGGTTTTTTATACAATTTTAAATATGATAAGATTTGTGCCATATGTACAGGATGTGGAATTTCTACTGACTTTACTTCAATAATTATTTCATTTTCAACTAGTATATCAATGATATAATCTTTGCCAGTTTCATGCCCTTTATAAATCAAAGGCACTTTAACTTGATTCAATGCTGCAATTTTTCTTAATTCTAATTCTTTCATTAAAGCAAATTCATAAACTGACTCCAATAAACCGGGTCCGAATGTTTTATGTACTTCTAATGAAGAGTGAAATATTTC
>JBIIJQ010000138.1:0-3015 GCA_044233655.1 Chitinophagaceae bacterium | reverse complement strand
GCTGTATTTAAATGTCCATTCACGAGAAAAAAAGTAAAGCAATCCGACTAGTAATATTAAAATGATATTCTTATAAATAGATTGAAGAGGTGTCATTGCAATTACTTCTCCAAAGCAACCACAATTCCCCGTGCCTCCATGTTGCTTTATTACAAGAAATAAATAGATAGTAAAAACAACTAAAATGAATAGAGATATAGGAATCGCAATTTTTTTAATTCTTACATGTGCAATAAATAAGATGCCTAAAAATAATTCAAGACCAATCATTAATCTTGCTGTCCATTCTGCCATTGTCCAGTTTAAAAAGGTGGTTTCTACTATTGTCCACCCAAATTGCTCGATGGTAGGTATTTTGGAAATTGCAGAAAAGATAAATACTGCACCAATAAAAACACTAAGGATAGATACAAGGACTTTTTTTAAAATTGATGGATTGTTCATATTGTAACTACTGTCACAAATGTAATTCAACTCAAGATATTAACTATGGAATTATCCATTTAAGTCAAAAAAGTCGGCAAGAATTTTTAATGATACATTTTGATCATTCGTTTCCAATTGTTTGTTGATATAAGAATAAAATTGTTCGTTATTGAAATTATCCAAATCTTTCAGTTCTTTGTTATAGCTCTTAAAAGCCATACTCCAATTACCAAACTTTCGCTCGTCTACATATCCTTCTTGGATTTTAATAACATTGTCATGCCTGCAATCAATTGCTATTCTTTCAAATAATTCTTTGATTTCTTCTTTGTCACCTTCTAATATCTGAAAGAAATGTTTATTACAATAAATGAGAATGCCTGTGATATTTATGTCTTTATTATTTTCTTTTGAACAATTCAATATGTTATGTATATCATCTAGCTTTAAACAGTCACATGCTGTGCTTATATAAGCCAATTGATATATCTTTTCATTCTCCATGTTGTAAAAGTAATTTTATTCTTGAATGTTACATATCGTAAAAAACAATAAGTCATAAAGGGAGCAAATAATAGAAATGAAAATAATATTCAATCTGTATTTTTCCCCTTTAAATTTATATTTTCTTCGACTGAAAAATGATAAGTTTAAAACGAGTTTTTAATTTTTAACCCAAATTACACGATAGGATTTGAGGAACGAAAATTCTAGCGTGTTAGTTGGATTTACCCCGATTTAGAGCTTGTTTTAAAATTGTCAAAAGTAATGAATTACAAGCTCTTAGTCGTTTACGCATTTCTAATGCGTAATCTGGGTTTAAAATATTGCAACTTCATTATTGAAACTAAAAAAAGCCACGATTCTATCGTGGCTTTTTAATATTATTTGACAATTAATTATGCCATTTTTTTCAACTCTTCGATTCGTTTTTCTTTATCTTCTTCTTGAGTTAGTTTATCGTTTTTGTCCAAATCAACTAAGATAGGAGCCGCTACGAAGATAGAAGAGTAAGTACCTGTAAATACACCAATCATCATAGCAAATGCAAAACCTTTAGTAACCTCACCACCAAAGATGAATAAGATTAATAAAGTTAAAAATACAGTCAATGAAGTCATGATAGTACGACTCATCGTATCGTTAATAGCTGAATTGATAATATTTACTTTTGAATCAGATGGACGTTTACGGAAGTATTCACGTATACGATCAAATACAATAACTGTATCATTCATTGAGAATCCAATAACGGTTAAGACCGCTGCAATAAAGTGTTGATCGATTTCCAATGCAAATGGTACTATACGTCGTAAGAACGAGAATACAGCCATTGTAACAAACACGTCATGCAATAAAGCGACCAATGTACCAACTGAATATTGCCATTTACGGAAACGAATAAAGATATAAACTGAAATAAGTAACAATGACCAGAATGTAGCCCACAATGCACCTTTTTTCAAATCATCAGATATGGTAGGTAGTACTGTTTGAGAACTCATAATATTGTTAGCTTTGAATTCACTTTCAGATAAGTTAGAATTAATAAAGCCTCCTGTTTTTAATCCTTCATATAATTTTGAAACTACTTCAGCTTCTACACTTTTTGAGGGGTCTTTGATTTTATAAGCCGTAGTAATGTTAACTTGATTGGCAGTTCCAATTGTTTTTACAATTGGGAATTCTTCAAAGTTTGATTTCAAAGCCGAACGAATATCAGCCGTTTTTACAGCTTTATCCATACGTACTGTATAGCTTCTACCTCCAGCAAATTCAACACCATAATCAAATCCATTGAATAAAGATGCAATACCTAATGCTAATACAATAAGAGAAATGATATATGCTTTTTTTCTCCACTCAATGAAATGGAAATTGAATTTTTGGAATACACTTTCAGAAATTTTTGTAAAATAATTAAAGTGGTTTCCTTTGCTCATTCTCATATCTGTAATCAAACGAGAAACTAAAATACCACAGAATAAAGATAATAGGATACCAAGTATTTGGGTAGTTGCAAATCCTAATACAGGACCTAGACCAAAAATGAATAATATGATAGCAGTCATTAATACAGTGATGTGACCATCTAATACAGGACTCAATGATCGACGATAACCTTCATTGACAGCATCTTCATGACTTTTGCCTAATTTTAATTCTTCCTTGATACGCTCAAATATAATTACGTTGGTATCTACAGCCATACCGATGGTTAAAACTAATCCTGCGATACCTGCTGCAGTTAATGTAGCATGAATTGCGGCTAATACTCCAACAGTAAATAATAAGTTTAATATCAATGCAATGTTAGCAACCCAACCTGCAGTATTGTAATACACCAACATCAATATAAAGATTACAATAAATGCAATTACAAATGAAAGTAAACCACCACTTACGGCTTCTTTACCTAATGTAGGACCAACTACTTGCTCTTGTACAATATTAGCAGGTGCAGGTAATTTACCTGTTTTAAGGATATTAGCTAAGTCTTGTGCTTCTTCAACAGTAAAACTTCCAGAGATGTTAGAATTTCCTCCAGCGATTTTTTCACTAGGAGCAGGAGCACTGTATACGATATCA
>JBIIJQ010000021.1:0-42420 GCA_044233655.1 Chitinophagaceae bacterium | reverse complement strand
TATTCTCATCTAAGTTAACATTAGGTTGAGCAACACCAAATTTGTCAATACGAGTTAAAAGAACATTGTAAGTACGATTGATTGCAGCTTTTGATTCTTTACGCATTTTACCTATCACCTGCTCATTTGTAGAGTTGAAGTTCAATTCTTTAGTAGTAGGTGTTACGAACAAGGTTGATAATTTTGCTTGCGGGTTTTTAGCTAAGTAAGCTTTCGAAAACAATGAAATAAAGTCATCCTGACTATTTGCTTTCATGTTATTTGCTTCGGTAAGTGCAGCATTCAAAGCAGGATCTTTTGGATTGTTGCTCATATTACGAACTAAATCATCAAGACTTACTTCTAAAACTACATTCATACCACCTTGAAGATCAAGTCCAAGATTCAATTCTTGTTCTTTTGATTCTTGGTAAGTGAATTTTGCCAATCCAAGGTTTAAAATATTTTTTCCAGATAAGCTGTCTAATGCAAATCGGAGCTTGTCAGCTTTCGTAATTTCTAATTCCTCACCTTTCAAGCCAGGGTTTTCTTGTTTGATTTTAGCTTCTACTAGTGAAGCTTGTTTTTTCTCGAAATTGTTCACCACAAAAGTGAATGACAATTGAAACAACGAAATCAATATTAACGCAATAGTGAATATCTTAATTAAACCTTTTAACTGCATGTCTTTTAACTTAGTTTTATATATATTTTTTAACGTGCGAAGATACAATTAATTTGGAATTAATGAAGGGTATTTTCAACATTTCGAAAAATGAGTGTAACCTATTGTAAATCAATGATTTTGGGTCAAAAAAAACATCCATTTTAACGAATTTAAAATGGATGTTGGCAATGATTAAAAATTATTGGACTTATCTTCTGCAAGCCATTCTACGAGGCATTAAAGGCATATGTCTGCAAAATGATGCTCTTGCATGTATGCGAACTCTACAATGCATACATGCTGGAGGGGGAGGTGCTATAAAGCGTCTATGACCATATTGTCTTCTTGGGTAATTTCTATAATTTCTGTTGAAATTACCATTTCGGTTTTGGTATGCATCATCTCTGCCATCATTTTGGTAACGATTTGAATGTTGTCTGTTACCTCTTGGTTGCGCATTGGCGTCGGTAGGTGCAAGGTACATGCTTATTATGAGTAGCATGTAACTGATTAATTTGAGCGTTTTCATATTAGTATGTTTTTTTAATTGTTTGTAGTAAGACCTAAACTTTTACTTTTAGTTAAAATCAAAAACAGATTTAACTAAATTTTTAAAACAAAAAAACACAGCAAAAGCTGTGTTAGAAAACGTCATATCAATACGATAAGATTTAGTAATCTCTGTTGTTGCTATAGCCGCCGCCTCGGTTTCTGTTATTATTGAAGCCACCGCCTCCAGTGTTGCCACCTTCAGTTTTAGGACGAGCTTCGTTTACACGAAGAGCTAAGCCCATCACTTCACGACCGTTTAAACCATCGATCGCAGCTTGTGCTACTTCGTCAGGCATCTCTACGAAGCCGAATCCACGACTACGTTGAGTAAACTTGTCCATAATAATTTTTGAAGAAATAACCTCGCCGAATTCTGCGAAAAGTTCTCTTAATTGTTCATCCTGCATTTTGAATGGGATGTTTGCTACATAAATGTTCATTGTAAAAAAATATAAGAATGTAAAAATAAACTAAAAAAACGATAAAAAATCAATGCTATACCTTTTTCTTTGTTTTAGAAGCAAAAATAGCATGCATTCTCTTACCTTCAAGCTTTGGCATACCTTCTAATGCACCAAAATCGGCCAATCGTTCTGCAAATTTTAACAAAATCAATTCACCTCTATCTTTAAACATGATAGCACGTCCTTTAAATTGTACGTATGCTTTTACTTTATGACCTTCCAATAAAAATTTTTCGGCATGTTTTGCTTTAAAGTCAAAATCATGGTCATCTGTATTAGGTGTAAATCGAATTTCTTTTACTTCACTTTTTTGTGATTTTGATTTAAGCTCTTTTTCCTTACGTTTTTTCTCATAAAGAAACTTGTTGTAATCAACAGCTCTACATACTGGAGGATTTCCTTGTGGAGATATTTCTACTAAGTCTACTTCAAGTTCAGCGCACAATTGGAGAGCTTTGCTTAAAGGATATACGCCCGGCTCGATATTTTCACCGACCATTCGTACTTCGGCCACATCTATTTCTTCATTAAGGCGGTGTTCTCTTTGTTTTTTAAAAGGACGTCTGTTGTTGTTTTTTGGATACATTCAATAATTTAAGGTTCTACAAAAGTAATGTTTAATTCTAAATAATCAATTCTTTGATATTATTTGAATTAAATTATTTGAAAATTAATACTGAAAATTTTATAAGGACATTATTTTCAAATCGGATGAGATTGATAATTTTCCAGCAGTTTTTTGTTTGATTTCTTCAATAGTAACATCGGGTGCATGTTCGATACACTCAAAGCCATTGGAGGTTACATTGAATACTCCTAAATCGGTTACAACTTTTTTGACACATTGTAATCCTGTAATTGGAAGTGAGCATGCTGGTAACAATTTAGAGTTGCCCGCTTTATCGGTATGTTGCATGGCTACGATAATGTTTTTGGCACTTGCTACCAAATCCATCGCGCCTCCCATTCCTTTCACCATTTTGCCAGGTACTTTCCAATTGGCAATATCACCATTCTGTGCTACTTCCATTGCACCCAATACAGTTAAATCCACTCTACCGGCACGTATCATTCCAAAACTGACTGCACTATCAAAAAAAGCAGAACCAGGTACAGTTGTAATCGTTTGCTTGCCTGCGTTGATTAAATCAGCATCTTCTTCCCCTTCATATGGAAAAGGGCCCATGCCTAGCAATCCATTTTCACTTTGTAATACAACTTCCACACCTTCGGGAATATAATTAGCAACTAGGGTAGGGATACCAATACCTAGGTTTACATAAAATCCATCTTGAAGTTCTTGGGCAATACGTTTTGCAATTTGATTTTTATCTAAGGGCATACTATGATTTTGAAGTTGTAAATGTAAAAAAGAAAATGGATAACGGAATCATGAATTAATGTGAAATTCCTATTTTAAATTAAATGTTTGATTAATTTTATTTTGGATTTATATTTCTTAAGAATTTTTTTAAGTTAAATATTTCACTATATCAAACATGTACATTTTTAAATAAAAAAAAACCTTCAGAATAATCTGAAGGTTTTCTAATTTTATAAATCTGTTGGATTAGATGATTTCTACATCAGCACCAGCATCTTTCAACTTAGCTGCGATTTCATCAGCTTCTGCTTTTGATACGTTTTCTTTGATATTACCAGGAGCGCTATCAACTAAATCTTTAGCTTCTTTCAATCCAAGACCTGTAAGATCTTTAACTGCTTTAACTACGTTTAATTTACCAGCACCTGCTGATTTCAATACAACTGTGAAAGCTGTTTTCTCTTCAACAGCAGCTGCTGCTGCAGGACCTGCAGCTACTGCTACTGCAGCTGGTTCGATACCGTAATCTGCTTTCAATACGTCAGCTAATTCTTGTACTTGTTTTACTGTTAAGCTTACTAATGTTTCAGCTAAATTTTTAATGTCTGCCATGTTATAATTTTTTTAATTTTTTTGAATAATGAATTTATGATGAAGCTTGGAAGCAATGTTTATTCGGCTGCAGCAGCATCTGCTGTTTCCGGTCTGTTTTGAAGTCCAGATATAACTCGAGAAAGAGGGGATTTCAATAATCCAATTACTTCTCCAATTAATTCGTTCTTCGTTTTGATACTCTTCAGCGCAGCTAAACTTTCGTTACCCATGAATACGTCCTCACCAATTAAGGCTGCTTTCAAGATAGGTTTGTCAGTTTTGAATTCTTCGCGAATTGAGCTAATCAATAAAGCAGGTTCTTTTGGACTTTCGCTAAACATAAGAGCAGTTACACCATGGAAAGCATCCATGATACCGCTATATTTTTCAGCATCCAATTGTTGAAGTGCTTTTACGATTAATGTATTTTTTGCAACTTTCATTTCAACATCTTTGTCAAAACATAAGCGACGTAATTTACTTACTTGCGCTACTGTTAATGATTCAGTGTTAGTGATATAAAAATTATTGTATTGAGAAAATTTTTCTTTCAATACTTCTATTGCTTGATTTTTTTGTTCAGTTGTCATTTTAATAAATGTTTTAAAGGTGATTAATTCAATGCAGATTTAGTGTCTACATAAACGCCTGGACTCATTGAAGTTGCCATGCTAATACCACGTACGTAAGTACCTTTAGCAGAAGATGGTTTCAATTTTACAATTGCATTGATCAACTCTTGACTGTTTTCTTGTAATTTTTTTGGTTCGAAAGATACACGTCCGATAGATGCATGGATAATACCAGTTTTATCTACTTTAAATGCGATCTTACCACCTTTTACTTCATTGACAGCTTCACCAACGTTGTTAGTAACTGTACCTGTTTTAGGATTCGGCATCAAATTACGAGGTCCAAGTACTTTACCCAAACGTCCGATTTTAGGCATCACAGAAGGAGTAGCAATGATTACATCAACATCAGTCCATCCACCATCAATTTTTGCTACAAACTCATCCAATCCAACATAATCAGCACCAGCAGCAGTTGCTTCAGCTTCTTTATCTGGTGTACAAAGTACTAATACGCGTTTTGTTTTACCTGTCCCATGAGGAAGAGTAACTGTACCACGAATCGCTTGGTCAGCTTTCTTAGGATCTACTCCAAGACGAACATGAATATCTACTGAACTATCAAATTTAGTACAATTGATATCTTTCATTATTTTAGAAGCATCTTCTAAACTATATATTTTGGCAAGATCTACTTTAGATTCTGCTACTTTTCTTTTTTTACTTAGTTTCATTTCTGTTTACGATTTTTTAAGACTTAAAAATTAGTTTTCCCAAGGAGCTTTACCATCAACGGTTAAGCCCATGCTACGAGCTGTACCAGCTACCATGCTCATTGCACTTTCAAGTGTAAAGCAGTTTAAATCTGGCATTTTGTCTTTAGCAATTTCTTCAACCTGAGCCCATGTTACTTTACCTACTTTGTTACGATTAGGTTCTTTTGAACCACTTTTGATGTTCGCAAATTCCATAAGTTGTACTGGAGCAGGAGGGGTTTTGATTACAAATTCAAAACTTTTGTCTGCGTAAACAGTAATTAATACCGGTAATACTTTACCTGGTTTGTCTTGTGTGCGAGCATTGAACTGCTTGCAAAATTCCATGATGTTGACACCTTTGGAACCCAATGCTGGACCGATTGGGGGAGCGGGATTAGCTTGTCCGCCTTTACATTGTAGCTTTACATAGCCACTGATTTCTTTAGCCATTTTATAAAATTTTTTGGTTCAAACGTACTTACTTTTGCAAGCGAGTACTCCCAATTCCTTCAAAATTGTATTGAAAAGAACTTCTAAGGGACCGCAAAGGTATTAAAAAAGTTGATGTGGAGAAGTTTTTTTTTCGAACAACTAGACTTTTTTGTTAAAGAGTTGTTTTGCTATAGTGGAATAAATATCTTTACTGCAAAAGATATCTTCAAAATTATGAAAAAAATATTTACCGTTGCATTGTTTTTTATAGGAAGTTGGACAGCAAATGCCCAATTAAGCTTAACACCTAATCAAACCGCTACACAACTAGCAAATCAAATTGTAGCTACGTCTGGGACCTTAGGTGTTGTTGTTAGCAATGCTGTTCTTACTTGTGATACCAATTCAAATGGCCTATTAACAGGTACATCTAATATAGGCATAAACAATGGAATTGTATTGGGTACAGGAGAAATTATGACTTCAGGTGTAAGCCCAAATTTAACCTATGGCTTAGACGGGCATCCTGGCGATTTTGCTTCACATTCTGTCAATATGCCTGGTGATACTGTGTTGGGAAATATTGTAACTGTCAATACCTATGATGCATGTATCTTAGAATTTGATTTAGTTCCTGTTGGTAATTTTATTGAATTCGAATATGTATTTGGTTCTGAAGAATATCCTGAATTTAATTGCTCATCATTCAATGATGTTTTCGCATTTCATATAAGTGGACCAGGATATCCATCTCCAATGAATATTGCATTAATACCAACTACAACTATACCCGTTTCAATCAATTCTATCAATGACGGTACCAACAATTGTAGCATTTATCAAAATTACTATGTAAACAATATTGATACTACCAATACAATGGATGGATTTACGACTCCATTGATTGCGCATGCCAATGTAACTTCTAATCAAACGTATCATTTAAGAATGGCCATTGCCGATGCAGGCGACATGATATTGAATAGTTATGTAATCCTGAAGGCTAACAGTCTTAAAAGTGGAAATACAACACCTAGTAGTATAAACATATCAACTCTTTTAAATGGGCTTTCAATTTATCCTACCCAAGTGGATCAAACGATGCATATTGATAATAAATCAGGCAAAGCATGGAATGTTGAAATTCTTTCAATTCAAGGTAAATTGGTTTATCGTACTGAAATTTCAACGTTGAGTGAAAAATCTGTTTTGAATTTAGGTTCACTTTCGAAAGGACTTTATATTCTAAAAATGAATGAAAAAGGAACTTCAACAATTACTACTCAAAAATTCGTTAAAGAATAATATTGAAATGATTTGCAATAAATTGCAAATAGTTTAGTTTTTTTGTACAGTAAAGATGAAAAGAACTAAAGACTACTTACTATTGTTACTATTGCTGTTTGTAGCAATATGTTCAAAATCTCAATCATATCCTTATTGTATTTCAGGGCGATTTGCAGAGAATGATTTATTTAATAGCTTAGCAATTATCTCTCATTCCAATGTGGTCTATGGGCAAAATTTAAATTATCTAGTCGGGATGGATACCTTGAAAATGGATATTTTTCATGTAAATCCGTTGATTGATAATTTGTCAAAAAAACCTGTGGTTATATTTTTTCATGGTGGTGATTTTTCATCAGGCTCAAAAACTGATGTGAATGCTTATTGCGAGCAATTGGCAAGACGAGGATTTGTAGCAGCGTCTGTCCAATACAGACTAGGATGGAATAATAACCCAGGAGGAAATAGTTGTGATGGTGATTTTTCAACTTATCGTTATGCATCCTATCGCGCTTTACAAGATGCCAATGCAGCTATTCGTTTTCTTACTGTCAATGCTAGTATGTATTCAATTGATACATCGTATATTTTTATTGCTGGTCAAGATGCAGGAGCTATAACAGCTATGAACGCTGGGTTTGTTGATCAAAATGAAGCCAATATTCTTTATCCAGGTGCTTTGGCCGATTTAGGTGGGATTTATAATTCAGGTAATAATCTCATTGCAACTTATACTATTAAAGGAATTTTGAATTGGTGTGGTGGTATTGCGGATACAAATTGTATAGATGCCAATGAAAATATTCCAGTATTATCCATTCATGGATTGAAAGATAGTATAATGCCAGTGAGTGTTGGACCCTATAAATATTGTAATAGCACATTAAATCCCGCACCCGTATTTTATGGTCCAAAACAACTATTTCAACGTATGAAAAATATTGGAATCTGTGCGGAATCAAATTATGATGCCAACGGTGAACATTGTTTTTTCCCTACGTTAGAACCAGTTAATTATGTACCATTTAAGTTCACTTGTTTTTTCAAGAATATTTTATGTGGTAATTGTAATACAAATGAAAAAGTAAGTTATAGTATTCAATCTTGCATGGATGCAGCGCCATTAACTGCATCTTCAATATTAAGTGGTAATCAATTGTCTATTTCACCCATTCCTGTGCATTCACAATGTACAATTGATGGTTTTATAAATGAAGAAGCCACAATTCAAATTCGATTAATATCATTACTAGGTCAGCAATGGATAGTGGGAGATGAATTAAGAAATAAATCCGGACAATTACATCAAACATTTTCATTACCAAAAGGTATTGTAAATGGAATTTATATATTGCAATTGCAATTAAATGATGAAATCATCAATCGGAAAATAGTTATTGAATAAAATTATTTAAGCGTCATAGCTATGTGTGGTATATCGTCTTCTAGATATGGCTCAGAAACTACGTTGAAACCTAAGTCGGTATAAAATTTTTCTAAGTAAGCTTGGGCGCTAATTTTTATAGATTCGTTGAACGTAGTTTTACAAAAATCGATGGCTTTCAACATAAGATTTAATCCATGTTTTTGATGTCTAAATAATGGATGAGTCACTACACGTCCAATAGAACAATACTCGGCATAGGAAAGGCCTTTTCTCATCAATCGACAGTAGGCTACTAGTTGATTTCCTTTATATAATAATAGATGAAATGATTCTTTGTCTTTATTATCACAATCTTGATAAATGCATTTTTGTTCTATAACAAAAACATCAGCTCTTAGTTGAAGCATATCATATACTTCATGATTCGTTAATTCATCAAAGTGTTTTATTTTATAGGTAATCATATTATTGAAGTAGGAGTGAATAGGTTGATTTAATTCCAGAAAGTGAATACATTTTTTCTATAGCTTTAATACCATTTTTATTAAGTTGAATTGTATTTTCATTTACATACAAATCAATATGCTTTCTCATAACATCTTCTTTCATTTCTTGCGCATGGCATTTTACAAATTCACTTATGAATGGTAAATTTAACCTTGAATGTAAAATGCTCATCTGTATAAGTTCATTGATTTGATGTTGAACTTCTTTTGCAATACTTCGTTTAATAGCGATACCACCCAATGGTATAGGTAATTTGGTTTTTGTTTCCCAATACTCGCCTAAATCAATTAATTTTAGTAACCCTTTTTCTTGATAGGTGAATCGATTCTCATGTATAATAACACCGGCATCTACTTGTTCATTTAAAACCGCTAGTTCTATTTCGGCAAAATTATAAACAGCAATATTGCTAATATTTTTTAAGGCAAATTTTAATAAAAAATAGGCTGTAGTATGTAGGCCAGGAATAGCAATAGAATATTCATCTATATTGGAAATGTCTAATGTTTTTTTTGAGATTAATAATGGACCTACGCCAAAGCCTAGCGCGCTTCCACTTTGTAACATTATATAATGATCCAATACATTGAAATAATGAGCATAACTGAGTTTGAGAATATCTAGTTCTCCTTTGGTGGCAAGTTGATTCAATGTTTCTACATCTTCAAAAATAAATTCAAATTCGTAAGGTGAAATATCAATCAATTGATTTGCAATAGCATCAAATATAAATGTATCGTTGGGGCAAGGTGAAATACCTATCTTCAATTTCATGTTTAAAGGGTTTGTATTAATTGAATAACTTCATCCTTGCAATTTGAAAGGGCAAGTGGAATATTCCAATTGGATTTGTTTCTTGGTTCTACATAATTGGAAATGCCACGTAATTGTATAAATGGAATGTCATATTCTAAACATACATAATGCAAGCAAGCTCCTTCCATAGATTCAATGTCAACATTGAATTTGTTTTTACGTAATCGAATGGTATCCACATTTCCGGCAGTTAAATTAACAGTCAGGCTATTTACTTTTTTTAAATGTGAAGAGTGTTTGTTTGTATATGGATTTGATAATATATTATTTTTAAATGGGAATTCATTTTTATCTTGAAACCCCAAGTCATTTAATGTAAGAAGTTGGTCATGATCTTCTGCACCGCAATCTCCAAGTTGTTCGCTCGCTACTATCACAGGTTCACCAATAGAAAGATTTTGATTATAGCTACCCGCTATACCAAATTGAATGATGAAGTCTGGCTTCTGAATTGCTAGTTTGTGGAGTTGAAAAGAGGATTGAAGTATTCCAATTCCATGAGTATGAAAACTAATTTCATGATTGGACTCAAATGTACAATTAGCAATAGAATCCAACTCCATCGATGTAGCAGCAACCACAAATAGTTTCATAAATGCAAAGTTGGTTTAAAAATATCGATTTCCAAATACATTCATCTATATTCTAAGGCTCTATATTATATAAGAAATTGATGAAGATTTGTTCCAACGTGTAGATTATTTTTGCAATTAAATAAAAGAGTGAAGAATCAATAGTTTGTTTTACTTTTATTGTAAAGAATTTGATTATGGTTTATGTAACAAGAGTTGAACATTTTAATGCTGCCCATAAATTGTGGAATCCAGCATGGAGTGAGGAGAAAAATAAGGAAGTGTTTGGTAAATGTGCGAATACAAATTTTCATGGTCACAATTATGAATTGCACGTAACAGTGAAGGGTGAAGTGCATCCTGATACTGGGTTTGTATTTAATGCTAAAACATTGGGTGATATCATGAAGTCGAAAGTAGTAGACATTGTGGATCATTGTAATTTAAATATTGACGTTCCATTCATGGAAGGTAAATTCACTTCTGCCGAAAATTTTGCCATAGGCATTTGGAATGAATTAGTCAATGAAATTGAAAGCAGGGGAGCATACATGCATTGTGTAAAATTGATAGAAACACAACGTATCTATGTAGAATATTTTGGAAATTAAAAATAAAACAAACGGAATGCCATATAAAAAAACAGAACAATATGATGAATCAATTTTGAATTCATTATCAGACCATTACAAATCTATACTTACAGATATAGGAGAGGACATTACTCGAGAAGGTATTGAAAAAACTCCTATGAGAGTAGCGAAATCAAACCTGTTTTTGACACAAGGATATAAAATGGATGCGGTTGAAATTATTAATTCTGCTAAATTTAAAGAGAGTTACAGCGAAATGGTTATAGTAAAAGACATTGAATTGTATTCTATGTGTGAACATCATATGTTGCCTTTTTTTGGTAAAGCTCATATTGCATATATTCCCAATGGCTATATTACAGGATTAAGTAAATTGGCTCGAGTCGTAGATTGTTTCTCACGCCGTTTACAAGTACAAGAGCGTATGACGCATCAAATTTTAGATGCAGTGCAAGAAGCCTTGAATCCATTGGGTGTTGCAGTCGTGATTGAAGCAAAGCATTTATGTATGATGATGAGAGGTGTTCAAAAGCAAAACTCATCCACTACTACATCAGCCTTTTGTGGAGAGTTTGAAAAAGATAAAACTCGCTCAGAATTCCTTCGCTTGATTTCGGCCGATTTACACTAATTAGTGGTTGTTTACCTATGTAAATTAGTTATTCACAGAAATATCTTGATAAAATAATCTTTGATTTTTGTTCTTTTCGACTTATTTTTAACAAAAATATAGAAAAAATGAAAAGATTATTACATTCTTTATTAATGTGTATTTCACTTATTTTCGCTTCTGGTTTGATTTCGAAAGCCCAAGTAATTAGCTTTAACACAGTAACGCAAGGTATTGGTACAGTCTATGGTAACAATGGACAAAATGGAATTACTTTTGTAATTCAAAATACCAATGCGTTTCCAGCTGTTTTAACAGAAGTGGGTAATTATTTTACAAGTACAGGTAGTTCGAACTGTGAGTTGTGGTATTCATCTACTTCTCTTTCTGGGTTGCCAGGTGTAGTATCTGTAGTAAACGGTTGGACTCAAATTTCTTCATCGACGGTTTTAATCAATAATGCAACACCTTTTAATGCAGCTGTTGGAACTTACAATTCTTTATTTACAGGTTTGACTTTTGTAATTCCTGCTAATACAACTTATAGATTTTTCTTAGGAAGTTCAGTTGGCCTAGAATACACTGGAATAACTAACCCAACTGGTGCTATACCAGTAAATTTCGTAAATACTGGTGTGAATTTACAAATTGGGGAACATTTAATTGCAGGTAATTTTGTAGGCTATGGAGGACCTAGTACTGGTGCTGGTCCAACTTTTAACCCAAGAGCTTTTACTGGAGGTGTTACTCTAAATCTGTTAAGTACCCCATGTGCTGGAACACCTACTGCTGGTACATCAGTTGCAGTTCCAACTAATCCTTGCCCGGGCACTCCTGTTGCTCTTAGTCTTACTGGCGTAACAAGTGCAGCAAACTTGACTTTTCAATGGTTGAGCTCTCCGACTGGTTTAGGAGGTTCTTGGACTCCAATTCTTGGAGCTAATGTAACTCCATATAATTTCACTCCTCCTGTTGGAAGTACCAATTATTTTAGATGTATTGTTACTTGTACAAATAGTTCATTGTTTGATACATCATCTGTTGTGGGGCCAGTAACTACCCAACCATGGAGTCCAACATCGCCGTGTTATTGTGGTACATCGACGGCTACTTCTAATTTGAATACTGATATTTTCAATGTTACAATGGGAACTTTAAATAATACAACTGATTGTATTAATCCCTTAGTAGGATCACAAGGTACAGGTACAGGCCTGCCTTCTCAAAATGCTAACTTTACAAATCTGACTGCTCCTATTATTTATGTAAATCTCCCACAATCTTTTAATTTAACTTTAGGTTCTTGTTCTGCCAATTCATTGTCTGCAGCTAAAATATATATTGACTACAATCAGAACTCAGTATTTACTGATCCTGGCGAAGAAGTATATTTTTCAGGCACTACAGGTATTACAACCTCTCCTTCAACAATTTTAACTGGAACATTCACACCACCAATCACTGCATTATCTGGATTAACCAGAATGAGAATCATTGGTCAAAGTGGTGGGCAAGCTTCAGCTACAACAATTACTTCATGTGGTTCATATACTCAAGGCGAAACAGAAGATTATTTAGTAAATATAGTACCACCTACACCTTATGACCCAGGTGTGGCTTCAATGACTTCTCCTGGAGGAAATTGCTTTAGTGCCAACCAGGTAATTACAGCACAAATCCGCAACTATGGTTCTACACCAATTGATTTATCAGTCAATCCTGTTACAGTTACCTTGAATGTAAATGGCCCATTGGGTTTAACACCTTACAATGTAACATTATCAACAGGATTATTGACACCTTACGGAGCTTCAGGTGTAACAGCAATTTTTACTGGTGTAAATATGTTTAATGGCGGTACTTATTCTTTGAATACTTCGTTAACTATTTCGGGTGTAGTGAATGGCAATTTATTCAATGATTCATTGCAAAACCCTATTATCAAAATAAACTATCGACCAACTGCAGGGGCTCCTTACAATTTATGTCAATATAGCTCAATACCTTTTGGACAAGGTTTGACTGTATCAGGCTGTGCAACACCGCTCAATGATTCGGTTACAATTACGTTTAATATCACACCATGTATTGATAATGTAGGAGCAACGGGTGGAGGAACTGCCTTAAATGCCCCAGCAAATTGTTCTAATCAATATGCAGGAGCATTTGCAAATGCTACCATACCCGCATTGCCACCTGGTGCTTATTTTACATCGAATGGATCTCTAGAAATAACCAATCTATCATCAAGTTTTATGACTGAAGTACGTTTTATTTTGTACGGAACTTCACCAATAGGTGCTCAGTTGTTTGCGGGTTGTCCTACTGGATATAATACAGGTGCTGGCAATCAACTCATAGGAGGTCAGTCGATAGGAACAAATGCAAATTTTACCAATAAACGAATTATAACTCCAGCACAATTATCAAATATATTCAATCCTGCCAATACAACCTTGAATATTGGATATTGGGAAACTTGGAACGATTTATTTGCAGTTGCAGACGCTAATCCCAACGCAGGATCGCCAACCACCGCTACGTTGAAGGTTTATTATTCTTATATACCTGCTAATGTGGAGTGGTATAGTGCACCATCGGGTGGTGTGAATTTGTATAGTTTATCTCCTTTCAATCCATTGATCACAACTGGTTCTGGTTTGTCAAATTCAAATACAACAGGTACTTATACTTGGTTTGCAGCTTGTGCTGGTAGTTCTAACTGTCGTGTACCGGTCAATTTAGTCATTAACCCAACACCTGCCGCTTTCCAAGATACCTTGTCACAATGTGAATATGCGGTGAGTTCGAATAGTGGAATTTTTGATTTAACAACAATGAATAGTGCGGTATCGGGCAATAACCTTGCTGCAAGCGTAGAGTATTTCTTAGACGAGCCTTTATTCTCTCAAGTTCCTTTCCCATCCAATGATACTTCATCAACTAACTTTGTCTATTCTAAAGTATTTTATCCTTCTACAGGTTGTTTCTCAAAAGATAGCTTATTGCTTCAAGTAAATAGCTTACCAGAGTTGCCAAGTGCTGTAATTACAGGATTTGCATGCGCTCCATTGTCTATCGATGTGGCAGATTTAATTGATCCATTCAGTACTTCACCAGTAGGAACAGATACGTTATATTATGATGATAATACTTATACCACATTACATCCCAACCCGCATGCAATCAATACTGCGGACACAGTTTATATGGTATTTGCGACCAATACTTCGCCAGTATGTTCCGATACGGCAACTGTATTTATAGACATCACACCTGTAAGTAATTATATTTCAGGACAAGATGTTATAGGTGGCTATTCAGTAGCTGGAAGTTATGGATGTAATTCGGTGACTATTTTAGATGGCTTATCCGATACGCTTCGATCCCCATCGGATTGTCGTCGTGTAAGTGCAGTAACTGATGTGTCGAATTCAATTAGTTTAGGTTCAACAGCTACTTGCCTTGAGATTGCTGCAAGTACACCATTCCATTATGGACAACCATATGCAAATCGAACGTATCAAATTACTCCAACTACGAATGATACTGCAGAAGTATGTTTGTATTACTTAGATCAAGATTTTCAAGATTACAATGCAGATGCAGGTTTTACAGGGTGGCCATTACTGCCAACTGCAGCTACTATGCCAGCCAATATGAGCAATATTGCCATTACGAAAGTGGACAATGGTGATTTGAATACACCAGGTCATATTCCAACTGCAATATCGAATGCATCTATTTCTGCTACTTATGATCCAAGTTCAACTGTTTGGACCATATGTTTCCCAGTGAATGGGTTCTCTTATTTCTATCTTCATACACAAAACCCAGGCAATGTACCATTACCAGTTAGTTTATTAAGCTTTACAGGAACTCGTGTAGATGCGACTTCACAATTGAATTGGAGTACTGTGACAGAAATCAACAATAGTCATTTTGTAGTAGAACGTAGTAAAGATGGTAAATCATTTAGTCGCTTATCGGACAATATTGTAAGTAAAGCAGTGAATGGAAATAGTAATGTTCAATTAGATTACGGCTATACTGATGCAACACCATACCAAGGTCATAACTACTATCGATTACAACAACATGATATTGATGGACATATGAGTTATAGCAAAGTGGTAGATGTATATTTTGGCAATGAAACCATCGTTACATTGTATCCAAATCCAGTGAATACTAACTTGAATGTAGATATCAATACACCAAAAGCAACAGTAGCTAAATTGAAAATTACCGATGCAACAGGACGAACTGTGAAAGTGGTAGACATGCAATTGCAAGCTGGTAGCAATACTACTTTGTTAGACATGCAAGGTTTAGCTGATGGTATGTATATGATTCACATAACCAATGACAAAGGATTAAATTATTCTCAACCAGTGAGGAAGAATTAATATTAACTAAAAGAATAAATTGTCAGCCAATTGTCATTTTGCAATTGGCTGATTTTTTTTTTGAATTTTGTTATACCTTAGTGCTCTATTCAATTAAAATTTATTTAAACTTTAAAAGCTATGAAAAAAATATTTATTATATTATTTGGATTGTTTATGTCACTTGAAGCATTTGCTCAACCTGCTAATGCTTATATTTATACTACAAACCCTTCAGTTACAGTTGATCCTATTACTTCAGGTACTACCTTATTAGGTTCTGGTATAGATGATCAGGCTTCACCCATAGCACCAATAGGATTTTCATTCTCTTTTGCAGGAACTGCATATACGCAATTTGGTGTATCATCGAATGGTGTTCTATGCTTAGGGGCAACTGCATTTGCAACTTTTACTAATACTTTTCCTGGAAATGCCACAGTAATGCCTGTATTAATGCCGTTTTGGGATGATTTATTTACAGAAGGAAATGGAATACGTTACCAATTATTAGGAATAGCTCCTAATAGAAAATTAGTGGTTGATTGGGAAGTAAGAAGTTTTTCTGGCTCACCTGGTGGAATCGTTGATAAACACTTTCAAGTATGGTTGTATGAAACTAGTAATATAGTTCAGTTTGTGTATGATTATGGTGCAGTTGTCAATTCATCTACAGTTGGTATTGCTTCATCAGGTACACAATTTCATAGTATTACCACTACCACACATACATCAAGTACAGCTGTATCGAATGATTTAAATAATACATGGCCAGGTATAGGTAGGTCTTACTTATTTTATATTGCTGCTTACGATCCTGCTTTGACTGTTATTACATCTCCTGCAGGTAACTGTTATTCTGCCAATCAAGTATTGAGTGTTCAGTTATGTAATCTTGGTTCCACAGCAATTGATTTATCAGTAAATCCTGCCACATATACACTTTATGTGAATGGACCAAATGGTATCAATACCTATACCCAAACTATCAATACAGGACTATTAAATCCATTAGGAGCCTCTTGTGTAAGTGCAATTTTTCCAGGCATAAATATGTATACAGGAGGTACTTATACGATCAATGGTACAATTTCTGTAGCAGGGGTTACAAACGCCAATTTGCTAAATGATTCATTACCTACTCCAATCACAAAAATAAACTTTAGACCCACTGCAGGTCCTAACTATCCATTGTGTCAATTCAGTAGCATTCCATTTGGACAAGGATTGACGGTGTCGGGTTGTGCAACTCCAATTAGTGATTCGGTTACGATTAACTTTACTGTTTTAGGACCTTGTAATGATGGAAACAATGACGCTGCATCATGTCAATTTGCATCTGCGATATTACCTTCCCTACCTGCCGGTGCTACTTTTCAAAGTGGCTTATTAGAAGTTACAAATTTAGCAACAAATCCTGGTTCATGGAGAAGTGAAGTGCGTATGAACATATATGGTACAACACCTATTGGAGGGAATTTATTTTCACCAGGAGTTACTATGCCAGGTTCGCCCACATCTGGCAGTACTAGTTTCACACATGCCCGTACAATCAATTCTACTCAATTAGGGAATATGTATTCTGCAGTTGGAGTAGGTGGCCCTGTGAATGTAGGCTATTGGGAAAGTTTCAATGATGTAGCAGGTTCTTCTGATATTACTATCAATGCTTTAGCAGTACCTACAACCGTAACGTTGAAAATTTATTATCAATACGTACCAGCTAGTTTCGAATGGTATAGTGCACCTGCAGGTGGAGTTAATTTATATACATTTTCACCGTTTAACCCATTGATAACAACTGGTTCTGGTTTGTCAAATTCAAATAATACAGGTACTTATACATGGTTTGCAGCTTGCTCTGGAAGTTCCAATTGTAGAGTGCCGGTAAGCTTGGTCATTAATCCATCGCCAGCAGCTTTTCAAGATACCTTGTCTCAATGTGAATATGCAGTAAGTTCAAATAGTGCAATATTTGATTTAACTACTATGAACAATTCGGTATCTGGCAACAATGCCTTGGCTAGTGTTGAATATTATTTTGATGAACCTTTGCTTGCTCAAATTTTAAATACAACCAACGATACAAGTAGTACAAACTTTATTTATTCAAAAGTATTTTATCCAGCAACAGGTTGTTTTGCTAAAGATAGTTTGTTACTCCAAGTAAATAGTTTGCCTGAGTTACCTAGTGCTGTTATCACAGGATTTGCTTGTGCGCCTGCATCGATCGATGTGGCCAATTTGATTGATCCATTTAGTACATCACCTACTGGTACGGATACCTTGTATTACAATGATAATACCTATACTACACTACATCCAAATCCACACAATATTTTAACGGCTGATACCGTGTATATGGTTTTTGCTACCAATACTTCACCAGTATGTTCTGATACAGCTACTATATTCTTAGATATTGCGGCTGCAAATAATTATATATCAGGTCAGGATATAATAGGCGCTTACTCTGTAGCTGGTAGTTATGGTTGTAATTCAATTACAATCATGGATGGCTTATCCGATACACTTCGTTCTCCTTCGGATTGTAGAAGAATAAGTGCAATATCAGATGTATCAAATTCTATTAGTTTGGGTTCAACTGCTACATGTTTAGATATAGCAGCAAGTACACCTTTTCATTATGGACAACCTTATTCCAATCGTACGTATCAGATTACACCTACCACCAATGATACAGCGCAAGTATGTTTGTATTATTTAGATCAAGATTTTCAAGATTACAATGCAGATGCTGGATTTACAGGGTGGCCATTGTTACCAACTGCAGCTACAATGCCAGCCAATATGGGTAATATAGCTATCACAAAAGTGGACAATGGCGATTTGAATACACCAGGGCATATACCTACTGCCATATCCAACGCTTCTATTTCGGCTTCATATGATCCATTATCTACTGTATGGACTGTCTGTTTCCCTGTGAGTGGCTTCTCTTACTTTTACCTTCATACTCAAAATCCTGGTAATGTTCCATTGCCAGTCGGTATTTTAAATTTTAAAGGAACAAAAGTAGATGCTACATCTCAATTGAATTGGAGTACGGTAACCGAAATTAACAATAGTCACTTTGTAGTAGAACGTAGCAAAGATGGTAAATTGTTCAGTCGCTTATCGGACAACATTACTAGCAAAGCAGTGAATGGCAATAGCAACGTGCGTTTAGATTATGGCTATACCGATGCAACACCATACCAAGGTCATAACTATTATCGATTACAACAACATGATATTGATGGTCAAATGAGTTATAGCAAAGTAGTGGATGTATACTTCGGCAACGAGACCATCGTGACCTTGTATCCAAATCCAGTGAATACCAACTTGAATGTAGATATCAATACACCAAAAGCAACCGTAGCTAAATTGAAAATAACCGATGCGACAGGTCGTACAGTAAAAGTAGTAGACATGCAATTGCAAGCAGGAAACAACACGACCATGGTGGATATGCAAGGCTTAGCAGATGGTATGTATATGATTTCTATTACAAACGAAAAAGGATTGAATTATTCTCAACCAGTGAGAAAGAATTAATCACATTTTCAACTAGTTTTTAAAACGTCTCACTTCTACGGGATGTTTTAAAAATTAATATATTCTATTATCCATCAATAATACTCTACAACTTTCACATCAACCTCATCAAACAAGTCTTCTTCATCATTGTAAATAATCATTTCTAAATCTTGCATAATGTATTTACATTCAATGCCATTTTTTTCAAATAATCTGGAGATGTATTCGAGTCGATTATTGCATTCAACGATACGCTGTTTGTAAAGGGTATCCCCAATACTATCACCACAGTAATACATTCCTTTCAGAAATACAACCACCGATGCACTGTCTGCTGTCCATTGCGGCCAACGATGCACTATACTATCAAAGACTAATATGGAATTGCTATCCAATTTCAGATGAGTACTATCTGTTTTTAATTTAGTTTTTAAAAGTGAATCTTTATAACCAGGTTGTCGTAATCTGATATCGAAATAAATATTTTGTTCTATGGTATCACTTGTAAGTTTCAGCGTTTTGTAAAATGGTCTATAGCCAGGTTCGTCTACTTTGATCAAATATGTTTTACCCATTTGCAATGCCTTGGCATAACTTCCATCGCCTTCGTTGCTTTGCACATTGCCAATGTTTAATCCATTGTAAGTATAGATAAATTCCAAGTTGCGTTCATACAATTTTGTTTTAAAATATTTATCATACAAATACCCTTTGATACACACGGTAGGCACAGGTGCAATGGCAGGATATACATCAAATGCAAAAATATCCATACCACCTTTAGAGTCTTTTCTATTGGCAGCAAAGTAACCCATTTCGCCTTTAGCATCTACCACTACAGAGCTTTCATAGTTTTCACTATTGATAGGAGCGCCTACATTGATAGGTCGTTTCCATGTGCCATTTTTATTTTTTCGACTAATAAAAATATCCGTTGCACCCAACCCAGGATGTCCATCGCTGGTGAAATATAGAGTCTCATTATCGGGATGTATAAACGGGGAGGATTCATTTTTGGAGGTATTAATGGTCGGTCCAAGATTGACCGGCTTAGACCAGAAATTACCTATAAATCGACTGACCCATATATCCAAGCCACCATAGCCACCTTCCCGATTACTTACAAAATACAAATCTTTATTATCACTGCTAAGGCATGGTTGTCCTTCATAAGCTGTAGTATTAATCGTATAGCCAAAGTATTGAGGTGAACTCCAAGCACTGTCTTCGCGATAGCTAAACACCAAATCGCACCCACCACCTTCTATACCATCGGGACTTCGCACATCACATCGAGTATAAAAAATATAATAGCCATCGGCACTCAACATAGCCGCACCATCGGGCGATCCAGTGTTGGGTGGCGTTCCCATATTCTTCGCTTTACTCCATCGTAAGTTTGTATCGCGCTGAGCAATAAAAAAATCCTCATTGGCTCCATTTATTTTCCGTGTGAAAGCCAATGTATTTCCATCGAGGCTGAGTGATGGGAAATATTCATCTTCCTTGGTATTGATACTATCGCCGATATTGTACAAGTTTACACCCGGTACAGGTGTCTTATCATAAGCAGCAGCGAGCGAATAATCTTGTCTGTTTTTTTGAGCTTTCGAAAGTTTGATGGTATCCATATCGGATACAGTCAGTCGATTCAATATCAGTATGGCTATTTCATCATCCCGATTACTTTTCATTTTATTGGCAAGATAGGTCATAGGGGAGTAGGCTTCGTTGGCATTCAGGTCTATGGCTTTATTTGCATAAAACAAGGTCTTTTGTAAATCTCTTTTTTGATAATTAATTTCAGCTAATCGTACATAGCTTTTTATTTTCTTAGGATTCATCACGATCAAATCTTCATAACATTTGATGGCTTTATCAAGTTTGCCTTTTCGCAAATAATCTTCACAATCATTGTATGCATTTCTAAATGCTTTATAGGCAGAGTCAGCCTTGTTTTGAGCATTGGATTTTAAAACACAAATGAGTAGTAAGAATCCAATTGTAAAAGTTGGAAGTCGACTGTGAATCAATATGTAGCGGATTTGCGACGCTCCGTTCATCTGCAAGAAGTTCTTTGAATTGGCTAAAATACAACAAAAAATGTTTTAGTATTGTCTTTCTAGAAGGACTTCATGTGTTGCTCTTTTAATCCACGAGTAGCTTTATTACTTGCTGATTATTGATGGTTACATAATAAATTCCTGTTGGCCAGTTTTTAACTGTGAAATCTATATTGCCACCCTTTGAATTGTAAAATGATTGACCAATTGAATTTACAACATGTATTTGCTCGATTTTTTTATCACTCATTATTCTAACAAGATTGCTCGAAGGGTTAGGTATTAGTGTATAAAGGTTGCTTGATTCATAGTGTTGTAATCCTGTAGGACAATGATTAGAAGCGCCAGGAGTAGGAGAAGATTGTACGATAAACGTACCTATACCATTCAAACATCGACCAGTTGAAACATCCGTCAATTGTTGTCCAAAATTTACACTATCCAACATCGTATTATTGGCATAATTAAGGTAAAGCTGATCTCCACCTGCACTTAATTTAAAGTTAGCATGATAGCCATTTTGCAGAGTGTCGCCATCGAGCCATACTATGATATAACTATTGGCTGCAATACTTGCAGTCACAGGAAAAGCCCATTTGGTGTTTATTGATAGGTTATCACTAAGGTATAATCCGCTTAAGCTTAAAGGGTTGTTGGTCGTATTGAATATTTCAACCCAATCAGGATAACTACCTGTTGGATCTTGAATGGTAGTTGAGTTACTAGCCATAAACTCATTAATCACTAAGGCGCCGTTGCTTATAGGAGGAATTGAAGCTAATAATGTATAGTACTCATGTTCAGCTCTTGCAGGTGAGAAAATACCTGCATTGGCATTGTCGGCATATACATAATATTCCATCATGCCAGAGGTAACTTGTATTGAAACACCATAAAGTCCATCATTCGCAGCGCCATCTTGATGCAATCCATCATCATACATTGGTAGACGATCAAATTTTTTCCAATGTTCGTTTCTAAGTCCAAGATAAGCATAAGTCGCATTACTTGTTTGTGCGGTAATCCATACAGTTGCATTCAATGCAGGCGTAGTATTCGATACTACGGGAATAGCCAAGGTAGGAGGTACTTGCTGGAATTCAGTTGTAGATAATAAATAATTTTTTCGATTATTTAATAGTTGTTTGATTCCAATTTTAGTGCTATTGCCAGATGTAATGGCAGCTGTATCTAAGTTCGTTAAAAAGCTATTGTAACTATAAAATTTCACAGAATCTGCATTTATTTCAGATGATATTAAATTTTGTAATTGTTGACCAGTCGTATAATAATTATTAGATGTAATCATCTCATCAAGCATGGTTCGCATATGAGCGATGTATTGTTTTTTATAGCGAGATTGTTGAATGATTTTTGAAATCAAGGGTCTCGAGGTACTAGTACTTTGAGCCATTGGCGACATTTGTTGCATTTGCGAAAATGTAAGTGTAGATGATAATGTAGTGAAACTTCCAAAACACATATTTAAATCCCAAACGGTCGGATTAAACCGGCCATTATTATCCTCACTCATGTAATAGTTTTGGATAAACCCACCTGTATAACTATCCAAATTGACATTGACATTGTTGAAAGCATGCATCCACAACGCTCTATCAACATCTAGTATAGTATCGACTGTGGCAGAATCATTTTTAAGTGCATACATCATTGTAATAAAGCGAGTCCAGCCATAGTCACTTTTCATTTCGTATCGCTGTGCATAGTATCCAACACTATCATATCCACTAGGTACAAGGTTAGGGTTTCCTTGAGCCTGAAAATTGGGTTTGTTACATTTGAAAAAAGGCTTGCCACTCACGAAATAATGTGAACTAACAAAATCTTTGTTGACAGTTTCAGAATTATTGTAAATACCTCGAGATACGCCATTGATAAATACTTTCGTAAAATTAGATTGCGGGCAATCCATATAATGTTGTAGTATATAAAATCCGAGGGGCTCACGTAAAAAGGATGGGTCAGACCAAGCATTACCAAGCTTAATGTCTGTATATCCTTGATAATCTTGATTTCCTTTGATATAATCCAATTCAATATGGAACGGATTTTTTTTATATGTTGCACTATAGGTGCTGTTGCCTTTGTATTTTACACCAACACTGTCATACGAAATACCATTCACTCTGACCGAATCGGCAATAATATAACTTTCAGTTGCTGCAGCTGAATCTAATTTTTGATCCCAGTTTGAAAAAGGAAAAAAGATTTCAATTTGTTGAATCGTATTGATATCATAAAAGGATTGTCCTTTTGAATTCAAAAATGACAATGTCAACATCAGGCTAAAAAAACATATTTTTTTCATTAGAAAGGTAGTATTAATAATCCAATATTAATAAATTATTACCAAAATGTAAATTTTTGCCCTTTAAAAGCGGTCAATAAACTAAAACTAATGAAAAAAGATATAACCTATAATAATCGCCGCAATGACTCCTAAGAAATCGGCCATCAAACCTGCCCATACCGAGTAGCGTACATTTTTGATATTGACACTGCCAAAGTACAATGCAATAATATAAAAGGTAGTATCGGCACTGCCCTGAAATATACTGGCTAGTTTGCCTACAAACGAATCAGGACCTAGTGTCGGATTTTTGGTCACATCAAATACATCGAGTAATAAACCACGAGCTCCACTTCCGCTGAATGGTTTCATAATTGCTACAGGCAAGGCTTCTACAAAATCGGAATTGATGCCCAATGAAACTACAATAAATTTGATACCATCGGTGATGTAACCCAAGGCCCCACATTCACGAAAGGCAGCAATAGCTACCAACATGCCTACTAGATAAGGTAATATTTTAATCACCACATCCCATCCTTCTTTTGCTCCATCAATAAATGAGTCAAATACATTTAATTTTTTCCAAACACCTCCTAATAGAATCGATACGATGAGCGTTAGCATGATTACATTTCCACTGTGTTTTGTGACAGCATCTTTGGTAGACAAAGGCAGATTTTGAACCAAAACTAGCATGCCAATGATAATAGCTAACAATGATCCAAGCCAAGTGAGTAATACAGCATCAAATTTCAATTTTTGTTTGATGCCAACGATGAGAATACTTGCTAATGTAGCTGAAAGTGTTGCCAATACACATGGTATGAAAATACTCGACGGCTCAGTGCTATTGGCTGCCACACGATAACCAATAATGGAAAGTGGAATCAATGTTAAACCACTTGTATGCAATACCAAAAACATAATTTGAGAATTACTCGCCGTGCCCCTCAGAGGATTGATTTCTTCCAAGCTTTTCATGGCTTTCAAGCCAAATGGGGTAGCAGCATTATCGAGCCCAAGCATATTTGCAGAAAAGTTCATCACCATTTCACCCATAGCAGGATGTTTATCGGGCAATTCGGGAAATAATCGTTTTAAAAATGGGTTCAACTTTCGTGCTAAAAAATTGATTGCGCCGGCTCGTTCGGCTATTTTCATTAATCCAAGAAAAAATATCATGGTACCTGCCAATGGAATGCCTACATCTACTACGGCTACTTTAGCCGTTTTGAGCATTGACTCTACAATAACCGAAAAAAGTTCGATATTGCCAACTTGGATTGATTTGATAATTGCGATTACAAATGCAACAACGAAGAAAGCAATCCAGACATAATTTAATACCATATAAAAAATGATTGTAATGTAATGATAACGAAAAAAAATATCTACAAAAACAATTTACTCTACTTATTTTTACAACATGGATGTAAATACACTCATCGATACACTCAAAGACTCTTCGTTATTGCAATCTTCTAGCAATGCTGCTTGGAATCAGTTGGCTGAACAATATCCTTATTTTGCTTCAGCTCAAATGTTGAAGTATGGAAGTGGTACAATACAAGGGGATGGAAATACTCCATTGGCTGCGCTTTACAAGCAAGACCCTTTATTGTTTGCAATGATGCATACTGAATTTCAACAATTAATTGAACAGAAAAATAGAAAGGTAGATGTTGTTGAAGAATCAAAAACCAATCAAAAATTAGAAGTTGTCAATATAGAGTCGAAAAAGCTAGAAACTATAGAGCCCGAAAAAGATATATTGGAATTAATCAATGAAATTCCTAATTCAAATCCGATTACATCATCAATTAGTAAGGAGCGTGAACTAAAAACCAATCATACAACTGAAGAAGTACAAATATCCCCAACTGAAACACCTAATCCTCCTACAAACGACGATAAGGATAAGTCACTGATGGTGATGATGAGTTTCACTGATTGGCTCAATTACTTTAAAACGAAGCAACAGCGCGAAAAAGAGGAAGAAAGAGACAAAAAAGCATTGAAAACCAGTTGGCAAAAAGAGAAATTGGCAGCAGCTGTGGAGGAAGATGTCGATGAAATCCCCGAGCCCATCTTCAAGCAGGCTATGGATTCTATCACGATGGAGTCGAGCATGATCAGTGAATCTTTGGCCAAAATACTGGCATCGCAAGGCAAGACTGATAAGGCAATTGATATGTATAAAAAATTAAGTTTGCGAAATCCCGAAAAAAGCAGTTATTTTGCGGACCTAATTGAAAATTTAAATTCAAAACGAGACTAATTTATGACTTATTTATTTATTGTATTGATCGTAATCACATGTGCTGCTTTAGCATTTTTTGTATTGATTCAAAACCCTAAGGGTGGCGGTTTATCGGGCTCTTTCGGTGGTTTTGGTAACCAAATGATGGGTGCCAAACAAAGTACGGATGTAGTAGAAAAAGGAACTTGGATAGCAGCTTCTGCATTGTTAGCATTGACATTATTATCTTTCATATTGGCTCCGAAAGTAACCAATGACGCTAATCAAAAAACTCGTTCGGAAGAAATAAACAAAGGTGTACAAGCGCCTACAATGCCTCAAGCTCCTGCACCTGGTCAAGCGCCAGCGCAAGGAGGTCAACCTGCACCTGGACAAACAGCTCCTGCTGCCGGCCAACAAGCACCACAAACACAACCTGCACCTGCACCAGCTGATGCAGCTCCTGCAACTAAATAATTTTAATAGTTAATTATTATATTGTAAACCGCCTTTTGGGGCGGTTTTTTATGAAATAGAGTTAACCAACCGCTGTCAACTTTTCTAAAATTGTAAATACAGCAGGGCATACTTCCGAATTTTTCAAGGTGAGCGCCTCCCTTTTAAGTAATACATCTTCATCTGTATAAGGATAACGTGCACAATCGCTCGGTCTTACATCATATACTTGACATGTATTGTCGGTGTTTAAAAACTGGCAAGGTTGTTTTTGATTGATATAATCGCTTTCATCATCTAATCGTAAGTAGGTTTGAATAAAATCGCCTTCTTTCATACCTAGGTATTTGGCAATACGTTTAATGTCAGGGATTTTAAATCGAGGTGAATGATTTTTGCAACAATTGGCACAGGTAAGACAATCAATTTTCGCAAACGTTTCTTCATGCAATTCGGGTAATTGCTTAATTACTTTTCGTTGATCACATCGCTTCAGAAATTGGGCGTATTTCTTTTTGTTTTCTTTGGCTGTTTTTTGCCATTGATCAGGAAGCATACTAACTGTATTGGCTTTTTAAGTTCAACAACATATCTTCTGTCATTGAGTCTAGATCATACTTTGGTTTCCATCCCCAATCTTCTTGTGCATTACTATCATCAATACTTTGTGGCCAACCATTGGCTATTTGTTGCCTGAAATCTGGTTTATACGTCAATTTAAATTCAGGAATATGTTTTTGAATACATGCGCCGATTTCCTTCGGAGAAAAACTCATACCACTTAGGTTATACGAACTTCGAATTTTAATTTTTTCGATAGGGGCTTCCATCAACTCAATAGTTGCTCGAATGGCATCAGGCATATACATCATAGGTAGGTAAGTGTCTTCACTTAAGAAGCATTCATAATCTTGATCGCGCAAGGCTTCATGATAGATTTCTACAGCATAATCTGTCGTGCCACCACCAGGTGCAGATTTATAGGATATCAGACCTGGGTAACGCAAACTTCTTACATCGACTCCATAATTCTTGTTGTAATACTCACACCATCGTTCGCCCGCATATTTACTGATTCCATAAATGGTAGTTGGTTCAATAACTGTATGTTGAGGTGTATTTTCTCTTGGCGAAGTAGCACCAAATACTGCAATAGAACTTGGCCAATATATTTTATGTAATTTTTCTTCTTTAGCTATTTCCAATACATTGAGTAAGCTTTGCATATTGATATGCCATGCCAAGCCTGGATTTTTTTCACCTGTTGCCGAAAGGATAGCAGCCAATAAATAGACTTGTGTAATATTATGACGAAGGATGAGTACATGCAACATTTCTTTGTTCATTACATCGCATGTCACATACGGTCCTGTACCTTTTAGTAAGGGATGTTCCTCACGCAAATCACTTGCCAATACATTGTCATTGCCATAAAGTTGGCGCAAAGCACTTGTAAGTTCTACACCTATTTGCCCGCAAGCACCTATCACCAATATCTTTTCTTTTGTTACTGTCATGATTGTTTTTTGAATGTAACAAATGTAGAAAAAGGATTGAATACTTTCTAGTCAATTCTATTGGATTATTTTCTTGAATCTTTCCATATCACAGTTTTTAGCAAAGTACCTTGCGTGAAATCGGGGCATTTGCCATCGCCAGTACCTGTAAATCCTCCATCAGGATGACAAATAAGTTCACATTGATCGTTGTATAAATCAGTCATTTGGTCACAACAATCAGAGGTGAAATAATAATATTTTTTTTCATCTAATTCCCAAAGACTTACTGAAGCTGGAGGATTATAAACGGGTTGCATTTGAATTTTTCGAATCTTGTTTTTAATACAAGTAGGCGTGTCTTTAGGGACAGAAATTTTAACACAGGAATTAAAAAAGCCCAAGAATAGTACTGCTAAAATCATTGAAAGGATGAGTTGCTTTTTCATATACCAAAATTAACGAAAAAAAAGTGAGAAAAGTATTTGGATACTTTTCTCACTTCTAAAAAATAATCAAGAGATTTAGCTCATCAATGTAACACTACGCTTGATAAATGCCGTTAAATCTTCACCTATCAATAAACCTTGCGAAAGCATAGCCAAATCAGCTAAGTTTTTCACTTGATTTTGTTGTCTTTCTTCATTACTTTCTTTCAATATTTGTTGATAGATAGGATGATTGCCGTTGACTGTCATCATTATTTCATCGGGCATGTTGGCATACCAACTCATGGTAGGATTTACTGAAGCCATATCTTTCATTCGACGCATCATTTCAGGTCGGGTTACAATGACAGGTTGAGTATCTGCACTTAATCCTTTGCACTCGATTTTTACACCTGGATTGGTCGCTTGGGCAGTGAATAATTCAGTCAGTTTTGTTTCCTCTTCTTTATTGATAATTAGATGATTGGTTTCTGATTTGTCGATTAAGTTATCAGCTATTTCAGAGTCAACACGGGTAAAGGTTACATTCTCCCATTTGATTTCCATGTTGTTGATAAAGGCATTGTCTACAAGGGTTTCCATCTCTATGACTTTATATCCTTTTTCATTTGCAGCTTGTATGTATGCATTTTGTTTTACTGCATCTGTTGTATATAATATTACATGCTTTTTTTCTTGATTTACCTGATTAGCTTCTGTTTCTTTTTTATATTCTTCAAATGTGTAAAATGATTTAGATACAGCATCTTGAACAATAAAAAAGTGATTGGCTTTGTCTAAAAATTTATCGTCGGTCATCATGCCATATTTTACAAACAAACCAATGTGTTCCCATTTTGTTTCAAATTCTGCACGATCTTGTTTGAATAATTCATCAAGTTTGTCAGCTACTTTTTTAGTGATATGCGCATTTATTTTTTTTACATTTGGATCACCTTGCAAATAACTTCTGCTTACATTCAATGGGATATCGGGACTGTCTATCACACCATGCAATAGCATCATAAATTCTGGAACGATTCCTTTCACTTCATCAGTAACAAAAACCTGATTTGAATACAAATTGATTTTATCTTTTTGTATTTCATAATTATTTTTAATAGTAGGGAAGTAGAGGATACCCGTTAATGTAAATGGATAATCTACATTGAGGTGAATCCAAAACAAGGGTGCTTCAGCAAATGGATAGAGTTCTTTGTAGAAATTTTGATAATCTTCTGTTGTTAATTCACTTGGTTTTTTGGTCCAAGCGGGATGTGTATTATTGATTTGTTCCTCTTCAAATTTGATAGGTATGGGTAAGAATGCACAGAATTTTTTTAGTATTCCTTTTAATCTACTTGCATCTAAAAATTCTTCGCTTTCCTCGTTGATATGCATCACAATATCAGTACCACGTTCTTCTTTTTCAGTTTCTGAAAGTGTATATTCAGGACTTCCATCGCAACTCCATATTGATGCTGGCCCACCTTTATATGATTTTGTAATTACATCTACTTTGCTACTGACCATAAATGAGGAGTAGAATCCTAATCCAAAATGGCCAATCACATTGGCACTATCAGCTTGTCCTTTATACTTGGTCAAAAATTCTTCAGCACTCGAAAATGCAACTTGGTTTAAATATTTGTCAACTTCCTCGCTCGTCATACCGATGCCTCGATCACGAATCGTGATTGTCTTTTTTTCAGTATCCAATAATAATTCTATGTCAATATTTCCTACCTCCTCATTGTACTCGCCAATTGAAGCCATTGTTTTCAATTTGTTTGTAGCATCTACCGCATTGCTGATTAGCTCACGAATAAATATCTCATGGTCACTGTAAAGGAATTTTTTTATTATCGGGAATATGTTCTCTGTTTGTACTCTTATTTGTCCGCTTTGCATAGTATGTCTGTTTTGTTACTGCTTTGTTCAAACATTGTGCCATGTGATACTGAAGTGACAAATTGGCTTTAGAATAAACATAACCGGTTTTGATTTATATATCAATTCACTTTCCTATTTTTGAAAAAAAATATAATATGAAAAAGACCGTTTTAGTTGGAATGATACTTCTTGTTGGATTTATTCAGAGTTTTGCTCAATTTTTGCCAACTTCCAATTTGACCATTTTCTCCGAAGATGGGTATAAATTTTTTGTAATACTGAATGGTGAACGACAAAATGATGTTGCACAAACCAATTTGCGATTAGAAGAGCTTCCACAACCATATTATAATTGTAAAATTATTTTTGAAGATAAAACTCAAAAAGAGATTTCTAAAAATATGCTCATGCTTACCGATGCAGATGGTATACCTCAAGATGTGACCTACAAGATTAAAAAAGATAAAAGTGGCAAACAGATTTTGCGATTTTTTTCCTTTGTGCCTGCGCAGCAAAATATGATAAGACCTAGCAATTGCGCTGTCTATCGTTTTGGTAATCCAAGACAAATGATAGCAGGCCCAGGATTTATAGAACAAACTACCACTATTGTAGAACATAACAATGGCAATGGACGTGGGAATGGAGTAGGAGTAAACATGAATGCAGGGGGAGTGGGTGTAAGTGTTAATATAAATGATCCATACATTAATAATCAAACTACCACAACCACAACCACTACTACGACAAGAATTAATTCAAATCAATCAGGTTATAATCAATCCTATCAAGACAATTCATTTAATCAACCACAAGGTTGTATTGATGCATTTCCAATGACAACCCGAGATTTTGATGCAGCGAGAATGACAGTTAAAAATGAAGGGTTTGATGAAACACGTTTAGAGCTAGCAAAGCAAATTGCTTCGAGCAATTGTTTGAGTACGCCTCAAATAACGACCCTTTGTCAACTATTTAGTTTTGAAGAATCTAAATTGGAATTTGCAAAATTTGCTTACGATCATTGTATCGATCCACGCAATTACTTTAAGGTAAGCAATATCTTTAACTTTAGTAGCTCAAAATCAGAATTAAATAACTTTATTCAAGGAAGATAAATAGAATAATTATTTATTTATTTATTAAGCTCAGAAGTTAATATTCTGAGCTTTTTTTGTAGAGATATTTTTCCGAATACTAATTTTTTTGAGGAATAAAAATAATCCCCATAATACTCTCTCAAAACGTGCATAACTATTTCACCTTGTGATTGATAAAAGTATACATTTGTAAAATTTTTTTTCTCACCCCTTTTATGGCTGATTTTACACAAGATAGGAGTAATTATATACGTATTCTTTTTACGATTATTCCTGTCATTTTGGTACTAAGGCTACTTTTTTTACAGGTATTTGATATAGGTGGATACAAGCAAGCAGCTTTAGGGCAAGCAGTCTATATTAAAAAAATATACCCACCTCGTGGTACGATTTATGATCGTAAAAATGTAGTGATGATGAATAATAGTATTGTATATGATTTTGTAGTTGAACCCAAAAAAATCAAAGAAGATTTTGACACTACTTTTTTATGTAAGCTACTTAATATAAACAACGAGGATTTCAGACTTCAGTTTAAAAAAATGATTAACAAGTACGGATGGGGCATTAAGAATATTGCTATGTATCGAAATTTATCGCCAAGTGCTGTTGCTCGATTGCAAGAAAATATTTATGAGTTTCAGGGGTGCGAATTAGTAGAACATTCCGAACGTAATTTTACCTACGAATGTGGTGGAAGTTTCATGGGTTATATCAATGAAATCAGTGCCAAGCAATTGGAAAAAGAAAAATACAGTGATTATGAAAAAGGTGATTATTTGGGTATTACTGGACTAGAAAATCATTATGAAGAAGTATTGAGTGGAAGGCCAGGTGTGCAGTATCTATTAAGAGATGTAAAACAACGTATTCAAGGGCCCTACAAAAATGGCACCATGGACTCCAATGCCATTCCAGGTAAGCCTTTGCAGCTCTACATAGATGCTAAATTGCAAAAATTAACAGAGTCGATGCTTGCCAATAAATTAGGAAGCGCAGTTGCCATTGATCCTGAAACGGGTGGTATTCTTGCGTTTGCAAGTGGACCCACTTTTGACCCTACATTACTTACAGGTGCTGATAAAGGAAGGAATTTGGGGAAATTATTGACTGATGCAACAAAACCATTATTCAATAGAGCTATACAGGCCAATTACCCACCTGGCTCTACATTTAAACCGATTACTGCTTTAGTTGCTTTAGATGAGGGTGTTATAACTCCTTCTTTTGGATATGGTTGTGGTGGTGGATATTATGCATGTGGTCGTCGTATAGGTTGTACCCATTCGGGTGGTGGGCATGCGAGAAATCTAGCTTTTGCTATTGCTAATTCATGTAACTCTTATTTTTGTCATATCTTCAGATTGTCTATAGATGCTCCTAAGTATAAAAATGTTCATGTCGGTCTTCAACGATGGCATCAGTACATGACTGATTTCGGACTTGGTCATCCAACAGGTGTAGATATACCTTCAGAAAGTGGTGGAAATGTTCCTGATTCAACTTACTTTAATAGGATATACAACAACAACTGGAATTCTTGTAACATGAGTATTATTGGCATGGGGCAAGGGGAGATTCTTATGACACCATTACAATTAGCAAATTCTATGTGTATTATTGCCAATAAAGGGTATTATTATGTGCCACACTTTGTAAAGTCTATAGACCGAGATAGTAATCATACCTTGTTAGCCCCTTATCTTAAGAAACATCAAGTAGCTCAAATTGCTGATTCAGCTTACAATTACGTGAGTGTGGGTATGATGGAAGTAGTAAATCAAGGTACAGGTAAAATTGCACAAATACCAGGCATAGAGGTATGTGGCAAAACGGGTACAGCTCAAAATGAACGTATGATTAACGGGAAGCGTGTGAAACTTCAAAATCACTCTTTATTTGTTGCATTTGCGCCCCGCATCAATCCTAAAATTGCAGTAGCAGTTTGTATTGAAAACTCTGGTTATGGAGCTACATGGGCTGGACCTATCGCAAGTCTTATGATAGAACAATACTTAAAGGATACCATTTCTGCTAAAAGAATGCCTTTAGTGAAAAAAATGCAGAATGCTAAGATAATACCTAATTATACATATATCATAGATTCGATTGAAAAGCAACAAGCCATCGAACGCGATAGGTTAAAGCGATTGCCTAAAGACAGCTTGGCTCTCATAAATTTCAAGAAAGATAGTATACGACATATAGATGATTCAATAAAAGCAGCCTATTACTATAAGCGCTATTTCGGACTAAAAAGTAAATCGATAAATTAACATTATTTGTGAAGCAAACAACATTTAAACCGACTACGCTCTTAGAGAGAATCGATTGGCTGATGGTATTTTTATTCATCATCTTATCGGTTATTGGTGTTTTGAGTATATACGCCGTAGAGCATCGTGAGACTGATTTGTCGTTTATCATTTTAAGCAAAAGCTATTCTAAGCAATTGATTTTTCTAGGTATTTCTTTAATTCTAGGGTTTATAATATTAATGACAGATAGTAAACTGTTTACATCAATTCCATTTTTAGGATATATTATTGGCATCGTTTTACTTTTACTAGCACTCACGCCTCTTGGTAAAGGTGTAAAAGGTTCTCACTCTTGGTTAAACCTCGGCTTTTTTACATTTCAGCCAGGAGAGCTGATGAAGTTGTTCACTGCATTGTCCATTGCTAAATTTTTATCATTGCAAGAGGTTAATTTTTCAACCTTAAAACATCGGTTGATGTGTGCTGGTTTTGCGTTGGTACCCTCATTAATTATTATTATGCAAAATGAAACTGGCTTAGCCTTGGTTTATTTTTCGTTTTTTTTAGCCATGTATCGTGAAGGCTTACCTAATATTGTATTGGTTATTGGTTTTTCAATTATTGCACTTACTCTTGCCACCTTACTCATACCTAAGAATATTTTATTTATTTTATTAACTATTGTTGCGATTGCTATTTTATACTCCCAGCGCAAACAATTAAAACGATCAAAAGATTTGCTCATTGTTGTAGCTGCTATATGGTTAGTAGGTGTCTTGTTTTCACAAGTATTGGTTCCTTTTGCATTTAAAAATGTATTGAAAGGGTATCAAGTACAACGTATTTATACCATGATAGGGCAAGATGTACCCGATGAATATACTAGAGATGGAGTTGATAATAAAAAGCAAAATGCGTCAGAGTATAATGTGAGTCAGTCCAAAATAGCAATTGCCTCAGGTGGTTTTCTTGGAAAGGGTTTTTTGAATGGTAGTCAAACTAAATATAATTGGGTACCCGAACAACGAACCGACTTTATTTTTTGTAGCATAGGGGAGCAATTTGGATTTTGGGGTAGTACCTTATTAATCTTATTGTACGTCACCTTTTTACTTCGAATTGTACATATTGCCGAGCGTCAACGATCCCAATTTAGTCGGGTATATGCCTATGGAGTGGCTGGTATTTTGTTTTTCCATTTAGTTATCAATATAGGAATGACCATTGGTGTTGCTCCTGTAATTGGAATTCCATTGCCATTAATTAGTTATGGAGGTACTTCTCTATTGACTTTTGCAGTTTTAATTTTTATTTTGATACGTTTGGACGCCGACCGTCAAATGGTACTTCGTTAAATTACTTTAGCTATGAATATCGAAATTTTTCCACTTTCAGAAGGTATATTTACTATTGGACATGATAAAGTTTTTCATCCGTTTGATACAGAATTACATGAATTAAATGACCGCCCGAAGGGTTCATTGTTGGTAGAAATTCAACCTTTTTTACTCAAAATTGATACCGAATATATTTTATTCGATACAGGGTTGGGGTTCAAATTACCCTCTGGCGAATTGCAAATTCATCATAATTTACGAAAGATAGGCGTTGACCCACTTAAAATTAATAAGGTGATTCTATCGCATTTACATAAGGATCATGCAGGCGGCGTTTGTTATGATAATACATTGAATATCAAAGAATTAAGCTTTCCTAATTCAACTTACTGTGTAAGTAAAAGGGAATTTGATTTTGGGATAGAAAAAGGATACCCTTCATACACGATCGATGATTTTGAATTGCTAAAAAATTCGTCACAGGTTGAATGGCTGAACGATAAGGGAATCATTAATGGGCTTATTGAGTATTCAACCACCGGAGGTCATTGTCCTTATCATTTAAGTTTTTTGGTGAGAGGCGAGTATCAGACTGTTTTTTTTGGAGGGGATGTTGCACCACAATTAAAACAACTCAAAACTCGATATGTGGCCAAGTATGATTTTGATGGAGTTAAAAGCATGGAGCTTCGACAAGAATATGCCCTAAAAGGAAAAGAGGAAAATTGGATTTTCCTCTTTTATCATGATGTACAACATGCCATAGCACATTTGTAATATTATCTACCTACCTTCCATAGGTACTCGTGATTGTTTTGATGGCCTATTGATCTCAGGAGATTGATTATTGTTTCTGCCACCATTGGAAGGAGCTTGCATTCTGCGTCCTGGTCCTTGATGGTTAAATTGTTCAGGATTTTGATTCATACGTCGGTTTTCTCTTATAGGGTTATTATCCATGCGTTGTGAACGTTTGATAATCATTTGTCTAAATTCCTTCTCAGCCTGATACATTTGATTTAATTGATTATTATCAATTACTTTTAAAAATTGAGCATTGTATTTACGTTTTAAATCAATTGCCTTTTGTTCTTGATCTAAAATTTCATCGGCCGAGCGGGTGTCATTTTGATTCATTCTTCTTTTTTCGAGTACAATCTGCTGCATTTCGCTTTCATATTGGTTGTACAAAGGCCAAAATCGTTCCGCTGTTTTCGGGTCAAGGTTTAATTTGCCAGATAAATGAGCAATTTTAAGACTTTCGATGCGTTCGCCTTTTTGAGCAAATGCTCCAAAAAATAGAATTAAAAATGTAGATACAAGTAATAAGTGTTTCATGATTGTTTTTATAAAATGTATGAAGAAAGTTCTTCTTTTGTAAGTGTATTTAATTGATTTTCAATGACATCCTTTTCAAGTGTTGGTATGTCTACTTGGCTATCATCCAACGCTTCTACAGACACTAAGTCAGTTTCAAATTCTTGTTGATGAGCTTGTATATATAGATTAATTTCATTGTCAGAGATTGTTGCCAATTGTTGTTCAATACTTGGAGCTGAATGTTGATTGATTAGAAAAAAACCAGATACAATAAAAAAGAGGATACTTGCAGCCATCGATAAAGGTGCAAATCGACGTGATGACACTTTTAATGGTTTAAGTGCAGGTTTAGGTTGTGCAATTTTAGATAGTATTTGGTTGTCTAGGTCGTTAAAATAACCAATAGGTACTTGATAAGGCGTGTTTTTAGGTAGTTGTTCAAGTGAAATACTCGTATTTAGTTCATTGGACAATTGATCAAAATAACCTTGAGGTGCATCAAATGGCATGTTTTTGGGCAATTGGGCAATAAAATCTTCTGAATGGATTCTATCTAACACGGACATTTCCAAATTGTCAAAATAACCTGCAGGCACTGAAAATTCAGGCATAGACACAATTGGCACCTTAAGTTGCAAATCATTTAATTCTTGTTCTATGTTGATTTTTTGTTGCATTACGAATCTTTGACTCTTTTTTTAAGCTTAAGTTTAATTATTTCGAATATATTCTTCTACTTTTTTTGCAGCATGATGATAGGAGGCTTTCAGAGATCCTTCGGATGTTTCTAAAACATGCGACATTTTTTCGTAGGGCATTTCATCATAATAGCGTAAACAGAAAACGGCTCGTTGTTTTTCTGGCAAGGATTGTATAGCCAATTGAAGCTTCCATTCTAATTTATTGGCATCAAATCCCTTTTCGGCTTTGATTGAATTGGCCAAACCTGACTCGTGATCGGATATAGAATACGTGCTTTTTTTCTTTTGTTGCTCAAGATAAGTAAGACTTTCATTTGTTGCAATTCGGTATAACCAAGTGTATAATCCAGCATCTTGTCTGAAATTTTCAAGATTTCGCCAAACTTTTATTAGCATATTTTGAAGTACATCATTGGTATCTTCATGATGCACAACCAATCTACGAATATGCCAATAAATCCTTTCTTGGTATTTTTTTACTAAAAGGGAAAACGCCCTCTCGCGAGTAGAGGCTACTTGAAATAAGTCCAATATGTCCTGATCGTTGATTTCGGCCATTTCGAGTTCTGATTAAGGCAATTAGTGCTTGGACCAGAGTGTAAATATAAAGTTTAATGTGATTTAAAAAAATGTGGATATTCTAATGAAGCATAAATAAGAATAAAAATTTAGTTTTGCTAAACCTTATGAAACCTATTAAGCCTAACTTTATTAAAGAATCCCTGTTGTGTATTCTGTTGATGATACATTTTACATCCTGCGATTTCAACAAAGAAAATAAAGAAAAGCCAGCTAAAACAAATTATCCGAAAGTTTCAGTTAATACGGATGCTGTTGCTGCTTTGATAAAAGAAAACTTAAATTCAAATGGTACAATTGAATTTAATCAACATGATACACTTCATTCAGATACGTTGATAAGAAATCAAATGTTACGCTTTTATTCCGATCAACAATTCATTCCAGTCTGGATTAATGAAAATGGAATTAATCTAAATGCAGATAATTTTCTTAAGGCGATTGAATCGGTTCAGTTTGACGGCTTGAATTCAACTGATTATAATATTTTTAAAAACAATCCTGCAAACGATAAGTTTAAATCAAGTCAATCATTATCCGATGCAGACTGGGTTCAATTTGAATTAGGCATGACGAAATCTTTCTTTACAGTTTCGCATGATTTAGTAATGGGGCGCTATTATAATTTAAATAAATCGAATAAAAATTGGAAAAATATCAATGATTCAATTTTTGATGAGGTTGATGCCTTAAAGAAATCAATGGTTGCTGATAATTTTGAGGAAGTGATAAATTTTATGCGGCCAAAACATCCTTGGTATACTAAATTTAGAGAGGAGTACATTCGATTGGAAAATTTGAAAAAAGAAGATGGTCTCGAAACTATAACAGGCATAAAGGATTCCATCGCAATAGGATTTCAATCACCTGATATTGCATTGCTTCGAAAACGATTGTCAAAAGAATTGAATCATCCTATTGATTCAGCGAGCTCTATCTGTGACGAAGGATTAATAGAACTAATTAAAAAATATCAATTTAGAAATGGTTTAAAAACCAATGGCAAATTGGATACATCTACATTGAAAAAATTGAATGTGGGTATTGATAATAAACAGAAAACATTAGCTATCAATATGGAGCGTATGCGATGGCTTCGACATGATTTCAAGCAACCATACATATGGGCGGATATACCTAAAATGGAAGTTGAATATGTCGAAAATGATTCTGTACAGTTTAATATGCGAACTGTAGTAGGACGTCCTGCACGTAATACGATGACATTGGATACCAAATTGAAAGATATTGTATTTAGTCCTCCATGGGTTGTTCCTCCTACGATTTTAAGAGAAGATGTTTTGCCTGGCCTATCGCGAAGAGGTGGTGGATATCTTGCTCGTAAAGGATTGAAAGCCTATGACCGACGAGGTAGGCAAGTAAGTGGATCTGGAATCAACGCAAGTAATTATAAAAACTTTTCATTTAGCCAAGCGCCTGGATACCGCAGTTCGCTCGGTGAAGTCAAATTTAATATGCCGAATCCATGGTCAATTTATATGCATGACACGCCTCATCGAGAAGATTTTGTAAAATCTTTTAGAGCATTCAGCTCTGGTTGTGTACGTGTACATAAGCCAAAGGAATTTGCCGCCTTTTTATTGCGCGATTCAGCCAATTATTCATATCAAAAAGTGGATTCTATTTGTAAACTTCGAAAAACTATTTTCGTACCTATGACACGCGATATCAATGTTCATTTTGTCTATTTAACAACTGCATTGGATAGTACAGGAAATATTATGTTTCTCAAAGATTTATATAATTGGGATAACAAAATTATTGGAATGAACTAATTCCATTTGATAAGTAAGCTGTTATCTCAATAATGATACCTTCTATTAAAATATATACAGATGGGAGCTGTCATACCCAATTAGCCATTGGAGCTTGGGTTACTATCATTGTCAATGACCATACTAAACAAGTGTTGAGTGGATTGGAATCTAATACAACGCATCATCGCATGGAATTGATAGCTGTTATTAATGGCATAGAGTGGCTGATAAAGCAAGGTTTGCAATTCCATTCTGTTGATGTTATTACAGATAGTCAATATGTTGTTGGGCTAATTGAACGAAAAAATAAAATTGAAGCAAAGGATTATTTAACAAAAGCTGGCAATCCAATTCGAAATAAAGACATCGTTTTTCAATTTTTTTCATTTATTGAACAAATACAAATTTCATTTTGTAAAATAAAAGCACATCAAGCGTTAACGAATGAAAATAGATATAACATTGAAGCAGATAAGTTGTCAAGGCAATTAGTAAGAGAAGCAGTATACAAATAGATAATTCACTGCCTATTTGTATTTGTATCTCCACTCAACTGTCCCATTCGTTATTTACCTCAGAAATACACTTCGTTCCTTTATGGTTTGCCTAAAAAAATTATCTTTGTACACTTATCTATATTGCCATGCCAAGTATATCACATAGAGGTGAGCAAATGCCACCATCTCCCATACGCAAATTAGTTCCCTATGCCGAACAGGCTAAACAAAAAGGAATCAAAGTATATCATCTCAATATCGGTCAGCCCGATATTGTAACACCCAAGGCGGTATTGGATGCTGTGCGGAATATGAAAATGACTGTATTAGAATATAGCCATAGTGCAGGATTTGAAAGCTATCGCAAAAAATTATGTGAATATTACAAACGCTTTGATATTGAGTTGACCCCCAATGAAATAATAGTAACTACTGGGGGTAGTGAAGCAATTATATTTGCTATGATGGCATGTTTAGACCCAGGGGATGAAATCATTATTCCAGAGCCTTTCTATGCCAACTACAATGGATTTGCAGTGGCTTCACAAGTAACTATCAAACCTATTTCTTCACACATCGAAGATGGATTTAGTCTTCCTCCAATTGAAGATTTTGAAAAAAATATTACAGATCGTACAATGGCTATAATGATTTGTAATCCCAATAATCCGACCGGGTATTTATACTCTGCCGAGGAAATGAATGTGTTGAAAGAACTTTGTTTGAAACATAATTTATTCTTGTTTTCGGATGAAGCCTATCGTGAATTTTGCTATGATGGACATCAGCATATTTCGGCAATGAACTTGGAAGGACTTGAAAACAATGTCATATTGATGGATACGATTTCAAAACGTTACAGTGCATGTGGCGGAAGGATAGGAGCATTTATCACTAAGAATAAAGCAGTTTATGATGCTGCGATGAAATTCGCACAGGCACGATTAAGTCCGCCTTCTTTTGCTCAAATAGTAGGAGAAGCAGCGGTAGATTTACCGGCCGATTATTTTGAAGAAGTAAAAGCCGAATACCTGAAACGTAGAAATGTATTAGTAGAACGATTAAATAAAATCCCGGGTGTTTTTTGTCCTAATCCTGGAGGTGCATTTTATGCTATGGCAAAATTGCCAGTTGAAAGTGCAGAAGATTTTTGTAAATGGTTGCTCGAAAGCTTCTCTTACAATAATCAAACTGTAATGATGGCACCAGCATCTGGTTTTTATGCTACGCCTGGACTTGGGAAAAATGAGGTACGCTTTGCATATGTGCTCAATACAGATGATATTAATTCTGCAATGGATTGTCTTGAAAAGGCTTTAGAAGAATACAATAAATAATCTATGGGAAGTTCTACGATTACATTCATCATTATTATAATCACAGTGTTGGTTTCCTATACTTCATTTCAAAATGTGGATACAATCAACAAGTTGATATTTTATCCATATCAAATGAAGGATAAAAAAGAATGGTGGCGATTTGTAACACATGGTTTTATTCATGCCGATTTACAACACTTGATTTTCAATATGTTGACCTTGTATTTTTTTGGTAGAAACATCGAAATTACCTTTGAAAATCTCTTTGGGAACTCATTGGTTTATCCACTTTTTTATTTGTCAGCACTTATTGTTTCAAGCATACCATCTTATTTTAAATACAAAGACAATGCATATTATAGGTCATTGGGTGCAAGTGGGGCAGTAGCGGCCGTTTTGTTTGCTACCATTGTATTTGATCCTTGGCAAACGCTGATGCTCAATTTTTTTATTCCTATACCAGCCATGTTATTTGCCATAGGTTATGTTGCTTATTCATCATATATGAGTAAAAAAGGAAATGATAATATTGGTCATGATGCTCATTTGTATGGTGCCATTTACGGATTTATATTCCCTATGGTGATGAAACCAGGCGTTTTACCTTATTTTTTCAATCAATTAATGCACCCACACTTTTTTTAATTATTTTTATATTATGAAATCGATTATTTATTCAGTACTCTTTTTAATTGTTGGTACTATTGCTTTATCATCTTGTACAGGTAATACTGTAAAAGAATCCACTGGTCGTATGAGAATCATCAATGCATCCTACCTTTCGGGAGGTATCAATATTGATGTAGATTACAAACCTGTTTATGCGACAATTACCGAGTATTTAAACTATAGTTTATACAGAGATTACATTGCAGGGAAACGAAAATTGCAAATCAAAAATGCTGCAGGGAATGTAATTATAGACACTGCCATTACAATAGTTCAGAGCGAATCCTATACAGTAGTTGCATACGATTCTATGAATACTATTTTATGTAAAATATACAAGGAGAATTATTTAACACCAAAAGGTTCAACTTGTAAAGTTAGATTTCTTCATTTATCCAATGATGCACCTACGGTTAATATTCACAAAGATGGTGATTTGATACCAACCTTTGACAATTACTCCAATGGAGAATATTCTGAATATTATATCTATGGAATTGGGGCAACCTATTTTTCAGTGAAGGATTCAGCCACTGGAAGTACGATGTATACCCAATCGCCCTTTGCAATGGAAGCAGGGTATTTTTATACGATGTATTTAAAAGGAAATACAACGTCGACTGGAATTGATAGCTTAGGATTGTTTGTAATCTCAAACAATGGGGAATACTAAATATATTAGTCTTTAACCACTTACATTAAAGTCACGCAACGCATCATTCAAAGATGTCTTTAAATCTGTGCTAGCCTTGCGTTGTCCTATAATCAGTGCGCATCCTACTTGGTATTCACCAGCAGGAAATTGTTTGGTATAGCTGCCAGGAATTACAACACTTCTTGCTGGTACACGACCTTTGTACTCAATAGGAACGCTTCCACTTACATCAATGATTTTGGTACTTTGAGTCAATACTACCTTGGCACCAAG
>JBIIJQ010000127.1:0-3745 GCA_044233655.1 Chitinophagaceae bacterium | reverse complement strand
ACTACAATACAACGCGAACCAATAAAACAGCCATCTTCAATAATAACCGGACTAGCTTGTAATGGTTCCAATACACCACCTATACCTACACCACCACTGAGATGGACATTTTTCCCAATTTGAGCACAACTGCCTACCGTTGCCCAAGTGTCTACCATTGTACCTTCATCTACATAAGCTCCTATATTTACATAGCTAGGCATCAATACTACATTGCGAGCAAGGAATGCACCATAGCGGGCCACTGCATGAGGCACTGCACGTACACCTTGAGAAGCATAATCACTTTTCAATTTCATTTTATCATAAAACTCAAAGGGTGGAAGCGTATAAGTTTCCATTTGCTGAATTCCAAAATACATCAAGATGGCTTGCTTAACCCATTCGTTTACTTCCCAGCCATGTTCGGTTGGGGCTGCTACACGTAATCGACCTTTATCCACTTCTTCAATCACAGTTCGTACAGTATTGGCATAGATTTCTTCTTTTAATAATTCTCTATTGGACCAAGCTGTTTCAATCAAAGTTTGCAATTCCATTTTGTATTCTATTTTTGTGCAAACATAATGAATCCAACTTGTTTTTTTATAGTACTTAAAAAGTCATAGATGGATTGTTATTTATCCATTATCTTAGAATGAAGTCATGAACGAATACGAACAAGATATTAAAAAATGCATTGAATGTATGACACACGATGGTGTAATCCTTTATCCTACCGATACTATATGGGGACTCGGCTGTGATGCTACAAACGAGAATGCAATTGAAAAAATTGTAGAATTAAAGAATAGAGAAGTATCTAAAAGTTTTATATTACTAATGACCGATGTGAAACAATTGAGTAGATACATTGCCGATCCATTGCCCAATTTACAAGATTTAATTGATCAGTTACCTATGCCTACTACTATCATTTATTCCAATGCCATTAACTTGCCCTACAGATTAATCAATGAAGATCAATCAATTGCTGTTCGCATTACCAAAGATCCCTTTTGTCGTTCGCTTATTAAACGACTTCGACAACCCATCGTATCCACTTCGGCCAATATCAGTGGGCAACCAAGTCCAACCACTTTTTATAATATAAGTGATGAAATCAAGCAAAAAGTAGATTATATTGTACAATGGCGACAACAAGATACAGAACCAAAAGAAGCTTCTAGTATTCTGAAATTGAACAAACATGGCCATTTTGATAAAATACGCTAAATCTCACTTTTATTTTCCTTCAAAATCGTGTAGGTTTGCACCTCATAAATGAATCTTTTAATATATGGGAAGTCTTCGACGAATTTTAGTCTTGTATCGATTGCCAATTGCCATCGCATTAATTGCCATAGGGATAGCTATCACTATGATGATGAAACATGGTATTTGGGTTAGTTGGATTTTCTTTTTGGTTGCCATCTTAATGATTGTGGCTCATTTTATGATTGGACCCATTACCTTGATACAAAAACACGTAGAAGATGGTGATTTTGAAGGGGCACAGGCCTTGCTTGCTCGTGTCAAATATCCCAATTTACTATACAAGCCAGTTCGTTCAGCTTATTTTATGTTGAAGTCCAACTTCTCTACCATGAGCGAAAACTACGAAGATGCGGAGGCTGATATACGTAAAAGCCTTGCTGCAGGTATTGACGATAAGTCGGTAGAAGGTGGTGCTTATCTACAGTTGGGTATGATTTCTTACAAAAAAGGCAACCGCAAAGAGGCTTATGAATATATCAAAAAATCATTGCAATTAGGCCTGCCAGATAAAGATTCAGAAGCATCTGCCTACCTACAATTGTGTGGAATCTGTGGCGAACGACGCGATTTCAAAGGCATGAAATTTTATCATCAAAAAGCCAAGGCTTGCAAATCCAAAAACGAAACAATCGTTAGTCAACTAAAAGAAATGGATAAATACATTTCGCGTATTCCTGGATAGAAACTTATATCTATAACTAAGAGACTTTTTGCTATTGTGAGATTTTGATATTACATTATACATTTTGTATTACACATTTTGTATGATTTATTTTTATTTCCGTTGTAGCCATCTCATCAGAAATTTATCATATACAGCGTAATGCATTTCTACAGCAAGTCCATTTTTATAAATCATTTCTTTATCTAGTAAGGATTCTAAGCTACGTTTTACGATAGCCGAACTTCCTAGGTTATACTTTTGAATAAATTGACTTGCGTATGGTTTGCTTACATTGCCTTCCATTGCTATGGCATTTAATAACTTCCATTGAGTAGGCGTAAGCAGGTTTCTATATTGAAAAAATATACCTTTCATTTCGTAAAAAATGGATAGGATCGCCTGGTTGATTTGAGTTTCACTTACTTGTTTTGCTCTTTGTTCAAACACATCATGACAGAGACGTTGTGTGTAATACGTGTATCCATCTGTGAAATCTAAAATATAGTCTATTGTGTCATCTTGTATTTTAATGCGATAGTTTAAAAATGTTTTTTTAATGAAATCATGATACAATATTCGATCTATTTGCTCTAAATGTAAACTACTACAACTTGCATAAAATGGTCGTTTTGCACTATTGAAAATCTCATGCATCATAGCTTGGTTGCTGCCACAAAAAATAAACGTAGTATTTTTGAGTTGCTGCATGATGGTTCGCAGGAGGGCTTCTACATTTTTTTCTGGATAGGATAGTATTTGTTGAAATTCATCCAATGCGATGACCGTTTTTATTTTTTGCTTATCTAAAAATTGAAGAAGCTGAGGAATCGTTTTTTCTAACTGTTTGGGTTGGGCTATGTCGAGCGATAATTCGGGTGTTCCTGATAATTCATCGATACTAAATACGGGTCTAAACAGGCTAATGAAATCCCAAAATGATTTTCCAATTCCTTTTTTTTCTGGAAATAAACTGAAAATGCTATTGGCCAATTGATTGGTTAAATCTTTCAGATTTTGAGTCGCATAGATGTCAATATAGATACATTGTTGATTTCTTTTTTTCTTTAATAGATGAAATGCATGATGTATTAATGCTGATTTACCTAGTCTACGCAATGCAAAAAATGTAGTGTGTTTTTGTTGTGCTATATTGCTTAACAGTAGGTTTGTTTCTATTTCTCTATCACAGAAATAGTCTGGTCCTAAGTAGTAGTTAATTCCAAAAGGATTTGATGGTTTTTCCATACTGCAAATATATTATACATTTTGTGTTATACAAAATGTATAATACAAAATGTATAATTCACTTATCCTTTTCACAATAAGAAATATTCCGTTGTGAAAACAGTTAAGTCGCCTCGTCTTTAAATAAGGTGCATTTTTTACAATTAAGTATAGAAAAAAATGCCAAACAAGTTGGCTTTATATGATTTGATATTCAGTCTGTTTATTTTAACTTCAAGCTTTTTATAATACTTGCTTTATCTGCATAGCCTTCAATATTCATAGCTACTTTACCATTTTTATAATATATCATCAATGGGATGCTAGCTATTTTCATTGCATCGGCCAATGATTTATTTTCATCCACATCGATATATAGTATATTGAGTTTACCTGCATATTCTTGTTGCAATTCATCCAAAATAGGTTTCAATTGTTTGCAAGGACCGCACCACGCAGCCTTGAAATCAACTAACGTAGGGATGTCAGCATTGGTAAGCTTTGTAAATTCTTCTTTGGTCATGCCTTTCCAAGTAGCCGGCGAAGAGGTAGGTGAAGTGGTATTGAGAGGATAATTTTTTGATTTCCACTGCATGATGC
>JBIIJQ010000078.1:0-14878 GCA_044233655.1 Chitinophagaceae bacterium | reverse complement strand
TTGGCTTGGTATAACAAAGTTCTAAAAGCTATTTTGAAAATCAATAAAAATGCAAAAATAAACACCAACTATTTTGTCCACTTGGAATAAACGTCTAAAAAATACCAACTATTTTGTCCATTACGCCGCAATCTTCGTTTATTCAATTCATCTTCTTTTTTTTCAACATATTCCATTGTAACTAATCGATCAACAAGCCTTGATACATCGCTTTGTTTATGCAACATCCTTTCTTTAATCAAACTCAATTGCACACCTTTAGGATATTGACCTTTTAATATTCGTAAAATATTAAACTGCTGATAGGTTAATTTAAACTTACTTAAATGGTTTTCTAAATCTTGAATAATCAAATTGTTCAATACCATAACACCAACAACCCCTTTGTATTGTTCATTCACAAAAGAGGAACTCATTTTGATTAATTTTTCTAGGTTGTTGTTCGAAGGCATCACTCAAAAATAAGTAATTGGCTTTGAAATATTAAATAAAATCTAAAATTCTGTCAATAAGTAAATTCAGTTGATTTAATTCATCTATTGACAGATTGCTCAACAATCCTTTATTTTCATGCATCTTATCATCAATTAATTTCAACTTAATTAACGCTTTTTCAGTAATCATTACATCAGCATTACGTTTGTCAATACTATTTGGCTGTTTGGTCACATAATCCAATTTCACCAATCGATCTACGATTCTAGAGGCATCACTCATCCTATCAATCATCCTATCTTTGATAAGATTAATATTAGCAGGATTTGGAAATTGCCCTCTTAATATTCTTAACACATTATACTGTTGAGGAGTAATTCCATAGGCTTTAAAAAAATGTTGTTGATTACCATTGAGCATACTTGAAACGTACATAAATCCTAATTCAGCCTTTAGAAGTTCAGAATTGAATGGGACTTTTTGTTTTATTAAACGTTCTAAATTATGTTTCATTGTATTCTTAAAATAAAATTACTTGTTAGCTAAATAAATAATTTACATCTTCTTTGGTTAATTGTTTAATCATGTTAGAATCATCACTTACAATATCTTTCACTAATATATTTTTCTTTTCTTTGAGCTTCATGATTTTTTCCTCAACAGTATCCTTACAAATAAGTCGATATGCAAAAATATTTTTAGTTTGCCCAATACGATGTGTACGATCTATTGCTTGTTGTTCTACTGCAGGATTCCACCATGGATCCACTATATAAACATAATCGGCAGCCGTAAGGTTAAGACCCATACCTCCTGCCTTGAGTGATATTAAGAACACTGAACAATCTTCATTGTCTTGAAAATCACGAATCGCTTGTTCACGTTGTACAGCAGAATAGCTACCGTCAAAATATTGAAATTTAATATTTTGCTCTACAAGTTTTTCTTTTATCAATGACAGCATCCCCAAAAATTGTGAAAAGACCAATGCTTTATGATTGCCAACATTTTCGGTCAACTCTCTTACAAGTTCATCTAATTTCACACTATGGTTTTCATATTTCACTTCATCTTTCAATATAGCAGGCGAATCACAGATTTGACGTAATTTCATGAGCCCTTGCAATATTGCAAATTGCGATTTCTGTATTCCCTGTGTTTCAATAGTGCCTAATATTTGCGAACGGTACATATTTCGATAGGTATCATAAATAGTTCGTTGTTCTTTACCCATTTCACAATACAAAGTGATCTCTGTTTTTTCAGGCAAATCTTTTGCCACTTGCTCTTTGGTACGGCGCAGTAAAAAAGGATAAATTACCTTTCGTAAATGTTGTTTTGTTTCATCATCTTGGAATTTATCAACTGGTTTCGCAAATTGATTTTTGAAAAATTCTTTATTGCCAAGCATCCCCGGATTGAGAAAATTCATTTGCGAATAGATATCAAATGTATTATTCTGCATAGGCGTACCACTTAGGGCAATTCTATTTTTGCTATAAAGCAATTGAACTGCTTTAGCTACTTTACTTGTTGGATTTTTGATTGTTTGCGATTCGTCTAATACTACATAATCAAATTCATGTTTCATAAACAAATCAACATCACTTCGCATAGTACCGTATGTAGAAATGATAATATTATATTTCACAAGATCTTCAATTTTAATTGATCTACTTGTACCATGATGAATAATATATGTGAGGCCTGGTGTGAATTTATTAATCTCATTTTCCCAGTTGAATAGCAAGGTCGTTGGACAAACTACAATTGCATTTAATGTACTATTAATATTTTTGTAGTATTGTAAAAAAGTAAGTGTTTGAATCGTTTTACCTAGACCCATATCATCAGCAAGTAAGCCGCCCCACTTGATAGAATCTAAATAAGCCAACCATCTAAAACCAGCCAACTGATAAGGTCTTAAATCGGCTTGCAATTCCTCTGGCACAGGTATTTGAAGATAATTATCTGGATTTTCACTTAATAACTTATCTTTCTTTTCAGTTAATTCGTTTTTAATATCTTCATCCTCTATTAAGTCATACATTTCATCTATCACACTGAAATTGTATTTACTTACTCTTAGTTTATTTCCTTCAGTCTCAGACATTTTAAAAAGTAAAGAGAACTTTTTCATCCATTCTTCTGGCAATAAACCATAGGTACCATCACCCAATGTTACATAATTTTGCTTTACAGCTAATGCTTTTTGTATATCATTGAGTGAAGCTGCTTGTCCATCAAATTCGATTTCAATTTCGGTATCAAACCAATCGAGGTTAGAGGAGATAAAGACCTTGGTAGTTGGTTTTGATTTACTAATTTTAAAATTTTTCAGCCCTTCGTATCCATACACACTGATACCTTCTTCTTTCATTTTATCAAAAAATAAAAAGAACCAATTTTTGGCTAGTGCATGTTTTGAATGAATTGAAAAATGATTTTCATACTCAGGTTTTCGGAGATTTTCATGCAGGTCTTGTAACATGGTCACAAATCCATCTTCTGTTTCTTTATCTCGTTGTATTATTTGCACCTTACCTTCTACATTGGCTGAGATATTGTTCTCGCCATTCCATTCTGCAGTTGCTGTTTCGTATTCGAATACTGGTTTGATGATAAAATACAAACCTTGTTCACTTAAAAATACAGCCTTTTTAGGAATTACATTATTACGATATTCGATTAATCCATCATCAAAGCTTACATCATAATGTTTGCTCAATGGTAAAATTTTATCTAGCAACATATTCGTCCATTCAGTATTTTTTACCTTTTGATACGGTAACAATGCAGAGATATTGGAAGCATCTTGTGCTTTATTTATAAGATAAAGTTTATCGTCGATTAAATGTAAAATACTATTGTTTATACTATTATCGTCTAAGTGATATACCTGATCATCGGCCTGTAAATGTATATCTACATGAATATGATCTTTCACTTGCTTCACCTTCAGCACAGGATACATATTGTGATGATGATAATTCACAAGTGTAAATGAAGATGTTTTATATGGCTTCCCAATAGGTAGCACATACAATGGATTTGAAAAGCCTAGTAACCCGAATAATTTCAATAACTTAGAATGTAGAAAATCATATAAAAGTTCTTTTGATTCCTGTGTCCATTCTGTGGGGGACTGAATAATATTTTCCCATAAATCACCAAAAGGTGAATTTTTAGCAATGTATTTATTAACCTCTGTTTTTTGAAGTTTACGTGCCCAACCAATTATTTCACGATCCTCTTTAGGGAAATTATCGGGATTCACATATTTCGATAGGTCTACTTTTGAAGTAAGGCCTGCAAATGTGTTAGATGTTTTGCTCAATTCTCCTTCTACTAGATCGATTGAAAAGAAGGGGTAATTTGTTTCTTGAAGATTGAGTACAATTCCAAGTCGTTTGTTATAATCACCTTTTTCTACTACTACTACTTCTTCAGACTTTTCTTTACTACTTTCTTTTATTGAACTATATGTTTCATTTACTTTTTTAATTGTTTGATCTAATACTTTTAAAAAAGGTTTATCATCTTTGTAATAAAACTCAAACTTACCAGTTAAATCATCACTTAAAGAATAACCATACAATCCGAGTAATTTATTTTTCTGATTTTCCCAATTACGGATCGTATCAAAATATTGAGGACCATGATTATTGAGTATTTGTAGAAAAAGTGCAGCTTTGTGTTTGCAAATAGGATGTCGTGTTTCTGAACAATTGCACGAAGTATCAAACGATTTATCTTCATTGCGTTTCAGTTTGATATTAAATACTTCTTTGTCTATTTTCAATTCGGCTTCAACTAATTCGTTGGCTGCTTTCGAAATTTTAGCTTTATTGAATTTTGCAATTTGTTCAGCTTCTTCAAAAAGTGAGTCAGAAGTAAATAGCCGCAATGATTTAAGTTCAATACTTGGCATTCTGATCACAGTATGTTTTTGATCAAAAGAAGCTTTGCTAGTATCTAATGCCTGATTCAATATTAAATCATTCAATTGAAATAAGGCCGCTACTTCATGTCTGCATACTTCACCCATATTATACGGGCATTGGCATCTCGCTGAAATAGTTTTTTCATCTTGATACTTCGAAATGGTTACATTGTATTGATTATAATATTGATCATTTCGAACCTTAAAAATGAGTTGATTTGTAAAATCATCCTTCCGTATCAACTTTACTCCATGAGTTAAAAAGATTCGTTTACCCCTGCGAATTACTTCTTCAGAGCCATGATTATAGATATATTTTATGATTGGAGAGAGCGCCATGTTGGTATTGCTCTTCGTTCTGTAAAGGGCAATTTGCAAATTTAAACTATTTGTGGCGTTTTATCTATTCTATTTCACTAAATATCTAGAATATTGTATTCTTTCTTTCGATTTTGCAATATGATACTAAATGTAGAACTTTGCCATATGAAACGAATTATACTATCATGCTTGTTTATAGTTTTTCATTTTGTAGCGTTAAGCCAATGTGCTATGTGTACCAAAACAGCTGCTTCACTCGATGACAAAAGCGCTAAGGGACTTAATACAGGCATTATTTATTTAGCATTTATGCCGTTGACTTTAATTATATTTATTGGAGTCAAATGGTGGAAAAGCAATAAAGAATCTATCTAATATTTATTAGATCTTCCAATCTGGATACAATGGGAATTGTTTCATAAACTCATTAATTTCAGTTCTTACCTTGATTATTTTTTGTTCATTCTCTGTATCCATTAAGATGGTGTCAATCCAATCGACTATGTGAGTCATATGCCCCTCCTTGAGACCTCGGGTAGTAAGTGCAGGTACTCCTACCCTTATGCCCGATGTAATAAATGGCGATTTATCATCATAAGGAACCATGTTTTTATTAATGGTTATATCGGCTTTTACAAGTGTATTTTCAGCCTTTTTGCCAGATATGTTTTTATTTCTCAAATCTATTAATAACAAATGATTGTCGGTACCACCCGATACAATATCGTAATTCTTTTGTTTAAACGCATATTCCATTGCTTTTGCATTTGCAATTACTTGATGTGCATAGCCCAAAAAATCTTCTTGCATTATTTCGAAAAAAGCTACTGCTTTTGCTGCTATTACATGCTCTAACGGACCACCTTGTGTGCCAGGAAAAACTGCAAGATTAATCAAATCACTCATCATTCTTACTTCTCCTTTTGGACCTTTGATACCCATTGGATTTTCAAAATCATTTTTCATTAGAATGATTCCTCCTCGTGGCCCACGCAATGTTTTATGAGTAGTAGATGTCACGAAATGACAATGCTCAAAAGGCGAATTGAGCAAGCCTTTTGCTATTAAACCAGCCGGATGTGACATATCGCAAAGCACAAGCGCATTGATTTGATCGGCAATAGCCCTTACTCTAGCATAATCCCAATCACGACTATACGCTGATGCACCGCAAATCATTAATTTAGGTTTTTCTCTAAGGGCTACTTCCTCCATCATGTTATAATCCACAAGTCCGTCTTCCTTTTTCACACTATAAAAATGCGGTTCATACAATTTACCTGAAAAGTTGACAGAAGAACCATGTGTAAGATGTCCTCCCATGCTTAAATCGAGTCCTAAAATTTTATCCCCCGGCTTTAATACTGCTAACATCACCGCTGCATTGGCTTGAGCACCAGAGTGTGGTTGAACGTTCGCAAAATCTACATTAAAGATAGCTTTCGCACGATCTATAGCCAATTGCTCACTTTTATCAACGACTTCACAACCTCCATAATATCTTTTTCCTGGATATCCTTCTGCGTATTTGTTGGTCATTACGTTTCCCATAGCTCTCATTACCTGCTCGCTTGTAAAGTTCTCAGACGCTATGAGTTCAAGACCATGTTGCTGACGATTAAATTCTTGTTGAATAAGTTCGAATATTTCGGTATCAAATTGCATATTTGTGTTGATTTTTAGCGGTTAAAGATAATTGATATAATTTTGTATTTCTGTAAACTTAAACAACTAAGTTTTAAAATCATTTTTTGCCTATAAAAATCTACTAACAATATAAATAGATCATGAAAGTAATAATTCCTGTAGCGGGTGCTGGTGCCAAGCTAAGACCACATACCTATACTCAACCCAAACCATTGATCCCTCTGGCAGGCAAAACTATTTTAAGCTTTATAATTGATCAATTTATTGAAGCTGGTCAAAATGAATTTATATTTATTATTGGATACTTAGGCGAAAAAATCAAGTTGTATGTCGAAGAGAAATATCCCCAAATAAACGCCACATTTATTGTTCAGCAAGAACGTTCTGGAACAGGACATGCCATTTACTTAGCAAAAGAAAAAATAGCACCTAATGAAGAAATATTAATTGTCTATGGCGATACTATATGTGATTACAACTTAAAGGAAGTACTTCAAAATCCCATGTCACTTGTAGGTGTAAAGAAAGTGGATGATCCTCGTGAATTTGGCGTAGCTGAAATTGGCGCTGATGGCATAGTTAAAAACGCAGTTGAAAAGCCTAAAATCCCAAAATCTAACCTTGCGCTAGTGGGCATTTACAAAATAAAAGAGACTGAAAAGTTGTTTGAAATTATAGAAAAAGAATATCATAATACCGATTCTCCAGAGGAATATCATTTAACAAGTGTTATTAATTCGCTCGTACATGAAGGAATTAAAATTGGCGTATTTCATGTAAACAATTGGTTTGATTGTGGCAAAAAAGAAACCCTTTTAGAGACTAATGCCATTCTTCTAAATAAAGTTGAATATGCCTCAGAAGAAATCCCCTTTTTTGACAATACCATTATTATCCATCCTGTTAGTATTGCAGAAGGATGTGAAATTGAAAATTCAATCATTGGCCCTAATGTAACTATTGGCGAAAAAGCGACTATCCGTTCATCTATGATTAAGGATTCTATCATTGGGTCTTACTCTGTAATAGAAAAAGTAGTATTGCACTCATCTCTAATAGGAAGTGATGCATATATCTGTGGCGCAAGCCAAAGTTTGAATATAGGTGACAATACAGAAATAGACCTAAGCAAATAATATTTACAAATCAATTATATTTTACAATGCATAACTTAGGTAAATTTTCTAAAGACGGAACTAGATACGAAAATCGAATAACAACGCTTTTTGAAATCGACTACCCAATAATACAAGCTGGAATGATATGGGCTTCAGGTTGGAAATTGGCTTCAGCCGTATCCAATGCTGGTGGTCTGGGATTAATTGGCGCTGGAAGTATGTATCCAGATGTACTCGATCTACATTTACAAAAATGCAAAGTAGCTACCAACAAACCATTTGGAGTAAACCTTCCCTTACTTTATCCAGATATTGACAAACATGTAGAATTGATTCTTAAACACAAAGTACCTATCGTATTTACATCAGCAGGTAATCCTAAAACATGGACATCGATTTTAAAAAAAGAAGGTATCAAAGTGGTTCATGTAGTTTCTTCTTCAAAATTTGCAATCAAGTGTCAAGATGCTGGTGTAGATGCAGTGGTAGCAGAGGGATTTGAAGCAGGAGGACACAATGGGCGAGAAGAGACAACCACATTATGCTTGATACCATCGGTTCGAAAATCCATTCATATTCCATTGATTGCAGCAGGTGGTATTGCAGATGGTGCATCAATGCTCGCAACAATGATATTAGGCGCCGAAGGCGTACAAATTGGAAGTCGATTTGTTTGTACTCCTGAAGCATCAAGTCATATTAATTTCAAAAATAAAATTATTGAAGCTGCCGAGGGTGATACAGAATTAGTATTGAAGAAGCTAACCCCAGTTAGATTATTGAAAAACGAGTTTTACCAAGAAGTAAAAACTGCTGAAAATAATTGCGAAAGCATTGAATCATTGAATAATTTACTAGGAAAAGCAAGGGCAAAAAAAGGAATGCTTGAAGGTGACTTAATCGAAGGAGAACTTGAGATTGGACAAGTATCGGCATTAATCAACAATATTACACCTGCAGGTGACGTTGTAACCTCAATCTGGACTGAATTTAACAGCCTTTTTAAAACAATTCAACAAGCAATTTGATTAATTTTACTACTTTTGAAGGATTATATATATGAAAAAACTAATATTAATTTTATTCTTTTTGCTTCCCATTCATCTTATGGCACAAATAGGAGGAAATACTGGAGGAAACACAGGAGGTTCTAATAATTCCGGACAACCAAATAATACAAACAATCAACCAAATACTAATCAAGGGAATCCAGTTTATCAAAACCCATTTAATACAAATCCATATAGCAATAATCCATATTTAGATCCAAATCAGCAAAATACAAACTTCTTCAACAACCAAGATCAAAATAAACAACAAAATAATCAGCAAAATAATCAACAGAATAATCAACAAGACAATTTACAAAATGGCGATAAGGGTGACCCAAAAAATAAAAAGGAATTAGACCCAAACAATTTTCAAGATTTAAATAATCCTAAGAAAGAACTTACTGAACAAGAAAAATTAGAAGAAATTTATAAAAACGATCCAGATTACATTAAATATCTAGGTTCAAAACAAAAAGACAAGAAAGATGTAAAAACCACCAATGACGAAAGTGACAAAGATGTTGTAGTAGATAAAAAGATCGTTTATGGAGCTAATTTCTTTTCAAACAATGTATTCGATCAATCCGACAAAACACCTACAACCCCTCCATTAGATTATAGATTAGGGCCTGGTGATGAGCTTGTAGTTTCTTTATGGGGCAATGCCGAATTACAACAAAATTATATAATTGGTAAGGATGGGAGCATTTTCCCTCGATTAGTAGGAAAAATATTCCTTCAAGGTATGACTTTCGAAGCTGCCAGTAAATTAATTGAAAATAGATTTAGAAAAATTACACCTGCAAACACAAGTATAGACGTTCAAATGGGAAAAGCTCGAACTATACGTATTACCATTTTGGGCGAAGTTGGACGACAAGGCACTTATACATTATCTGCATTCAACACTGCATTGAATGCACTTGGCAGAGCAGGTGGAATTACTCCTTTGGGTAATTTGCGTAAGATTGAAATTAAGCGTGATGGACGAACAATCGAAATAATCGATTTGTATAAATACTTACAAAAAAACAAAAATGTAGACGACTTGTACTTAGAGGATAATGACTATATCTATGTAGATGTTTACGAGAAAATAGTTAGTGCCGATGGTTTGTTTAAAAGACCAATGTATTATCAACTATCAGGTGATGAAGGACTTAAAGATTTAGTAGAATTTGCAGGCGGGCCAACATATAATGCTAGAAATTCATTGATTCATATTAAGACAATCTCAAATGAAGCCGAAAAATATATTGATATCCCTGGTCGACAATATTTTGATACTTATCAGAATGATGAATACAATGACATTGTGCTAAACGATGGAGACGTTGTTTCATTGAAACCAATTAATCCTGGATTAAAGAATGTTGTAAGAATTGGTGGTGCGGTAAATTATCCAGATGAATATGAAGTAAGACAAGGCGAGAAATTATCTGATATTATTAAACGCGCCGGAGGTATAGCAAGTACAGCCTATTTACCAAGAGCATATGTAACAAGAGGTAGCAACCCTCTCGAAACAGACGCTTTAAAAATTGATTTAAGAGATTTTGAAAACAACCCATCTCAAAATATTGAATTATTTGCTGGAGATAATATTTCAATCCTTTCTACTAAAGATTTCGAAACTCAATATTTTATTGATGTTTTAGGAAATGTAAGAAAGCCTACACGATTTAAATATACTAAAAATATAAAACTAAAAGATGCACTTTTACTTGCTGGCGGTTTAAATATGGATGCAGAAAATGGAAGAATTGAAATTTCCAATATTATAGATTCGGTGAACCAGTATAATATCAAAACCAAAGGAAGTAATGTTAAAATTATATCTATAAATTCAAATTTAGAGATAGATGAAATATCAGAAAACATAGTATTAAAACCACTTGATCGTATTTATGTACGTAAGAAAATAGAATTCATTAATCAAGAATTTGTACAAGTATTTGGCGAATTAAATTATGTAGGAGAATACCCATTAATTGAACAAAACGAACGAATTTCTTCAGTAATTAAAAGAGCTGGAGGTATCAAAAAAATTGCATATCCTGAAGGTGCCAAATTATATAGAGAAAATATTGGCGCTGTAGTAATCGATTTGCCCAAAATTTTACAAAATAAAAACTCAAAAGAAGATTTGATTTTAAAAGGAGGAGATTTGCTCATAATTCCTACATTGTCAGAAATTGTATCTGTACGAGGAGAAGTGCAACAACCTATTAATATTAAATTCGACAAAAGCAATACTAACATTAGCTATTATATTCAAAATGCTGGGGGATTTGGAGTTGATCCTTGGAAAAAACGAATCAATATAAGATATCAAAACGGACGATTAGCAAGTACCAAACGATTTTTATTCATACGAAAATACCCTAAAGTAAATGAGGGATGTACAATATTCGTACCTAAGAAAATTGCCAAAGAAAGAAAAAACAATGGTGCTGAAATTTTCTCATACGCTCTATCTGCAATTACAACATTAGCTACATTAATTGTACTATCAAGATCATTAAACAAATAACAATCGTGTCTGAAAAGAATAATTACATAATAGAATTTTATTATAAAATAAGGAAACATATTTTCTTAATTCTTATAACTTCTTCGGCACTTGCTGCGGTTGTTGCGTTTTATGTTTCTACAATCGATGTCAAGATAGATACATATTCAAAGATATTTCCATTGTCCTTTAACAAATCATCAAGTAGTCCTATTGATGCCATTAAAGCCCAATTTGGAATTTCTGATAAAACCGATTACTCTGTTATATACAATATCAAAGAACTTGTAAATAGCAAAACTCTATCAACAAGAATTGCTAATGCTGCACCATCAAAAAAAAATAAACACAAAACAATTGCACACTGGTTAATTGACGATTACAACAAACATTGCAAGTTTTATCAAGGGAAAATCAAAATTAAACCTAATGATACAAATTCAATTAAATACAAAGGGGCAAGTTTACTTAAAGGATGCACAGAAGTTTTAGTTGAAAAAACAGAATTTACTAAAATTACATCTACTACCCATGATAAAGATTTATCAAAAGAAATCAACATGGCAGTCCTTGCTGAAATTTCTGATTACTATATTCAAGTTGCAACAGAAAAACCTCGAACAGATTTAAATAAAATTAAAGTAATTAGAGATTCTTTGAAATTGGAACTCGGTGCAATCGAAAGCGCGATAGCTGGTTTTCAAGATGCCAATCAACTGTCTGTAAAATACTCTACGGGTATACCTCAAGCCAAATTATTAAGAGATAGAGCTGAAATTGAACAACTCTATGCTACCACTGCAACTGCGTATCAAAATGCTCGATTTAAATTACTTTCTGAAAGCCCTATATTCCAAATTCTAGACTATCCAGGAGAACCATTTAATTACACCAAGCCTTCATGGTTGAAAATGGGAGTTTTTTCATTTTTAGGATTTATGTTTTTAATGACTGTATTCGTCTGCAGAAAATTGTTTATAAAATTGCTGAAGGAGGAATTGATCAAATCTTAGTTCCTTTAACTATACCTCATCCATTTAATTATCTCTTTCCAAGATACTTTTTTACCGTATAATAGTATTCCTGTTCGGTATATTTTGGCGCTCAGCCATGTCATTAATACAAATCCTAGTACTAAAAATACCATGGATAATATCAATTGCCATAAAGGCACTCCATAAGGGATGCGAGCCATCATGACAATGGGCGATGTAAGTGGAAACAAACTACCAAAGATTGACAAGCTACTATTCGGATCTTTGACCGATGTAGCCATGATGATAAATCCAAAAATGATGGGCATTGTAATAGGAATTGTCAATTGCTGTGCTTCCTGTGGATCTTCATTGACCAGACTTCCAACAGCTGCAAACATAGCAGCGTATAAGAAATAGCCTCCTAAAAAATAGAATAAAAAGCAGCTCAATATCATTCCCCAATTTTGATCCATAATGGCATTGTATATTTTCATTTTATCATTTTCATCAATGGATTGCATAGCCGTTTGAACATCTGGCGACATTGGCATCCCAGTATGCATGCTTTCACCTAAGCCTGGTATCAATAAAGGCAAGGCTAATTGCAAAATGAGCATTAGCACTCCCCACATGATAAATTGAGTCAGCCCTACTAAACCGATGCCTATAATTTTACCCATCATCAGCTGAAAAGGCTTTACACTACTTACAATAACTTCTGCAATTCGATTTGTTTTTTCTTCCATCACACCACGCATCACACCTGCTCCATATATAAATATAATGATGTAAATCAAGAATCCCATTGCATAGCCAATGCTGGAAGCAATTTCCGAATTCGTTTCTTTATTGTTCTCCAAATCATAGCTTTTCATTTGTAGAGATCGGCTATTAATACTATCAATTTGTACTTTATCAATTCCTGCCGATTCTAACAACCTTATTTGATATTGTGTATTTAACTCATCACCAATATAACTTTTAGCCGACAAGCTTACTCCTCCTTCTTTGTATAACAATATACTATCTGCATCCATTCCGTTGAATGGAAATACATGCAATAAAATATCTGATTTTGTTCGTTCAATTAGTTGTTTGTTGGATTCACCTTGCATTCGATCTACATACTTAAATGAATAGGATTCAGAGGTAGTGTCTAATTTATTTTTAAAAAATCCTGAATCATCCAATACTGCAATGGTTTGCTTTTGTTCACTCTTCAATGATAAGACTATCATGGATGTCATTAATCCAAAAATCAACAAGGGTATTAAAATAGTAGTTACTAAAAATGATTTTTTTCTTACCCTGGTAAGATATTCACGTTTTATAATGAGCCAAATTTTATTCATGATTCTTTTTATTTATTAGCTGTTTAGTGAAAATGTTCGTGCTGCACTCCCCTCTACCTTACGAATAAAAATATCGTTCAGTGAAGGTAATAGTTCTTGATAATTCAATATTTGTATATCATGACTGAGACAATATCCAAGCACTTGCTTTGCATTCTCTGGTTCTTTGTATTGAAATGTATAGGTAGTATTTTTTTGATCAATGATCAATTCATCAAAATGATTCAGCGCTTGATCTGTTTCAAGTCTAAATTTATTTTCTTTAAACAGTTGTTTGATTTCGGTTACTGAACCATTTAGAATTACTTTGCCTTGATGAACCAATGCAATATCTTCGCATATCTCTTCTACTTGCTCCATACGATGGGTTGAAAATAAGATTGTTGTACCTTGTTGAGCCAACTCAAATATTTCATTTTTGATAACTTCACTATTCACAGGATCAAGTCCACTAAAGGGCTCATCCAATATCAACAATTTAGGGTCATGTATCACAGTCGTTACAAATTGTAATTTCTGCGACATCCCTTTACTTAAATCTTCTACCTTTTTGTTCCACCACGAATTCATATCTAACTTATCAAACCAATACTTTATTTTCTGCATCGATTCTATCTTACTCAAACCTTTGAGTTGTGCTAAGTATAAGGTTTGCTCCCCTATTTTCATTTTCTTATACAAGCCGCGCTCCTCAGGCATATAACCAATGTATCGACTATGTTTTACAGGATCAAACTCTTCTCCTCCCAGCATTATCTTTCCCTCATCTGGCATCGTAATTCCTGTTACCATACGCAACAGACTCGATTTACCAGCACCATTGGGACCAAGCAATCCAAAAATACTTCCTTCTCGTATGGTCAAACTGATATCATCTACTGCTTTTTGCGTAGCGTAATATTTTTTCAAATGTTGTAACTCTAACATAACTTGTTCTTGTTACACAAAAATACTTTTTAATAAAATGAAACAACACGATTTTTTGATGAACGGCAAACTAATTGGATATTTAAATTTCATTTTTAAAATAAAAAATACCATATCAAAAATTGAATCCTACAATTTAAGTAGTTTAGCAATCTCAAATCTTTACATGCATGAAAAAAATAACTGAACCAAACCATCTCGAATACGCTATGTATTATGAGAATTATATCAAGAAAGTTGACAAAACTAAAAGTGTATTGGATCAACTTAAATTAAATGCAAAATCAACAATAGAGCTAATTAAATCACTCAACGAAATACAACTCACTACTCCCTATGCTGAAGGCAAATGGAGTATCAAAGATATTATTCAACATTTGATTGATTGCGAACGAGTATTCATATACCGTGCTATGCGTTTTGCGCGCAACGACAAATCACCTTTGCCCTTTTTCGACGAAGACGCTTTTGCTAAAGAAGCTCAAGCTGACAAGCAATCCACCTCTAAATTGTTGAAAGAATTTACAACAACACGAAATGCTACTATTGCATTTTTCAACAATCAATCGGCTTCTGTAATGAAACGAATTGGCA
>JBIIJQ010000014.1:0-50200 GCA_044233655.1 Chitinophagaceae bacterium | reverse complement strand
TGCTACAGTTGTTGCCATCAGTACCTGTTACAGTGTATGTAGCACTAGATGTAACAGTAAATGGTGTTGCATCGCTGATACCACCGCTCCATACATAGCTTGTTGCGCCACCACCAGTTACAGTTGCACTAGCATTTTCACATAAAGTTTGACTTACTGGACTTGCTGTTACGGTTGGTAATGGATTGACAGTTGCTGTAACTGGAATACGTGGTGAACTTGTACAGCCTGCTACCGATGTTGTATATTCAAAATCAACTCGAGAAATATTTGTTGAAGCTGCTTCAGTCCATAAACTTTGAGGAGCATTGGTAAGGAGTAGAAATTGCATACCCATACGTGTCAATGGCACTGTAAAACCATTAATAGTTGTTGTATTTGCTGTATTTGAATATGAATTAACATTTGCTCCACGAACACCTAATATACCAATGACTTCACCAGCAAGAATAGGTATATTCACTGCAATATTACCAGGTGTTACATCGTTTTGTGTTAAAAACAAAGTTGTGAATGCATTCGTTGTGGTTGAAAATAAAGGAGGTGGGGTATTCCCATTAAATTTGACTACAGCAATACTTTGATTCCCAGAGGAAGCAGTAGTAGGTACTTGCAACGAAGTAATAGTAAAATTAGTTGGTGCTGTAAACCAATAACCTCTTGCATTACCAGTAAAAGTACTTGTTTGTCCAGGCATTGGAGCTTGCACAGGAGCAGATGGCACTGTGGTTGAATTTTCTACATAATAAGTTGTAGTTCCTAAAACGGAAGGATTATAAGTAGTCCCAGTATTTAATAATGTACCACCAGTGAGTGCATCATACCATGTTACCGTAGTACCTGTTGCACCTAAATTAACAATACCACCTGGTGCGCAAATACTATCTTCTGTAACTACAGGGTTTGGTGCAATATTGACTGTCAATGATATCGTGTTTGTGTTACTACATCCATTCACATCAGTTCCTTCTACAGTATATATAGTAGTTGAGGTTGGTGTTACACTTGGCGCTCCTACTAGAGCTCCTGGGTTCCATACATAAGTTGAAGCTCCAGTTGCACTTAAGGTAGAAGAACTACCTAAACATACTGATGAAGGTGATGCTGAAGCAACAATGGTTGGAAGAGGTAAAACAGAAACACTAACAACTGAAGTTGCTGAACAACCATTTGCATCTGTAGCAACCAATGTATATGTTCCTGCAGTAGATATAGTTAATGTAGGACCAGAGCCAGCTATTGTTGGTACTGTATAGCTTACCACTAATGTTGGTCTATTTGCAATCGTTGGATTTTCTTTAGAATCGAATCTTTTTGCTTGGAATGCAGCAGTTTCGACACCTTTGAGTAACCATCCAAAATTAGTACTAGAATTGTTATACCAATTTTGAACATCAGAAATCATTGTAGCTGAAGTCCATGAATAAGGACCTACTGCGTTTACTGTAGCAGTTGCACTTGATATAGCATTAAAAACGCCACCTGCACTTGTCCAACTTGTTGAAGGATGAAATGCATTTAACCAAGTTGCATCATTAGGAGTAGCTGATGCTCCAGTTCCTCCCGGTCCTGTTGAAGTTCCTTCCCCCCAGTTTTGATTCAACACATGCAACGATTGCGATTGAGCACCAGCTCCTCCACTCGTTTGAGAACAATTTAAATTTAATGTAACACCTGTAATTGTTGCTCCGGCAGGTATTGAAGAAAAATCAAAAGCCAATAAAGCTCTTCTAGGAGAATTAGATCCATCATTACCAGCGGACAAGTTTGCACCTGCTCCATTACTGTTACCAGTTAAATCTTGAAAAATAGTATTGTCTTTAGATGGGTCTAAAGTTACTGAACCAGTTGTTACGCCGCTTATCCATTGGTAAGTATAGCTTGGTGTTCCACCTGTTGCACTACCTGTCAATGTTGAATTTCCTCCAGCACATAATGGTGTTGCAGCAATGGATGGAACTAGGACAGTTGGTTGAAGTACATCAACAGTAGAGGTTGCAGTGCAGGAATTTCCATCAGTTACTGTGACTGTATACGTATTAGCAGTTAAGTTGGTAAATGTACCTGCTGGCGATTGTGTACTAACTGGTGAAATTGAAAAAGAAGGTAACACCGCTGCAGATGAGACAACGATTGAACCATTAGCACCACCATTACATGATACATTTGTAGGTGTTACACTTGAAAATGTTGGAGGTGTAAGAATGTTTAAAAAAGTATTATTACTACAGCCTGTTAAAGCTGTATTAGATGCAGTAATACGAATTTTATATATACCCGAACCAGGTTGGTTTGATGGGATTGTTGCAAGAATTGAACCATTTAAATCAATTGAATTTAATGTACCAATTACAATTGGTGCAGCAAAACTACCTGCAGCATCGCTCAATTCAATATTAAAAATATTCCCTGCATTTAAGGTTGTATTTGTTGCTACATAATTAACATTAAATGTAGAACCTGGGCAATAAGAAGCATTTTGATTTTCAATTGAGGCATAGATAGCAGGTGTAGTAGCAATTTCCAATTGCAAATCTAATCTACCCAGACTTGTATAAGGAAGTGATAACCCACCTCCAGCAAGAGCTGTAGAGTAGTATGTATTAGGCCTGGTCAATGCTTCACTTTCAGTCATGAGTGGAAAATACCCCGGAACACCAACAGTTTGTGCTATACCAATGTAGAAATCTGTATTGGATAAGGCTACTGGAGAAGGGAAGGTAAAGGTTACGACAGTATTAGAATCTGTAGCTGCTGTTACATAGTTAGGAGATTGCCCTAATATGGCACCAGTTGGACTTACAATAACACCGTATACCGTATTTCCTACATTTGCAAGTGGAACAGACAACCTTGCCTTTACAGCAGTAGCACTTACGCATCCATTTGCGCTATGCTTAGCGAGTAAAAGACCTGAACCTGTATTGAAGCCTACGGCTCCTCTTGCACCCGAAAATCCGTTTAAATTGTAAGTATAAGCATTATTACCTACAATTTCTGTCTTACGTGAAGCATTGTCCAAAAGATTGGATTCCCCAGCTACTGGGTCAATAGTTACAATCACAGAGTCGGTTTCTTGAATAGCTGGCATCCAACCCGTAAATTCTGAAGTCAATTCACCACATGAAGGTATTGTGATAGGAAGGGCTTGAGTATAACGTACCGTACCAGATATTGCTTCTTTGATTAAAAGATTGGCGTTCGTGGTTTGGGCAGTACCATACGTACTTCTTACTATAAAAGGAATGGTTTCTGGCGCTCCAGCTCCTGCAGGAATTTTGCCATGAGGCCACGCAGAAACTAAAGAAATATTTGTAGCAGCACCAGATGCGGCTAAAGTAGTAACAGGCCTAAAGAATGAATTTGCAGAAATAGCTGCAATTGCTGTACATGCAGCAGTTTGTGCAGATTTAACACCGGCTAATGTATTGTTGCAAGCTACCACTGAACCTGTAGCAAGAGTGCCACAGTTTGTCCATTCGTAAGATATATAAATACCTCCACCAGTATATGTAAATGGGGTACCAAGGGTTACATTCCATGATAACGCGTTTGGAATCGTGGTAGTCGCATTGTGTGCTACAGTCATGGTAGATATAGCAGTAGCCCAAGTCGTAGATTTGTTGTTGATTACATCTGTTGTATTTTCAAATCTAATCTCCAAATTGCCTGTAGTAGCTATGCTTGGTGCAGTAGCGAAAGCTCCACCTACTTGAGCTATGCTATTTCCAGAGGAAAAACCCGCGGCAGCCATTTCAGCAGCTGTAACCAAAAAGACAGTGGTACCTCTACCATTATTTGGATTTAGCCCTCTGAAAAAACCAGAAGTAGCATTATTACCAGCGATAACGGTAGCAGGACATTGAGCATGCATTGTTACCCCCTCAAATAAGAGGATGAACAACAGTAAAAAGTTGAAAATTTTTATCATAGTATATAATTTTAGAACGAATCTAATCATTATTCTTAATTTAACAAATAAATCAGATTTATTATTTTCGAGACCATACTTGATTTCGTATAAAAAAATCGAATTTGGTGCGTTTAATGGCTGATTTTGAGAAAACCTTGGAAAATAACTCCTGAGACAACAAATTGTAATCATTTTCGTACCATTGAATCCACTCGGCAGAGGGATTAAAAGAGGGCGTAGTGTGCGGTTTCGAAAATCGATTCCATGGGCATACATCCTGACATATATCACAACCAAATATCCAGTCATTCCAATGAGGAGTCTGCTCTGAAAATGCTTCTTTTAATTCGATAGTAAAATAGGATATGCATTGCGAGCCGTTTACAACTTTATCGGGCCTAATTGCATCCGTAGGACAAGCATCAATACATTTGGTACAAGTTCCACAATGACTCGTACTAAATGGCATATCATAATCTAAGTCAAGATCAAGAATGAGTGTAGCTAAAAAGAAGAAAGAACCTGACTTTTTAGAAATTAAATTGCCATTTTTTCCGATCCAGCCTAGGCCACTCTTCACAGCCCACGCTCGTTCAAGTACCGGTGCGCTATCTACAAATCCTCGTCCAGAAACTTCTCCTATTTCCTCTTGTATATGCTCCAGCAATAGGTGTAACTTGTCTTTTATAACATAGTGATAGTCTTGCCCATAAGCATACTTTGAAACTTTAAAATCAGCTTGTGGCAACTCCACTTGAGGAAAATAATTCAACATTAAGGTTATGACACTTTTAGCACCATCAACCAACTTGGTAGGATTAATTCGCTTATCAAAATGGTTGGCCATATAACTCATTTTGCCATGATGATTTTGATTCAACCATTTTTCAAGTCGGCGGGCATCATCATCGAGCTGCTCAGCTTTAGCAATACCGCAGTAATCAAATCCCAATTGCAGGGATTTCTCTTGGATTAATCGTGTATAATTGCCTTTTATCATTATTCACAATGATAGTAAGTTTTTTTAGATATTTATTAACGTGAAACCTCTTAACTTTACCAACTGTAAAATATTCAATTTTTTCAAATGAACAAAAAATCATTCTTGCCCTTAATTTTAATACTAGCTGTCGGTGTATTCTTTTCTTTTAGACTTATTGCTGATAAAAATCAACTAGATGTTTCAAGCAATAATACTGAAGTTAACATAGTTCCATATTCTTTACCAGAAAATGAAACAAGTTCAAAAAATCAGGTAATACAACAGACAATCATGCAGGTTTTAAAAGATGGTCATTATTCACCTAAAGAAATTGACGATGATTTTTCAAAACGTGTTTTTTCGAAATATATGGAAATGACAGACTTTGGAAAATTATTTTTTATTCAATCAGACATCGATGAGTTTAAAAATTTTGAAACAAAAATTGACAATGAAATCATGGACGGCTCAACTAAATTATATGATTTGGTTTCAACAAGAATCGTACAACGTATGAAAGAAGCCGAAACTTATTATAAAGAAGCCTTAGAAAAACCATTAACGTTCAATGACAATGATGAAATCGAATTAGATGGTAAAAAATTAAATTGGTGTAATGATCAAGCTGAATTAAAAGCTCGTTGGATGAAAAGTATTAAATACAGAACATTGGCTCGATATACTGAACTGAAGGAGCAACAGAAAGTTACTAAGGATAAAAAAGAAAAAGAAAAATCAGATGCACAGCTTGAAATAGATTCACGTGAAAATGTAAAAAAGAGTATGGTCTTTTATTTCAAACGTATTAATAAAATTAGTGATTCAGATAGATTTGCTACTTACGTGAATAGTATTTGTCATGTTGTAGATCCACATACAGATTTTTTCCCTCCAAAAGATAAACAACGTTTTGATGAAGAGATGAGTGGTTCGTTCTTTGGTATAGGAGCTCAGCTACAAAGCGAAGAAGGATCTTGTAAAATTAAACAAGTGATAACTGGTACACCTGCTTGGAAAGATGGCAGAATGAAAGTAGAAGATATTATTTTGAAAGTTGCACAAGGTGATGAAGAACCTGTTGATATTGCAGGTTGGGATATTGAAGATATTGTGCAAATTATAAGAGGCAAGGAAGGTTCTGAAGTTAGATTAACTGTAAAACATTTAGCAGGTAATCAAGAAGTAATATCCTTACGAAGAGGTAAAGTAGAAACTGAAAGTACATTTGCAAAATCTGCCATTATTAAAAATAATGGTGTAAGTATTGGGTATATTTTATTACCAGAATTTTACGCCGCTTTTAATGATCGTAATGGCAGACGATGTGCAGAAGACATGGCTAAAGAAATAGAAAAACTAAAGGCTGAAAATGTAAATGGTATCATTGTAGACTTGAGAAATAATGGTGGAGGTTCATTGACAGATGTAGTAGAAATTGGAGGTATGTTTATTGATAAAGGCCCTATCGTACAAGTTAAATCAAGAGATGCAATGGCACAATCGTTGAATGACAAAGCGCCAGGACTTTTATATGATGGACCTTTAGCAATACTTATCAATCAAGGAAGCGCTTCAGCTTCAGAGATATTAGCAGCAGCCATGCAGGATTACAAACGTGCTATCATTATCGGTTCTACATCTTTTGGAAAAGGAACTGTACAGAGAGTATTTGGATTAGAGGATTTTTACAGAGGTGAAGAAAATCTAAAACCTCAAGGTTCTATAAAATTGACTTTGCAAAAATTCTACAGAGTGAATGGAGGATCGACTCAATTAAAAGGTGTAACCCCAGATATAAAACTACCTGATGCATTTGAATTAATAGATATTGGAGAACGAAAAGATGATAACTCATTGGCTTGGGATCAAGTAGCAAAAGCTGATTATAAACCATATAAACAATCAGTTGATTTTGGCAAACTTGTTGAACTGTCAAATAAACGAACTGCTAATAATGAGTCATTTAAAATCATTTCTCAAAATGCGGCTAGAATGAAACAGCAATATGATGAAAATAAATATTCACTTAATTTAGTTAAGTATCAAGAACAAATCAAAGAAGCAAAAGACTTATCAAAAAAATTAGAAGAACTTGATAAAGTAAAAACCACTACGACTGTTTTAAATTTAAAGAGTGATAAAACTTCTATTCAAAAAGATACGGTAAGTATTCGAAGAAACGAAGAATGGGTAAAGGCTTTGAAAAAAGATGCCTATATATCTGAAGCTACTAATGTAATATTGGACTGGATGAAATTAGAAAAAAACAATCCTAGTTCAACTCAAGTTATAAAAAGTCTTGACTAACGATATCCAATAACCATTCTCTACAATTATGAATATCAATGAAGTTCCTCAGGATAAAAAAAACTTTAAAGATGGCGACAAAGCTCCTAAGAAAGTAATGTATGTAACCACGCAAGATGGATCCTACACACAAACACAAAGCGCTGGATGGGAAGCAGAAAATCTTGCCTTAGAGCAAGCATGGGAAGAAATAGAAACACAATTACAAGAAGAAAAAATTTTAGTACAAGAAAACAAAGTAAGTCCTATCTCCTATTATATGAAAAAAAACAGAATGGACATACCTATACTGGCATCGTATGTGAGTATGTGGCAATGGAGAGTTAAACGTCATTTAAAACCTACCGTTTTTAAATCACTTTCAGATTCTATTTTAAAAAAATATGCCGATGCATTTAATATTTCCATTGAGGAATTAAAAAATGTAGACTAATTCTTCATCTTTGCAGTATGATCATACCATTTCAACATCAATCACAAGCACATTGTGAAAGTGGAGTCACATCCAATCTTTTTCGACATCATGGATTACCAATTTCAGAACCACTTTCATTTGGTATTGGCAGTGGGATCTTTTTTGCTCATATTCCTTTTATCAAAGTAAATGGAATGCCAGGAACTACATATCGTGTATATCCAGGTAAAATTTTTAGCAATGTATGTGACAGATTAGGTGTAAAATCAACTTCAGAGAAATTTTCTACTGTTGAAGCAGCCATGAAAAAATTGGATCAAAATATTGAGAATGGGATTCCATCGGGATTACAAGTGGGTGTATTTTATTTACCTTTTTTACCTGAAGTATTTCGTTTTCATTTCAATGCTCACAATCTCATTGTATTTGGCAAAGAAAATAATACTTATTCAATAAGTGATCCTGTTTTGGAAAATTCTGTTACCATTGAATATGAAGACCTTGCCAAAGCTCGTTTTGCCAAAGGCTATCCAGAGCCAAAGGGAAGAATGTATTACCTTACACATGTTCCTGCAATGAAAGATGTCAATCTTCCATTGGCTATTCAAAAAGGGATTAAACAAACTTGTTTTTTTATGACCTCACCTCCGATTAAATGGTTCGGTGTTAACTCCATTGATTTTTTAAGTAAGCAAATAAGAAATTATCCAACTAAGTTAGATTCAAGAAAATCTACATTATATTTAGGTAATCTCATTCGTATGCAAGAAGAAATAGGAACAGGTGGTGCTGGCTTTCGATTTTTGTATGCAGCATTTTTACAAGAAGCTTCGCAAATTACTAATAACCCTTATTTGAAGGAACTATCGGAGGAAATGACTATTATTGGTGATCAATGGAGAAACTTTGCATATCAAACTGCTAGGGTATGCAAGTCAAGAGGAAATGATGTAATGGGCTTTGGTGAAATAGCAGATTTATTACACTCCATTTATCTTTCAGAAAAACAATTTTACAATCATTTGAAGAAAGTATTTCCATAGTGTAAATTCTAATCAATTGGTATAGTTTTAGGTTTAAGATTGATTCTTATTGAATTTTACAATTATTTTCATTATATGATTATTAGCATTTTACATATATATATTAATTATATGTTTAAATTTATTTTAATAGTTATTAAAAATTGTAAAATAAGTATTGTAAATTTCTGAAACTAAAAACAAACAACTATGATATTCAGACGCTACTACACTATTGAAAGTACAAAAAATAGTGACATTTTGAAAAAGAATTTCTTAGGTCAACATCTAAAAATTCATAATCTTGATTTTGAGATCTATGAAAAGGAAGGTGATATAAAAGTGATTCCACATGCCGAAAATGATGATCACGTATATACACTGCCTATTACTCGATTATCCTTAGTACCTAAAAGTAATGGTACTACCATTAAGATGCGGAGTAAACCACGTAGAATCGATATAGGTGGCCCAATGCTATTGTTAGTTTTTATAGTATTTGCAATAATAGCAGGTGTTGTATTACTTTTAAAAGGAGAAGGCGAATACGATATGACCTCGTATATTCTGATTGGAATAGCAGCTCTAGCATTTATCTTGTTATGGTTAAGATTAGAGCAAGGCTATTTCGATTATATTCGTAAAATTAAGAATTGGGTAAAAGATCATGCTTAATTATTTATCAAGTTTAAATTGATAAATATCCGCGCTTCCGATAGAATATAAGCGTGTAAAACTACTATCTTGAAGTATTGTATTACTTAAATTGTTTTCGATTGAATAAATGAAATGATCGACTTGATATCGGTTCATTTCTTGTTTTAATTCATGAATTGTATAATCTGTTTTTTCAATAGTGTAAAATTGGCTTTGGGTCAGATAAGCTACAACCCACATATTACCAGCATCAACTATATTAGAAGTGAATTTTCCTTTAAATTCATGCTTTTTTAATTCGGTAGAAAGTTCAAATAGACTTTTATTCTTATATTTCAATTGATCAAACTGTACAATGGGATGTACTATAAAGGATAAGCCAAGTAGTATACTAGCTAGATTAGTAAATAACGCACGTTTAAAATAAGGTTGAATTAACTGAATTAGTAAAGCACCTAAAACCATCAATAGAAAGGTATTTAACCAGATATACCTAGTTTCAATATGCATCATCAAATACCCTATGGGTAATAGTAGAATTGTTAGAATGATAATTTGAGTATCAAAATGATGTATATAACTATCTTTTGTACGAAAAAAGAAGTAAAACAATCCTATTAAAAGAATAGCCAACGCTAAAAACGATATCTCTTGAAAACATCCAATTGCAATTAATGTAGTATGGATGACCCTTGCAATCCATTTTACAAAATGCTTAGGTGATGAAAAGGGTGAACTCAAGTTATCTTGCGTAAGAGAAGGATCTTCCCAAAAACTAGGCGAATCCTCATAGATAGGTGGAATAAGTAAAGTAATATCCTTTTTGAATGTTTTACCACTGTTGATATACCAACTCATATTCAATTTGCCAGCATGTCCAGTCAATGACCATTCATTGTATTTGGTATGCAATGCATAAGTCCAGGGTAAACCAAATAACAGCGCAGTAATAATACCTGTAAAATAATATTGAATTCCTTTTGAAAATGATATCTTATTATTCTTAATAGCCCAAAATAAAACAACACCAAAATGTAAAAAGAAAAATAAAAGCGAATATGCTTTTGCATAATAAGCTACTGCCATTGATATACCACATAATATTACTTTCCAATATTGTTTATAAAAATTTTCAGATAGTAAAATAAAAAGGTAAAACAAAACAAATATCAATTGCAATACATCCCCAAACAATTGAAAATAAACAAAATAAGCCATCGTAATGGCTGAAGAAATCATGAGAATAAACGTAATAAACGATTGCAGCTTAAACTTTTTAAATAAAAAGAAAACTTGTATTAGAATTATAAATCCAAAAAATGCATTTAATAATTTAGCAGCCTCAAAACCGTCCATTCCATTTTTCATGAATGGAACTATCATCCAAATATTTAACGGACTCCAAAGACCATTAATACTTTCAAGATATTGACCATGTACAATTCGATTTGCAATTGTCAAATAGGCTACACAATCACTGTCAAGCATATAACCTAGATATGGATTTAATAGCATCCATAGAATACAATATATACCCAAAGGTAATAAGAGCGAAATATGATTAAACCAATTCTTCATTCAAAGCTCTAAAATACTCAAATGATTTTAAGATACGACTTCCATACCAACTAAATAATTCACCGTCTACTAATTTCATGTTAGCATTTGGCAATATTAATTGCATTTCTTGAATGTGTTTTTCCTTAAATGGAAATGGTTCGCTCGAAAGTAATACTACATCAGGATTCAGTGCTTTTATTTCTTCATTCATCAAAACTGGATATCGAGTCTTTGTTACTATATTTTGAAACCCAGCTTCTTTTATCATTTCATGAATAAAAGTATCTGTGCCTGCAACCATCACAGGATTATACCAAATAAGATATAAAACACTGAGATTTGTTTGTTTGATATGTTGTTGGTTTCTATTGAAACTAATTGAATCAATGATTTCATTCGCCCTCTCTTCTTTATTTACAAGTAATCCAACTTTCTTAATCATTTCAAGAGCATCATCTAGGGTTTGAATATCACTTATCCAAACAGGGTATTTTTGTGCCAACACTTCAATTTGATGTTGATCATTCTCTTCTTTATTGGCTATAATTAACGTTGGTTGTAATTCATCAATTCGATCTAAATTCAAATTTTTGGTTCCACCTATTCGAGTTTTACTCCTAAACCATTCATTAGGATGAATACAAAATTTTGTAATCCCGACAACCTCTTCATCCAAACCCAAATCAAATAATAATTCAGTTTGCGAAGGAACAACCGAAATGATACGTAAAGGATTTTTGCTCAATTGTATTTCTCTATTGAGCTGATCGATCACCATAATGAATTTTATATAATAATAAAATGACAAATGCAAAAAGCAAATCCAATGGGAATAAGATAGTTCCTAATACTTTGCCAAATGTATAACTGCCAAAAAATAATTTCATAGCTAGTTCGAAAAACATCAATGAAAAATAAACAAATGCTGCCCAACGTTTTTTCATAAAAATTCCAAACCATGCAAGTGTAAATAATATCAATCCAAAAGGATAAACATGATAAATTGTCCAACCAGTATAATCGCTAAACATTGTATAAAATGCAAATAATGTAGCCAATACATGAAAAATAAGTATACCGATAATAAGATAAGGCGAAAGTTGTTTCAATTGATTATGATTCGTTTTTTAATGTGTCTGTGAGAATTATTTTACTATTTCTTTTTTTCTTAGAACTAAATAAATCAGAAAAGCTGTTAAATACTTTTCGATAAGTAAGCCCTACTCCACCTTTGGTAAAGTTTTGACCACCAAGATCAAGGTTATTGGTATTATTGGTTCGATAGGCTGTAGCACGAAAACGACCATCTTCTGAAATTAGAAATTGAGCTTTAAAGTCACCACCTATTAAGTTACCAGTTGTTTTGCCACTTACATCCTTACCAACATCTACACTATTTCCAAGATCTACTATCACCCTATCCTTTAATAAATTGGCTTGTACATTCACTGAGAATTCATTTCTATTAACCAAACTGGTATTGTAATCTGCCTCATAAGATTGATAGCCTACATTGAGATTTATATTTTTAAGACCAGTCAATTTCTGAAATAAATTGGTAACCTCCGAAGATAAAGCACTCGAAACCATATCGGAAACGGTAGAAATAGAACCACTTCTGTAGGATGAATTGGTGATACCATCAGATGCTTTAAATTCACCTAACAACAATAAAATACCTGATTGTGAAACCAATTCTTTTTCATCATTTTTAATTTGTTCAAGTTTAGTATATCCAGCAGTTCCAATGGCTTTATTATCTGGTTGTGTAATATCAAATTTTATATTAGGCTGCGATAATGATCCTTTCAGCATAAGTGATATAAACGTAGAATAAGCACGCTTTGATTCCGATTTATCTACTTCGTCTAAGTTGTTGTATTGTGCGCTAATTAATGGATATAAAGGCAATTGTTTAGGTAATTTGTAAATCGCATTCACGTCAAGCAACGCATCCAACGCATCTCCACTCCAAGTAATTTTACTATTCTCTTCTATCACAAAATCTCTAGGTATCAGTCCTCTAAAATTAAATAAGTATTTACCTTCTGTTATTACATAGGCACCATACATACTAATTGAATTTCCTAAATCTACATTTAATTTAATTGCGCCATTTCCTTTGGCTCGAATCTCCTCACCCGTATTTTGATCCAAAATGATAAATACTTCAGCATCTGGCGTAGCATCTATATTCATGTTTAGATTCAGATAATACGATTTCTTTTTTCGTTCTTCCTCTTGACTACGTCCAATGGATGCAAATTGGACATACTCGTATTTAGAGGCATCTCCTTTTGAATTAATCGGCATATGAAACTGTGATCCTTTCAATGGCTTAGCATCTACATCTACTACTATATCATCCAACGGTCCATTTAATTTTAATTTCACTTGAGCTGGTACATAGCCATAAAACAGATCATTGTCATACGATCTTGTATTCAAACATAAAAAGTTGGGAGAATTTACTGTGAAATTCAAATAGAAATCACTAAAATTATTATGGGTAATCTTGCCTTTCAATACTCCTGTATACTCTCCTGCACGTTGATCTTTCAAAATGATATCGTTCATTTCAATAGTTTCGTTATTGAATTTGAATTTCGCATTACTGAGGGAATAACTCGTTCCTAGAAATAATACTTTTAAACGTGCTTGATCGAGATCAACTCTTCCTGTAATAGTTGGGCTACTCAATCGCCCATCTATATTCACTTGTCCTGTGGCATAACCATGTAAATCTGAAATATAATCTGCTATAAAATGACCAACAGGACTAATATCCATATTATCTACTTTTGCAATCAAATCAATGGTACTATCTTTTACATTGATATTCCCGCTGATACCAGCTTCATTATTCCCTTTGATAATGGTTGTATTTTTATTGATAATTAATTTTTGTTTTTCAATATCGTACTTAATATCCGCTTTTACGAGGCCTAATGTATCATTCACGATTATAATCTGATCAGCACTCGAAATAGTGGCCTCAATACTAGGTGTATTTTTATAATCTATATATTTCACTTCTCCATTAATACGGCCATGAATTTTTACATCCTCCATACTTAAATATGTAGATGCTCCTTCTAAGTCAAGTAAATCAATTTTGGCTACGATGTCGTTGGTTTCATTATCCAATGTATTGATAGTTATCTTTTGAGCACCACTTTCAATTATGAAATCTTTTATACGGATTCGATCGCCAAATACCATATCATGATTAGAGTATAACTGCCATTTATCATTTTTTAAACTAAAATTTGAAGGCATCACATTCACATACAAATTATTTTGGTATGCTGTTGCTTTGCAATTCAACGATGCCTCTCCTAATACTTCATTGATGCTTTGTGAATTGATATTTAACATGGCGGTATCATGAGCCATGGTTGAATTTAATTGAAATGAAGGTATTATCACATCATTGTTATAACTCACATTACCTCCATTGGCATTCAAATCAAAACTAGTAAAATCGCCAGCACCTACTATAAATAAATTATTGACTAAAAAATCTTTATAACCAAAATTAGGAACATTGGCATCTAATGAAAATTTTTGAGTTTGTGTGTTCAAAATACCAGAAAGAGAAATATTAGCCAAATGATGAAAATCATTTGAAAACATACTTAATAAGGTATCAGGATTTTTCAATGTTACATCAAACGTAAATTGTTCATCTGTAAATTTTTTAGGCTTATTAATATAATCTGGTAAATAGTGATATAGATAAAGTTGGAATGAATTTGCTAGTTCTGAAATATTGAATTTACCATTTAAATTGGCGTCAGCCAATGTACTAGACAAACGTAATGATTTGTAATGACTACTATCATGAGATTCAAGTGTAAGATCTTTAAGAAAATAGGATTCTCCACCTCGTTCTATGGTCAAATTTTTCAGTATGGCTATTCCAGTAAAATTATCGATGTTGTTACCTGTAAAATTCATTGTAACAAATCCTGAACCTATTACTGGGTCTTTCGTTAAGCCTAATTTTTGCAAATTGACTTTTAAAAATCGAGAATTAAAATTATAGTTTGGATTTTTACCACTTAAATCCATCTTACCATCAAAATTCAATGCCATATTTGGGTCTTGCGAAACAAAAATTCCATCAAATTTTTTGTTAGCTACAAGTCCATTGATAGTAAGATTTTGATAAATGGTATTTTCAAGTTCGATTTTAGTAATAGTTGCATTTACATTCGAACTCAAGGTATTCAAATCAAATCCACTTCCTTTGATCTTGCCATCCATTGTAATATTTCCAACCGATTTTTGTTTTATCAAATTGCCTAACTGAAAATCTTGTGTACTTAAATGCCCATCATATGAAGGAATTTTAGGCTTAAAATTCATATTCAAATCTACAATGGCATTACCCAATGTAGTTGTCAAAGAACCCTTGGTATTAAATTCATCTACTTTCCCACTGTAACTTCCTTTAAAAAGAATTGAATTTAATTTGTTCCATGCAATAGCATCGTTTTTAGTTTGTGGTATCAATGCGTTTAAATCGGCACCACTTGTTTTTAAAAGATCCGCATTTACATTAAAAATCGTATTTTCAATATCGGGCAGGCCTATAACTGTTCCACTTCCTTTGAATTGAGTATTTCGTGTATCAAGCTCTAAATTCGTAGCGACTAAATTCCCAATAAGTCCTTCTGCGTCTCCTTTTACATTAATTGATATTGGATATTGATTCAATATCGGAGCAAAATAGGCAATGTCTAATGAAGATACAGAAGACTGCTCTAAATGAGCTTTAATTGAAACTTTTTCAAGAAATTCTTTAAAATCATGAAAATTTCGATAGTTCATTTCATAATGATTTCCGACAGTAGAATAATTCGTTTTCAACAATAAGTTTGATAATTGAGCTTGTACTTGTGACAACTTCAAATTAGCAGAAACTGATTTTATCTCAATACCACATCGTTCCTTTGCTGTCATCGATTTGATTTCTGAAAAAATGGTATCAGCATCTAGATGAGTATTGACTATATCAAGATTAATCCCAGTTATATTTAAATGCTTTTCATCAAATTCTTTTTTGGCAGGTATATTATCATCAACCAAATAAGTAAATTGACTATTTTTCAAGGAAATCGAATGAGCAGCTAATTGATATAAATCAGGATTAAAAGGCGTACCCCAAGTAGTAGTATCGTCGGGTGTGTTGTCTTCTGGCTTGCCTCCATCATATTGTCGAACAATTACATATGCACCATCGATTGCCAGATTTTGAATATCGATATTTTTTTTGACAAGAATCAAATGATTCATATCCAATTTTAAATCCTGAATAGCGAAACGCATATCTTCCCCACGCCATGCATCATTCATATAAAAACGAGCATTTTTGATTGATATTTCTTTTAAATCAATTGAAGGACCTGAGTTTGATTTATTGCTGGTTTTTGTAGTTTGTATTTCAGTACTTGTATCTTTAGCATTCGAAGAAAATGCTTCTGCAATAAAATCATAATTCCATCGAGACGAATCATGACCTCGATTCATATTCACATAAATATCAGTAAGATTTACAGAATGAATAACAGCCGATTCATTGTTCCAATAGTTGCTAAGCAAATTGGATGTTTTGATGGATAAATCTCCTACATATGCCAAGGTATCTTTTCGATCATCTTGAACATAAACTCCTTCCAAATGATACTCATTAAAAAAAGCTAATCGTATATGATTCACCTCGACCTTGGTATGCATTTTTTCAGACAAATACTTAGATGCGCGCTTTACTAAAATATTCTGTACTTTTTCTGTTGATACGAGCCATATAGTTATCACCACCAACAAAATGAGTGTTAGCAAACTATATCCTATTATTTTAAAAAATTTCTTCAAAGGTTATTACAATCTAATTATTCCTCATAAAAGAAGTACATTCTGACAAATTTAAGGCTTTAATACTGTTAATCATATTAAAAAAATGACTAATAACAAACATTTTTTAATTCAGTTTCGTCTTACCTTTACACTATGCGAAATTATCTTCTATCACTTCTAATGTTAATTCTATTTTTCGTAGGATCATGTACTAAAAAACCCAGTGCTGGAATGGGTGGAAATGCAAATTTGAAAGTGAAAGCATTTCATCATTCTTCCTCTATAGATAGTTGCACTATTTATATCAAATTCAATTCATCCGAAGCTGTTTCGCTTTCAGAATATGATTTGTCACAAAAAATTGTAAAAGATAGCATTGGCAATAGTTATACTATATTCTCTGGGTTGAAAAAAGGAGATTATTACATCTATGGCGAAGGTTGGGATCCAAGTATTTCCAATAATGTAAAAGGTGGCTTGCCCTATACGATTAAAGAAGAATCTGACTTAGAAATAATTATTCCTGTTACAGAAACTCACTAGTTACTCTACAATATCCAACTCATCAATGACCCATTTGGAGTCTCCGTATTTCTCAATGATAAATAATGTATAACGAATATCCAACGTGATATTTCTACACAAATTGATATCATACATAATATCGCTCATAGTACCTTCCCAAATACGATCAAAATTAGTTCCTATCAATTCTCCATTCGCATTCAACACAGGACTACCTGAATTACCACCAGTAGTATGGTTAGAAGCTAGAAAAGCCAACGGGACGGTTTTCTCTCCATTTTCTATAATAGAATATCGTCCATAGTCTTTTGATTTGTATAATTCAATCAACTTGTCGGGCAATGTAAATTCTTCTTGGTTAGGATTATGCTTTCGTATTGCACCATCCAATGTAGTATAATAATTATAATTCATTCCATCGCTAGGCTTTACACCTTCTACTTTACCATATGAAACTCGCAAGGTTGAATTGGCATCAGGATAAAATTGCTTACCTTCATTATATTCTTTTAATGCAAGTATATATGTACCATAAAAGCCATTCATTTTAGCAACACTAGCACGGAGAAATTTTAAATTCGATTTTTGTATACTATCAAAATATTGATAGGCTTGATAAATTGGATCGCGCTTAATTGAATAACGTATATCTTGAAAATCTTCCATAAATAATAAATCAGCGAATGCAGACGGTGAACTCAATGATGAATATTTATAGTATGAATCAATTGAAATATCTTCAGTCCAATTATTTTTCCCAATTTCTTTATTGTATAATTTAAACAAATCGTTGGTTATTTTACGATCAGTATTCACATCAATTGTTTTAAAAAATTGATCCACTTCTTTTTGATAAACAGCCAAACTATCACTTACTTTCAATGTATCCATCGCCTTCAGCATGGAGGTATAGATACTCCCCTTTTTTAATAGCTCACTCGACCAAATGGCTTCATTGATGTACTCATTTAATTGAATCGATTTACGATGATTTTTATAACACATTTTTATACTATCTATGATACCAGCATATTTCAATTTTCGATCATCATCTTCATTCACCCATTTCAAAAATTCAACTTCTTCCTTTTTCTTTTTATCTACAGCATTATTGATTTGAAGTCCTAGTAACTCGCCTTTCCATTTTTTATAATAATTGGCTATACGTGCTTGCTTAGCAGCATATTTTATAAATAGTTCATTGCTTTCTTTCATATCAGCATCTATGATGCTTAGTTTTTTTTCTCGTATAGATATACGTGCAGGATCCAATACGTTCATCACCTCTTCTACTCCATCACTTGTTAAATACTCAGATGTAGTCCCAGGAAAACCATACACCCACGTAAAGTCACCATCTTGCACGCCTTCAATATTAATTTTCATAGATCGTCTTGGTACAAATGGTACATTTTCAGTAGAGAAGGCGGCCGGTTTATTTTCTTTATTAGCATAAATACGAAATAATCCAAAATCACCCGTATGCCTTGGCCACGCCCAATTGTCGGTATCTCCACCAAATTTTCCAATACCATTGGGTGGGAATCCTACAAGCCTTACATCATTGTATTTTTCAGTTAAAAATACATAATATTCATTTTCATAAAAAAATGACTTTACTTGAGCATCATAACCAGTAGAAGCTTTCGTTTCTTTTTCAATTCGAGTAGCATTTTCTAGTAAAATTCTAGTCTTTGTAGTATCTGCTATTCCAGCTACTATACCCTTTTTCATTTCTTCGGTTACATTGTCGATACGAATTATAAATGTAACACTCAATCCAGGACAAGGTAGTTCCTCACTTTGATTTTTTGCCCAAAATCCTTGTTTCAAATAATTATTCTGAACACTACTTAATCCTTGCACAGTACCATATCCACAATGATGATTGGTCAATACCAAGCCTTTATTGGAAATGACTTCACCTGTACAACCTCCTCCAAATATCACTACTGCATCTTTCAAACTGCCTTCATTTACATCGTAAATGTCGCTCGCTCTGATTTTAAGACCCATTTGACGCATTTCCTTTTCATTCATTTTTTCTAATAAAAATGGTAGCCACATCCCTTCTTTACCAAATAAAGTAGATGTGTATAAAAAAAGAAATAGAAATAATAGTTTTGCTCTCATTAGAATTATATTTTCGTGATCCTCAAAAGTATTTAATCGAGGCTGATTTACAAATGTTTATTGAACCAAATATACGAAATACAAAAAAAGGCTGGATAGAAGTCGTGTGTGGTTCTATGTTTTCTGGCAAAACAGAAGAACTCATTCGTCGATTGAAACGTGCTCAAATAGCCAATTTGAAGGTTGAGATATTTAAACCAACAGTCGATGTTCGCTATGATGAAAATGATATCGTATCGCACAATGACAACAGAATACCCAGTACACCAGTCGAAAATTCACAACAAATTTTATTATTAGCACAAGATGTGGCAGTTGTAGGTATCGATGAAGCTCAGTTTTTTGATGAAGAAATGCCAATGGTAGCAGAAAAACTAGCTGCACGAGGTATTAGAGTCATAGTTGCTGGCTTAGATATGGATTTTCTAGGTAGACCATTTGGTCCAATGCCGGCTGTATTGGCCATGGCCGATTATGTAACCAAATTACATGCAATATGTGTGGTTTGTGGTGATATAGCCAATTTTAGTTATCGAAAATCTGCATCAGAAGCCATGGTACTTTTGGGTGAAAAGGATGTATATGAACCACGTTGTCGCACTTGCTATCATCAACAATAACGTGGCATTTAGATATAAAGGTTTACTTTTACCACAATGACATCATTTGACACACAAATTGCCCAGGCGTTACAAAATCTTAGTATTGAAGCCTTAAATCCAATGCAAATTGCCTATTTGGAGCAAAGCGAACTACATAAACATACTGTTCTTTTATCCAATACAGGCTCTGGAAAAACACTTGCATTTTTATTACCTCTTTGGAAAAATTTGCAAAAAGATTTAAAGGGAGTTCAAGCCATTATTATTGTTCCATCACGTGAATTAGCAATCCAGATTGATGATGTACTTCGAAAAATAGGAACAGGATTCAAAGCAACTCTTTGTTATGGTGGTCACAAACGTGAGATTGAAGAAAATAATTTAATTGAAGCTCCATCTGTAATTATTGGTACACCAGGTCGATTAGCCGATCATATTCGACGACATAATTTTGATCCTCGAACCATTCATACCTTAATCATTGATGAATTTGACAAATCACTTGAACTCGGATTTGTAGATGAAATGCAGTTAATCATAGAGTCAATGCCTTCGATTGAAAATATATTACTTACATCAGCGACCGAAGCAGTTGAAATACCTGATTTCATTGGATTAAAAGATGAAAAACGAATCGATTTTATAGATAAAAATGAAAAATCGGAAGAGCAACTTAGCATATATACAGTTGCTTCTGAAGAAAAAGATAAAATTGAAACCTTGTTTCTGTTACTTTGTCAGATAGGAAGTAGACCAACTATTATTTTCTGCAATCATCGTGATGCTGTAGAACGAGTTAACTCACTTTTGCTTGAAAAAGGTATTTATAGTGTTTTCTATCATGGTGGTATGGAACAATATGAACGAGACACCGCCATGTGTAAATTCAGAAATGGCACATCGTTGATTTTAGTAACAACCGATTTAGCTTCACGAGGATTAGACATTGCACATATTCGCAACATCATTCATTATCACCTTCCATTATCAGAAGAAGTATTTACACACCGTAATGGGCGTACAGCTCGTATGGATCGAAGTGGCAATGTGTTTGTGCTTTTTTCTGAAGAAGAAGAATTGCCTTCCTATATAACGAATGTAGCTTCGGAATATGCCTCGAGTAAAGAATATACATTGCCCGAAAAGCCTGTATGGTCTACCTTGTACATTTCACATGGCAAAAAAGATAAAATCAATAAAATAGACATTGTAGGTTTTCTTACAAATATATGTCAACTTAAAAAAGAAGATATTGGTTTGATTGAAGTAAAAGATTTCACTTCATTTGTTGCTATTCGCAAAAGTAAAATGAGTATGGTGCTAGAATTGTCGAAAGATAAACGCATCAAGAATAAGAAAGCAAAAATGGCTATTGCAAAGTAAGTAACAACTGGATACCATATCAATATTTATTTGCTAAAATCAATAGAATATTAGCTTCTTTTTGTATTAAATTTGTACTTTAATGATATTTGATTCATATCGATATCATTACATCAATTTAAAACAAATTTAATGAGCTATCAACCAACAAATAAAATAAGAATTGTAACAGCAGCTTCCCTTTTTGACGGACATGATGCAAGTATAAACGTTATGAGACGTGTGATGCAAGCTAGTGGCGTTGAAGTTATTCATCTTGGACATGATAGAAGTGTGCAAGAAGTTGTTGACACTGCCATTCAAGAGGATGCCAATGCTATTGCTATGACATCCTATCAAGGTGGACACGTAGAATATTTAAAATACATGTATGACCTTTTGAAAGAAAAAGGTTGTAACCATATTAAAATATTTGCTGGAGGTGGTGGTGTTATATTACCTGAAGAAATTGCAGAATTAGAAGCTCATGGAATTGCAAAAATTTACAGTCCTGATGATGGACGAGCTATGGGTTTACAAGGCATGATAGATGACTTAATCATGAAAAGCGATTTTGCTACAGGTGCTAATTTGAATGGTGAAGTAAATCATTTAAAAGAAGGTGATTTTAAAAGTATAGCACGTTGCATAAGTGCAGCCGAAAATTTTGCAGATGCAGTGGAAACACAAGCCATGTTGAAAAAAGTTCGTGAGACTATTTCTACAAAAGAAATCCCTACACCCGTTTTAGGAATTACTGGAACAGGTGGTGCTGGAAAGTCATCATTAGTTGATGAATTGGTTCGTCGTTTTATTATTGATTTTCCAAATAAAACCATTGGAATAATTTCTGTTGACCCTTCAAAAAGAAAAACAGGTGGTGCCTTGCTAGGTGATAGAATTCGAATGAATGCTATCAAAAACGAACGTGTGTATATGCGTTCTATGGCAACTCGTCAAAGCAATTTGGCTTTGAGCAAACATGTGCAAGATGCAGTTGATATTTTAAAAGCAAGTGGTTTTGATTTAATCATTTTAGAAACTAGTGGTATTGGCCAAAGTGATACGGAAATTACTGAACACAGCGATGTATGTTTGTATGTAATGACACCAGAGTATGGTGCTGCAACGCAATTAGAAAAAATTGACATGTTGGATTTTGCTGATATTATTGCTATCAACAAATTTGACAAACGAGGTAGTATGGATGCACTTCGTGATGTAAAAAAACAATATCAACGTAACCACAAATTGTTTGAGCAAGATGCAGATACTATGCCAGTTTATGGCAGTATAGCTTCACAATTTAATGACCCTGGTGCAAATAGTTTGTACAAGGCTTTGATGCAAAAAATTGTAGAAAAAACTGGCAACAAAACCCTAGAAACTTCATTTGTTGCTCATGATGAAATGAGTGAAAAAATATTTATCATTCCACCTGCTAGAGTTCGATATTTAAGTGAGATTACGGAAAACAATCGAGGCTATGATAAGTGGGCAAAAACACAAAGTAATATTGCGCAACAATTATTTGGGATTTATAAAACTATAGAAACGATTCAACAGCAAAAGATTTCTGACGGCGATAGACTCATTAAAGAATTACAAGAAGTTGAAGCTAAATTATTGTTGGATTTTGATCCAAAAAATAAAGTGCTACTAGATAATTGGAAGGCAACAAAAGCAAATTATCAAAACGAATATTTCATCTTTAAAGTTCGTGATAAAGAAATAAAAATCAAAACCCATTCTGAAAGTTTATCACATTCGCAAATACCAAAAGTAGCTGTTCCAAAATTTGAAGCATGGGGCGAAATTTTACAGTGGGCTTTGCAAGAAAACTTCCCTGGTTCATTTCCTTACACAGCAGGTATTTATCCATTCAAACGTGAAGGCGAAGACCCAACTCGTATGTTTGCTGGTGAAGGCGCACCTGAACGTACCAACAAACGTTTTCATTATGTAAGTAAAGGCTTGCCAGCTGCACGTTTGAGCACTGCTTTTGATAGCGTTACGTTATATGGAAACGATCCACATCATCGTCCTGATATATATGGAAAAGTGGGCAATAGTGGTGTAAATGTGTGTTGTTTGGATGATGCAAAAAAATTATATTCTGGTTTCAATTTAGCAGATCCTAAAACATCGGTGAGTATGACCATCAATGGTCCTGCTTCTATTATAGCTGCCTTTTTTATGAATGCTGCTATTGATCAACAATGCGAAATTTATATCAAAGAAAATAATTTAGAAGCTGAAGTGGAGGCCAAAATTCAAGAAATTTACAAAGGTCGTGAACATCTTCGTCCAAAATATTTTGATAATTCTGCATCTGAAAATGGTGGCGAATTACCTGAAGGAAATACTGGATTAGGATTAATGCTTTTGGGCGTTCGTGGTGATGATGTGTTGCCACAAGATGTGTACTCAACAATAAAAGCAGATACCTTAAAACAAGTTAGAGGTACAGTTCAAGCTGATATATTAAAAGAAGATCAAGCACAAAATACATGTATTTTCTCTACTGAGTTTTCGTTGCGTTTGATGGGTGATGTACAACAATATTTCATCAACGAAGGTGTACGAAATTTTTACAGTGTGAGTATTAGTGGATATCATATTGCAGAAGCTGGTGCAAACCCAATTTCACAATTAGCATTTACCTTAAGTAATGGCTTTACGTTTGTAGAATATTATTTAAGTCGTGGAATGAACATTGACGATTTTGCACCAAACTTATCGTTCTTCTTTAGTAATGGAATTGATCCTGAATATTCAGTTATTGGACGTGTTGCTCGTCGTATTTGGTCAAAAGCTATGAAGCTAAAATATGGTGGAAATGAGCGTAGCCAAATGTTAAAATACCACATACAAACATCTGGTAGAAGTTTGCATGCACAAGAAATTGATTTCAATGATATTCGTACTACTTTGCAAGCGTTGTATGCAATTTATGACAACTGTAATTCGTTACACACCAATGCTTACGATGAAGCTATTACAACACCAACTGAAGAAAGTGTGCGTCGTGCTATGGCAATACAATTAATCATCAATCGTGAATTAGGTTTAGCTAAAAATGAAAATCCATTACAAGGAAGTTTCATCATTGAAGAATTGACGGATTTGGTAGAGGAAGCTGTATTAAGTGAGTTTGATAAAATTAGTGAACGTGGCGGTGTGTTAGGTGCTATGGAAACGATGTATCAACGTAGCAAAATACAAGAAGAAAGTTTATATTATGAAACCTTAAAACACACAGGCGAATTTCCAATTATTGGTGTAAATACATTCTTGAGTAGTAAAGGAAGTCCAACTGTTTTACCGCAAGAAGTGATTCGTTCTACTACCGAAGAAAAAGAAGCACAAATTAAAACCGTGCAAAATCTTTGGGAACGCAGTGGTGCAAAAGGCGAAGAGCAAATTAAAAATTTACAACATTTGGCAATTAAAAATGAAAACATTTTTGAAGGTTTAATGGATGCTGTGAAATATTGCTCATTAGGACAAATTACAAATGGTTTGTTTGAAGTGGGTGGACAGTATAGAAGGTCGATGTAAATTATTTCATCCTTGTAAATCCAAAGTTGAACTTTGGATTTACAAGGATGATGTTTTATCTTTGTGACATGCTACAACGAACTTTACATGCACATATTACTAAATTATTAAAGCAATTTCCAGCAGTTGCCATACTTGGACCAAGGCAAGTAGGTAAAACTACGTTGGCAAAACAATTAGCAGCTGCATCCAAAAAAGAAACACTTTATATAGATTTAGAAAAACAAAAAGATCGTGTATTACTTACGGATATGGATACATTCTTTGAAGAAAACAAAAACAAATGTATTATTATTGATGAAGTACAAACCATGCCACATGTATTTACGGCATTGCGCCCTGCAATTGATGATCATCGAAAAAATGGTCGGTTTATTTTATTAGGTTCAGCTTCGCCTATGTTAGTAAAAGGAGTGAGTGAATCCTTGGCAGGAAGAATTAGCTATACGCAATTGACGCCCTTTATGTTTGAAGAAGTATCTGCAAAAGTGAAGATGGAAAAACATTGGTTTAGAGGCGGTTTTCCAAATAGTATTTTAGCTAAAACTGACGCCCAAAGTGCACAATGGATTCATGATTTTATAGAAACCTATATTCAACGTGACATGTCGTTTATATTTAATGCAGAAATCAATACTCGAATACTTCGCTATTTATGGGCAATGATAGCCAATAATCAAGGTGGCATTTGGAATGCTGAATTATACGCAAGAGCATTGGGCGTTTCTGCACCTACTGTGTTACGTTATTTAGATTTTCTTGAAGGTACTTATTTAGTGCGACGATTACAACCCTATTTCGCAAATGTGGGAAAACGATTAATTAAATCGCCCAAAGTTTACATTAAGGATAGTGGATTATTGCATCAACTATGTGACTTAACTAGCATTACTATGTTGAAAAAAAATACCCTTATTGGCGCTTCATGGGAAGGTTATGTCATTGAAGAGATTTTAAAAAAAATGCCAACAGACATCCATCCTTATTATTACAGAACACAGGCAGGAACTGAGTGTGATTTGGTATTAGCCAAAGGAATTAAAGTACTAGCATGTATAGAAATCAAACATAGCGATTCGCCTACATTAAGTAAAGGATTTTATGAAAGTATTCGAGATTTGAATCCTAAAAAATCATTTGTCATTACGCCTAATTCACACAGCTTTAAATTAGAAAATAAAATACAAATTACAACCTTACAAGAATTTATAGAAAAATTTTCATCCTTGTAAATCCAAAGTTGAACTTTGGATTTACAAGGATGGTAATAGTTTATTTCCCTTTCAAATTCTTTTCCAAAAACTGATCTTGCTCCCACAATAAATGAAGAATATTTTCTATAGCAGCGTATCCATGACTTTCCTTCGGCAGTAGTAACATTTTAGCTGGAGCACCTAAGCCTTTCAAAGCTTGAAAGTATCGTTCGGTTTGCAATGTAAACGTGCCTGGGTTATTGTCGGCTTCTCCATGTACAAGTAACAACGGTGTTTTCATTTTATCGGCATTCATAAATGGCGACATCGTATTGTATACACTTGGCACATCCCAATAGTTACGTTGTTCGCTTTGAAAACCAAATGGCGTAAGTGTTCTGTTATATGCTCCACTTCGTGCAATTCCACATGCAAACAAATTTGAGTGTGTCAATAAATTAGCAGTCATAAACGCACCATACGAGTGGCCACCAATTGCAACTTTTTTGCGATCGATATATCCTAATAGATCTACAGCATCTATCGCTGCTTCTGCATTAGAAACTAACTGTGGCATGAAAGTATCATTGGGTTCTTCTTTACCTTCTCCTATGATTGGAAATGAAGCATCATCCAATACAGCATATCCTCTTGTAACCCAATATACAAATGAACCATAATTGGGAAATGTAAATTCATTAGGATTTGACTTTGTTTGACCCGCGCTGGCTTTATCTTTAAACTCTTCTGGATAAGCCCATATCAATAAAGGCAATTTTTCTTTTTTAGTTCTGTCATAACCTTTTGGTAGGTATAAAGTTCCATTGAGTGCTACCCCATCTTTTCGTTGGTATTTAATGACTTCCTTATACACATCTTTGATACTTTCAAATGGGTTTGGAAAAGAAGTAATTTGACTTAAGCTCTTTTTCTTAACATAATTTCTAAAGTAGTAGTTCGGAAAATCTGTCGGAGATTCAATTTGAACCAACGCAATCCCATTTTTAAAATCCTCGACTGAAAGTATATTTTCTTTTTTATCTTTCAAGGCCGATTGATACAAACGCTTCGATTTGAGTGATGTAAAATTATACTCATCTATAAAAGGAAACTGACCTTCCTTGGTAAAACCATCGCCTATTAAAAAAGCATTTCCATTTTCAAGTGCAATCACATATCTCCCATAGTCATTTTTCTTTGTTTCAAAATTGCCAGGATCCGAGTATACATCTTGCTCATTTCTATCAAAAATAATTTTAGGCGCTTGAGCAGCATTGGAAGGATCAAATAAATAGGTTTTAATATTACGTGTATCGTACCAACTATCTGAAGCTAGAGCGATATGTTCATTGCACCATTCAATCCCTGCAAATCGTTGTTTTGTTTTTACGATACTCACCGGTTCGTTATCAAAAGGAGCCTTCCACAAAAAAAATTCATCTCTAAAGTCCACTTGTTTTGCAGGATCGCCTTCATCCAAAGCGACTACATAGCCCCATGTTGCAGGTTCATCGCTTCTCCAACCAATACTACGTTTTCCCTTACGAACAGCCATAAAACCTTTTGGCATAATTTCGGTCAATGGCACTTCATTGACAGTCTTTACGAGTTGACCTACTTTATTGTATACGGTCGTTGTCATAGGAAACCTTGAATAAGGAACTATATATGAAAATGGTTTCTGAATAGTTGATAGCATGATATAATTACCATCTGGAGAAAATGATTCGCCCACATACATATTCTTTGTAAAGAGTAATGTTTTTGAGCCATTGATATTCACTTTGTACAATTCAGATGAGACTAATGTTTCAAAATTTGTTTCATCCATTGGGTTCTTTAGCAAGTCCTGATAGGTTCTATTCTGTGATTTACTTCCACTACTTACTGCAACTGTTGGCCCAAGAGGCAAGGTCTTTTTAGCATCTAGCAAAGCAGGACGATTCGCAGGAAGCATTTTAACCAATATATGTTCATTATCATTGAACCAACATATGGGATTTCCCAAGTTCGCATTAAGAACTGCATCTGTTAACTTAGTTGCTAAAGCTTTCTCTATATCTAATATCCATAATTCTACACCGGATTGAGTTGTGTGTGTGAAGGCTACTTTCTTTTCGTTCAATGACCAACTAAAGTTGGCCAATTTGGGTTGAGGAGGCAACCCAGTTACCTGAACTGCTGTTCCACCTTTTATTTTCTGCACAATGATATTGGTAGAATAAGTCATCGTACTAGAAATATTCAACACAGGATTTATACGTAAACCACCCAATCGCATTTCTTCCTGATTTAAATCGTCTAATGTTTTATACATATTTCGAAAACGGAGAATCATGTATTCTTTCTTAGTATCCATCATCACCGATGGTGCAGGTTGCACATTGACCAAATCAAGTATTTCCTTAGGAGGTTTTTGATAGGTAATATTATCTTGAGCAGAGGCATTAAATATTGTAAAACAAAACAGAATAATGGTCCATAATTTTTTCATACATTTATTAATTTAAAGATTTATTGTTTTGATAAAATGTCCTTAATAGCAACTAGTTCTTGTTTTATATCTTGCAACAATTGGACATCATTGGCCGAATCGTTACGTGTAGCATTGTTATTATATTTACTATTGATGACTATTTCACGTTGATTTAAAATTTCAGTTTTAAATTGTTCTGCATGATTGATGCCTAACATACTCATCATATTGTTATTGTGTTGTCCACCTCCACCACCAGCAGTCTCTACCTTAATTAAGGTTAATCCAAAATAGCGTAAAACAGGACCGCCAATAAATGATAAATCTTGAATATTTTCTAGAGGAATAGTCTTTTCAATATGTACAATAAATCCTTTGGAAAACTGGAGATTTTTATTGGTTAATTGACACTTAAGTGTGTGGAAATATTTTTTGCTTAACCATTGTCCAATACCCAATAACCAAAATGGAACAAGCAATAGTCCAATCACAGAAAAAATCAATGTTCCTAAAACAACAATAAAAATATAGATTTTTACTTTCGGATTAAATGTTGCACTATTTAAGAGTTGTTCTTGCTGAATATCCATTATCCAAATATACAAGAATCCAACGTTGATTTTAAAATAATCTTACTGGATATTTTCCAATTGTGATATCCATTTTTTTACCAAAAGAAAAGGTACAATTCCAACAATTCCAAAACTGCAATCAATGATAATATGAAACCATGGTATTTGTCTTATAGGTCCGCAAATGAGCGCAAGTGGTAACACTGCTATGCAACATAAAATAGCCCATTGAATTATCCATTTATTCCTTACAGGTTCTTTATATACACCAATAAATGCCATTCCAATCATGATATGAGCAAATCCCAACCAATCAGTCCCATAGGCAATAAAAGGATATTTAGGCCAAGTATCATTGATTCCAATTTGAATTGTCTCGATCCAATTTTGTAGAAACGCAGGGAAAATTGATTTAATTTCAGCTAAAGAATTGATACCAGTTTGCAAAGGAAATGCTGTTAATCCACTTAAAATTAGTAAAACAACAAATAAAATAATCATCCATCTTATTTTTGATCTCACGACATCATGGTTTGAATTCATAAGTAACATTATTGGTTTAAATCCAATTAAAATTTGAATCTTACTCACAAAAATACTAGAATGCATTATCCTAATATGTTAAATCGTTTGAAATAATAATAATTATTGTATTTTTAAAGCATAGTCTTCTATTTATCAATTGTAAAATTTATGATTTCATTTCTATTTAAAAATTCATCACTTGTTATTGCTAGTTTAATCGCATATTTTTTTACTGCCTTATCTTATAATCTCCATGCGCAAGATATAATTCCTGCACCTTCTGAGAAAAGCGGTTCGAGTGAGTTTAATATCAAATTAATGAGTAATATCTATTCTAAGGATAAAGAGTGTAATACTGATATTCAAGTTTTCAATTTGTATTTGAAAAAAATGGGATTCCCTATTTTACTTATAAAAGAATCAAAAGCAAATTGTGTTATTCTTGAATTTGATAAAAAAATGAAGGATGAAGAATATACATTAGAAATATTACCTGTAAATAATATTAAGATTAAAGGCAAAAGCAGTGGTATTTTTTATGGCTTAATGTCTTTACTTCAATTAAGAAATGCTGCAACTATTTCAAGTTACACTTCAATACATGATTATCCTGCTTTTCAATGGCGAGGTATGCATCTTGATGTAAGCCGGCATTATTTCCCAACTGATTTTATAAAAAAGTATATCGACCTTTTGGCACTTCATAAATTCAATACCTTTCATTGGCATTTGACCGATGATCAAGGATGGCGTATTGAAATTAAAAAATATCCTTTATTAACCTCTGTAGGAAGTAAACGGCATGAAACCATCGTTGACAAAAACTTTGAACCATATATTGGTGATGGAAAACCAGTTGAAGGATTTTATACGCAAGATGAAATTAAGGACATTGTCAAATATGCCACTGAACGTCATATCAATGTAGTACCCGAAATCGAAATGCCTGGTCATGCCATGGCAGCTTTGGCGGCATATCCACAATATAGCTGCAATCGAACACCACTTGATGTAATGACTAAATGGGGTGTGAGTGATGATGTATTTTGCAGCAAGGATAGCACGTTCACTTTTATTAAAAATATTTTAGATGAAGTCATGAAATTGTTTCCATCAAAATATATCCATATTGGTGGAGATGAAGTTCCTAAAACTCGATGGAAACGTTGTGAAGTTTGCCAAGAAAATATAAAAAAGAATAATCTAAAAGATGAACATGAATTACAAAGTTATTTCATAAAAAAAATCGATGCCTATGTTACATCCAAAGGTCGAAGTATCATTGGTTGGGACGAAATATTAGAAGGAGGTTTAGCACCCAATGCAGCGGTAATGAGTTGGCGTGGAGAAGAAGGTGGCATAGAAGCATCTAAGCAAAAACACCATGTGGTAATGACACCAGGCACACAGTGTTATTATGACCACTATCAAGGGAATCGAACTACAGAACCCTTGGCTATTGGAGGTTTTACCCCTATTGAAAAAGTATATAGTTATAATCCTATTCCCGAAAAACTTAATCTAGAACAAGCATCTTACATAATGGGTGCCCAAGCCAATGTATGGACTGAATATATTGCTACACCAGAACATGTAGAGTATATGATACTGCCTCGCATGTGTGCTTTATCTGAAGTTTTATGGACGGGAAAAAGTAAACCTGGATTTGAAGATTTTAAAATTCGACTTAAACAACATTTTTCATTTTTAGATAAATGGAATGTTTATTATGCCCGTTCGATTTTCGATATCACTCCTTCTTTAAAAGTCAATAATGGTTCTTTAGAAGTATCACTTACTTCCAACTATAATGACGGAACTATTTATTATGCATTAGATGGGTTAAACCCAGATACGAGTATGACACCTTATATGAAAGATGCTCCAATATTGATTGATGGATCAACTACATTAAAAGCACAATATTTTGAAAATGGAGAACCAATGGGTCATGAGTATAGTCAAGATTTTATTATACATAATGGGATAGGAAAAACAATTACGTCTACACCTGAACCAAGTCAATACTATAACAAAGGTGGCATGCCAAAATTACTCGATGGCATAGCAGGCAAAACCCCTCGATACTCAGATGAGTGGATTGGATGGAGTGGCGAAAATCCATTTATATTAATTGATTTAGGAGAAGATAAATTACTGAATTCGCTTTCTCTTTATACTTTACAAGAAGAAAATAATTGGATTTATTTACCTGAAAAAATAGATGTAGAAGTAGGCACAACTATGAAAAATTTCATTTCAGCAAAAACATTCTCTAAAATGGAAATTGAATCAAACTATAAAGAAAATAGCCCCTTAGATATGCGATTTGATAATATGATATTGGGGAGATATATCCGCATTTTACTTAAATGCGCGCCAAAGATTCCGGCAGGTAAACCAGGGCAAGGTGAAAATGCTTGGTTATTCCTCAGTGAAATAAGTATTGATTAATCAATTTCTCGTTCTATCATTCGAGTATCTAAGTCAGTATACAACTTTTTATTTTTAGCAAAGTATTCCCAAATAATACTTTTAGGATAAATACCATGCATTGTGGGCTGTGTAATCAATGATTTGGAAATGGCACGTTTTTTCCACCAAGAAGAAAATGACATGAAAAAACTCCAATGTGCTCTTACAATTGCTTTTAATTCCTTAAAATCTCCTTTAAGCAAAGCCCTTGCACCACTTACTCCATCTAAAATCAAACGAAACGGAAGCAACCACCACAAACGAGATGATGGCAAGTTTTTAAGTAATAATATCAAGCTATTTCGATAGTTGTAAAAAATCTTTTGGGGACTACCATAACTGATGACACTACCACCTATATGATAAACAGTGCTTGCACCACAATAGGCTATTTTGTATCCATTATTTTTCATACGCCAACACAAATCGACTTCTTCCATGTGAGCATAAAGGTCTCGGTCTAATCCACCCAATTTATGATACAATTCAGCATTGATAAACATACAACCACCACTAGCCCAAAATGTTTCAATAGTATTGTCGTATTGACCTTTATCTTCTTCTAGAGTAAAAAATATACGGCCTCGACAAAATAAGTAACCCCATTTGTCAATGAATCCACCACCTGCACCAGCGTATTCAAACTTCTCTTTTTCTTTATAATATTTAATTTTGGGTTGACATGCTCCTATTTCAGGATGCCTTTCCATTAATTGATGCAGTGGTTGAAACCAACCCGGCGTAATTTCAAAGTCTGCGCTAAGTAATACATAATACTTAGCTTTTATCTCTTTAAGACCTTCATAGTAACCATTGGCAAAACCATGATTTACTTGAACGGTAACAATACTCACATCAGGAAAATGTGTTCGAACATAATCTGCAGTATCATCCGTTGAAGCATTATCAACTAGAACAAGATCATAATTGCCTTTGGCTTCTTGGAGTAATTCGGGAAAGAATAATTGATGGAGATGCTTGCCATTATAGCTCAATACTACAACGGCTGTATCATGCTGGCAATAAATCATGCCTAAATATACTATTTATATTTGGGGTTAGTTGTAGTACTCTCAGGTACTACGATTTTCTCTGAACTTTTGTAAGAGCGAGTCCAAAGACCATAGTTACAACCTACAAAAAACAAAACGAACCCAAACAAACCTAATAAAAAAAGAAATCGAGAACGAGATGGTTTCGAATAATCAATATTTACAGGATTTTCAATAAGATTTAATAAAGAATCGTTGTTTTCCATACTTGTTTTTTAACAGACACAAAATTAAGTCAGAAAAAGTGTAATTGCAAATGATGTGAAAATCTTTTATGAATATTTTTTAAATATATTGTTTTACAAGTAAAATTCAACGCTATTCGGACATTTCTTTAATAATTTTTAATAAAATATCCATCATTTCTGATGTTATATCCAAATGAGTCACCATTCTTACTTGAGTGGGTGATATAGGCATTGTTTCAATATCGAATGATTTCATATAATTAGCAAAATCAGTAGGAGTATATGCTCCTTTTACTTCAAAAATCAGGATATTAGTATCTACTGGTAAAATTTCGCCCACAAACGACTTGGGTTCCAATGCTTCTGCTATTAATTTAGCATTTACGTGATCAATTTTCAATCGATCAATATGATGATCCAATGCATAAATACCAGCAGCTGCTAAATAACCTGCTTGACGCATCGCACCGCCAAAGAGTTTACGAACACGTCGGGCTTGTTTAATAAAATCGCTGTTTCCAATCAATAAACTCCCAACAGGCGCACCTAATCCCTTGCTCAAACAAACAGATAAGCTATCAAACAATTTACCATATACAATTGGACTTTCGTTATTTGCAACGATTGCATTCCAAATACGTGCCCCATCCAGATGCAATCCAAGTTGATGGTGCTGACATACTTCTTTTATTTTTTCAATTTCATGTAAATCATAACAACTCCCTCCTCCTCTATTAGTTGTATTTTCCAAGCTCACTAATCGAGTTCTTGCACGATGAATATCATCTGGATTGATAGCAGCTATCACTTGGTTGGCATTGATACGCCCACGATCACCATCAATGGTTTTTACCTGACACCCACTATTAAATGCAATGCCACCTCCTTCATATATGTATACATGACTCATTTTTTCACAAATAATTTCATCCCCTGGTTGAGTATGACATTTAATAGCAATTTGATTTGTCATAGTTCCACTCGGACAATACAATGCCGCTTCCATTCCAAATAAGGCTGCTCCTTTCCTCTCCAATTCGTTGACAGAAGGGTCTTCACCAAATACATCATCACCTACTTCGGCATGCATCATATCATTCAACATTTCAGGTGTAGGCTTTGTAAATGTATCTGAACGTAAATCAATTTTCATTCAACAAATGTAATTCATTTCAGTTTTTTTTATGAATAGAATCTTCATGCAATTAATAAATGAATACGCTTATGAATCTATAAATTGTTTTAGCTTTGTTGTTATGAAGTCATTTATATTTTTGTTGTCAACGGCCTTAATGCTGCTTACAATTGGTTGCAAAACCAATACAACGACCGAAGAGCCTAAAATGAAAACCTATCAATCAGATAGCTTGAAACTTACGATTCAATATCCTTCAACTTGGGAACAAAAAACAAATCCAAACACACCCAATATGGTTGGTTTTTTCGAACCTCTTTCTGATAGTGCTGATCAGTATCAAGAAAATTTGCAACTATGGGTTGACGAGATACCATTTGAATTACCAGATTCTATTTACAAAAAAGCAGCAATTACACAAATTCAATTAGCCAATCCAACATTCAATATCAAACGACTGCCTGAAATTAAAACGAGTCAAGCTACGTTTAGTCATTTTCAATTTGAATTTACGACCAATGATAGCAGTCAATATATGGTCAATGGCTATGTATTTCTAAAGAAAAAATATGGTTATAATATCAATTTCACTTCCGAAAAAAACAAGTGGGGAAAATATGAAACTATCATCGAACAACTTTTACAAACGTTTAAACCACTATAATGAATTACTTAGCATTGGGCGATAGTTATACAATAGGTGAATCAGTAGACTATGCTGATAACTTCCCTAGTCAAACTACGCAATTAATACACAAAAAAGGTTTTCAATTTAATCTTAAAAAGCTAATTGCAGTTACAGGTTGGACCACCGATGAGCTATCAAAAGCAATTGCAAATGAAAAACTTAGTTTTGATTACGATTGGGTCACTTTATTAATAGGTGTAAATAATCAATATCGTGGTAGAAGTAGTGAAGATTATGCATGGCAATTTTATAGTTTATTATGCCAATCTATTTTGTTTGCCAAAGGCAAACCTCAACATGTGATTGTACTTTCTATTCCTGACTGGGGATTAACGCCCTTCAACAAAGACAGAAACAAAGTAGAAACTTCCATTCAGATAGATGAATTTAATTCAATTAATCATTCTATAGCTACAGAATTAGGTTGTCATTATATAGACATCACTACTTCTACGCGCTTACATGCTGAAAACACGGATTATTTAGCCAGTGATTTATTACATTATTCTCCAAAGGAATATGCCATTTGGGCAGAAAAAGTTGCAGCTATTATTAGCCAATATCTTTAATCCAAATCAGCCATGATTTGAATAAAAATATCATCGATTTTTACTTTAGGTAATATCCGTTGACCTTGTATACCTTCAGCAATGAGTCGTTTGCCTGCATAGGCTTTATAGGAAGTTATGATTTCTTTTTTGTCAGTTATTTCTTCGAACGCAGCGATATAAGTAATTTCTTCTCCAACAAATGCTGGTGATTTATGATTAACACTTATACTTGTTCCAATTCCCTCTTCACCCTCTTCTTTCATATCTAATACAAACAATCGCCCACTCCATTCGGCATCTTTGGCAATTGAAAAAGTCGAATACACTTCGTGCACCATTCCACTTTCAAACGAAGCAATTTCTTCTTGTTTAACTTGTTTTGTATAAGTTTTGGTGTCGCCTTTTTTAAAAATGAGTTTCATAGTATAGTATAAAAATAAGGTTGAAAAAGAAACTAACGATACATATATTTTGGTCTCTTTGCATTTTTGGCTGCAGGATTACCATCAATTATTTTGTCAAGTAATTTCCTCAATTCCATTAAATTTTCAAATTGGTTATTTTTAGAATGCAAAATTGTGATACAATCACTCCACGATACTTCTTTAGCTCGATCCTTAAAGTAAACAGTTAAATTATATGAATAACAAGGGACCGTACCTCCCGTTCCATTATTTATAGAATCCTTTTCTATCTCGTAATATTCAGGATAATTCAAAAACTTAATTTCTTTTAACTTTCCTAATAATTCTGAGCGGTCTTCTTTTGAAAGTTTCAAAGTTATTTTTTGTGGTGGTTCATGCACCATTTCTTTCATATATAAATTCTCTGAACTATAATAATTACTTGGAACCATTCCCATTTTTTTACTAAAATAAAATTCAAACTTAGTTGAATCCTGAGAAAACATTAATAATGAATTAAAAAGTAAGATTATAATTATTATTTTATTCATAATTCATTGATTTTTTTTCTTACAAAAGGAATAAATTGTTTAAATGTTTTTTCAGTAATATAAACTATCGCCATCCAACTTATAAGTAGCATTAAAATAAGCGCATCATCATGAGCTGCTAATCCTCCTAAGATAGTTGTAAGCATATGATTTTTTTTTTTAAAGTTAATGATTTTATATACTGAAAATAAAAAAGGTGATTAATTTAACAATCACCTTTTTTATCATTTAAAAATCAAACTATAAATTTTATGCTAATTCAAATCGATCAAGATTCATCACCTTGTTCCATGCAGCCACAAAATCTTTGATGAATTTTTCTTGTGAATCGCTACATCCATATACTTCGGCAAGGGCTCTTAATTCTGAGTTTGAACCAAAAATTAAATCCACTCTAGTTCCTGTCCATTTCAATTCACCCGACTTACGATATCTACCTTCAAATTCATCCTTCGCATCATTCGAAACTTTCCAAGTGGTATTCAAATCAAGTAAGTTGACAAAGAAATCATTGCTAAGTGTTTCGGTACGATGTGTAAACACACCATGTGAAGTATTACCAGCATTGGTATTTAATACACGCATTCCTCCTACTAATACAGTCATTTCAGGTGCACTGAGTGTAAGTAATTGTGCTTTATCAAGCAACATTTCTTCGGCAGATGTTGTGTATCGTTTTTTACTATAATTACGGAATCCATCCGCATTTGGTTCCAATACAGCAAATGATTCAACATCTGTTTGATCTTGCGAAGCATCGGTTCGTCCAGGTGTAAAAGGTACTGTAATTGTATGTCCAGCATTCTTTGCAGCTTGCTCAATAGCAACACAACCTCCTAACACAATCATATCAGCTAAAGAAACTTGTTTACCGCTTGATTGTGCAGAATTAAAAGAAGTTTGTATTGCTTCTAATTTATCTAATACAACAGAAAGTTGTGTTGGATTATTGACTTCCCAATATTTTTGAGGAGCTAATCGAATACGAGCACCATTAGCACCACCACGTTTGTCAGAACCACGGAAAGTAGAGGCTGAAGCCCATGCAGTTGATACTAGTTGAGATATAGTTAAACCAGAACTGAGTATTGAAGATTTTAATGTAGCTATATCATGTTGATCAACAAGTGGATGATTAACAGTTGGTAATGGATCTTGCCATATCAATTCTTCTTTTGGTACTTCTGGCCCTAAATAACGTGCAATTGGCCCCATATCACGATGAGTTAATTTAAACCAAGCACGTGCAAATGCATCCGCAAATTGATCAGGGTTATCCAAAAAGCGCTTTGAAATTTTTTCGTATGCAGGATCAATTCTTAATGCTAAATCTGTAGTCAACATCACAGGTGTATGACGCTTGTTGGGATTATGAGCGTCTGGAACTGTATCTGCACCCATACCATGTTTTGGTATCCATTGATGTGCACCAGCTGGACTCTTTGTCAATTCCCATTCGTAACCAAACAAATTCCAAAAAAAGTTATTACTCCATTTCGTAGGTGTTGTTGTCCATGCACCTTCTAATCCACTAGTAATTGTATGTTCTCCATGTCCTGTACCAAATGTATTTTTCCAACCCAATCCTTGCTCTTCAATACCTGCAGCTGCTGGTTCTGGACCTACATATTTGCTAGGATCTGCTGCGCCATGAGTTTTACCAAACGTATGCCCTCCAGCTATTAATGCAACAGTTTCTTCATCATTCATGGCCATACGAGCAAAGGTTTCACGTATATCTCGTGCAGATGCCAACGGATCAGGATTCGCATTTGGTCCTTCTGGATTTACATAGATTAATCCCATTTGAACAGCAGCTAACGGATTTTCTAAATCACGATCACCTGTGTATCGTTTATCATCCAACCACTTACCTTCAGAACCCCAGTAAATATCTTCTTCAGGCTCCCATACATCATCACGTCCTCCCGCAAAACCAAAGGTCTTGAAACCCATTGATTCAAGTGCACAATTACCTGCCAATATCATTAAATCGGCCCATGATATTTTACGACCATACTTCTGTTTGATTGGCCATAACAATAAACGAGCTTTATCAAGATTTGTATTATCAGGCCAGCTATTGAGAGGAGCAAATCGTTGCGTACCAGCGCCAGCACCGCCTCTTCCATCGCCTGTACGATATGTACCAGCACTATGCCATGCCATACGAATAAAGAAAGGACCATAATGACCATAATCGGCAGGCCACCATTCTTGTGAAGTAGTCATTAAATCAACAATATCCTTTTTTAATTCATTTAAATCGAGGCTATTAAATGCTTCTTTATAATTAAAATTTTCATCCATTGGATTTGATAATGATGAATGCTGACGAAGTACATTTAAATTTAATTGATTGGGCCACCAATCAGTATTTCGTGTTCCTGCACCGGCAGTTTGTTTTAATGTACCAATCAAATAAGGGCATTTAGCGCTATTATCTTGCTGTGTAGATTCTTGGTTTTGATCCATATTTTTATAATTAAATGTTTTAAAATTTATGCAAAATTACTTCAATAATTCCTATTGTTATATGATTAATATCATAGATATTAACTATGATCGTACAATAAAAATAAATTAAATAGAATAATAAATAAATACGAATTGAAATTTGAATTTATTATTCAAAGAGAATGATTACATATATTGAAAATTTGTTTTTGGTGTGATTTTTAATAACACTTCGTACATTAATTTAATGCAATTTTCAACATCGTTTTTGTGAACGGTCTCTACGGTCGTATGCATATACCTGAGTGGCAAAGAAATCAATGCACTTGGAACGCCCCCATTGCTAAATGCAAATGCATCTGTATCGGTTCCAGTAAATCGACTAACCGCTTGTAATTGATAGTCAAGTTTGTTTTTCTTTGCTGTATCTACGATCAATTCTCTTAATATATTATGAACAGCTGGTCCCACACATACTACCGGACCTTGACCACAGGTAGCTTCACCCTGTGCAGCTTTACTCATCATCGGTGTAGCTGTATCATGTGTCACATCGGTACAGATTGCTACATTGGGTTTCAATCGTTGAGCAATCATAGTAGCTCCATTCAAGCCTACTTCTTCTTGTACAGAATTTACGATGTATAATCCAAATGGTAATTTCTTTTTATTTTCTTTCAACAATCTAGCTACCTCTGCAATGATTACACCACCCATACGATTATCATGCGCTCTTGCTATCCAATAACCATGATTACCGACTTCAAATCCATCTACAAATGTGCAAACTGTACCAATTTCGATACCAAGTTCTTCTACTTCTTTTTTGTTTTTACAATTCACATCTATCCAGATTGTTTCAGGTTCTGGTTTCTTTTCATTTTGTGGTGTACGTACATGGATTGCAGGCCATCCAAACACACCTCGTACTATCCCCTTTTTAGTATGAATATTGACACGCATCGATGGTGCAATCTGATGATCACTGCCACCATTTCGACATACATGGATAAATCCATCGGCTGTTATATATTTAACGTACCAACTTATTTCGTCGGCATGTGCTTCTATCACTACTTTAAAGTCGGCTTCTGGATTTATAACTCCTACTACAGTCCCGTAAGGGTCAACGATATGTGTATCAATGTAAGGATTTAAATAGTCTAACCAAATTTTTTGCCCACTGGTTTCATAGCCTGTAGGGGACGCATTGTCAAGATATTTCTTGATAAATTCCATTGAAGATGGTCCAAAAAATTCTTTTTTGGATTTTGCTGTTTTACTGTTTTTAGCTTTTGCCATTTTATTAAAAATTGTGAAACAAATATAGTAAGCGAACGATATATAAAAGTATAATTAAATTTTAAGTGCCAATGCACTTGTAAATGCTGGGTTTTGATGTGTCAATTGACTTTTTTGCTCAAATAATTTTTGAGAAGAATAAAAATATTTAAATTCATTTCGCCAAAACAAATTTCCCAAAATTTTATAATCTGTATTGAATGATAATCCTAAAATATTCATAGGTGTATTCATCCCATTTTGAAGTATTGTTTGCTTCGGATCATTGTAATATTCGCAACGCATAGCAAATGTTAGCGTTGGCTTAACTGTATATCGTGCAATAAATACGGGGGATAACCAATATTTATTCGATTCTGTTCCTAAGTCAAATCCAGCTATGAATCCTATTTTAGACGATAGTGTATTAATCATATAAACGTTATGAAAGATTCTTATATCTTTCATGTTATGCGAACGTTCGTTCCCAATAAAATTGCTATAATTAAATGTAATACGATCATTAGGTTGATAGGTGATTTGCATTCCCAATGCAGGTGTGGAAGTGCCTACCGGTCGTTGTATATGTTGCCATCCATTTAAACCCATGATAGAAGCCGTAACGGTTTTCTTAGGATTGATATAAGTAAGTTTTATACCTGATTCATAATAAGGAGAATTTTCTGCCAACAAACTACGAGTCAAAGTCCAACAGTCAGCACCAATAGCACTTTCGAAACCAATATGAGAAGGGAAAATTCCAGCATCTAGCCATATATCATGCTTTGTTGACAATTTCATTCCTACATTTAATTCATATACAAATTGTGCCCAATTAGGTTCTGAAGCTAAATTATATTGTGCATAGTTCCCTATCATAAAGGCTCCTTTTGCTCTAACTCTATGCTTATTGTATGATGCTGATATCAACGCTAAGTTGATTGCCAATTCATTATGCCGTTTATGATTATAAATATAAGATGGTTTTTCATGTTGCTTTGGTTTATTAAAATCATAACTATAATAAGCTTCTAAATAGGCATTTAATGCTATTGGATTTTGCCCAACTGAACTAAAAACACTGCATACTTGTATAAGAAAAATACTAAAAAAGAATCGATACATCAATGAATGTTGAATTTGAACTGCTAAGTTACAATCTACCCGTAATTTATTTCAAAAAGTAACTCAATTCTAATTTATATGATAAAATTATATTTCAAAAATGCATCTGTACTTTCAATGAAAATGAAATATCTTGCGCCAAATTTATTGTATGATTCAACGCAAGCAATCCATTTGGTTTTTTCTGGCAGCACTTATTACTGCACTCACTTTTTTCTTACCTTTCGGTATCAATCAAGTTAGTACCTTAGGTATTAGCACCATTACTGAAACAGATTTAAATGCCAAATCACCCATTTTACTGACCATCCTTGTATCAGCAACTACCCTTTTTAGTTTGGTTATTCTATTTTTATATAAAAACAGATCATTGCAAATGAAATTAACTTGGTTAAATAGTATTTTAAACCTTGGTATCACTGCCTATATGTATTATATCACCACCTTAGCGGGCAACAAATTGGCGATTGGCCTAGTGGAAACACAGCTTTATATTGGCCTTCTACTTCCTATCCTTTCAGTTTTCTTTTTAATCCTTGCTTTCAATGGTGTAAAAAGCGATGATAACTTGGTTAAAAGCACAGACAGACTTCGTTAATAGTCAATAAGTAAAAAGATTTGAAACAAATTTGAAATTTAAAATTATAAGAACGAATTTTGTAGACTATGGGAAGTATCAAATTACTATTAGCAAATGACAAGGTAGAAGGAATACGTTATTACGAAGCTTATCGCAAAAACGGCGGTTATGCATCTGTTGAGAAAGCCTTGAATAATCTCACTCCTGATGAAGTAACCGAAGAGGTAAAAAAAAGCGGATTACGTGGTCGTGGTGGTGCTGGATTCCCTACCGGTATGAAATGGAGTTTTTTGGCAAAGCCAGAAGGCGTTCCACGCTATTTAGTTGTCAATGCTGATGAAAGTGAACCCGGTACATTTAAAGATCGCTACTTGATGGAATTTATTCCTCACCTTTTAATTGAAGGTATGATTGTTTCCTCTTATGCCTTGGGAGCACATGCATCTTATATATATATTCGTGGGGAATATGCTTGGATAGTTGATATACTCGAACAGGCTATTGAAGAAGCTAAACAAAATGGATGGCTTGGTAAAAATATTTTGGGCAAAGGATATGATCTCGAAATCTATGTACAACGAGGCGCAGGTGCTTATATATGTGGCGAGGAAACAGCCTTAATTGAATCCCTGGAAGGAAAACGTGGTAATCCTCGTATAAAACCACCATTCCCTGCTGTAAAAGGCGTATGGGGATGTCCTACTGTGGTCAATAATGTAGAAACGATTGCTGCAGTATGCCCTATTATCAATATGGGTGGAGAGGAATATGCCAAAATAGGTGTAGGTAGAAGTACAGGAACAAAATTAATTTCGGCTTGTGGCAATATCAACAAACCGGGAGTGTATGAAATTGATATGACCTGTAGTGTAGAAGAATTTATTTACAGTGATGAATATTGTGGAGGTATTCCGAATGGTAAACGATTAAAAGCTTGTATTCCAGGAGGAAGTTCTGTACCGATTGTACCAGCCAACTTATTATTCAAAACAGCCAAAGGAGAAACTCGTTATATGAATTATGAGTCTCTATCAGATGGTGGTTTTGAAACAGGCACTATGATGGGAAGTGGTGGGTTCATTGTATTGGACGAAGATCAATGTGTGGTACGACATACCATGACACTCGCCCATTTTTACAATCATGAAAGCTGTGGACAATGTTCACCATGCCGTGAAGGAACAGGTTGGATGTATAAAATTTTGAAAAAAATCGAATACGGACAAGGCGAATTAAAAGATATAGAACTACTATGGGATATACAACGTCGCATAGAAGGAAATACCATATGCCCATTAGGTGATGCTGCGGCATGGCCTGTAGCAGCTGCTATTCGTCATTTCCGTGACGAATTCGAATGGCATATAACCAACCCCGAGGAAGCACAAAAACGAAATTTCGGATTAGCTCATTATGCCGATGCACGAGAAGCATTGGTTTAAATTTTTTAAATAACTAAATACACTTTTGAAATAAGGAGCTTAAAAAAGTCTACATAAAGAACGCTACTATTATTAAATCGTACAAGTTGCATAACTAACACTACTCGATTTTTTTCATACTACTAATGAAAAAAATCAATACGATTCAATAAATAGACTCTATGCGTAAAATTATTTTACTGTCAGGAATTATGTTCATGTGCTTACAATCTATTGCACAATACAATTTTTATTATGGCAATATTCATTCTCATACTGAATATTCAGATGGGAATAAAGATAGTGTTGCCAGTGGTGTCAATAATCCAGGCGAAAGCTTTGCATATGCCAAAGGAAGCTACCATATAGACTTTTGGGGAATATCTGAACACAATCATTTTACAGCAACTAATAATCCAGGCATGTTACTTTCGCGCTATGCGCAAGGATTATATCAGGCAGATACGTCAAATCAAAACGGTACATTCGTAGCTATGTATGGGATGGAATTTGGAACTATTTCACAAGGTGGCCATATAGTCATTTATAATTCACCAGGACTCATAGGTTGGGAAACGATTGCATCAAATCCCAATTACAATACGTATTGCCCATTGAACAATTTTCCAGCATTATGGAATATTATCAACTCCATTCCGAATGCATTTTGTACGATGGCACATCCACAACTCAATGATTATGGAAATATTCTGGATGGTGCTGCTTTTAATTCATCAGCCGATAGTTGTATCGTAGGCACTGCTATCCGCAGCGGTAGTGCATTTTCTACTACGACCGATTACACCGATTTGCCTGCTTTATCCTATGAAACTGAATATAAAAAAGCATTATCCAAAGGCTATCACGTGAGTCCTAGTATCGATCACGATAATCATTATACAACCTTTGGTCGTACCAACAAAACAAGAACTGTCGTACTATCCAATGCATTGAATCGAGATAGCATTATTGACGCTTATAAACATAGACGATTTTATGCCTCAGATGATTGGAATGCCCAAGTAAACTACCAACTAAATGGCAACTATATGGGAAGTATTATCAATACTACTTCGAACTCGAATATTAATATTGTAGTTACCGATGCCGATGTAACAGAAACCGTTTCTTCAATTGCAGTCTATTATGGAATACCTGGTAGCGGATTATTTCCAACTATTTTAACTTCCAATACCCTTAGCAATTCATTAAACTACACGCATGTAACAGCCGACAATTCAACCTATTATTACTATGCTAAAATAACACAATCCGATGGTGATATTATATGGACTGCTCCCATTTGGATTTACCGTACGCCTATTATTTTACCATATAGTATAGTTTCTTTCACAGCTCAAACTATCAATGATAACATAGTCCTCGATTGGACACTCACACACAATGAACTGATCGATGAAATCGCACTTGAACATTCTAAAAATGGAACTACATTTGAAACCATCTATACAACCTTTGCAGAATGTTGTGACACCTTAGAAAAAAACTATTCTTATACTGATGTAAATCCATCTGATGGCATTCATTTTTATCGATTGAAATTAAAAGATATAGAAGGCAAAATTCAATATTCATCCACACAAAGTGCAATCATTGAAGGGAAAAAACAATTTTACAATTTGTATCCAAACCCAGCAAGTAATCAATTAAATCTTGCATATCAAGCCAATACAGAAACACGAGCCATAGTAAAAATATACAATGCCGATGGCAGAGAAATTTTGTTTCAAAACTATCAATTGTATACTGGCGAGAATAACATCAGCATTGATATTTCATCTTTATCAAAAGGTATATACTATATCGTATTACAAAAACAAGATGTTCGATTGGTAGATACTCAATTTATGAAGTTGTAGCATTCGCTCAATCCACAAACTCTTATAGAAAGTATTCAATAGTACAATTACTTCGTATTAACTTTGTTTAAAATCAATAGACTATGTTACGTCTCATTTTACCCGTTGCGTTCATCATCCTTTTTATAGGATGGATTCTATATCATACAGTAATTCGCAAGGATTTAAAGAAAAATCTAAATACCTTTTATCTAGGACTTTTTTTCACATTTACATGGGTTATCCTTTACGCTTTATTACTTCGTTAAAACATACGAAAGATGAATGACCTTATTTAAACTTGAAACACACCTACATTCATTTCCTTTTCTATAGGTGCATGATTTGCGGCATGTATACCTTCCGAAATCACTTTACGCGTTTCAATTGGATCAATGATGGCATCTACCCACAGGCGAGCAGCTGCATAGTATGAGGTTGTTTGTTCGGTGTATTTCGCTATGATTTTATCTAACATTTCTTTTTCATCTTCGGGTGTGATTACTTCACCTCTCGATTTCAAGGCTGCCACTTGTATTTGCAACAATACTTTGGCTGCTTGCTCGCCACCCATTACAGCGATCTTGCCATTGGGCCATGCATATATAAACCGTGGATCATATGCCTTGCCACACATTGCATAGTTACCTGCACCGTATGAGTTGCCTATGATGATGGTAATCTTTGGCACTACCGAATTCGATACAGCATTCACGAGTTTAGCACCATCTTTGATGATACCACTGTGTTCACTTCGACTACCTACCATAAAGCCGGTTACATCTTGTAAGAAAACCAATGGGATTTTTTTCTGATTACAATTCATGATAAATCGAGCAGCTTTGTCGGCACTATCATTGTAGATAACGCCACCGAGTTGCATTTCGTTTTTACCACTTTTTACTATTTTACGTTGATTGGCTACGATACCTACAGCCCATCCATCTACACGACCATAGCCACATACGATGGTTTTACCATAGTCTTTTTTAAATTCATCAAACTCCGAGTTATCTACAATACGTTCAATCACTTCTACTACATCATATTGCTTCGAATTGTCGGGCGAGAGGAAACCATAGATTTCATTCATATCCTTCAAAGGCAATTGAGGTTTCACACGATCAAAACCAGCTTTATCATAGCTACCTATTTTATCAACTATGCGCTTGATTTGATCAAGGCATTCTTTTTCAGTTTTAAATTTATAATCGGCAATACCGCTTATTTCGGTATGCGTAACCGCACCACCCAAGGTTTGTATATCTACATTTTCGCCTATGGCAGCTTTGGCTAGGTATGGTCCTGCCAAAAAGATAGAGCCTTGCTCCTCTACCATGAGTGTCTCATCACTCATGATAGGTAAGTAAGCACCACCGGCCACACAACTCCCCATTACGGCAGCTATTTGGGTAATGCCCATACTACTCATACGAGCATTGTTGCGAAATATGCGACCAAAATGTTCCTTATCAGGAAATATTTCATCCTGCATTGGTAGATATACGCCTGCACTATCCACTAAGTATATAATAGGCAATTTGTTTTCAATAGACATTTCCTGCAATCGAAGATTCTTTTTACCCGTAATAGGAAACCAAGCACCTGCTTTCACTGTTTGATCATTGGCTACTATAATGCATTGACGGCCTTTGATATAACCTAAGCCAGCCACTGTACCACCTGCAGGACAACCACCATGCTCTGCATACATTTCATAACCAGCAAAAGCCATCATTTCTATAAATTCCGATTTTTTATCAATCAAATAATCGATACGTTCACGTGGAGTCATCTTACCTTTTTCATGTTGTTTGGCAATAGCTTTCGCACCACCACCCTTTTCTATTATGGCAAGTTTCTTCTTCATGTCGCTTACCGCGAGCTTCATACCATCTTCATTCTTGTTAAATTCCAAATTGATTTTTTTCGACATAGTTGCGTTTATCTTGTAGAACGCAAAGAAAGAGTGTTTTGCACAGATAGTCAAGAAAAATGGCAGTTCAGTTCAAAGAACCTTCAAGAAATTGACTTCACAAAGTCCCTTGATGATGGAGCCCAGCTTGACCACCTGAGTGAATCTACTTCGTGCTATCCGTTGCGCATGGCGCTTCCTACTATCACGGCTGGCTTTCGGGGGCAACTACTTTATTGAGCTGATGGAATGCAGCAAAATGAAATTCTCATTCGTTAGTAGCTGAAAGCTACAGAATTGGGCTATGAAACGAAGGACGCTTCGTAGAACGGGGAATTGACAAAGACCATGTTTTCTATGGGTCTGAAATTCTTATTGGTCTTAACCTTAAAAAAATGAAATTACTATACCCGGATTCAATAATTTCAAATTATTTTGTGGAGTATGTGAAAGACGATAAGCATGTATTTTATGAAAATGAAATTGTTATTGGAGCAGACCCAAAAACATTTGTTATTGTCAACGAAAAATATTGGGGTTCAAAGGATAAATACTGGAAGTATAATCTCGGGAAACAAATTGAATAAAAACGGCCGCTAACCGTGTACAAAACAAAATGCGGGCGATATCTCTTTTCGGTCTTTTTCTTTTCTTCATCTTTTGGTTCTTAATCCAAACGAATTATCTTTGAATCCCCGCACTTCGTTTGCACACCAACAGTTATGGGCAATATAAATAGACAATCATGGCATACATTACTTTAGCCAATACGAATAAGATTATTTTCAAGAGCGACATTAAGGAGCTTAATCTTCAAGGTGAAATTTATCGTATTCCGATTTATTTTTTAAGTAAATATGAAGAGAATGCCCTTCTTGCAATTCAAGAATTACTGAAAGATCCTGTGAAATACTTCAATGAAATTTATCAGCCATATGAAGCAGTTGACACCTATTCCTATGTTTACGAAGGGCAGCAGCCTGCCTATCATAAATTTTCGTGTTGCCCTAGATTACAATCTGACTATCAAAATTTTGAAATTCCCTCTGACATTCAGGAAAAAGGTCCAGAAGCTGTAAAAGAGTTTAGAGAGTGGTTTGAAGAAGTAAAATATTTATTAGACCGACCAGATGTATTTGTTGCAAGATTGCAGGCTCGTTGGGGGATTGTAACTAACCCCAAAGCCATCAATAGAGATAATTCGGGCTCAACAATTATCGAAAATTTGACTATCAAAGAACTGGAAGATAAGATAGATACTCTAATAAAAGAAGCAGGTCGTTTTTATTACAAAAGCAACAAGAATAAAGAAATTCTTAAGAGATTTTCAAAATTCACATTTATCGCTTACAAAGATGACGACATACATGACAATGATACCAAATATTCAGATGAAGAAGTGAGGCAACTACTAAAACACTATGATGAAGAATATAAAAGACCTTTGAAAAAATACTTGATTGAGTATTACAGGCTAAAACATAATCCAGAGATTAAAATGGAAGGTTATCTACTGGATAGACTTGGATTTAATCCCTGTGGGAATTGTCATGATGATGAATATGAGCCCGAAAGTAAAAAGGACGAAATAATTTTCACCTTTGATTTTTTGCTTGAGAATTCGCTATTCTTTTTGACAATGTTTTCATTGTATTATTCATTTTCAGAAAAGCAACTAATTGAATTCAAAGACACCTTAATATTTGGTAGCATTGAAGAATCTCACGAAGACCATTCAATACCTCAAACAATGTACGCTAAATATGGCTTGAATTTCAATGATAAAATTGAATGGACAAAGAATGTAAGTGAAGCTTATTGGGTCGAACCTTGTTTAATACACGCATTTGGATCCGAAGATGTGTGGTATAAAAGAGATTTTGAACGATTGCCATTATCGAAAGAAAGTGAGTTAGATTTTTTTCGTAATTATAGTAAAAATTGGGCTTTTACATATTCAGAAGACTTGGATGAAACAATGGAGTGTATTGAAAGAGATGAAATCTTTAGTAAGGAACTTGAGAAAGCACTTCTTCAAAATAAATTTGAGAGTTGGTGCTCTTACATTAATAGCTTCAACAACGACAATAAATATGAAATTATTAAACTGATTTTTAACGGGAATTTCTATAAGCAAATGTTCGAAAAAATAAAAAAGGACTGTCCGAAATTTGAAATAGAAGATTATCTAAGGACAATTAATACTGCCCACAACAGCAGTAACTGATGCACCACTCTATTTTCAAAATCATAAAAAATTCTATTATCGTTTATGTATGATGACAGAAGTGAGAAAAAAATAAAATCAGTTAGTGGTGAGAGAATCTATACAACATTATAAATTATAAGAACTTGAATTAAAAATACTTCACATTTCTTTTCATTTCCATTGGTTTAACCTATTTACGATTGACGCTGTTAATTGAAGTTTTTTTTTCATACATGTAACGCCTCAGATGTGAAACTAACAATAATTAAAAGAAATCACAAACTCACATAATAAAAAGAACGATAAAAATGAAAAAATCAATTCTAATAATAATTAGCATATTCAATATATTTATTAGCAAAGCACAACAACCTGATTTAGATATTAAAACATTAAAAGCTGACATAAATGCTAATGGACAAATAGATGTAATAAAACCAGGAACGAATAGTCTTGAAATGAAAATTGATAATAAAGGCTTTTCAATTTCGTATGAACTTTTAGGTTTTGAATTTTTTGCATATCCGTTACTTTGCCACTGCATAAACTGGCTATGTAGTGAATAAATATTTTTGTCATTCAAAAACTAAAGATATGACAATACTAGAATTCATACAAGAATTTCCTGACACCCAAAGTTGT
>JBIIJQ010000076.1:0-14993 GCA_044233655.1 Chitinophagaceae bacterium | reverse complement strand
TTCCTAAAAATGATCTTTAATTATTTTTAGTCATATTGAGTTGATATAACAAGTGATACTTTTCTGCTGTATATTTTTTTTCTTGCAACGCAAATTCAAATCCCAATTTGCCATCCATGAATCCCAAACGTATCACATAGTTTTTCAAGAAATGAAACCAAGGGCTTACGACTTGTTTCATCCAAGTTGATGACTTTCCATTCATATGCATTTGCTTAGCAGAAAGTTGAGCATACTTTAGCATTTTTTGTTGATGATCCTCTCTACTTTTAAATGAATAATGCAATGCCCATCCTTTCAATTTATTAACTACTACAGATTTATCAATATCTACATCTTCATGTACTTCATGTTGATTCCATCTTGCTGTAGTCCGATTAAATAATCGTATACGATATTCGTTTCCAACCGAACCATGCTGTAATATCTTACCTTCATATACCATTTTTCGTTGAATTGAATAGGCATGATTTAAGTCCAAATTCGTTGCAAATAAATCAATCATACTCTTAATTAATTCATCATTGACTACCTCATCAGCATCAAGACTTAAAATCCAATCATTTTTTGCCAACTGATTTCCATTATTTTTAGTAGCAGAATATCCTTGCCATTCCACCTCCATTAATCTTGCTCCTAGCGCCTTGACTATAGATTGTGTACCGTCCGTACTTCCATTATCCAATACAAGAATATCGTCAGATAAACCCAATAAAGGCTTCACACAACGTTCTATATTGCGCGCTTCATTCTTAGCCAGTATCACAACCGAAATTGGTAACATGAAGTAAATATAAACTATTAATTTTTTTTCTTACCTTTCACTTCAACTTAAAATAAAAATCATGGACAAAGCGAACATTGCGGAGAAATTTCCGATAGGAATAAAAGTAGAAAAAGATAAAAATTATGCTTGGTGTACTTGTGGACTCAGCGAAAAACAACCCTTTTGCGATGGCAAACACAAGGCCATTGATGGCATGCCTTTCAAACCCATGGTAGTAAAATTTGAAGAAGATAAAGAAGTATGGGTTTGTCAATGCAAGCAAACCAAGAATCCTCCTTACTGTGATGGCAGTCATAAAGAATGTTGATACATTATATTAATATTACGTAATCAACCTATTATTCATTTTTCTATTTTCGCACTTACAAAAAATCATTATGCAATATCGACGACTAGGGAATTCAGGACTTAAACTCAGTGCTTTATCATTCGGTAGCTGGGTTAGTTTTCACAAACAATTTGATGATAAAAAGGCAGAAGAGCTCATGAGCTTTGCTTACGATCAGGGTGTCAATTTTTTTGACAATGCTGAAACCTATGCCTTAGGCGAAAGTGAAAACATGATGGGGCGTGTATTGAAAAAAAAGAAATGGGATCGTACAAGCTATGTAGTCAGTAGCAAAGTATACTTTGGATGGCATGGCGACAAATTCAACAAACCCAATCAAACTGGATTGAGTCGCAAGCATGTGATAGAGGCTTGTCATGAAGCTATGAAACGCTTACAGGTTGATTATCTTGATCTTTATTATTGCCACCGACCTGATAAAGAAACGCCGATAGAAGAAACTGTATTGGCAATGAATACCTTGATACAACAAGGTAAAATTCTTTATTGGGGGACAAGCGAATGGAGTGGAGTGGAAATCATGGAAGCCCATCGTGTAGCAGAAAAATATCGTATCATAGGACCTACTATGGAACAGCCGCAGTACAACCTTTTTGAACGATCCAAAATGGAAAATGAATACCTTCGAATCTTCAACGATATTGGATTAGGCACCACTATTTGGAGCCCATTGGCAACGGGTTTACTATCGGGCAAATACAATGAAGGCAAAGTTCCCAAAGGATCCCGCCTTGGCATGAAAGGATTTGAATGGTTGGCCGATCGATGGCTTACTAAAGATAAATTGGATAAAGTAAAAAAATTGGCAACTGTTGCAGAAAGCCTTGACATATCAATGGCTCAGATGAGCCTTGCATGGTGTTTGAAAAATCCGAATGTGTCAAGTGTGATATTGGGAGCTACCAAAAAAGAACAACTGATTGATAATTTCAAGTCATTGGATGCAGTTGACAAACTAACACCAATTGTGATGGAAAAAATAGAAAAGATAGTAGGGACTAAACCGATTTTGCCTGCATTTTAAATTATCAACTCATCACAGCATGCAACACTTCAGGGCTTTTGAGTTCGCTCATATGAGGTATATGCAATCGTAAGTATTGAATACAGACAGAAAGTAATTCTTGTCGCTTATCATGATTGAGTGTGAGTGCTTCCGATTTTAATAAGGTTGCAAGCATCATGGACATTTCTTCGGTCACTAAATGTGTATGAGATGTATCGTGTAATGCTACAAAACGACCTCCCATCAAATCAAACAAAGTATGATGATTGCTTTCTTGTACTTGCATACCAAAGCCCATACGAGCAGCCATCTCAATTGTAAACTGAATTGGAAAGTCTGCTAAATCTTTGTCTAAATTTGTATCAACTAATTGAAAGGATGATTCAAAAAAATCATACAAATCCTGATGTTGTTCAGGTTCTGTAATGGTTTTAAATATTAATTCGGACATAAAGATGGCGATCGCATTTTTCACTACACTACTTTGCACCGATTGATATAAATAATATACACGTGCCTCTTTGATTCGTTGTAGATTTTTATTGGGTTGGTGATAAACCACCAGTTCAAGTAAAGTAGCGGGTTGATAGATATTAGCTTTTGTTTTCGATTTTTTATCGGTTCGTACACCATTCACCAAATAACTTTGTACCCCAAAGACTTCGGTATAGATGGTAACTATAATGCTAGTATCACCATATTTGATAGTACGTAATACAATTCCGTTGGTAGCGTGAAGCATAAGTATAAAGCTGTGTTCCTATTGATTGTAAACAAACTTACCCACTTTCGTTTCGCTCCCATCTACGTTGGTTGCAAATACGTAGTAAACACCTGTTCTTGGTTTTTGACCCGTATAGGTACTTCCATTCCAGATAGCTTGTCCACCTTGCGCTTTGGTACGATATACCAATTGACCTGCCACATCGGTAATACGTATATCAGCATTTTCGGTCAGTCCTTTGATGGCGATTACACCACTGTAACCACTTGGTACAGGATTTGGGAAAATCAATAATTCCTTATTCGTCTTATTGCCATCAGTGGCTTCGCCACGATAAGAAACTAATCCTGCATTGGTACCTATAAACACTTCTCCTGTAGTAGGATGTACCACTATTTTTGTAATTTCATTGGAAGGCAAGGGGCTATTGTCTTTATTGAATTGATGAATTATTTTTTCGGCATCATCACTAATAAGCCATACACCATTGTTGGTACCTATCCATTTATTGTTGGCGCCATCTACCGCAATCGTTTTCACGGCTTCACGTTGAAAAAGTAACCCTGCATTAATATCATATTTTACGATTTTCAATTCGGCATCACAACCTTCTTGTGAGAATACACTTTCGGGACAATTAAAGATACCAATACCATCGGCAGTGCCTACCCACAACTTTCCATTTTTATCTTTGGTAATACAATAAATCTCATTGTTTGGTAAGTTGCCATAGCCAGTACCTACAATTAATTTTTTAACTTGATCATCATTTTTATTATCGATGGTATTATTATCGTTCAATACATAAATACCAATACCTCGTGGTGCTACCATCCATTTTTGATTGGCATTGTCAATCTCAATTTGACTGGCTGTTTTCTCGCTGGTAGAATAAGGAAATGAAAAATTTTGCCAACTTCCATCTGCTTTTTTTACTACCAACTGATCGGGTGCTGCATAGTTGGACATCCATAGATTATTATCATCGTCGTACTTCAAATCAACAATACGATACGAGTTAGGATCGCCATTGGCAGCTTGTATGTAGTTATTGTTTTTATATACAGTGGATTTGTTATTTTCCATATCTACTTCTATCAATCCACCACCATACGAAGCTCCAAACGCATGTCCTGTTTTAGGATCCACTACTACATCGAGTATATCTAGTACAGTATCCATAGATGTTGTATTGACATATCGATTAAACCATTTCCATTCACCATTTTGCAAACGATTGAAACCCGATGAACTAAACGTATAAATCCAACTCCGCTCTGCACCACCTGAAACATATAATTCGTTGTTATTGATGGATAAGTTGTAAATAGTATTATCAAAAATAGAGTTTGGACGGTATATTCCTACATCCTTAAAATTATCCACTTTGGTAAGTCCCTGCCAAAAATCTGCTACCCATATTTGAGTAGGCGAATACTCGACTACATCATATGGATTTACTCCTCTTAATGAATCAACTATATTTCCATTTACATCAAATCGTTTAACCGATCGACTTAAATCACCTGATTCACATACATAAAAATAGCTAGTTCCTGTCCGAATCTTTTTTATTTCCGAGATGCTTTCATATTTATAAATAAATGAATTGCTTGTAACCTGAAACAACGAATCCTTGGTAGCGCAATACAATTGATTGTTGTGTGAAAATACACTATTTAAATCTTGCGTTCCGGTTTGACTCCAATTGGCAAAGTCCTGCAATACTGGATTATTGACATCGGCTGAGTATAAACCTTGAGATGTAGCAGCTACAAATTCATTATTGAAGATTGTAAGATCTTTAATTTTTAAAACCTGTGCTGCTGCTTGTAATGTATAGGTCTCTTTGATTTCTCTTTTTATAGGATTCAATACTACAATCCCAAAATCGGTTGCCAAGTATATAAAATCATTCTTAAAGAACACATTGTTGATCAATTTACTACCGGTGATATTTAAATTTTTAATATCAGGCATATTGTAGAATCGACTGTCCTTGTATAAATCAATGTTACTATTTTCATATACAATAATCATAAAACCCGAAGTCACATCATGTCGTATCAAACGAATATTTACATCACTCAATCCATTGACTTTCGAATAAGTTGAAAATTCATTTTCGCCCATCGAATAAACATAGAGATGATTACCAGCAGCAAAAATTTTATCGCCAACTTTTTCTACACTTTTTACGGATGTATATGTGAAATAGGTTTGCCAGTTCCCAATTGGCACTTGCTGTGCCTGCGAGCCTAATGTAAAAAAAACGATTAAAAGTAGTGTGCTGAGTATCCTGTATTGCATAATGTATATGTACGCCTTATAAACGTCTAAAATTAAAGAATATTATTGATTATACCGATTTGAAATATGTAATAGTCTAATGAACGCTTCGCTATATTAGACTAAACATCTATCTTATCGGCATTTACTCCCGAAAGGTTTCGGGATAAGATTTATAAAATATTTACATATTTTATAAATCACATTGGTATTATAGCATAATATTTAAGCCTTATGGTATCTTTGCCAACCCTATGTGGCATCATCTAGCAGTATTTATACTTCGTTTCCGAATTCCAGTTTTAGCAGTCATCGTATTGTTGACAGTTGGCATGGGTTATTTTGCTTCTAAAGTAAAAATGAGTTATGAAATGGCAAGTGCCATTCCTACCGACAACCCAAAATACATCGAATACCAAAATTTCAAAAAAATGTTTGGTGAAGATGGTACAATGTTGGCTATTGGGTTTGATAGTAAAGACGCATTGACACCTTCTTTTTTCAATGCATTTTCTACATGGCAACAAAATTTAAAAAAAGTAGACGGCGTTGATAATATGCTGAGTGTTCCTACTGCAGTAAATATCGTAAAACAAGAAAGTGATACTGCATCTAAATTAGTGACAAAGAACATTTTTGGAACACAAGCTTTTGATTCAAGTGTAAAGGAATTTTTAAACCTACCTTTCTATCGCAATCTATTGTACAATCCCGAAACCAATTCCTATCTCACGGCGGTTTATATCAAAAAAGATTATCTTTTTTCAGAAAAAAGAGTAAAGGTTGTAAGTGATATACAAGCCATTACTGAAGAATTTGCCAAGGCAAATCATATACAAGCCCATTATTCTGGACTTCCATTTATTCGAACCCGATTTGCCGAAAGTGTCAAGTATGAAATGCGATTGATATTATTGGTATCATTGCTTTTGACTTCTATCATCTTATTTTTATTTTTCCGATCATTCAGTGCAGTCACCTTTTCGATGTTGATTGTGATTGCCGGTGTGGTATGGGCTGTTGGGTTCTTGGGCATTTTCAATTTCAAGATTACCATTCTTTCTGCACTCATACCACCATTATTGGTTGTGATTGGCTTACCCAATTGTATTTATTTTCTCAATAAATATCATACCCAATTTGCCATTTACAAAGAGAAAACCCAATCCTTATTAGCCATGGTGGAGCGTATGGGTATCGTTACCCTATTTACCAATCTCACAGCAGCTATAGGCTTTGGCGTATTTTATTTTACAAAGAGTCAGGTATTGAAGGAGTTTGGACTCGTATCAGGTTTAAGTATCATGGCCGTGTTTATCATTTCGCTTTTTGCCATTCCGGCTATTTTTAGTTTTTTGCCTGAGCCAAAGGAAAAACATACCCGTTATCTTGAAAATAAATATTTATCCTCAGTGTTATTGAAATTTGAACATTGGGTATTTAATCATCGTAAGGTGGTCTATGCTTTTTGGTCATTGCTTATTCTATTATCTATTGGTGGCATGATGAGTTTGCGTACAGAAGGCCATATTGTAGATGACTTGCCTAAGAATAATCTAATTTATACTGATTTAAAATATTTTGAAAAAAACTTCAATGGTGTAATGCCCTTGGAAATTGTAATCGATTCGCGCAAAAAACAAGGTGCTACTACCTTAGGTACGATTAAAAAAATTGACGAGTTATCGTCTGTGTTACGCGAATTCAAGGAAATGTCCAAACCATTGTCATTGGTAGAAGCCATTAAATTTGCACGACAAGCCTATTATGATGGCGATAGTTCAAGCTATGGTGTGCCCAATAGTTTTGATGTATCATTTTTATTGCCTTACCTAAAAATGAAATCTGATACCAGCAAATCTCAATTAGGAAAAATTGTAAGTTCATTTACCGATAGTACCAAACGATATGCACGTATCAGCGTAAGTATGGCCGATGTAGGCTCGGTAGCATTGCCCAAAATATTAGACAGTATCAATGTACGAGCAAGCGAAATTTTTGACACCTCACGCTACAGTATTACCTATACCGGTACGGGTGTCGTATTTCTCGAAGGCAGTAAATTTATCATCAGCAGTTTGATTGATAGTATTCTATTGGCTTTACTCATGATTATACTTTGTATGGCCTTTTTGTTTCGCTCATGGCGCATAGTAGTGATATCTATTATGACCAATCTGATACCACTCATTATCACAGCAGGTGTGATGGGTGTATTTCATATTCCATTAAAACCATCCACGGTGCTTGTATTCAGTATAGCTTTAGGTATTGCCATTGATGTTACCATTCGATTCTTAGTCAATTACAAACAAGACCTTCCTAAAAATAATTACGATATCAAAGAAACCGTAAAACAAACTATACAGGAAACAGGTATTAGTATCATCTATACGTCCTTAATACTTTCAGTCGGATTTATTGTATTTCTTGTTTCACAGTTTGATGGCACTAAAGCATTGGGTTATCTCACTGCGCTCACCTTGTTTATGGCTATGATTACCAATCTTACTTTGTTACCTGCTTTTTTGGTTTGGTTCGATAAGCAGAAGAAACCTGAGTAATATTAATATTTCAACGTACGTTTCAAATCACGTTCAGCATCTTTAGCTTTAATGCTATCCCGTTTATCGTGTACTTTTTTACCCTTGGCAAGAGCTATTTCTATTTTGGCATAGCCACTTTCACTCATAAATATACGCAAGGGCACTATGGTATATCCTTTCTCTTTGGTCTTCGATACGATTTTACGTATTTCTTTTCTATTGAGTAATAACTTACGATCCTTTACCGGATCATGATTGTTGGCAGTACCAAATGAATATTCGGCAATATGCAAACTTTTAATCCACATTTCGTCATCATGTATCAGGCAATAGCTGTCATTAAAACTAACCTTTCCTTGTCGAATCGCTTTAATTTCAGTACCAGCCAATACCATACCTGCTACATACTTCTGCTCTATAGCGAAGTTGTAGGTAGCCGATCTGTTAGAGATTTCTTTCATTACTGTTTGCAAATGTACTTCATTGCAAACAGTCATGGCTTCATATCCATAATTTTTTTAGTAATGAGCCTATTTCAATTGAAAGGGTTTGTATTCAACGTAAAACATTGTACTTTCATGCCTTCAAAAAACGAGTCATCATCATGAGTGAAGCACATTTCCTTCCATTTCGACAACATATTATAGGTATTGACCAAACGTTTCCTACACCCTTTGGTGAAAAAAAAATGATCTACGCCGATTGGATAGCAAGCGGTCGGCTTTATGGCCCCATTGAACATACGATGCTTGAAAAAGTATTTCCATTTTGTGGCAATACGCATACCGAAACATCCATCACAGGTACTCTCATGACCAATGCCTACCATGAAGCCAAAGAGTATATTAAAAAGCAAGTGAATGCCAATGAACAAGATGCACTCATTTTTTCTGGCACTGGCATGACGGATTCGATTAATAAATTGCAACGAATACTCGGCTTACGCATTCCAGATGCTGTATCGAATCATATCATCGATTTCAATTCCAATATAAAATTAAATGAACAAGATAGGCCCATTGTATTTGTAACCCACATGGAGCATCACTCCAATCATACTTCATGGCTCGAAACTATAGCAGATGTGGAAATTATTAATCCAGACGAACACGGCCATTTGGATTTAAATCACTTTGAAGATTTGCTAAAACAATATGAAAGTAGACCATTAAAAATTGCATCCGTAACGGCCGCATCAAACGTTACTGGAATCATTACACCCTATTATTCTATCGCTCAAATGATTCATCGTGCTGGTGGATTGTGTTTTGTTGACTTTGCATGTTCTGGCCCTTATGTTGATATTGACATGCATCCTAAAGATGAATCCAAGCAACTTGATGCGATTTTTATTTCCCCTCATAAATTTTTAGGCGGTCCAGCTACACCAGGCATTATGATTCTGAATTCGGCATTGTGTAAAAATACGATTCCGGATCATTCGGGAGGCGGAACCGTTCGATTTACAACACCATGGAAAACACATGAATATTATTCAAATGTAGAAGATCGAGAAGATGGAGGTACCCCAGGATTTTTACAAGGTATCAAAGCTTCGTTGTGTTTTAAATTAAAAAAAGAAATGGGAGTTGAAAATATTTTACATCGAGAAATGATTATTCTTCAACGAGTTTTCAAACAATTAAAAAACATTTCAAACTTACATATCCTTGCATCAAATATTGAACATCGGATTGGTGCAATTTCGTTTTACATTGATGGCTTGCATTTTAATTTAGGGGTCAAATTATTAAACGATTATTTTGGCTTACAGGTAAGAGGAGGCTGTGCATGTGCAGGTACCTATGGCCATTATTTATTGAATATAAACCAAGAGGAGTCAACAGAAATATTGAAACAAATCAATCAAGGAAACCTATTTGTACGACCTGGTTGGATTCGATTATCGATCCACCCCACTATGACTGATGAAGAGGTGGATATCATCTTAAACTCAATTGAATATTTAGCTGAAAACTTTCAAGAAATGGGAAAATCGTACTCTTACATTCCAAAGAAAAACATCTTTACGCACAACACATTTAAATCTCATTTTGAAAAAGATTTTGTAGCCTCTTTATTCTCAGAATCATTTCAATTAGCTTAAACTATTTTATTGTACACCAATGCTAACGTTTTGCCTACGGCATCATAACTATATTTCAACTTAGCTTGTGTAGCAATGAGTTGATGATCAAATTTCATCTTACCATCAATCATGGTTTCCATTGCGTTGATCAATTGTTCAATATTAGATGATTCTACTAATAAGCCATTGTGAACAGTAATCAATTCCTTTACACCACCTACATTCGTTGCAATCACAGGCAACCCGATACAAAGCCATTCTAGCACAGCACACGATTGTGTTTCGTTGAAACTAAATAAAAGCCCAGCATCAGAATGTCTTACTTGCACTGCTACTTCTGCATAACTCATTTCGGGTAGGAAATAAACTAGTTTATTGTTCAACTTTTTTTCTTTCGCTGATTTTAAATGCTGTTTGTTGGTATTGCCTATGAAGTATACCGCAAAATCAGAACGTTGCTTTGAAAGTAGTTCAACAGCAGTTAATATCCCTTCTAAATTTTTAACACTAGCCCCGTTGGATACATGGATAAATCGAAATGGATGTTGTGGATGATTCATTTCTTTCCAATAAAAAAGAGTTGAGTCCACTACATTGGGCACTACCTGAAACTCTTTGCTACAGACATGCTCATTTACATCTTTTCCCAAGCTTTCACTCACAGGCAAAAAAGCACTTGCTTGTTGCAAAATACGTCGTGTAAAATATTTGAAAAAATAATTGCGTTGACTAAATCGATCTTCTACTTCATGATTGTAAATACCGTAGTGCTCGGTTACAATAAAAGGTAATTTGTAAATTCGTTTCCATCGCAATGCAATCAATCCGCTTTTGATAGGAATATGTACATGAATTAAATCTGGCTTGCCTTTACGACTGAAATAATCACTGATAAAGGATTCATGAATTTGAAAAAAATCTTTATAACGACTAATTTTATTCCATGCCTTGATGTAGTAAATGGTTTCTCTTAAAAATGGATTTAAATTAACCACATTGCATTTATCTTCATTTGCATCCACTACATGCACCACTTCTATATCGGCATAGATTGATGCAGCTTGAGCCTGACGCTGTATAAAATCGCCTGTATATCGATCCAATTCATTGGGATACCAACTACACAACCAAATAATTTTTTTTCGCATGGCCATGTGAAAGTACTAGAATTTTTGAATAGAAAAAAGTTTAGAATTGAATGCTTTCGAAAAAACTGCAGCCTTCATTCGTATAAGAAGATATATTTTCTGATATTGCATACTATTCTAAGAATGGCTATTTTAATTTTCATACTGGTAGTATTGTTTCTGTCTTATGCAGTTTTGATATTGTATTACAAAGCCGGATGGAATCACTTGGACGAATTTGTATTGAATAAGCAATATGTTCCCAAAACAAAAGTAAGTATCATTATACCTGCTCGTAACGAAGAAAACAATATTGGGCATTTATTGAAAGACATTTTATCACAATATTATCCGACCGATTTGATGGAAATCATTGTGGTAGATGATCATTCGTCCGATCGTACGCCAGATATTGTACAATCATTTTTGGGTGTAAAGTATATTGACTTGTCGGTTCATACTGGTACACAGATTTTAAACTCTTATAAGAAAAAAGCCATTGAAACCGCCATTTTACAAAGCAATGGCGAGCTCATCATCACTACCGATGCTGATTGCCGCATGAGTCCATATTGGCTCTTGAGTTTGGTAAGTTATTATGAAATATACCGATACAAACTCATAGCTGCCCCAGTCGATTTTACATGCGACCAATCCTTGTTTCAGTTATTTCAATCCCTCGACTTTATGACTATGCAAGGGATAACTGGAGCAGTTGCCTATACCCATAGTGGCACCATGTGCAATGGAGCTAATCTTGCTTATACACGTCAAGCTTATGATACAGTAGGTGGTTTCAAAGGCATTGATCATATTGCGAGTGGTGATGATATGTTGCTGATGTATAAAATAGAACAACGATTTCCTAAAAAAACCAATTACCTCAAATGCAAAGAAGCGATTGTGAAAACCTCACCCATGGCCGATAGCAAAGCATTTTTTAATCAACGTATTCGATGGGCATCGAAGGCAACTCATTTTAAAGATAAGCGAATTATTATTGTATTAGGATTAGTCTATTTTTATAATCTTTCATTTATCTTACTTACACTTTTGTGTTTTTACAAACCTGCCTTGTTGTTTGTGCTTCTAACTGCATTGATTGCAAAAACAATCCTTGAACTGTCGTTGATGATACCGGTAAGTCAATTTTTTAATAAAGAAAAAGAACTCGTCCGATTTCCTATCTTGCAATGCTTTCATATACCTTACGTAGTCCTTTCTGGTTTATTAGGTCAATTTGGTACCTACCAATGGAAAGAACGTAACGTAAAATAACTATTCAATCGATTCATGAGTACACAAGGAACATCTCGATTTTGGAAACGATTCAGACGCAACAAGGCTGCATTGATTTCTATTATCTTTATTGTTCTTGTAGTCGTATTAGCCATTTTTGCTTATCCATTGAGTCCCGATGATAGTCCCAATGCCAACACCATGACCTTGGAAATAGCCACAAAACAACCTGGTTATTCTTGTCTATTTTTTAAAAAATACAAATCGAATTCGAGTACAAAAGAATCGTTGCTTTACTATCTTTTGCATGGCAAAGAAAAAAATTACGAATTGATTCCGATTTTAAATTATCGGATTACATCGGACAGCATATTGGCAAATCGTATTGTAGATGAAACCTTGACAGAACCTATTGGTTTTGCAAAACAAACAGTAACATTCAATGATGCATTGAATGACAATCAACTCATAAAAAAACTTATTATTAAAAAAACCTTTTGGCTTGGAACCGATCGTTATGGTCGTGATATGTTATCTCGACTCATATTAGGAACCCGTGTAAGTATGGCAGTAGGATTTATTGCTGTTATACTTTCCATTTTCATTGGTGTCATGTTGGGCGCCTTGAGTGGATATTTTGGTGGATGGACCGACCAACTCATTACATGGCTTATTAATGTAATATGGGCCATACCAACCTTGTTGTTGGTGTTTGCAATTACATTTGCGTTGGGTAAAGGTTTTTGGCAAATCTTCATTGCAGTCGGACTTACCATGTGGGTCGGTACTGCGCGACTCATACGTGGGCAAGTGATGTCGTTAAAAGAAATGGAATACATACAAGCAGCCCGTACGATGGGATTCTCTTCGGCACGTATTATCGTAAAACATATCATACCTAATGTATTAGGGCCTACGATTGTTCTTGCTGCTGGTAATTTTGCTACGGCTATTTTAATAGAAGCAGGCTTAAGCTTTTTAGGTATCGGAGTACAACCACCCGTATCATCATGGGGATTGATGATCAAAGAAAATTATAATTTTATTATAACCAATCGTCCTATGTTGGCAATCATTCCTGGTATTGCTATTATGATGATAGTACTGGCCTTTAATCTATTAGGCAATGCCTTGCGAGATGCATTGGATGTAAAGGGTAATTGAAATTTACAATTCTACACACACATTTTTTGCTTCGGTAAAAAAGCGCAATGCATCCCAACCACCTTCACGACCTACGCCACTGTTTTTGACTCCGCCAAAGGGTGTACGTAAATCGCGCAACAACCAGCAATTGATCCATACGATACCAGCATTCAATTTCATAGCCACTCGATTTGCTTTTGAAATATCTTGGGTCCAAACAGTAGATGCTAAACCATAGTCGCTGCAATTGGCTAATGCCAATGCTTCCTCCTCTGTATCGAAAGATTGAAGAGTAACCACAGGTCCAAATATTTCTTCCATATTGGTACGACAGCTAGCCCCTAAACCTTCTATAATGGTTGGTTCAACAAAATAGCCATTGGCACATCGACCATCTAGTTTAACTGCATTACCACCTACTAAAATGGTGCCTCCTTCTTGCTTAGCCAATTCAATGCAATTCAATATTTTATCGTAATGCAATTTACTTACCACTGCGCCTTGTTTAGAATTAGCTTCCATTGGATCAGCTACTGTTAGTTTTTTTACATGCTCTATAAATTCAGATTTGAATCGTTCGTAGATTGACTTCTCAACTAATATTCTACTTCCACACAAACATATTTGCCCTTGATTGGCAAACGAACTTTGAACAGTTGTCTTCATCATTTTACCCCAATCGCAATCTGCAAAAATGATATTCGGATTTTTACCTCCAAGTTCCAATGACAATTTTTTAAACATAGGCGCAGCCACAGATGCAATGTGTTGACCTGCTCGAGTACTTCCAGTAAATGAAATAGCTTTGATTGAAGGATGAGCTACAATGGCACTTCCACAACTCGGCCCATCACCATGTAGAATATTCAATACGCCATCAGGCAAGCCTGCTTCTTTGCAAATTTTGGCTAGTAAAAACGACGTCAATGGTGTGACTTCACTTGGCTTTGCAATCACACAATTACCTGCTGCAAGTGCTGGCGCTATTTTCCACGAAAATAAATACAAGGGTAAATTCCATGGAGAAATACATCCAACAATACCAACTGGCTGACGCATTGTATAGTTGATCGCTTTATCTTCCATCACATGACTTTCGGTCGAAAAGTGCATGATGCTAGTCGCAAAAAAACGAAAGTTACTCGAAGCTCTTGGAATGTCAACTCGCTTACTTAAAGACAATGGTTTACCATTATCGGTTGTTTCTGCCAATGCCAATACATCTAAATTTTCGTCAATTAATTCGGCTATACGATTTAAAATTTTGAAGCGAGACTCTGCAGAAGAAACACTCCAACTCGGAAACGCTTTTTGAGCAGCCTTTACTGCAGCATCAACATCCTCTGCATTGCTATTGGGAATTTGACCATATTTCTCACCAGTTGCAGGATTGATATTATCGATATATTGTTTAGATAATGGTTCTGTAAATTCACCCCCAATATAATTCTGGATGTATTGAAAATTAGTCAAATTCATATTCTTAGTTTACAAGTGGAAAGCAAAATTAAGTTTTATTGTTTGTAGATAAAATAAAATCGTCGGTTAAGAATTACTCAACCGACGATTAACAAATTTCTTAGATTCTTTATTTCTTATCTACTGCATCTTTCACATTCACATTGATTTCTTTACCATCAGGGGTTTTGATATTCATGTTGCCACTTTTATCCATCTTCACTTTGGTATCT
>JBIIJQ010000013.1:0-50371 GCA_044233655.1 Chitinophagaceae bacterium | reverse complement strand
AATTATTGTTTCAGTTGGAACACTTAATTGATGTTCATAATAAGGAAATTGATTTGTGGGATGAATTGCCACTTTCTGTACAACAAGATATTGATGAAGCAAAAAAAGAAGCCATTGAAGGCAAAGGGAAAAGTCATAAAAGTATTATGAAAAATTATAAACAATGGCTTTAAAAGTTATTTGGCTTCCTACTGCTGAGAGGAATTTTCAAAAAGTCATAAATTATTTATTAGAAAACTGGACAACAAAAGAAGTTGAAAACTTTGTTAAATCAACTGATCAGACAATTCAATACATTCAATTAATTCCGCGATTATTTCGAAAATCGACAAAGAAGAATGTTTATGAAGCAGTGATAACAAAACACAATATCATGATTTATCAAATTTGAGATAACCAATTAGAAATACTAACTTATTTTTAATACACGACAACATCCTAAGAAGAAATATAAATCAAGTTAGTTTATATTAATTGGGGATTAAACTAATATATTATTTTAGTATTTCAAATCCCCATCTTAGCTTTCAATTCATTTACTAATTCATTCATCAATTCTTTCACTGGGCGAATTTTAGTAGCACGAAAAGCATTGGATCCCGCAAAGGCATAGCCCGCTTTAAAATTGCCTTTATAGGCGTTCATCAGTGCAGCGATTATGCAATATGGAGTCGTTTCAACATTGCATGTTTTAATGCATTTTACAGGACAGTTGATGGGTTTTTTTTCACCACGTTTTACAGCATCTAAAAATTCGTTGTTGATGGCGCGTCCAGGCATTCCCACAGGACTTACGATTATTTCAACATCTTCTTCTGAAGCATTGATATAGGTGTTTTTAAATTCGAAGGAAGCATCACATTCGTCTGTTGTGACAAATTGTGTTCCCATTTGTACACCTTTTGCACCCAGTTGCATAATGTTGTAAATATCTTCTCCGTTGTAGATGCCACCTGCAGCTATCACAGGAATTTCTTGATTGTATTCTTTTTCAAACACGGCCACTTCTTTCACTACATCTGGAATGAGTTCTTCTAGTTTAAAATGTTCATCGGTGATTTGATCTGCTTTAAATCCTAAATGACCGCCCGCTTTTGGTCCTTCTACCACAATGGCATCTGGTAAATAATTGTACAATGATTTCCATTTTTCGCAAATAATTTTTGCAGCTCGACCAGAGGACACGATTGGTACTAAACGGGTCACACTGTCTTTGGTTAAGTATTTTGGAAGATCGAGCGGTAAGCCAGCTCCAGAAATAATCATATCTACTTTTTCTTCGATGGAGGTCCTTACCATATCTTCGAAATTGGTGAGCGCTACCATGATATTAATGCCAATGATGCCTGCAGTTTTTTCTCGTGCTTTTTTGATTTCTTCACGAAGTCCTAGTATGCTCGCTTCTAAATAATCTTTGGATAAATTGCGATATAATAAACCTAACCCAGCTGAGGATATAACACCTACGCCTCCTTCATTGGCTACAGCTGATGCGAGTCCATTCAATGAAATGCCTACACCCATACCACCTTGGATAATGGGTACTTGTATTTTTAGTCCACCGATATTTAATGCTTGCATGAATGTTTTTGATTTAACATGCAAAGTTAGTATTAGTTAAGATATAGATTAGTTGATATAAATCATGTTTACAAACAATAAAAGCCTTCATGTTGTGATATAGTATTGCAATTTTTTTTTAACGAAGGATATAATGAGTACATTTGATAAACCAAAAATGATCAATAGTGCAATCGGTATCTGCTCGTAAATATGAGAATGGCATCTTCAATGAGATTGAAGATGCATTAACTGTTGAAGAGATGCTCAGCATTTCTATCAATGGAAATCCATATACCATGACGATGCGCACTCCAGGAAATGAAGAGGAACTTACACGTGGTATCTTACTGAGTGAAGATGTGTATGATGGGGATGTAAATCCAACTTTTATTGTAACAGAAACCAATGAAAAAGACTATATCACCAAAGTAAATGTATTGATCCCAGAAGAATTACTTGGTAAAGGAATTTCAACACAACGTAATTTGTTGTCGGTTACAAGTTGTGGGATGTGTGGAAAGTACGAAGCAGATTTAACTTTGAATGGAAAGAAAATACAGGCGCTCAATGAACTTCAACCAGCAATGATTTTATCTATGTTTGAAGCTATGAATGCAGTTCAATCCAATTTTAAAACAACAGGTGGTTCGCATGCTTCAGCAGCATTTAATTACAAGGGCGACATGCTGGATTGTAAGGAAGATATTGGACGACACAATGCTGTCGATAAAGTAATTGGTAGTTTATTACTTCAGCACAAATTACAAGAAGCGGCATGCCTTATCGTAAGTGGACGTGTGTCATACGAAATTGTGAGTAAATGTTACCGAGCAGGTATTCCTTATTTAGCAGCTGTATCAGCACCATCGAGTATGGCTGTAGATTATTGTAAAGACAAAGGAATTCATTTATTGGCCTTTTGTAGAAAGGATCGATTGACACAGTATTCATAAAAAAACCGCAACTAATTAAAGTTGCGGTTTCTTTTTTAACTAAAAACCAAACCATGAACCAAAGTCGTTGTTACTCTTGTTTAATAAAGCTACTATGATATTTTGTAGTTGCGCTATTCAATTGCAAATAGTACATACCATTGGCATACTTGCTTATATCTAATTTTATTTTTTGAATATTTTTTTCAATTTTTTCTATAGAAATTATTTTACCTGCTACATCCATTATTTTCAATTCAAAATTGTCAGTCGTAGGAAGTTTTACTTCAACATAATCGTGTGATGGATTAGGATACACATCAAGTATATTTGTTGATGAATTTACATTATTGACTGATGAAGCTCCCACAATGACTGTATAACAGAATGTATCGATACAAGTTTGTTGGATAGAATCGATGCCAGTAGCGATAAGACATACATTGTAGCTGCCTCCATTAGCATAGGTATGAGAAGGATTTGTAAGAGAGGAAGTACCTCCATCGCCAAAATTCCAAGCATAACTTACGCTTGTGCATCCTGTGCAAGTAGATAAGTTGGTAAAGTTTACAGTGTTGCCTGAAATACTACCAGTATAATTAGCATTTACAAAGCAACCTCCTGGATTAACACCACCTTGGATATATATAGAATCACAATAGTAACATTGGAATGGACCAGCTGCAGATTGTCCTGAAATAGTTAAACATACATTGTACCAACCAGCATTAGCATAGGTGTGAACAGGGTTAGCTGTATTGGAAGTGCCGCCATCCCCAAATGCCCATTGATACGTTGATATTGGACCAGGTGCAGTTGATGTACTCGTAAATGAAACTACATTGTTTGCACCAACAGTATAATTATAAGAAGCAACACAAGGTTGAGCGCCACCAGAAACATATATTGAGTCGCAGTATGTACATGTATACGTTACATTGTTATAAATACCGTATATAGTCAAACAAGCATTATACCATCCTGCATTGGCATATGTATGTGCGGGATTTTGTAAGTTGGATTGATTGCCATCACCAAAATTCCAAGCATAATTTGTAATAGTTCCAGGTCCAGTAGCCAAACTAGTGAAGTTGGCTGTTAACCCCGAAGTGGTAAATGAATAATTAGAATTACAAGGTTGAGCACCGCCCGTAATTACAACAGAATCACAAAAATTACATTGGAAAGGGGTATTAGTACCTGTCAGAAATCCAGACACTGTCATACAGACTAAATACTGGCCATTGTTAGCATAGGTATGTGTTGGATTGTTGATATTAGATGTGCCACCATCACCGAAGGTCCAATAATAGCTATTGGGGGTATAGTTAGGAGGTATAGTTGATACAAAATTAGCAGCTGTACCATTTACAGTAGATGTAAACATTACACCAGGGCAATTAATTTGAGCGTTGGTAATTATACTACCTCCTAAAATGATTAATGTGAATAAAAGTCTTTTTAACATAAACGAAATTTTTAAAGTTGAATAGAAAAGGGATTCATTCAATAGACGATACGAAATTATTGAATGTTAGTACAAAATTCATTTAATATAATAAGGATGACAATTCTATGACAGATTAATAAAATAGTATGGAATTAATTTTTATAAAATCGAATTGTACTTGATTCTTGATTTGTTTTTAAGTTGATAAAATAAATTCCATTGGCCAATGATGAAATATTGAATTTGATATTTGAACTTGAAAGTTGAAATGGCGCTTGTACAATTTCGCCGTAAGCATTCACGATTTGAAATGATTTTATGTTATCATTGTATGATTCATTCCAACGTAATACCATTTCACCACTAGTTGGATTTGGATGTAGCAATAGTGATTCAGCAAGGTTGTAATTTTTTATAATGGCTGGGCTAGATGAGATACATCCATTGGGATACATCATCACTGCATCAGCTACATTTTGTAGCTCTGTGATGTTAAATGTATGAGGAGCTCTTGGTGTATTGATAGCAGCAAAGGTGAAATTTTTTGTATCTCCTGGTAATAAGGTAAAGTCATTAGTGGATATTAAAATGATTCTATCATGAGGTGTATTTTGACACTGATATTCACTCCATTGATTGCTATCGTTTGGTATACCTTGGAAAACAAAATTTGTTACACTACCACTATCTCTTGCATTACACGTTTTAGTAAATGGTTGACCATCACCCCAATGACCCCTCATGAAGTGATTAATAGCAGTGATATTTTGCGGTGGTCCAATAGGTCCAAATGTATTCCAAATAATAGCAAATGATCCTAATGGGCTATGATATCCAACTGAATCTTGAGGACTATTTAATAGAACTAATCCATGTTTTGTTAGGTTAGAATCATATCCATAAGGCACTTCATCATAAAAATCACCATTGTAGAAAAAGGCAAGTCGTCTTGATGTATCTACACCAATATAATCATCAAAAGCATATCCTAAATCGGCACATGAAAACAATCCAATTCTTGTTTGTAAAAATGCCGCATTGTTATAGTTTGTAATATCAAAACTATAGTAAGTACTATTTTGCAATGCAGGTATTGAATTGCATGCATAAGCCATTGCTTTAAATTCAAGATTCAATTTTTCGCCACCCGATTCAGTGTGTTGTTTTTGATCATTGAATACCCACCACAATGCTTGTTCACCTTTGATGTTGGGATAATCGCCATCGAGTGCATTGTATACGCCATCGAGATTAGCATCTACAAATGGAGCCATATTTTTTGTAATACTTAATGGTGCACCAAATCGATCAGTAGCATATGGATTACCATTAGCAGGCCAATCCAAAATAGCTGGATGTGTATTAAAAACTGTGTGCGGAATGATAGTTAAAAATTGATCAATGTCTGATTTGTTTACCTTCCATAGTTTATCCCATTTAGTTGATGTAATAGAATCGATTTGAGAACCATTATCAATAGGCCCAGGCCAATAGTCGCTTCCGCTCTGACGATAGGTTTGGGATGCCACATGCAGATTCGATGTGTTTTGATCGTAGCCCGCAACCCATAATGCAGTAAGAAAGTTAGAATGAAGTCCGCTTCCTTTAGGATACTCATATCCTGCAGTTTGATTAACTCTATCCCAAAACATATCGCCATGAGTAAGTATAGTAGCCCTTACATTGTTGATATCAAGATCACGTTGAACTATAGGTGTTTGAGCTAAAATGAAGTTAGATATACAACATAGTATATTTATAGTTGTAAATATTTTTTTCATTTTCAAACTATTTTGGTTGTATAAAATTATACAAAAACAGGAAGTAAAATGAATTTATTTATTATTACATAAATTTTTTAGAGCAATAACAATGTTTCACCTATTAATATTTTTTAAAGGATGATCAGGGAATTTTGTTTAAGTACTGCTTTTATTCGGAATATTTTATCAATGCAGGGCGCTGTGTAATTTCATGATAGCAAATTGAATCCTTTTTGAAATAATGAAATACCATGCTTTTGCGTGTTTTATTTTTATTCATGTGTTCATTGCCCCCATGCAAAAGATTCGCATGCCATATTAACAAATCTCCTTTTTTAGCACAAAAATTTAATTTTTCTAGTTGATGTTCTTTTATTTTCCGACTCATCATATTTTCATATTCTGTGTATGATTTATCGCCAAGCATAAATGTTGTCCCTTCATTATCATAGTCCTTGTTCATGTAATAGGGAAGGGTGTGACTTTTGGGGTAGTAATGCAATGGTCCATTCTCAAGTGTGATATCTTCAAGTGCTATCCATACGCCCAATAATCCACCAAGAGGGTAAGTTGTCATATGAATGCTATCTGAATGGGTATCCTGCTCGCTCCCCATCAAAAAATTGATGCTTTGAAAAAGAATAGCTTCATCGCCCATTAAAAGAGAAAGTAATTCGACTAGATCTTTATTATTGCCTGTCTCTCTTAGTAGAATTGATTTGTGTATGGCAAACATTATTTTATTGACATTGGTAAATTTAACTGTACCATTCTTTAACATGGTTTCAATTTCTTGATTAATAGAACCAACTTGTTCTTCACTGAGGTAATTTTCGAGTACAGCAAATCCATTTTGAGTGTATTGAAGAAGACTTTCTTTTGATGACGATGAAAGGGTATGATATAATTTAGATCTTGATAAAATAGAGTCATCTATTGTAGGGATAATTGAATTGGAACCGGGCAGACCTTCAAAGTCTTTGCTAGAAATAGATGAATAATATTTTTTTGATAATCCAAGCTTTTTATATTGAAGCTCATTATGAACCAATTCATTTCGATGAAAGAAATTGTAAACAGCGTAAGAAATTTTGAATCTTTTAAAAATGTTGAGCATAATAAAAATTAAATAAAGCAATAGTACAATAAACTAAACAAAAGGTCAATAAGAACAGGCATTAAAATATATTGGTTTGTATAAAGAGGGTTATTTAGTTCAATGGAATTGACGCTTTATTATTAGGAGTATTTATATTTACCAAGAGAATAGTTATGAGAAATAATTTGTACAGGATGATCAGGGATAATTGTAATAGAAGTGATTTTTTTAAATTAGAAATCATATAAGTTTATTTATTCAAAATGGTCAATTTTCTTTTTGGGACACTTATTTTAATTAGGTTTCCCAATTCATAGTGATATGCAAAATGGCATTTGGAATCCGATTATTATTTTTATTCAACTTGTTTGTTGCTTCTAGTTAACTATATTATTAAATTGAGTTATCTTAATCAGATTGAATCTTTCAATCAATTGATAGCTGCTTTTCAAAATTTTGCACCAATAGAAAAAATTGTACTGAATGCTTTTTTGTTTTTGCTTTTTTTTTATAAATTATTAAGTCATTATTACAAAGTATATAGTTCAATTTTATATATTCTTGTTCTGATAACTGAACTTACCATTTCGTCCTATTTTATATTACCTATTACAGCCATTTCCAAAACAAGAAGTAGTCAGTTTAAAGAAAATATCAGATTCTCGAGCATTGATAATCATGATTTGTTGTCGAAAGTTGTTTTTTATGATACTACTAATAATTATGAGTTAGGTCATTACTACAATAAAAGAGTTTCATTTAATTCTTATTACAAATATATAGGAATTACTAAACGATACGATCAATGGATACAGTCAACGCATGAAAAAAATGAAGTTTTGAACCATCCTTTTTTGTACTTTCAAAACGACTCTAGTATTCATTCTATTGACATTATGCAATGTACGAACAATAAAATTAAACTTAGGGTATATGCTGATCAGAATGATACGTTAAACATAACTCAACAGTATCATCATAATTGGCATGCTATAGTGAATAACATTGATGTGCAAATTTTCAATTCATCCATAGCATTTATGTCTATAGATGTTCCAAAAGGAATTTCAATAATTGAACTTAATTATAAACCCAATCTTGTTATTTTATTAATGTACATTTCAATATTTGTATGTATTTCGCTGGTATTGTTTAATTTTATTTTTTTCAGAAATACAATTATCTAATCAGTATTTCAATCAATTATTATCAATCATACAATCTTTATAATTATAATTAAAGACTGAATTGATTTAGTTTAATTAAAAAGCCCACAGTGAATGATTCACTATGGGTTTTTTAATATGACCTAACTAGTTATTTCTTCAAAAATCTTAATGTGCTAGATTCTTGATCTGTTTGTAAATTGATAAAATAAATTCCATTGGCAATTGATGCAATATTCAAGTTCAATTTAGAATTAGATTTCACGAATGGAATGTTTATCTTTTCGCCTATGGCATTTAATAGTTGAAATGATTTAATATGATTATTAAATGCATCGCTCCAACTCAAAATTATTTCAGTGTTTGCAGGATTTGGATATAAACTAAGTGATTTTTGAAAATTATTGTTTGTAATACTTGATGGGCTCACTGTATTACAGCTTAGTGGATAATTCATAATAGTATCGGCCATGGATTGTAATAAACTTATACTACATGTATCTGGAGCGAGCGGTGTATTTATTATAGCAAAAGTGATATTCTTTTCTTCACCTACATTAAAAATGAAATCACTCGATGTCATAATAAATCTTCGATCACCTGTTTGATTTGTACATTGTTTTTCACTCCATAAATTATTTATACACGGATCACCTGGGTAGACATATTTTGTATAAGTAGCCCCTGTTGTATCACGTGCGTTACATGAGGTCATAAATGGTTGACCATCTTTCCATTCTCCATTTAACAGATGATAATAATCAGAGCCGACACTAGGATTTCCAGTAGGTCCCATATTATTGTTATAAAATGTAAATGCACCTAATGGTGCTTTATATCCATTAGAATCTTGTGGAGAATGGATAAATAATAAGCCTGATTTGGTTAAATTGGCTCCATATCCAAGTGGGCCATCATCATATACATCTGCATTGTATGCATACCCTAATCGTCGATTGGTATCTACACCTATATAATCATCAAACCCATATCCAAGGTCCATATCATCCCATATGCCCAATCTAGTTTGTATATAATTGGATGTATTATAATTGGTAACATCAAAACTATAAAAGGTGGTGTTTTGTAATGTTAGTGTGGAGTTGCAAGCATATGCCATTGCTTTGATTTCTATGTTGAGTGGTGTAGATCCTGTTTCGGTATGCGGTCGTTGATCATTGAAAATCCACCATAGTGCTTGTTCACCTTTTATTAAAGGATAATCTCCGTCCATTATGTTATATATACCATCATTATTTATATCTACAAATGGAGCCATCTTTTTTGTAATAGTTAATGGTACACCATTTTTACCAGTAGCATACGCATTGCCTTTGGCAGGCCAATCTAATATAGATGTTGGCGTATTAATTACGGTGTGAGGGTTTGTAGCCAAAAAAGTAGTAATATCAGCTTGGTTTACTTTCCATATTTTATCCCATTTAGAAGATGTGATTGAGTCTATGGGTAAGATTGGGTCGATGGGGCCGGGCCAATAATCGTTTCCATTTTGACGATAAGTTTGTGCTGCAACTTTTAGTACATTTGAAGATTGGTCATATCCTGCTATCCAGAGGGATGTTGCAAAGCCACAATTTTTTCCGCTTCCTTTCGGGAATTCGTAACTTGCTTTTTGAGAATCTATATTCCAAAACATATCTCCATGCGTTAGAATACCTGCTTTCACGTTGTTGATGTCAAGATATTGAATGGTTGCATTTTGATTAAATGCTTGAATCGACAATACAATTACGAGTGTAAATGTGATAATAATCTTTTTCATAATATATATTTTTAAAAGGTGAATAATAAACTTCATATATGTCAGAGAACTAAATTTCAGAATACAATCAAGTTGATTTCTAGTATGAATATAGACAATTATTTAGTTTTCAAATTATCAATTGTGGTGAAACGCAATAATTAATACGTAAAAAAAACTGCACAAGGCGGTTTTTTAATATAATGTTGTAAAAGATTATCCGATATTCAATCTGCTGAAAGCAGTAACAGTTAAATCTGATTCAATCGTTTTCAAAAATTCACCCACTGTTTTGCTACCATCTTTTACAAATGGTTGTGCTAATAAAGTGTTCTCTTTAAAGTAAGCATTGATTTTACCATCTGCTATTTTAGAAATCATATCTTCTGGTTTGCCTTCCATTTTAGGGTCAGCTTTCATCTGATCCATAATGATTGCTTTTTCACGAGCAACTGTTTCGGCAGGAACCGATTGTGGATCTACAGCTACAGGATTCATTGCCGCTATTTGCATTGCCACATCTTTACCTGCTACTTCGATAGCCTCATTACCAGGTTTGTTCAATGCTACTAATACCGCTACACGGTAGCCAGCATGGTTATAAGGTACCACTGTTTCTGCTTCAATACGTTCAAAAGATGTGATATCTATTTTCTCACCTATTTTAGCAACAGTTTCCATGATTTTATCACCTACTGTAATGTTCTCATAAGCACATGCTTTCAAAGCATCCAATGAGGTACAATTATTGTTGATAGCAGTTTCGCTAAAGCTCAAAGCCAAATTGATAAAATCTTCGTTTTTTGCAACGAAATCTGTTTCAGATGTAAGGTTGATTACAATACCTACTTTTTTATCAGCCGTTGTTTTTGCAATTACAACGCCTTCTTTAGCATCACGGTCGCTACGTTTAGCAGCTACTTTTTGCCCTTTTTTGCGTAAGTAATCGATGGCAGCTTCAAAGTCACCATTTGTTTCTTGTAATGCAGCACGGCAATCCATCATACCGGCACCAGTTTGTTGACGAAGTTTGTTTACGTCAGTCGCAGTTATTGTTACTGTACTCATGAGTTATTTTTTTTATTTTTAAAAAGTGAATTAACAGCCTGACTGTTAATTCACTTTAATGAAATTGTTTTGAAATATTTAAATAAATAATTGAACTAGTTAATTCGTGTTGTACGAAAGTTAGATAGTTGCTCTTATTTTTTAGGAGCAGTAGTTGTAGTTCTTCTAGTACCACTTGCTTTTTTACGTGGAGCTTTTTTAGCACCATCTTCGCCCATTTCACCATCTTCGCCTAAGCTCATTGGTGCATTGTCATCATTTTGCTCTTCTTCGCTGTCATCCATTTTGTCTTTCTCGTTTTCTCTTTCTTGAAGACCTTCGATGATAGCAGCTGTGATATAGTTCGTAATGATTGCGATTGATTTAGTAGCATCATCATTTGCAGGAATTGCAAAATCTACCTTATTAGGATCACTGTTCGTATCTACCATACCAAAGGTAGTGATACCTAAACGCTTTGATTCAGACAATGCAATATGCTCATGCGAAATATCAACAATGAATAAAGCTGAAGGTGTACGAGACATATTTGAAATACCGCCCAATACTTTATTCATTTTTTCCATATCACGCTTAAGTGTTAAACGCTCTTTTTTATTGATACTGATGCTAGAATCTTCAAGCATTTTTTCAATGCTTTGCATTTTCTTTACACTCTTACGGATAGTTCCGAAGTTGGTCAACATACCTCCTAACCAACGATCGGTTACGTAAGGCATATTTACTCGTTGTGCGCAATCAGTTACGATTTCTTTAGCTTGTTTTTTTGTAGCTACAAACAATATTTTCTTGCCGCTTTTAGCAATTTGTTTCATTGCAGCCGCCGCTTCATTCAATCCTTCAACTGTTTTGTTTAAGTCGATGATGTGAATACCTTTTTTCTCAGCAAAAATGTAAGGCAACATTTTGGGATTCCATTTTTTGCGTAGATGACCAAAGTGAACACCTGCGTCGAGTAATTGCTGTTGTAATGATGTATTTTCTGACATGATATATGTAGTTCGTTAAGTTGTTTTTGAAATGAATGTATATAAATCGAAAAGGATTAACGTTTAGAGAATTGGAAGCTCTTACGTGCTTTCTTATGACCAAATTTCTTACGTTCTACCGAACGAGGATCACGTGTTAATAATCCTGCTGGTTTTAATGCTACACGATTTTCAGCATCATGATCGCATAAAGCTCTCGAAAGTCCTAATTTGATTGCTTCTGCTTGACCTTTTTGACCGCCACCATCTACAGTAACGTTTACATCAAATTTGTCCAAACCATTGATAGTTTTCAATGCAAGTTCTACTTGATTTTGCAAATACATGAGTGGGAAATAAACTTTGTAATCACGATCGTTCACCGTAATTTTTCCGTTACCTTTTGAAAGGTATACACGGGCTACGGCTTCTTTTCTACGACCGATTGCTTTTTTTTGTTTTTCCATTATTCTAAAATGTTTAAGTATTTAATTGATTATTTTAATTCTGTTGGTTTTTGAGCTGTGTGAGGATGTTGGTCTCCTTTGTATACAAATAGTTTTTTATACATCGCACGACCTAATCTGTTTTTAGGTAACATACCTTTTACAGCACGTTCTACTACAGCTTCTGGACGACGAGCTAATAAATCTTTTGCAGTCTCTTCTTTTTTACCACCTGGGTATCCACTAAAGTTTAAATAAATCTTTTGATTTAATTTATCACCAGTGAAAACCACTTTCTCTGCGTTTAATACGATTACAAAATCGCCTGCATCGGCATGTGGAGTATAGGTTGGTTTGTGTTTACCACGCAATACGTTGGCAATTTTTACACTCATACGACCAACTGTCATATTGGTAGCGTCGATTACAAACCATTCTGCTTTGTGCGTTTCTTTGTTTGCAAACTTCGTTTTGTAGCTTAAATGTCTCATTGTTATTTTTTAAAATTAAATTTGTCTTCTTTATTAAGGAGCGCAAAGGTAAGGTTTCGTAGTGCGTTTTGCAAATTAATTTTACATAAATATTTTTTTATGGTCATTAAATGGTTGATAATCAGTGTAAAAAAGGATATATATTATTATTTTTAATGTATAAACATTATCAAAATAATGCAATTGTTAACATATTCAGAATTAAATGTTAAAAAAAGTTGCAAACTAGTAACTGATTTAATATGTTTACAGCCAATATTCTTGACAGAACAAAAATTAAACAATTTTAGTATGAAGAAAAAACTATTATTACTACTTGTATTATTGATTACAAGTATGCAGGTTGTGCTAGCGCAATCCAATGTCCTTAAGGGGCAAGTACTCGACGAAAAAGGCGAAGCCATTATAGGGGCCACGATTCGAGTTAAAGGAACTAATAAAGGAACTGTAACCGATGCAAATGGTATGTTTCGACTGAATTCAGAGGAAGGTGTTACATTGACTATCAGTGCCATTGGTATGAAACCAACAGAAAAAACCGCACGTGATGGTATGAGTGTGAAAATGGCAAGTGATGTACAATCCATTCGCGAAACGGTCGTGACAGCACAAGGTATCAAGCGTGAGAAATCAAGTTTAGGCTATGCTACCACTACACTTGGTAATGAAGACCTTAATAAAGGTAACAATACCAGTGCCTTGAGTGGTTTGTCTGGTAAGGTATCTGGTGTAAATATCACAAGTTCTACAGGTGGTCCAGGTGGATCAACTCGTGTGGTTATCCGTGGTGAAAAATCAATCGGTGGTAATAATAATGCCTTAATTGTAATCGATGGTATTCCTGTAAACAATGGTAACAGAACACAATCAAATAGCTTAGAGCAAATTGACTTTGGTAACAGAGGAAATGATATCAATCCGGATGATATTGAAAGTATTTCGGTATTAAAAGGTGCTGCTGCAACTGCATTGTATGGTTCGGAAGGTGCAATGGGCGCCATCATGATTACGACTAAATCAGGTAAAGCAAAAGGAAAATCCGGGAAAAATGAAATTAGTTTCAATACTGGTTATACTTGGTCAAATGTATTAAAATACCCTACGTTCCAAAATAAATACGGACAAGGTGATATGAATGGTGTTCCTGATGATCGTCGTGAGAATTTCAGTTGGGGATTACCATTTGATGGTCAAAACCGCCCTTGGGGTCAAATCATCAACGGTAAACAAAAAGTAAAACCTTACAGTCCTATTGAAAACAATGTAAAAGATTTCTTCAATACTGGTAAAGCTTGGGAAAATAGCTTGTCAATCGGTGGAGGAACAGAAAAAAGCAACTACTTCGTAGCATTTAATACCTTGAATAGCAAAGGAGTTGTACCAAATACATTCTTGGACCGTTACAGCATTCGTTTGAATGGCAACCACGAATTCAATAATAATTTCTTCAGTAGCATGAATGTAAATTATATTAATGGCGAATCACGTGTAGATCAAAGTGGACAAGGTGATGGATCGGTATGGAACAGTGTATGTCAACAACCTCGTGATATTCCAATTTCAGAATTGGCTAATTTAGATGATCCTTTCAACTCAATGAATACAACTGATAGCAATGGTGTAAAGCGTTATGGATACTATGGTGCTTATACACAAAACCCTTATTTCTTGGCAAAGAATTATGATAATCGTAATCGTTTCGATCGTTTATTGGGTCAAACTACATTAGGATGGAGAATGAATCAGCATATCACATTAAGCAATCGTTTTGGTGGTGAAGTGTTATCTGATCGTACTTATTTGAAGTCACCAAAATTGAATTCAGTAGCCTACGATGAAGATGGATCTGGCTTTTACAATGGTTCTCCAAAATCATTTAATGGTGGGTATTATGAATCAACTGACAATTTAAATAACTATTTCAATGATTTAATGTTGAATGTGAATTATCAAATTGATAAATTAGGGATAAATGGTTTACTAGGACATTCAATAGTAAGTAGAAGTTCAAATTTCTTATCATCTAACATTGACCCAACCACCAATGGATTAGTTATTGAAAATTTCTATAATTTTTCGAATGCTCAAAGCAAAATATTATCTGAAAATATTATTTCAAGAAATAGAAAAGTGGGTGTTTATGGAACATTAAACTTGAATTTTGATCAATTCTTGTTTTTAGAATTAACAGGTCGTAATGACTGGAGCTCTACATTAGCTGCAGGTAATCGTTCATATTTCTACCCATCAGCGAGTGCATCATGGTTGTTTAGCCAACATTTATCAGACGCAGCTAAGAAAATACTTAGCTATGGTAAATTAAGAGGAAATATTTCTGCAGTGGGTAATGATGCTCCTGCATTTGCTAATAACAATCCTGGATTTATATCTACAGATATCAACAGCGGATTTGGTTCAAATATTTTCCCATTTAATGGAACTCCTGGATTTACGTATCAAAATAGAATTGGAAATCCAAACTTGAGACCAGAACGTCAAGTAGGCCGTGAGTTAGGATTGGATTTATCGTTCTTAAATGATCGTATCTCAGTAGATGTAACAGTTTACAGAAATCTTACTAAAGATCAAATCATCAATATCCCTACTGCACCAAGTTCTGGATTTACATCTAAGTTTATCAATGCTGGTGAAATCGAAAATAAAGGGGTGGAATTGGGACTTAAATTTAGCCCTATCAAACAAAAAGGACTTCGTTGGGATGTTTATGGTACTTACACGCGTAATAAAAACACTGTATTATCTTTGAAAGATGGTGTTGATCAAATTGTTATTGGTGGATTCTCTGGCATGAGCGTAGTGGCTGCTGTTGGTAAGCCATTTGGTACATTTTATGCTATTGATTTAGCTAAGGATAGCAAAGGCCGTCAAATTATTGATGCAGTATCTGGAAACCCAATATCTACTACAAGCCCTGTTTACTTAGGTTCGTATCAGCCGAAATTTATTGCATCATGGGGGTCAAGCTTTACTGTTAGAGGTTTAAGCATGTCATTCTTATTTGATACGAAACAAGGTGGATATATCTACTCTCGTACAAAAGATATCTTAGAATTTGTAGGTGTTACACCGTCTACAACGATTAACAACAGAGATCCATTCCTTTGGGAAAATTCAGTAATTGAAGGAACAACTGAAGGTGAATATGTAGAAAACACAACTGCAAAAACAGATCCTTATTTTTATTATACTGCTGCAAATGTTAAGCCTGCAAGTCAAGACTTAATCAAAGCGGGTTACATTAAACTAAGAGAGGTTGCTATCAGTTACAAATTACCTCAAAAATGGTTTAGCAAAACCTTCATTGGTTCTGGTAACTTGTCAGTATTTGGTAACAATTTAGCTCTTTGGACCAACAAAGGAAATGATTACATCGATCCAGAAGTAAACTCAGGTGGTGCATCAAACCTTCAAGGATTTGACTATAGTGCACGCCCTTCTCTTAGAAACTATGGATTCAAATTAGGTTTAACTTTCTAAAAAATAATAAACACGCAATTATGAAATATAATAAAATAAAAATATCTCTACTGGTAATTATAGGTGCTATAGCATTTACCGGTTGTAAAAAATTCCTCGACGTCAATACAAACCCTAATATTGCTAATGATCCAGAAATGGAGTTGGTATTACCTTCTGCTCAAGTTGCCATTGCACATGTATTGGGTAATCAGTTTCAAGTAAATGGTAGCTTCTGGGCTCAGTATTGGACGCAATCACCATTGGCAAATCAATACAAACAATATGATCAAAATGCACCTTCTACCGATAACTACAATCGTAGTTGGAGAACATTGTATAATGATGGTTTAACTGATTTGTACTATGTATACAACAAAGCAAAGTCTAAGAATAACAAACAATATATGGCTGTTTCTAGATTATTGTCTGCGTATACATTTCAATTAATTTCAGATGCATGGGGTGATGCACCTTTTACAGAGGCTTTGAAAGGCTTAGAAGCCGATGGTACCATTTTAAATCCTACATATGATAAGCAATCTGCAATATACGAAGGTATTCTTGCTCAAATTGATGAGGCTATTTCATTGATAGATATCAATAGCCCTGCACATCCTGGTGCCGATGATTTGATTTATGGTGGTGATATGGCACATTGGATGTTGTTTGCCCACACGTTGAAGTTAAAAGTAGCATTGCGTATGTCTGAAATTGATCCAACAAGAGCTCAAGCAGTCATTACGTCTATTGAATCAGATCCAGCATTTTTGGGATACATCGCAACAGAAGGAGTAGAAGATGCTAAAGTATCTTATTCAACAGCTGGTGGAAGTCAAAATCCATTATATTCTGAAATCGTTGGTTTAAGTAGAACACAAAATCTATTTGCTAGTAAAACATGTGTAGATAGCATGAATGCTAATTTTGATCCACGTGTATTTGTATTCTACAAGCCATTGGCAAATGGAACTGTAGTAGGTAATATACAAGGTGATTATAATAATTCAACTAGCGCTTCTGGTAAATCAATTGTAAGTGCAAATGTAGCTGGAGAAGCCATTAATGATGCATCTGCAACAGCACCCGTTCGTTTTATATCTTCTTACGAAAGTTTATTGCTTCAAGCTGAAGCAGCAGCTCGCGGATGGAGTACTGGCGACGACGCGGCTTTATATTCATCTGCAATTGATGCTAGCTTTGAAGCATATGGTGTTACTGATGCAACTGAAATCACTTACTATAAAGATAGTACTTATTGGGGTGTATATCCTGTAGCAGGAACTACTACTGATAAAATACGTCATATAGTTACTCAAAAATGGTTTAGTATGTGTGGTAATCAAGGATTTGAAGCTTGGACTGAATCAAGAAGAACAGGATACCCTGATTTCTTGATTATTTCTGTCAATTCATTGATAGGTACACAAAAACCAGCCCGTTTCTTATACCCAACCGACGAGGCAACGCTTAATTCAAGCTATCCTGGTTTGAAAGCAGTTGACCAACGAGTATGGTGGGATATTAATTAATCTTAAAATTAAAAAAAGTAAACATGAAGAAGATAATCATATTATTCGCAGCAGTTACTCTAGCAGTTACCATAAGCTGTAAAAAGAAAAGTCCGGATTTAGTTTCAAAAATTGTAACGGCATCATACCCAGTTATAACCATTACTGGAGATCAATTTGTGAGTATTCCAGTAGGCGGTTCATTTACCGATTTGGGAGCTACCGCAAAAGATACAGTGTTAAATGAAATATTAACGGCAACATCTATCACCAACGATATTGATCCTACAACACCAGGATTTTATACCGTACAATACAATTTCAAAAACTCAAATGGCTATACAGCTGTTGGAACTCGATTTGTATTGGTGACTAACATAGATTCGGCATTGGACAATTCTGGGGAATATTACAGAACTACCAATAACGCACTTATGAATGTAGAAAAAGTAGCTACAGGATTATACAAGACTGATAATGTAGGTGGTGTTCCATTGCCTTCAGCATTTGCAATTACGGTTTATTTTGGTCAATTGGACGATTCTACATTGGTAGTTCCGGCTCAGCCAACTGATGCTGGTGAAATGTTTTGCGTGAATTCTAAAATAATACCAACTGCTCTTGATACTACTATCACTTGGGCAGTTCGGAATGCTTCATTTGGTACACAACAACGTACGTTTATCAAATCTGCTCAGTAATTAATATTAAAAGTTTTAGAAAACCGCTCAAATGAGCGGTTTTTTTTATACTTTTTTCTTTTTTCAACAAAAAAAATTACCTTTGCACCCCTTTCGAATAACTATTCATAACCGAGCTAAATTTCTATGAAAGGGAGAAATGAAGCTCATAAAAACAAAAAAATGGAAGAAACAACATTGTCGAACCAAAACCTTTCAGCAGGTCATGCTGGAGCTCACGATGAATTTGATTGGAGCGTAGACAAACGTAACGTAAGTAGCTACAACCAACAAGATCGTGAAACGTACGATAAACAGTACGATGAAACTTTTAAATCTGTCAACAACAACGAAATGGTAATGGGTACAATCGTAGGCCTTACTAAAACAGATGCTGTTGTAAACATTGGATACAAAAGTGATGGATTAATATCCTTGAACGAATTTCGTGATTTGCCAAATGTAAAAGTAGGTGACGAGGTAGAAGTATTAATCGTAGATAAAGAAGATCGTGAAGGTCACTTATCACTTAGCCGTAAAGATGCTCGTAAACAACGTGCTTGGGAGCATATTGTTGAGGTTTACAAAACAGGTGAAATCGTTACAGGCTACGTAACTTCAAAAACTAAAGGTGGATTAATCGTCGATTTATATGGTATGGAAACATTCTTACCAGGATCTCAAATTGATGTGAAACCAATTACAGATTATGATCAGTTTGTAAATAAAACGATGGAGTTTAAAGTTGTGAAAATCAACGAAATTATCCGTAATGCTGTAGTATCTCACAAAGCATTGATCGAAAGTGATATTGAAGCTCAACGTACTGAAATCATCTCTAAATTGGAGAAAGGTCAAGTATTAGAAGGAACTATCAAAAATGTTACTGACTTTGGTGCATTCATCGACTTAGGTGGATTAGATGGATTGTTATACATCACAGATATCTCTTGGGGTCGTATCAATCATCCAAGTGAAGTATTGCAAAATGGTCAAAAATTGAACGTTGCAGTATTGGATTTCGATGATGAGAAAAAACGTATCTCATTAGGTCTAAAACAATTAACTCCTCATCCTTGGGATTCTTTACCAGAATATATCATTGAAGGTCAAAAAGTAAAAGGTAAAGTAGTCAATATCGAAGATTATGGTGCTTTCTTAGAAATGGAAGCTGGAATCGAAGGTCTTGTACACGTTTCTGAAATTACATGGAGCAACCAACCTATCAACGCGAAGGAATACTTCAAAATGGGTGAAGAGCACGAAGCTATGATCGTATCAATTGATAAAGATGAGCGTAAAATGAGCCTTTCTATCAAGAAAATGACACAAGATCCTTGGGATGAAATCGAAAGCAAATATGCTGTAGGTTCTCAACACAAAGGAACTGTGAAGAATTTAACGCCATATGGTGTATTCGTAGAGCTTGAATCAGGTATTGGTGGTATGATACATATCTCTGACTTGAGTTGGGTTAAACGTTTCAATCACCCAAGTGAATTTACCAAAGTAGGTGAAACCTTGGATGTAATCGTATTGGGTGTAGACAAAGAGACACGTAAATTGTCACTTGGTCACAAACAAATCGAAGAAGATCCTTGGACTACATTTGAATCAGTATTCCCTATTGGATCACAACATGATGGTGTAATGATTCGTAAAGAAGAAAAAGGTGGTATCATCCAATTGCAATACGGTCTAGAAGCATTTGCTCCTACACGTCACTTGAAAAAACAAGATGAGAAAATGATTGCTGTTGATGAAACAAATAAATTTATCATTCTTGAATTTGATCGTAACGAAAAACGTATCATGGTTTCACACTCAAAAGTATGGGAACATGAAATAGAAGAAGAGAAAGAAGCTGCACGTAAAGAAGCTGGAATCGAAGCTGACAATACGAAAAAAACAGTGAAGAATATCCAAGCAAAAGTTGAAAAAGCAACTCTTGGTGATATCGGAGCACTTGCAGATTTGAAAAAGAAAATGGAAGGAAACAACGAATAGTTGACAATTTCAACATTTTTAAAAAGGGGCTACATATTTATGTAACCCCTTTTTTAGTTTTAACATTGAATTGTCCTAGAATAAGTTGACACAAATAACAACTTATAGAATGAATATAACAACCAAAGACTTTACAAAAAGGACATAAAAAGATTACAGTTTAGCTTCAACCCCAAATCAGTATTAGAAATACTATATAGGGGTAACCCCAACTAACGCACTATTCTTTTCCTTCGTCAAAGCCTATTGCGTAATTTAGGTTTAATGACAACAAGTGCATTTGCACAAACTACCTACACTGTCCAAGTATTGAATAATTCATTTAATCCATCTGCTATAGTCATTAATCAAGGCGACCAGATTACATGGACTAATTCAGCTGGTTTTCATAATGTAAATGGGTCAATGGCCTCATTTCCTACCATTGTTGAAAGCTTTACATCAGGTTCTGTAGGTAAAGGATGGACCTATTCAAAAACATTTATAGTAATAGGTACCAACTCCTATCGATGTGATCCTCATGCTGGTGGAGGAATGTTAGGTTCAATGACGGTTACTGATGTATTGCCAGTAGAACTTACTAAAATGACAGTAAATGTAAAAGATGGGATATCTAAATTAGAGTGGTCAGCAGCGATGGAAGATAATATCAAGCCATTTGTAATACAACGTAGTCTTAACGCTATCGACTTTTCAGATTTGAATACTATTACACCAAATCATAAACCATCCGATTATAGCTACATGGACAACATGGGTATCGAACGTAATGTATATTATCGAATAAGAATAGAAGATAACAATAACAATGTAAAGTACTCGCCTATACGCATGGCACAAAATGATTTGAAAATCTCAAAAGATAAATTAGCTTTATTTCCTAATCCGTATGTAGATCATTTTCATATACAAGTAGAATCTATGACAAAACATGAAGCTTCGATTGAAGTATATGATATGATTGTCCGATTAATGGTTCAACAAAAATATACAATGACTGAAGGTGTGAATTATATTCATCTCGATGATTCCGAACATTTTCCAAAAGGGAATTATACTATAGTTGTAAAAAATAACAACAAAAATGAATTTCTTTCTGCTATAGTAACTAAACAATAATTTACCTTAATTCAAGTAAGGTTTCTTTATTCGAACCTACTCTGAATTCAACTATTTTAGTACCAGCGAGTGGATTATTTGGATCCACAGGTATAATCGCTTTGTAAGGACCTGGCTGCAAAATGAGTCGTTGATCACTTATGTTTCCAGTGATATTGAGCGTTTTAAACGTTAGGAATTGATCTCCTAATGCACTTTGTAATTGCACTTTGCCGTATGCAGTTGTATTGGTAATTTGTAATGTGCCTGGCTCAGGAATTTGTATTTCGTATACAGCGCCAAATGTAAGATCAATGCTAAATTTACTGGCTGGCATAGTTTGTATTTCTACGTAATATGTACCTGGGTCGTAATTAAGGCGTTCAGAACATTTTTGCAAAATAGTTGCACCAGCAGCAAAACGACGATTTACAATTGCAGTAAATTCAATCGGACGATTTCTATTTCCGATGTAGGCAAACGACAAGGTGCCATCTGTTACTTTAATAAATACTTTGTTGATTTTATTTGGAAGAATTTCTACATTCTTTGTAATTAAATCATTGTATCCTTTTACTACAATATCAAATCGACCACTCGATATTGGTTGCGGTACAGGATCTATTCCATTCATATCTCGTTTGAATGTTGAAATTAATTTATGTGTAATTGGATCTAAAATTTCTATATCAGGCTTTGCTTTAAGGTAAGCTTTTCGATCGGGCCCTTTGAAAAATACCTGAACCATTGTTTTATCACTATTTTCTGTTTCAACAGTATATTCTAATTCCGAATCAATCGGTTTTGGTTTACTAACAACTGTATCTCGTTTCTTTGGAGCATCTACAGTAAAGTAAAGTTTTGCAACTTCTTTTGTACGCTTCATTGGTTTCAATTGAGGCAATCTAAACGCGTATGAATATCGCATAGGGTATTTCTCAATACGTAAGGAGGTGAGTATTTCTTTTTTAGGAGATTCAATTTCAAATCGAATCTTAGCATCTGTTTTTTTAGCTACAAATCGTTTTGCTTTGAGCGAGTTGATTTTGTTTTTATTTATAACCAAATCCACACGATTCATTTTAGGGATTAGAATATTTTGTCGAGGTTCTTCTATTTCAAATTTCAATTTAGCATCCATTTTTTTGGCTATAAATGGTTTGGCTTTTAATACGATTGGTTTGTTTTTTTGAATAGCTAAATCTACTTTATTGACTTTAGGCAACAATATATTTTGTCGAGGTTCTTCTATTTCAAATTTCAATTTAGCATCTGCTTTTTTAGCAATATACTTGGATGGTTTTAGTGTGGCAGGTTTAACTTTATTAAAAGCAATTTCTACCTTTCTGATTTTAGGAATTATTACATTGTCTCTTTCTTCTTCTATTTCAAACCTTAGCTTAGCATCTCCCTTTTTTGCTTTAAAAGGTTTCAATTTTCCAATGGTTACTTTTGAAACAGGGTATGATGATGTTACAAAATTAATACTTGGTATTGTAACTAATTCTCTTGCAGGTTTTGGTTTGGCTGGTTCGTCTAACGCAAATCGTATAGTAGCTTTTTCTACATTGTTTGATACATATCGGTTTGCAGTTAAGTTATTTTTTAATTTGTTGATTTGAGGTGAATGTATCATTCGTAAATAAGCAAATACATTACTTTCACGCTTGATAATTTCTTTAGGGACCTCTTTTTTTTCATCCTCAATAGTAAATTTCAATGAAACAGGATTTCCTTTTTTAATGATAATATAGGATGCATTTATAATGGATCGCTCATTGACTCTCATTGGATATTTTACAATAGAAAGTAGGGGGAATATATTTTTTGATTTGACGATTTCAGGATCTTTGGGAATTATTTTTTTTACAGTATCCTTGATAATAGGTGTATTTGAAAATGTAGTCTTAATATTCAGTTGCTTTGGCTTATCTAATAGGGTTCTATTGGCGTCTACGATCATTTTGACAGCCTTCATAATATCATCTGCCTTGGTCACTTCTATATAATTGCCCATACATTCATAAAATGACTTGAGTTGTTTATTTTTATCAAGACCAATTACATAGGGTTTTATCTTGATTTTCTTTTCTATATAATCTTTAAATGTTTTACACACATCACCATTACAACTCTCGCCACCATCTGTTATAAAAATAATACTATAATCATACACATTTGAGTTGCTCAACTCATTGTCAGATGCTTGAATAAGACTATAGGCTATGGGCGAGAAGCCAACGGGTGTAATGTATTTTAGTCGGTTTTTTATTTGATTCGCATTTTGAATATTAAAGGGAACTTCTAGTCGTGTATCATAGCAATTTTTTTCTTGTGCGGGATATTGAGTGCCATAGGCGCGTACTGCAAATTCTATTTCATTGTTGATAGCATAAATACTATCTACAATCTGAAGTAAGATATTGGATGCAACTCCGAATCGATTATAATCTGCATTCCATGGATAGGTCATACTCGATGAAGCATCCATCAAAAATAGAATCCTGGTTTTTTTTGCTGGAGATTGAGCATTTGCATTAAGCAAAAAACTAAATAACAATCCTGCAAATAAAATGCCTTTCAATAATATGTTTCGATTAAATACCATTAATAATCTCCCAAAGTTTCAGGTAGTTGAGCCAACGCATTGGCCAATTGCTCATCACTTGGTGCAATTCCATGCCATTCATGAGTTCCTTCCATAAAATCAACCCCTTTCCCCATAACTGTTTTCATTAATATACAAATTGGTTTTTGATTGCCTAACATAGACTTAGCTTTTGCCATCGTTACGAGTATATTATCAATGTTATTTCCATCCATTTCTAGTACATCCCAACCAAAAGCATGCCATTTATCTTTTAAGTTCTCCAAATTCATCACAAAAGCAGTACTTCCATCTATTTGTTGACCATTGTAATCAACCGTAGCAATAAGATTATCAACTTTATGATGAGCTGCAAACATGATTGCTTCCCAGTTTTGACCCTCTTGCAATTCGCCATCGCCATGCAATGAGAAAATAGTAGATGGATCATTGTTAAGTTTTTTTGTTAACGCAGCTCCAATGGCTACACTTAAGCCTTGACCCAATGATCCACTAGCAATACGAACACCAGGTAAATGCTCGTGTGTAGCAGGATGGCCTTGCAGACGCGTATTTAGCTTGCGAAAGGTAGCTAATTCGGAAACTGGGAAATAACCACTGCGTGCCAATACACTATAAAAAACAGGGGAAATATGACCATTGGATAAAAAGAATAAATCTTCGTGTTTGCCATCCATTGAAAAAGCAGGATCATGGTTCATGATTTTAAAATACAAGGAAACCAAAAAGTCGGTGCAACCAAGTGAACCTCCTGGATGCCCACTTTGTACTGCATGTACCATTCGTACTATATCACGTCTTACTTGTGAGGCTATTTCATTTAAATTATTCATAATAAAAGGATGTATATGTAATTGGCAAAGGTAGAAGATTGATATGTACTTTGAAAATAAAAAAGCCCTACATTTTGCAGGGCTTTAAAACAACATTAAAAATAAGATTATTTAGAAATAATCACTTTATGAATCGATTGTTTACCATCCATTTCGAGCTTCACAAAGTAAAGTCCGTTAGACAATGTGCTTGTATTTACGATTACCTCATTGGTAGCAACGATACGTTCTTTTTTAGTCAGAATCGTTTCGCCTATGGCATTCACTAGAGTATATACAAGTTCGCCCGACTGTGGAAGTACTATATTCAATTGATTTTTGGCAGGATTAGGATAAATGGTAGCAGGTAATGAACTCAATGAAGGGATTCCAGTAGAATTACCTAAATCCAATATTTGTATATCATCTACAGCCGCTTCTACCCATGCACCCGTTCCGCCTTGAATACTATCAGTAGCTACAAACATCAATTTCACTTTATTGCCGTTTGCTTTATTAGGTGACCAAATATAACGTCTCCAGCTTACATCAGGTGCATAGGTACGCTCTATCAAAGTCCAAGAACCACCATTGTCATAAGAAGAATACACTCTCCACCAGTCTTTGCCAGGGTTAGCTCCTTGACTGTTTGAATACCATCTCCAATAAGAAATCACAGGTTGAGTATAAGGTGTAATATCAAACTCACCAGTTATTAAAGATGTACGACCACCGTCCACATCAGCACTACCTGCTTGTGAAGTAGGACTAACTGCATTCCCAGTTACTGCACATTTGCCAGTTCCTGTAGTGTGATCATTGCCTGTTTGTACTGTATCGCCATTGGTAGCAGAAGAAATAGGAGTGTTTACAATCCATTTGCCTGCTGTAGCATTATCACCACTTACATTGCCGATGGTCCAGCCTGGTGTGGTGGTAGATATATTGTCAAAGTTTTCAAGGTATACAGAGCTATATCCAATCATCAAGTAATGAGGAATATTGCGTTTAGCCAATGTGATATTGAATTTAGCGTCAAAAGGCGAAGTAGCTGATGGGAAATTGGTATTATCATATATCGTAAAATAATACTCGTAAATTTCACCCATCGTAGACGACGGGAATGTGCCTGTAAGATTCAGACCTACTTTTGTCATTAAAAGAGAATCCACGGTAGTAGCTCCTTTTAATCGATAAAACATTTTCACATCACCCAAAAAGGCAGGATAATCTACAATAGCAGATGCATCAATAGTAACCGGTGTACCCGAATTAGCCAATCCTGGAGGTGTATGATTCAACTCGGCTGTGCTTAATAGATAGATACCATGCTTAGCAAAAGCTTGTACGATAGGTAAAAAGTGAGGAGTTCCGTCATTCAGGTTATTGTTATCATCATCGTATTGCAACGCATCAATTAGGATATCATAATACACTTGACCTTCAGTACCATCTGGACCAGTTGCAAGACCATATTGTGATGCTGCAAAGATGTCTGACATTGTATCAACTGCGTTTGATAAAGGCATAGTGGCAGATAAGTTAATAGCAAAATCCCACCAAGCACCAGCTATGATTTCACCATCTGCATGTACTTGACCTACAAGATCTTGAGGATATACTTTAGGATTGATATCATAACGACGGATAAAACTATTGGCTTGATTGACATAAAATCCTTGACCTACTATAGGGTCCTTTAAGATAGACATAGACCATACATCACTGTACCCTTCGCCCATACCGCCATTATCAAACGAACTACCATTGGCATCCCAAAAATCGTTGGAAATACCATGACCATATTCGTGATAGATAACAGAACTAACTTGCGAAAGAGCATTACAGCCATTTGCAGTTGTATAAAAATTAATAGATGTACCGTTATAAAAAGCATTGCAATTACCATCTGTACGATCAATACGCGTCGTAAGAGGGATATCCATCGTAGTAAATGTTGGGTACTTAGTTTTCATATAATCGTGCACTAAGTTGGTATGATAATAGCCCGTAAAATGTCTTATAGTAGCGTCAGGCGACGACTGTGTGAAATCGACTACATCATTGTTGTTGATGCCAGTTACATTCAAGGTAGGTGATACAGTACCATTGGCACCCGTTACGATTTTACAATACAAACCAGACAACGTAAGCGTTGCATTGACAGGGCCAGCACCAGGCGTGGTTACAATGCCATTCGCATTAGAATAATAATTGGTACCTGCTACGTTTACCAACATATTTCTAAGCGGTAAGATTGCAGATGGTGCAAATAAATTACTTGGATACAAATCAGATTTTACTTCAAATCCGATGTGCAATACCTTATTTTGACGATAAAGAATCGTACCATTGATAGCATCTACATAAGTGAGGTAATTACCTGGAGTCTCTTTATCATCCTGTGTATGTACATTCACTTTATACACAGGTCTGTATTGGAATGCACCTTCTACTGGTAATGGAAATATCATTAAATTAGCTTCTACAGTAGAATGAAGTACAGGTGTAACAATGGCTTGCTCGGCCTGTTGTATCGCTTGCGCTGATGAAATAGCCGGATTAAGTGTTGGAATCGAACGATGCAAATCGGTACCCACCATCACAATTTTCAAATCTTGTGAGAAACGGACCGTGGTACGAGACCACAATACGTCCATACCATTGTGTACTTGCTTGAAATCGACATTGATGTATTTACCATCATTCGAATTGCGGGTCATCACCATTTCGTTTACTGGTAGATTAAATCCTGCTAATTCATTTTGTAAAAACAAAATGGCTTTGGACACTGGATTATTACCACCTGGTGCATAGCTGATAGGCTCACCCAAGGCACGATGCGGTAATTGAGTGTAGCGATTAAAGTGTGCTCCCCAACTAGGATATTTTTGAGTAAAATCTTTCCAGGCTTGCTGTTGAAGCAAATAAGCCTTCGAAATATTCACCGCCTTCGCATCATTGTAAGGGGTGATAGATGGATTAGCATCACCAGGATGGTCGGTGTCTCCATGTGCAAACGAAACTGATGCCATTAAAGCCATGGCGAATGAAAAGAATACTTTCTTCATGCGAAATTTATAATTTTAGAAATTAAAAATAAGGGTTTAGAGCCATTGCCCCAACAAATTGCGGTATAATGAATATTTATTGGGGATAAAGGGGAGGAGGAACTTTTCCAAAGTTCTAAACTTTGGAAAAGTTGGAAATGAATCACCTATTGTATCAAAGTCTGAAACGTCAAATCAAGATCTGAAGCGCCTGGTTCGCAAGCACCTGTTTTGACATCGGGTTGATGACGCAATACGATTTGAACTGATGTGTTGCCACTGCCCATGGTTTTCCATTTTGATTGTAAACCTATTTCTAAGTTATTGACATCCTTATCGGTTCGTTGAATAGTAAGATAACTTGCTGGTGAGCTAAAGCAAAATAAATGTTCAGCACCTTCTTCCAATACTTCATTGCTGATGGTATCGGCAGGTGTTTTTGTTTCATCCAATAAAAGTATGGAGGCATTGTAGGTTGTATTCGGTTTAAGTTTGATACTATCGAAAATACTAGGACCTACACCACCATCGCCATCCAAATCACGATACATCGCTGAGGTGGATGGTTGCACACCAGCAGAATCGGTAAAGGTGATTTTGAATGTTGTAATTAATTCCTCTTCATTTGGATTGGGAGGTGTGGTTGTTTTCTTTTTACATGATGTTTGAAAAAGGGATAAGCTCAAAAGGCCTGTTAATGTTACTACAGTAAAAATGTTTTTTGTTGTGTGTGTCATGTTGTTTTTTTTTTTAAAATTAGGAAATTGTTTTTTGTTGATGTTTACCCACATCAAAAGGGATTTTTAAACGGATATATATGTTTCTACCGATCTCATTGACAAAATATCTGTTTCGGTTCATGTAATCGCGATAGCGTGTATTGAGTAAGTTGGTGCCGCCAACATTGATTTGTATAGGGTGTTTTGCAACATGCCAGTTGGCAAGCACATCTGCTTGAACCAATACATAGCCTTCGGGCGCAGGCACATAATCGGAAGAGTCTGCAACTCGGTTTTGACGGAAGGTATAGCTTGTTCCAAGTTTTGCTTCGATTGTATTTTGATTGTGTGTATACAAAGGCATTTCTAGTTCGCCTTCAATTCGTAAAGGTGGTATACCAACCAAAAATGCTTGACTCGATAAATTTTGAGCAATCGTCAAGTTTGCTTTCGTATTGAACCGAATTGATTTGTACACTTTAGACGAGGACGAAAACTCTGTACCATAAAAATGCGCATCAATCTGCGAGTAACGAAACGTAGGAAATGCGCCGCGTATGGTTAATGTTGCTGGCAATTGAGGTTGCAAGTTGATATAGTTTTTGATATAATTAGAAAAGAACGTCAACTCAAGATCTGTTTTCTTTTTATAATTAAAATCAATCGTCATCGATGTATTGTAGTTGCGTTCAGGTATGAGGGTGCGGTCGCCAATTTCAAATGAAGCGGCACTGTGATGCACACCAAAGCTATACAACTCATTGACAAAAGGAGCTCGCCATGCTGTACCGCCATTCAAGTGAATTGTAAAAAACGGAAATTGATATCGCGCCGCTACGGTAGCTGCAAGGCCTTGGTAGTCATGTGCCGCATTGAGTAAGATATTGTTTTCCCATTTCTGAATCTCAAATTGATTGATATCGTATCGCAAGCCACCTTCTATTGAAAGAGCATGTTTGTGCCATTTTTCTACCCAATACAAACCACCAGTAAGCTTTTGATAATTGGGTATAAAGTAACTACCATAGTAATTGTTGGTTTGATAAAAACCATTGATACCCACACTGCCTTCAAACCGATGAATTGTCTTGTGTTCGAATGTAACATCGAAATTATGCGTATTCAATTCAAAGTTTAATGCAGGTTTGTATGTGCCGTCATCTTGTTTGGCTTGCAAGGTTTTGTCAAACTCTTTGCGTGTGTTTTTTTGAAAACCATACAACAAATGCAAGGTACCCCAATTGCCCAATTTGTAATTCAATTTTGCTTTGCTCAATTGATGTACCACATGTTGATAGGGAAGATTGATTGTGTAAGTAAATCCAGCACTATCAATAGGTCTATCACGCTCAAAGGCATTGTACAAATCTGTTAAGTTACCAATATGCGAACCAGCAAAAATGCCAATGTCGGTATTGAAATAACTATGAAATACTTCGAGGTCCCAATTCTTTTTTTGATAACCCAATGCTGCAGAATAATTGATTTCTTTCATACCTGTGTTTTTCAAAAAATAATCGGGCGTTCGCGCATTGCCAGCTCGCTTGTACGTTCCTTGTAAGCGCCATGTGAGGCTATGCCATTTTTTTAGTCTGCCTTCTAGCAAAGCGGATGCGCCTATGCTTCTGCCATTGCTAAAACCACTGAGATTGAGTTCGCCAGCATTCTCTTCAATCAACTTCATCGATTTAGGATTGACTAAGATTAATCCTCCAATGATATCGCTACCATATCGAATGGTTTGTGCGCCTTTTACGACTTCAATTTCTTTGGCCATATACTGATCAATTTCAGGCGCATGTTCATTGCCCCATTGTTGTCCTTCTTGACGCAATTCGTTGTTCATAATCAATACTCGATTGCTATGCATTCCGCGTATAACTGGTTTGTTGATATTATTTCCCGTACTCAGACTATATACGCCATTGACTTTTTCGAGCGCTTTGCCCAAGGATTGGCCACTACTCAAAAACAAATCGTTGCCTTGGATTTTATTCGATACCGTCACATCTTCCCAATGTAACTTAGCGCCTTTCACCTTTATTTCATGCAACGAATCGGTATGGCAAGCCATGTAAATCACTTTCGATTGGATGGTTTGTTGAACTACGATAGATTCATTTTTTTCTTCATGATTTAAATGCCTTACAACCAATGTATAATTACCAGTACATACTTTTAGTAGTTTAAACTCACCTTGCTCATTGGTATAATCACCTACTTGCAATTCTTTGATCATCACCATCGCATCAGGAATAGGAGTGCCCGTTCCGGACTCAACTACTTTGCCTGAAATGCTTAATGTACAAGAGGTGGATTGTGCTTGAAGCTCTAAGGAAAAGAGTGTGAGCAAAACAATTATATTACGAATTGTATAAGTCATAAATACTATACGGTATAAACATGCAACTTGAACTACAAGGCCTAGTTGATATTTGAATTTATTAAATGAAAAGGTTGAACGAAAAGATAACGTCCGAATAAAGGCCGTAAGCATACGGCAGACAACTTAAGCGTTTGGAGGTCCTCTCAGAAAATGACTATTAAAATCATCTTGGTTTTTGTATGATGTATACGAAGCTAATGTCTGTATGTCAAGGTATCGGGGTAATTGCTCGAAATCATAATAAGGCAAGTCGATTTGAGTAGCTGTAAACTGTTGATCCAATTTAAGCAATTCGCAATGGTGATGTTCTGAATCAATATGAAGGCCTTTCGCATCAAGTGTACTATGTTCTGTATCAGTATGATGTGTAAATGCATGAAATACCTCCTTAGGTGTAACATACATACTGAACATCATCAGTAGTAAAAAGGAACATAGTTGTTTTAAACAATTCGACATCTAACTGCAAAATTAGGGTTTTCGTAGTGAATGAAAGAGAAAATTAACATTTTTAGTAGAATGGGCTCCGCTGATTGAAGTACTTTTAGAATCTGAAAATAAGTATATTATGAAAATGAATCTTTTTTTATTGACGATGCTTACGATTATAATGATCAGTTGTGGAGATAAATCAACTGAGTCAGCAAATAAAACAACTGAAAGTAAACATCATCTTAATATTCCTGCCAAAGGCATAGAAAGTCTGATGGAAGCCAATTCGCAGAAAATACTTGAAGGAACCGATGGAAGTGTGATAGTAGGTGTAGGTGAGGTGAATCGCAAAAAAGCCGATATAATTATTCGTCGGGATGACAAAATTATTGATGAACGATTGCTGGATGAAAACGAATCGATTTCTTTTGATTATGAAGGGAGAAAGTATACGGTGTTGATTAAAAATATCAAAAAGCCATTGGTAGGTGCAGGTAAAGTTGAATTGAAAATTGATTAAGTAGTAATAATATGAATACTGAGCAATCGTCTGAATATTATATGAAATTGGCTTTGCAAGAAGCTAGAAAAGCCATAGAAAAAGATGAAGTACCAGTAGGTGCTATCGTTGTGATGAATGATCAAGTGATTGCAAAAGGCTATAATCAAGTAGAAATGCTCAATGATGTAACAGCGCATGCTGAAATTATTGCACTGACTGCCGCTTTCCAACATTTGGGTGGCAAGTATTTGCCCGATGCAACCTTGTATGTTACACTTGAGCCATGTCTGATGTGTGCAGGTGCTTTGTATTGGAGTAAAATTGCAAAAGTAGTTTACGGTGCTTCGGACGATAAGAATGGATACCATCGCTGTTGTACCGAATCGCCTTTTCATCCCAAAACCATTCTCGAAAAAGGAATTCTACAAGATGAATGTGCTCAATTGATGAAAGATTTTTTTAAATCAAAAAGAAAAAGTTAATAAGCCAGTAAGCAAATGGCAGTAGGCAGAAGGCAAAAAGCATCAGGTAAGATTCGAATCATCCCAACTAACAACTCCCAACCCTCAACTAACAACTAACAACTCCCAACTAACAACTCTCAACTTCCAACCCTCAACTCCCAACTAACAACTAACAACTAACAACTTCCCTCTTACAACAAGTAAAAAAAATGCTATTTTTGCCACATGAATGCAACAATTAAAACCATCTTACTTACAGTGTTGACACTATCTGTGTTTGCTGTAGCTTTAGTAGAATTGAGTGGAGTTAGTCGTACGGCCTTATTCAATAAATTTACAGGAGAGGAAGATCACTCACATGGTGTAAGCCCTGAAGATCAAGCAAAGCGCGATGAAGAAGTGAAAAATATGCCTAAAACACACCTTGAAGTAGTAGAAACAAAATTTGATTTTGGCAATATGAAAGAAGGTGATAAAGTGCGTCATACATGGGTCGTTAAAAATGCAGGCGAACATCCATTGGTGATATCCAATGTGCAAACGTCTTGTGGTTGCACTGTGCCAGCTTTTTCAAAAGAGCCAGTCCTACCTGGCAAGCAAGGAGAAATCACATTAGAATTCAATAGTGCAGGTAAAGCAGGTGAAGTAAATAAGAATGCTTTAATCATTGCAAATGCTGACAATGCACCTTTTTCAATAGGTTTTACAGCAGTAGTCGAAAAGAAATAAGACCTTAAAAAAGAAACATTGGCACTTCCATTCCTTCGAAAAAATAATCAATTGCCCGCAGAAAATGAGATGGGATTCATAGACCATCTTGAGATATTGCGTTGGCATATTTTACGATCGGTGGTTGCCATTTTAGTTTTTGGAATAGCCATTTTTATCAATATTGATTGGGTATTTGATCATATTATTTATGGTCCCATGCGTCCCGATTTTTTTACTTATACTACCTTATGTAATTTCAGTCATCAAATGCATTTAGGCGAAGCCTTGTGTATGCCACCACCGAATGTGAAAATGCAGGTGACCGCATTTGGTTCGCAGTTTATGAGTAGTATTACGATTTCGTTTATTGGTGGATTTATAGTAGCCTTTCCTTATATTTTTTGGGAGTTTTGGCGTTTTATCAAACCTGCGTTATCACTCCGTGAAATTAAAAATACACGAGGAGCCATCGTGTTTGTAACTTTCTTTTTTGTGTTAGGGGTTTCATTTGGTTATTTTTTATTGGCTCCATTTACGTTTAGTTTTTTATCTAATTTCAAATTAGGTACGTTGCAAGGATTAGAAACGAAACCTACATTGGATGATTATATTGAGAATATGGTCAATATAATTGTAGGAACAGGGATCGCATTTCAATTACCCGTAGTTTCGTATGTGCTCAGTAGAATCGGATTGATTACGCCACAGTTTTTACGCACCTATCGTAAGTATGCTTATGTTGCTATTTTGCTTATTGCCGCTATCATAACTCCTTCACCCGATTGGATGAGTCAAGCCATTGTTTCTTTCCCATTGTTTGTATTATACGAAATCAGCATACTGATCAGTGGACGAGTGCAGAAAGAAAATTTACGCAGAGAGAAAGAATTTTTTAGCTCCTAAAAGTAATTATTACATTGTTCAGCAATTAAGTGAGAATTTACTTTCTCAAGTGGATGTGGGGTAGAAGGCAAAACATATAAGCTTCCTAGTTGCAATTGCTTATACGCATCCATCGTTTCTTGTAATGTAACCATAGTGTCTTGATCACCGACGCCTAGTCTGCAAGGAATTTTTATTTCGCTGAGAAGTTTATGATCAATGGGCGGATGAGCAATTAGTTTTTCAATAATTTGATATGTATTATTGACTACTTCATTCCACTTAATTGCATGATGCAATGTATTTAAATATGATGTGTATGAAGGTATTTTCTCTTGCATCATAGTTGGGTTAAGCATTGATAATTGTTTGTTGGCTGATGGATGTGTCCATTCAAATTTAGTGGCCAATGTGAGTACTTTTTCTATCAAATCTGGACGACGATGTGCTATCAACAATGCGATATATCCTCCCATACTATAACCAAACAGGGAAACCGATTGGTGTTTATTTTGTTCAATAAAATGGATCACATAATCGGCATAAGTTTCGATAGAAGGTGTAACGTTATCCTTGTTGATACCGTGAAGTGGAAGGTCTAGTACGATGCAATTATAGTGAGATGATAAAAAGGGGAGTAGTGAGCCAAATTGCGATGCAGCGCCTAAGGCACCATGGAGAAATATAATAGTTTTCATAGAGTTTTGATGATACGAATTTACTTCTTTCTTTTATTATTTGCTCGCTTTCGGATGTCAACGTTGTTTTCCCAATTCGCTTTTATGGTAATTTGATTGGGAATAAATTCTGTGAGTTCGGGTTGTCTTTTTTTGCCAATAAATTGCCCTGTGTCCCATTTGCCATTTTTATTTTCATCATGTATGACTCTGAGTTGATAATTGTCAGGCAATAATAATTTGAAGGCAACAACACTATCGACAGCTTTTTTCTGAGCAATGACTTTGTCTGCTTTTATGAGTTCGATGATTGTGTTTTCATTTTGTTCACATCGAACAGTAATGAACCCATAATCGCTTTGTTTTTTAGTTTTAAATGTATATTCCGAAGGCATAGCTTGTTTGCCGTTTGAGTCAAATGCAAAACCTTTCATTAGCTTGAGTGTATAGGTTGCATCTTGAGCCCAATCAGTTTGAAACAAAATTGATTTACCCGATGTGTCTATGTTGGCAATAGCACTTGCATCAAATACTTCATCTTGGAATAATCTTATTTTACTTATGTCCAAGGATTTCAGCGAAGTGAAAAATTGAATCTTGATTGGATTATTGAGATCAAATGTTCGTTTCGTTTTATTAACCGAGTCAATATTGACAGTATAATTCAGTTTAACTTCAGGCTTCTCCGTTGGCTTTTGGGGTGTTGTTTTGAGTCCCTTTTTTCGTGCGGTATCTCTGCTATCCAATTCTGTAAAACTATATAATTGAATATTCAATGTAGAATCTATTGGATTTACTTTTTTGTCATAAAACGCGATTCGTTCGCCATTGCCATCATATTGATAATTTTTATTATTTTCTTGCAAGGCATAAATTGAAAAGTCCCGATTAGGTAAATTCTCAAATCGAAACAACCCTTGAGTCGTTTTTTGAGCATACATTGGTTTTTGCTTCATAAATGCAGAATCGGGCAAATTGGCAGGATATAAGAGAATATAAGATGCTGTATCGGGTAACCCTGTGGCAGCATCGATCAAACTTCCTTGTAAAGAAAGTGAATCGAAATAAGGCCCTGTAGAAAAAGTGAATCCTAAATTTTGAATAGAGTTTCCTTCATGTATATCTTGAATGGCATTGCCCATACTGATATGATATGTCGTGTTTTTTTCGAGCAAGCTATCATGTAAATAGACCGTCACTCGACGTTTATGAGCTGTTACTTTGGGTTTTACTTTTGTAAATGGCGTAATGATCAATTGATTTTGTACATCTTGCAATTTTACAAATTCATTGAAATCAAAATTGATTTTGCCTCCTTTGAAATTTAGAGATGAATCATTCAATGTACGTTTGGTAATAGTAGGTGCTTTCTCATCCCGTGGTCCACCTGTAGGTGCAATGATATTGGCACACGACATCATAAACAGGTATAATCCAGTCAGTGTTATTACATATCGTTTTTGAATCAACATCTTCGGTATGCAATGATAAGAAGTATCTGAGCTAAAAAATAATTTTGGCAAAACTTAAACAATTCATCAACAAAAATTGAGCAACTACAAACCAATAATCTTTACTTTAGTATATTTACAACCATGCTTGTAGACAATCACCATCGGATACACAATTATCTGCGTATATCGCTTACAGATGCATGTAATTTCAGGTGTTTTTATTGTATGCCCAATGAACAAGTGGATGTAACGCCCCATTCTAAGCTCATGAGCAAAGATGAAATTATTGCTTTAGCTAGTACATTTATTCAGTTAGGGGTAAACAAAATACGATTAACGGGTGGTGAACCATTGGTACGAAAAGATGTAGGTGATATTTTACTGGCGTTATCAGCATTTGATATCAAACTTACTATGACTACCAATGCGGTTTTAATCCATCAATACATCAGTTTATTAAAGCAAGCAGGGGTAAGTTCTATTAATGTGAGTTTAGATACCTTGAATCCAGCTAAGTTTTTAGCATTGACCAAACGGGATCAATACCAACAAGTAAAAGACAATATTGATTTATTGCTTCACAATGATTTTCATGTGAAAATAAATGTAGTCACCATGCGTGGTATCAATGATAATGAAATCAATGATTTTGTAGCTTGGACAAAGCATACACCCGTGCATGTTCGATTTATAGAGTTTATGCCATTCAACGAAAATCAATGGAATCATGAAAAGGTATTTACCTATCAGCAGATTTTACAAACCATCGAACAAGAAATTAGTTTTATAAAAATCAAGGATGAAATCAACGATACAACAAAGAAGTATCAATGCTTGAATCATGCAGGTACATTTGCCATTATCAGTACGATGACGCATCCATTTTGCAGTACATGCAATCGACTTCGATTAACAGCAGATGGCAAAATGAAGAATTGTTTGTTTTCAAAAACAGAAACCGATTTGCTTTCAGCATACAGAATGGGTCATAATATTGAAGCACTCATTCGAGAAAATCTTAGCATGAAGGAAGCTTCATTGGGTGGTCAATTATTGAATGATTATACCTTGATTGATTCAGCACAATTGGAAAATAGACGAATGATATCGATTGGGGGGTAAATTTTATGAAGAGTCATTTACTATTACGAATTGTAGGTATATTTCTATTTCAAGGATTATGCTTGGCATGCAATAACTCTAGTAATGCTAGTCAACATAAAACAGTAAAACCGCATGAAAGAAATAAGGAAAATAAACACAATCCAACAACTATTTATCTAATTCCACTTGGTAATGTGAATGCATCTACAAGTCAATTTGTTCAAAGAAGTGTAAAGAGTTTTTATGGCTTTGAATGTGTCATAAAAAAACAAGAACCATTAACCAAAAACCTATTAGCCAAAAGTAATACCAGGTATGAGGCAACTACTATTTTGAATACGTACAAATCAAACGAAAATAGACTCTTACTTACTGAGTCAGATATTGCTTATCGCAAAAGCGATACCTTTCCCGAATGGGGAATTTTTGGATTAGGTTTCAGGCCAGGTTCTACTTGTGTCGTTTCTACTTTTAGATTAAAAAAAGGAGTATCACATTCGAAATTTCTTGAGCGACTCCAAAAGGTATGTATTCATGAAATTGGTCATAATCTTGGTCTACCTCATTGTACAGCATCGCCTATTTGTTTAATGAATGATGCCAATGGGACCATCAAGCAAGTGGATAAAGAGCAATTGATTTTTTGTGAATCATGTAAAGATAAAATTGGTTTGAAGTAATTTTTTCTTACCAAATATTTATCTTTTTTCAGTGGATTAAATTAGTAGTTTTGTTGCCATAATTTTTAGCATGAAAAAAACAATTGCATTGCTAGCAGGTGGCTATTCGGGTGAATATGCCATTTCAATCAAAACGGCTATCACCATTGAAAATAATATAGATCAATCAAAATACAACGTATATAAAATCATCGTAGATCGAGACAATTGGCAACATACAACCGCTAATGGTCAATCGATTGAAGTAGATCGAAAAGATTTTTCGTTGATGATCGATGGTCAAAAAATTATGTTCGATGCCGTTTTCATAGCGATTCATGGAACCCCTGGTGAAGATGGCAAAATGCAAGGTTATCTCGAAATGTTGAACATACCATTTACCTCATGTGGTGCTATAGTAGCTGGGCTAACGTTCAATAAAATATTTTGCAATCGTGTTGTAGCTCAAAGTGGTTTGGTCAATGTATCTAAATCCATTCACCTGTTCAAGGATCGTACACAATCGATTGATGATATATTAAGTGTAGTTTCCTTACCTGTATTTGTAAAACCACCCGAAGGCGGATCGAGCTTATCCACTACGAAAGTAAAAACACGCAAAGAATTGCAACCTGCGATTGATGCGGTTTACGCCATTGAAAGTCAAGCCATGGCCGAGGAATTTGTGAAAGGACGTGAATTTAGTATTGGTGTATACAAGACCAAAGGAACTATCAAAGCCTTGCCTATAACTGAGATTATCAGCACCAAAGAGTTTTTTGATTATGAAGCCAAATACACTCCTGGTATGAGCAATGAAGTAACTCCTGCAGAACTCGACGATACAAATGCAAGTAAAATTCAAGACACTGCTGTGAAAATATATGCATTGTTAAACTGTAGAGGAGTTTGTCGGGTTGATTTTATTTTAGAAGAAACTACAGGTGAATTATTCTTTTTAGAAATCAATACTATACCTGGCCAAAGTGAAAATAGTATTGTACCACAACAAGTACGAGCTATTGGTATGACCTTGGTCGATTTTTATGGCGAATTAATTGAAGAATGTTTTGCTTAAATCTTTGAAATTCAAAGGAATGCTAAAACAGGGTTAATTTTTAACCCATTAATCAATTTTCCAAGTTCAAAAACCTTATTTTTACCCAATAGAATCAAAAACACGTGCTGAAACGATCCTTCTTATTCAACTTATTACTTATTATCCTTATCATTATAGGATTGTTACTGATATTTTTCAAATCGTTGAATTGGCTTACAAATCATGGTCAAGAAACAAAAGTGCCCGATTTGCAAGGGAAAAATATGAAGGAAGCGGTGAAGATATTGAAAGAAAAAGGATTTAAAATTCAAATCGATTCTACTTATCAATCGTATAAAAATCCATTAGAAGTCATTTATCAGGAGCCTGAAGTCGGTGCTGTAGTCAAAATTGGTCGAACCATATTTTTAACGGTCAATCGAAAAACAGTTCCAACGATTCCGATGCCGAATTTGACCAATTTATCGTTTCGAAATGCATTGTTGACCATGCAGAGTTACCGACTTTTGATGGGTGACACTACGTATCGTCCCGATTTGGCTGCAGGTTCGGTATTAGAACAATGGCTGAATGGCAAACAAATCAAACCAGGTACACCTGTACCTTATGGCAGTAAAATTGATTTAGTGATAGGGGAAGGCCTCTCTGACATGCTCGATGTACCCAATTTAATCGGAATGTCTTGGTACGAAGCCAAGCAAATGCTAGAATCCTTGTCCTTGAATTATAATATACTGTGGGAAGGTGCTATCACCGATTCGATGGGAGCCGTGGTTTATAAGCAAACACCTGAATCTTTGAATGAACTGGATTTTAAAAATTCAATTTTGATTGGCGATATGTTGGATGTACACATTATGCAAAGCCCCTCGCAGGAACTCCTTGAAAAAAACAAACCAGGTTCTGCCAAGCTGATCGGCGAGGGTGATTCAAATGCTACAGAAGCACAAATTGATGTTCCAATACGAAATGTAAAAGATTCATTGCCTAAGCGCAAACCAACAGTGCCAGGTACCAATGTGCCTAATAATGCCAAGGCCAAAGAGGATCCTTTGAAAAAAGCTGACAATAAAAAAACAACAACGGACGTTAAAGGTCAAAAGCCTGGAGATAAAAAAACGCCTTCAAGGTCTACGGCTAAGCCTCCTAAGGATAATCAACCTCCTGTTAAGAAAAAAGATGATAAAATCAGTGATGAATTTGAATAATGACTTATAGGTACTTTTACATACTAGCTAGTTCTTTCATTATACTATTCAATGTAGCATTGAAAGCCCAAGAGGTTATTGTTCCACTTCGATCGAATGCTGTTTTATTGAATCAATCCAAATCAGAAGATTCACATTCTAAAAAATATCGTATCGGATTACCATTCATAGATGATTTCTCCTATGAGGGTCCTTATCCTACATCATCCCTTTGGGTCGATCAGCAAGTGTATGTAAACAATACCATGAGTGGTGATCAAATAACCCGTGGTGTGGCTACATTTGATGGATTAAATCAATACGGAAGACCTTACCTCCCTAGTCAGTTTTCATCAGGACTTGCGGATAGTCTTACTTCTCAGTCGATTGATTTAAGTTCATATACAGCAGCTAGTAATGTGTATTTGAGTTTTTATTATCAACCCCAAGGATTGAGTTTTGCGCCCGAGCAAGGAGATAGCCTTTTTTTATATTTCAAAAATACCGGTAATCAATGGGTACGTATGTGGCAACAATGGGGCACGCCATGGCAACCATTTAAAGTTATTTTGATACCAGTTACGGATGCTCAATTTTTACACAACGATTTTCAATTTAGATTTGTCAATATTGCTTCATTGAATTTAAACAATGATATCTGGAATCTCGATTATGTAAAGTTGGATGCCAATCGCTCGCCATCGGATAGCATCAGTAATGATGTTGCTTTTACATTGCAGCCTACATCCATATTAAGTCCTTATAGCAGCATGCCTTATCGACATTTTGTTGCAAATCAGGCCAACGAAAAATCGACCTCTCAAGAAATAAAATGTAGAAATTTGTATGCTTTGCCACAAGCCTTGAATACATTTCATCAAGCAACTGAATTGCTTTCTTCAACACCCATTAGTACATCTTCTTTGCCTACAATTGCAATCGCTGCTAAGTCTAGTTTAAATCAATCCATCCCTTCCTATCCTATTAGTTATACGGCTCCAAACAACCATAGCAAAGTGGTGGTTAGAAATAAATATTATATTTCACCCGTATCACCCACCGATCGTAAAATCAATGACACCATCATAAATGATTGTGTGTTTGATAATTATTTTGCTTACGATGATGGTAGTGCTGAGAAAGCCTATTTTTTATTAGCTGCATTTAATTTTCCTGCCAAGACAGCATTAGAATTTAAACTCAACGAACCAGATACCTTACGAGGTATGATGGCTTACTTTGGTGCGCAAGCACCCACTGCGTTGGGTAAATATTTTTCGTTGGTTTTGTATAAGCAATTGGCTGGAAATGGTTTGCAAGATTCTATTATCCGTCAAGAAGATTTATACCAAGTAAAATATGATACTACCATCAATGGATTTGTGACTTATGCATTTTCAACCCCAGTTGTTTTACAATCTGGAACGTATTTTATGGGTATTACACAACCTGCTAATTTTGGAAGTGATAGTATTTATTATGGTTTAGATGTCAATAATAATACAAGTACACAGCATCTGTATTACAATGTAGATGGCAATTGGTATGCTTCTACAGTAAGTGGCAGTGTGATGATACGGCCAATAGTTGGTAAGTTTTTTACACCTACTCAAGTGGGTACTTATGTTGAAAAAAAATCAACTATCAGTCTTTACCCCAATCCAGCAATGGATGATATAACAATAAGTACAGATGAAAAAATTCAACGTTGTACGATTTATCAACTCAATGGGAGCAAAATTCGTACATGTGTGCCAGTCGAACATCATGTGCCAATTTCAGATTTAAAACCGGGCAATTATTTATTAGAAATAATAACTGAATCGGGTAGAAAAATTTCAAGTCAATTTTCAAAAAAATAATACATGCAAATTATAACTGTAGAAGAATTACGCCAACGAAAAAATGCCGGTGAAGAACTCTATATTTTAGATGTAAGAGAACCAGCAGAATATGCTGAAGTCAATATGGGCGCAACGTTGATTCCATTGGGTATGGTTATCAATGGTCAAATCGATGAAATCGAAGACTGGAAAGACAAAGAGGTAATTGTGCATTGTAGAAGCGGAAAGCGGAGTTTGCAGGCTTGTATGGTATTAGAACAAATGGGTTTTAAAAATACCAAGAATTTGCAAGGAGGAATTTTGGCATGGATTGCATAAGCAATATTTAATTAATGGATTAAGCATATTAACTCCTTTAAGCCTAAAATACATGAATACTGATAGGATAGATTAAAGCGATTCACACAGATACATTCTTATTGGTTTATGCCTTTGGCAGTGTATTATGAACTTATACCAATGTGATTTATAAAATATGCCAATATTTTATAAATCTTACAGTGGTAAATGCCGATAGGAAAGATGTTTAGCCCAATAGAGTGATTCGATCATTGGACTATTACATATTTCACATCGGTATTAATATCCATTCTGCGAAGTAGAAAATCTGTTTTACTCTTTCCAATCTGTTAAATCTGTGTTCTATTGGCCGCAATTAGATGAGGTTTTATTTAACTATTCCCATCTTTTTCCAAAACGAAAATCGGCATATACATTCAAGAAATAAGCGCTATTGCTCGTATTGATCATAATAGGAATTTTTTGGGTATAGATTTCGGCACTGATACCGATTTCAACACCTAAAAATGTTTTACGATTGCTGGTATAATCAAAATAAAAACCTGAACGTAAGGCAAGGCCTGGCTTTAGTTTTATTTCGCTTATTCCTTTGGTAAAATCGCTACCACCTATAATAGTACCCTGATTATTTAAATCTAAAAATGATTCTTTATTGGCTTCGGTGTATTTATCGTACTTACGTATATATACATTGCCTTCGGGAATCAGTAAGTCTAAATAATAGGGCTTGAGCATACCAAGTGATAACCCTGCACCATACACCCAATTGATGGTGACACTTTTTTTATCCAATTTTCCAGTAATTGGTTTAGAGGCGCCATAGCCAATTTTCAATTGATAAAAATTATTAATCTTACCATATTTGTAGGAAACAGGTTTTAATTCATTGGGATTCACCACTGTGAAATTTTCGTTCAATGTGCGTGATTCTTTAGGATTTTTCTTTTCAGATAAGTCAAACCATAAAAAATTAGTATGTGGTTTTTCTACATCTTCCGTTTTAATAAAATCTCTGTTGACCAGAAACGACCATCCATCACTATTAAGCCTAAAACCCACAGCCATCTCTTGTGTGAGGGGTTCTATTTTCTTTTTTTTAGAGGCTTGTTGTTTAAGTTTTTTCTCTTCGAGAGCAAGGGCTCTTTTTTCTTTTTCAAGATCGCGTGCTGTTTCCATCGAATCGCGTTTGACTTCATTGGCCACTTTGATGGCTTCTAATCGAGCGCTATTCGAAGCCTTGATTGAATCCTGACGGGCTCTATTAAAGTTCCGAATTGAATCTAATCGGGCTGTATTCGCGGCTTTTAGAGAATCTGTTTTTGAAACAATCTTTTTCTTCTCTGCATGAATGGATTGGCAGAGCGACAAAATAAGAATGGTTGATATAATTAAAATGCGTGTCAAGGATTATCAAAACTAATGTAAATTTACGAAAAAATAAGAAATGACTGCACGAATAATCTATAAAGGTGATTTGCGAACCGAAGCCACCCACCTTCAAAGCAATACAATGATTGAAACCGATGCTCCCAAAGACAATCAAGGTAAAGGTGAGCGGTATAGCCCCACGGATCTTGTAGCCACTGCATTGGGTTCGTGTATGCTCAGTATTATGGGTATTGCAGCACGTACCCATGAAATTGAATTGATAGACACACAAGTTGATATCGAAAAAATAATGATTGCCGATCCTCAACGACGCATTGGCGAAATCAAGGTTGATTTTCATTTTCCAAATGGCATTGTTTATTCCGAAAAAGAAAAAACGATCTTAGAAAAAGCCGCCATGACTTGCCCTGTGTTTTTGAGTTTAGGTGAGAATGTGATTAAGACGGTGAAGTTTCATTGGGAGGGATAATATTCTTTACTCAGTTTTACATTTCGCATAATAATGAAACACCTTCAAGGCGTTATACGGTTTTTCCATATCGCAGATTAATTCTTTTCTACTATACTTTTCGATCGAAAAAACACCATCAGTCTTTGCTTCATTCCGTTCCAAATAATCGAAGCATACAAGTCCTCTACTCGCAATAATGGAAAAGAATCGAATGAATTTCAATTTGTTTTTTAGAGCATAATCGGTTTGATGAACCAATGCAATGATTTCATCAGTGAGTGAATTATAATAGGTTCTAAGATGGTTGATATTCGTTTCGATGGTAGCCAACGTGGTAATGCCATTGTTGTAATCTTTATAAATATCAAAGAGGTCGTTTTCTACTTGGCTAAGACCGCCTACTAAGTAGATCATTTTTTCTTCAATTGCATTATTGCATATACCCAATCCACTCCGATACAATAAAAACGAAACACCGCCTTTATGAATTGTAATATATTTTAATTGATCGATTGAAATATTTTTGTTGGTTTGTTGCTTGCTCAATAATTCGGCATCGTATACATTCTGTAAATGCTGTTTCAGTTCATCAGGAATAGTTGAATGCTCAAGTGCTTTCAGATAGAATCGAATAAACAATAATTCATGTGCATCCTGTGCAAGCGATTCTTGGGGGGTGTCAATTATAGATTGAATATGTGTGAGGGAGGTATTTTTTTCATCAAAAAAATCATCAAACAAACTCGACATTGAACCAAGATAGGTCATAGTATGTCGTTCTTTCATGGTCATAGGAATTCCCCTGAGTAAACTAAAACCTTCGCCCAAGATAGCAGGAACAGCATAGCCATAATAATCTGTAATGCGTTTGAAATCTTTCTCTGTTAAACTCCCGTCTTGTATTGCTTTGATATGTTCTATTTCCAGTCCTACAGTATCCTGCATAAATTGCTTTTGGTAAAGTATCCCTTTTCTGAAAGATCGATACAATCCAGGTAATGCAATTATATTGGAAATGTAATTTTTCATTGAGGCTGTTTCTCAGTTCTAAAAAACAACATCTTAATCAATCATATCCATCCCTAAATATGGTATCAGAACATCTGGTATTTGAATACCCGATTCGGTCTGATTGTTTTCGAGTAAACAAGCTACGATACGAGGCAATGCCAAGGATGAGCCATTCAAAGAATGCAATAATTGCGTTTTACCATCTTCATTTTTAGTACGTATTTTCATACGATTCGTTTGGAAGGTTTCGAAGTTGGAAACAGAACTCACTTCGAGCCATCGTTTTTGTGCAGCACTATATACTTCAAAGTCGAATGTAAGTGCAGATGCAAAACTCATGTCGCCACCACACAATCGAAGAATACGATAAGGCATATGCATGGATTGCAACAATTTTTCTACATGCGACACCATATCTTCTAAGGCATTGTATGAATGCTCGGGCAATGTAAATTGTACGATTTCTACCTTGTCAAATTGATGCAAGCGATTGAGCCCGCGTACGTCTTTACCATAACTACCAGCTTCGCGTCTGAAACAAGGCGTATAGGCTGTCATCTTGATTGGGAGTTCACTTTCTTTTACAATCTCATCACGATAGATATTTGTTACAGGAACTTCTGCAGTAGGGATTAAATAAAAATCATCAACGGTGGCATGATACATTTGTCCTTCCTTATCGGGCAATTGCCCAGTGCCATAGGCAGAGGCCGCATTCACCATATGCGGTGGTTGGTATTCGGTATAGCCCGCTTTGGTATTGTAATCGAGAAAATAATTAATCAAGGCACGTTGCAATCGAGCACCTTTATTGATATACACTGGAAAGCCGGCGCCCGTAATTTTAGTCCCTAATTCAAAATCAATCAAATTGTATTTCTTGGCAAGGTCCCAATGAGGAACAGCACCTTCATATAAAGTTGGTATTTCGTTGCCAGTCCGCACAATTTCATTTTCTTCGGGTGTTTTCCCGATAGGTACAGATGTATGAGGCAAGTTGGGTAATAGTACCAATTGCTCATGTTGTTGAAGTTCAAGTGTTGTCAATTGTTCGCCCAATACTTTAGTCGATTCTTTATAGTTGGCTACTTCAGTTTTTAGTTTTTCGGCTTCATCTTTATTACCTGCTGCCATCAATTTACCCACTTCCTTTGAAGTCGTATTTATTTTAGCTAAAAATTCTTCATGTTGTGTTTGAATTTTACGACGCTCTTCATCTATAGATAATATAGAATCCACCAAGGATAAATCAGATACGTTTTTGACTTTCAATCGATCAATGACATATTCTTTCTGGGTACGTAATACTTGTAACTGTAACATAAAAATAAATTAGGTCGCAAAAATAAGGAGTGAAACGTTGATTCGTATGAAATCGTTTGATTATTTACTATCTACATGATATTCTTTTACATTTGTAAAAAAAAAGCACATGAAATATTTACTTCAAATTTGTTTAATGATGATGTTATCATCAGTGAATCTTCAAGCACAAGATAAAGTAGAAGATGCTCCTTTGAAAAAGAAAAAATTTTCTTACAGCTCGGGTATTGAAGCCAGTATTATACAATTCGCACGCATATCTTCTACACTTAAAACGGCAGGGCTCAAGACGATTCCTCGTTATACTTATTTTTTCAATACAGGCGTCGATTTGAATTATCATGCAACTAACACACTGCATCCGTTTACAGGATTGCATATCAAAAATCTAGGTATGATTTATCAATACGATGATTCAATCAAACATAAATACAGAGTCTACACATTGGGTGCGCCATTAGGTATAAAATGGTATACTAAAAATAAAAAACTCATGGTAAAAGCAGGCGTTGATGCTTCCCTAGCATTTAACTTCAAATGGAAACATTTTTTAAATGACAAAAAGGTATTAAAGTCAAATGAATTTTTCAGTGATAAAACTAATTTATTGTTTACATCTGTATTTGCTGGTTTTTCATACAATGGGTTTGCAGTTTCAGGTAATTTTTATTTAAACGAATTTTTTAGTAATAAAAATTGGGGTTCTGTCAATAATGCACAATTGATCACTTTGTCATTTGGATTTAATTTAGATGAGAATACATTGAAGATGAAATCTAAAAAATAATCATGTTACCCAATTCTTGTGCTTATGTAATATATGTCACATAAAGCATGCATAAAATAGTGCATTTTTGCAGGCTAAAACAATTTTAAATGCAAGTAATAGGATATATATTGGCCGTATTGGTCGGGATTTCATTGGGATTAATAGGAAGTGGTGGTTCAATATTGACTGTTCCCATCTTAGTGTATATTATGAGTGTAGAGCCTGTATTGGCTACAGCATATTCTTTGTTTATAGTCGGCACTACGGCTTTGGTAGGTGGTATTCAGAATGCAATACTTAAAAAAGTAGATTTTAAAACAGTATTAATATTTGGCGCACCATCTATAGCAGCAGTATTTGCTACACGCAAATGGTTGGTACCTTTTATACCCGATACCTTGTTTAGTGTTGGGAGTTTTGCAGTGACAAAACCCATTGCATTGATGCTATTGTTTGCAGTAGTGATGATCATGGCTTCGATATCCATGATACGTCCTTCGAAGAAAAAAGAAGCTGAAGATGGCGATCCGATTCAATACAATTATCCTATGATATTGCTAGAAGGAACTGTAGTGGGCATACTGACTGGCTTAGTAGGTGCAGGCGGTGGCTTTTTGATAATACCCGCGCTTGTATTGCTTGCACGTATGCCAATGAAGCTTGCAGTAGGAACCTCATTGTTTATTATTGCAGCAAAATCATTGATTGGATTTATTGGCGATTTGCAAGGTAGCGAAGTCATCGACTGGACGTTATTGACTGGCTTTACGTTTTCGGCAGTAATAGGAATTATAATTGGCATCATGCTATCTAAAAAAATACCTGGTGCAAAATTGAAAGTTGGTTTTGGTTGGTTTGTATTGGTCATGGGTATATATATCATCATAAAAGAAACACTACTTAAATAATACTACCTATGAGTCAAGAAAATAAAGAAATGAGTTGTTGCGTTGTAAGTTGCGAAAAACCACTTGACCAACACTATTGGGATCAACAATACCAAGCCAATGCAACAGGTTGGGATTTGGGACAAGTATCGCCACCTATTAAATCTTACATAGATCAACTCAAAGACAAATCTATAAGAATATTAATTCCCGGGGCAGGCAATGCGTATGAGGCCGAATATTTACTTCAACAAGGTTTTACTTCGATAACTGTTATCGATATAGCTCCGACTGTGGTTCAAAAACTCCAACATCATTTTTCAGGTCAAGCGCATATCCATATAATACAAGGTGATTTTTTTGCACATGAAGAAACATATGATCTTATTATAGAACAAACCTTTTTTTGCGCATTGCCACCATCTATGCGTCAGCGCTATGTATGGAAAATGCATAGCTTGTTGAACGACGGCGGCCGAATAGCAGGTGTTCTGTTTAATCGTACTTTTGAAGCAGGTCCGCCATTTGGTGGTAGTCAAACAGAATACGAACAATTGTTTCAAACAGCATTTGAATTTAAAACCATGGCTTGTTGCATCAATTCCGTACAGCCAAGACATGAGTCTGAACTGTTTGTCAATTTAATGAAGAATTCATCTGTACATGTAGGGCTATATCAACTAACTGGTTTTACTTGTATGGATTGCGTTGAAACTGCAAGTAAACTAATCGAAGCAATAAAGGGTGTACAGCATGTAAGTGTCAATACTGCTATGAATGAAATGTTGATTGTCAGTGAAAAAGAATTACTAATTGAAGCTATAAAAAAAGTACTTTCGTATGATTCAAAATATAGTATAGATAACCTTTATACCACCAATAAAGCTTGATTTTAAAGGGTTTTGTAAACGCACTATCATTTAAGTGACTAAAGTAGCATTTGAAAAAAATAACTCAAACGATATTTGTGCAACAAAAAACAATAACAATGCAAATAGAACAAATTTACACAGGATGTCTTGCACAAGGTGCATACTATATCACATCCAATGGCGAGGCAGCTATCATAGATCCACTACGTGAAGTACAACCATACATGCATCGCTTAGAACGCGATGGTATGAAATTGAAATATATTTTTGAAACACACTTTCATGCAGACTTCGTTTCGGGGCATGTCGATTTGAGTCGTAAGACGGGCGCGCCAATAATATATGGTCCTACAGCAATGCCTGAATTTGAAGCCATAGTTGCTAGAGACAATCAAGAATTTAAGTTGGGCAATGTGACAATAAAAGTATTGCATACACCTGGACATACCATGGAAAGCACAACGTATTTATTGATAGATGAGAACGGCAAAGACCATGCGATTTTCTCGGGCGATACACTCTTTTTGGGCGATGTTGGTCGACCGGATTTAGCACAGAAAGCAGCAAGCATGACACAAGAAGATTTAGCAGGCATGTTGTATGAAAGTTTGACAACTAAAATAATGCCTTTGGCTGATGATGTGATTGTATATCCTGCACATGGTGCTGGTAGTGCATGTGGTAAAAATATGATGAAGGAAACTGTAGACACACTTGGTCATCAAAAAGAAATGAATTATGCATTGAATCAACCGAATAAAGAAGCTTTTGTAAAAGCCGTTACAGATGGCTTGACACCACCTCCAGGTTATTTTGGAATGAATGTAGCCATGAATAAAAAAGGATATGAAAGTTTTGATACAGTGTTGCATAACGGTATGAAAGCCCTTACGAGTAAGGAGTTTGAAGTCGCTGCAGAAGAAACTGGCGCATTGATTTTAGACACAAGAAATAGTGACGAGTTTTGGAAAGGATTTGTACCACAATCAATCAATATAGGTTTGAATGGTGACTTTGCACCTTGGGTTGGTGCCTTGATTGTAGATGTCAAACAACCTTTACTGTTGGTTACTGAAGTTGGAAAAGAAGAAGAAACTGTAACTCGATTGAGTCGAGTTGGTTTTGATAAAATACTCGGACATTTAGCTGGTGGATTTGATACTTGGAAAAATGATGGTCATGAGATTGATACAATCAATCGCATCACACCAGAGGTATTTGAAGCTCAATTCAAATTGGGAGAATCTACAATCGTTGATGTGCGCAAAGAAAGTGAATATGCAGCTGAACATATTGAAGATGCATACAGCAAACCTTTGTCATATATCAATGAATGG
>JBIIJQ010000124.1:0-3859 GCA_044233655.1 Chitinophagaceae bacterium | reverse complement strand
AAATATGGATTACATTTCCAGATCCGTTTTTAAGAGAAGGCAAAGCAAAAAACAGATTAACGCATCATAAATTTTTGGCCTTATATCAACAATTATTAAAACCCAATGGCATCATACATCTCAAAACAGATTCTGTTGAGTTATATGAATTTACACAAGAAATGGTAGCGCATCATACATGTGAAGTAATTCAAAACATTGGGGATGTGTACAAAAACGGTACCCCGGCATTTCCTTTGAATATACAAACTTTTTACGAAGGCATGCATCTGAAGGATAATAGAACGATCCGATATATAAGTTTTAGATTACCGCATGCTAAGATAGAGATACCTCCAAAAAAGAAACTCAATGAAGAAGAAGCCTCTCTTTGACGATGATGAGGAGTTTTATATCAACGATAGCGGACTCTTTGTTTTTACTGCCGACTTTTTACTTAAGCGCGGTTATTGCTGTGGCAATGGTTGTTTGCATTGTCCATTTGAATATAAAAATGTGATAAATCTTGAAAAGAAAAAAAAGTTGATAGAAAATAGAAAAAACAACACTGAAACAACTTCTCATAATAAACATGACGAGGAATGACTGAAATAACTTGGATAGAAAAAATTTACACACTTGTAAGACAAGTGCCAAAAGGAAAAGTTACAACCTATGGCACATTGGCTGAAAAAGTAGGAACACGCACAACGTCTCGTATGGTAGGTTGGGCCATGAATGCAAGCCATCAAGCTACTCCAAGAGTACCTGCACATCGTGTAGTTAATCGCAATGGGATGCTTACAGGCAAACATCATTTTTCGACCCCTACTCTCATGCAAGAATTATTAGAAGCAGAAGGCCTCACTATAATTGATGATAAAATTGTTGATTTTAAAGAACACTTTTATGGCTTTGAAATCAATAAGTAAAAAACTAATACTTGACAACGCTGCACTCGAAGAAGAATTTTTCGAGGATGTAAAATTGACAGGGATTGTATGCCCTCTCGACTCATATCATTTTATTTGGAAAATAAATCAATCTTTCAATTTCAACTTTGAACGAAATCATAGCTATGAGGTAAATGTAGGTGATTTATTTTTCCCGGTTTATTCCTATATAGAAGAAGAAAAAAACATAGAACATTATATCTATTCAAACAGAAATAAAACGCATTTTTTACTTCCTGACATGAAAAATATTGACTTTGTATGGCTGATAAAAGGCATTCAATATCAAACACGTTATTTTGACCTTATTAATGAAACAATGAAAAAACTGGCAGGGATTGTTTACATATTTGATATCAATTCGGATAAGTTGCAACAGCGACAACATTTAATTCTATAATTTGTTTTTAGAATTTGGAAAAAACACTTACTTTTAGTGCAAAATTAAACAATTGAATATGTTTCGTATTTTGATGGTATTATCAGTCATGACTATAATTGGATTTACATCCTGTACAAAAACCGTATCAAAAAAGGCTTGTTTTACATTTTCAAAAAATGTAGTCAAGGTAAATGATACCATTTTTTTATTCAATTGTTCTGAGGGATATAAAATAAGCCGATGGACTATGCCAAATGGCGCAACAGATACATTACGCAATAGCTATTATAAAGCACAAGCGACTGGCGTATTTGAAGTTCGATTGACAGTAGGTGATTATCTATTTACAGATACAGTCAATTCAAAACAAACCTTTACTGTAGAACCATAGAGACTTAGCACACCGAATTATTTGGTTTTGGACTTACAAAACAAACAACAATTCAATACCCCTATCCTATTTTCAATTGTATTGATTTTAGGAATGTTTATAGGTTATAAATTGTCCGATTCTATTAATAAACAACGTCGTAGATATACTCAAAGTGAACGTAATCTGAATGACCTCATTCAACTGATTACAGATAAGTATGTAGACAGCTTAGATGCAAATCATCTATACAAAGATGGTGTAAATGGCATTCTTTCAAACCTTGATCCACATACTGTTTATATCCCACAAGAAGAACTCTCACGCGTGAATGAAGAACTGGAAGGTAGTTTCTATGGAATTGGAGTAGAATTTTTTATATTAAACGATACACTTCACATATCCTCTATTATGCAAGGTGGTCCAAGTGAAAAAACACAATTACGACCTGGAGACAAAGTCATCAAAATAGATAATCAACTAATTGCCGGAAAAAAAATTGAAGATGATAGCATCATTTCACTCATACGAGGTCCAATCAATACTGATGTGAAGTTAACAATCATTCATCCGGATAAACAAATAGATTCATTAAATATAAATCGAAGTTTAATCCCAATAAAAAGCGTAACTTCTTCATTTAAAATAAATAAAGAAACAGGCTATATACTCATTCGTATGTTTAGTGAAAATACATATGAAGAATTTAAAACAGCATTGACCAATTTAAAAAATCAAGGAATTAAAAACCTGATTATTGATGTAAGAGATAATCCTGGTGGATACATGGATGCCGTTGCAAATATAGCAGACGAATTAATTGGAGGTGAACATACACTAATATCTACCAAAGGTAAAAATCGACAAGAAGAATTATCCAGCCATATTAATGGCATGTTCGAAACTGGACAAGTTGCAATATTGATTAATGAAAACTCAGCATCGGCCAGTGAAATATTAGCTGGTGTAATTCAAGATATGGATAGAGGCACTCTTATTGGGCGACGTACATATGGAAAAGGTCTTGTACAAGAGCAATTCGAATTACCCGATCATTCAGCAATTCGTATTACTGTTGCTCGATATTATTTGCCAAGTGGACGATGTATTCAAAAGTCGTATGAAAATGGCAAAGAAGAGTATAAAAAAGATATTTATAATCGATACACACATGGCGAACTAATCCATCAAGATTCAAATCAGCATAAATCAATAAAGAAACTATTCTATACCGCTGACAAACAAATAGTCTATAGTAATGAAGGTATCACACCCGATGTATTTGTAGCAATTGATACAACGATCAATTCTAAATTAAGATCTTTTTATGAAAATAGAATTGCATCGGATTTCGCTTCTATTTATTTCTATAAACAAAACAAAGAATTTCTTCAATATACAAGTGTTGAAAATTTCGTAAGCACCTTTTCATTTACACCTGAAATGAACAAAGAATTGGACATGTATTATAAAAATTATGGTCTCAATACAAATGGGTTTAATGACTCAAAATCTTTTGCAAAAATGCAACATAGCATCAAGGCTGAATTTGGCAAATTATTATTTCATAACAACGGGTACTATGCAACCTTAGTACAAGATGATGAAATGATAGAAATAGCTTTGAAGCAATTTGCTAAGACTAACTAATTTTCTCTTTCAATTTACATAGCTTTACAAATTGTTCCATTGGTTTTAATTGATCCAATAGCATATATCTACAAAGCCCATACCCGAAATCACGGGGCGTAATTTTATTCATTTCATCTCCAGTTATATAACCATGATACGTTACTAATTGATCATTATGATATTTAGCTCCTATATAAATATCATGTATATGCGCTTGAAATTGATCCTCACGTATTAAAATTCGTTTATGAAAGGATTTATTGGCAGCTTTGATATCAACTTCTTGCCCGCTGTGAGTCAGCAATAAATCAGCCCCTTTCTTATGATTACCTGGATGTGGTATAAGCATTTCAGGCGCTTCAAACTCGATATCTTCAAACCGAAGAAAATCAGCTAATATAATTTCACATAGTTTTTCAATTCGGATAAATGAAATATATTCATCGTATGAAACACCTAATACGTTTTTCCCAAAACCATGATGATCATATGCATTGGCAAATAACGAGGCTTTTAATAACTGCTCAGTAGTAGGTTTGAATT
>JBIIJQ010000074.1:0-15140 GCA_044233655.1 Chitinophagaceae bacterium | reverse complement strand
ATTTAGTAAAAACATCAAAATAATCGTAATGAATTTACATACACTAAAGCCTGCAGCAGGCTCAACACATAGAGATGGAAAACGTTTAGGTCGTGGTAACTCATCTGGTAAAGGTGGAACTTCTACTAAAGGTAACAAAGGTGCTCAATCACGCGCTGGTCACAATGAGCGTCGTGGTAGTGAAGGTGGTCAAATGCCTTTACATCGTAGATTACCTAAACGTGGATTTAAAAACATCAACCGCGTTTCGTATAAAGTATTAAACTTGGATCAACTAGATTCTATAGCAGAACGTTATCAATTGACTGAGATATCACCTGAAACACTTTATGTTACAGGATTAATTAATCGTACAGATTTAATTAAAATTCTTGGAAAAGGTGAGTTGAAAACTAAATTGTCTTTTAGAGTGAATGCGATCAGCGACACAGCAAAAGCAGCAATCGAAACATTGGGCGGAACTATCGAAATAATATAATCGATAGTTTTTCGTTTTTAAACCGAAGTTTATATAAAAAAATTAAAATTTGAAAATAGCAATTCTTAATCTTAAATTGCACTTTCAAATTCTGAATAACTAGAAGAATGAAAAAATTTATAGATACTTTAAAAAATATCTGGAGTATTGATGAACTGAGAAATCGCATCATATTCACACTGACTCTATTATTAGTTTATAGAGTTGGTTGTCATGTAGTACTACCTGGTATTAATCCTAATGAACTGAATGACGGCTCTAGCCAAAATGGTTTATTAGGTCTATTTAATATGTTTGCTGGTGGAGCTTTTAATAAAGCTTCTATTTTTGCATTGGGTATTATGCCTTATATTTCTGCTAGTATTGCGATGCAATTAGCACAAATTGCTATTCCTCAATTACAAAAAATGTCGAAAGAGGAAAGTGGTCGTAAAAAAATTACACTGATTACACGTTATGCAACTGTTGCTGTAACATTGTTTCAAGCAATTGGTTATATTGCATATTTACGTAGTCAAAATGGAAATGCAATCATCATGGATAATTTCGGATGGATGCTTTCTACTGTAATCGTACTTACAACTGGTACTTTGTTTGTAATGTGGCTAGGTGAAAAAATTACAGATAAAGGAATTGGTAATGGTACATCATTGGTGATCACTGCTGGTATCATTGCTCGTTTGCCTCACTCTTTGGTTCAAGAGGTGACATCTAAATTTGCGAAAGGTGCTGCAAGTGGATTATTATTATTCTTAATCGAATTGGCTGTAATGATATTGATTATCATGGCAATCATAATGTTAGTGCAAGGTACACGTCGTATTCCATTGAATTATGCACGTCGAATTGTAGGCGCTTCATCTGTGAAAGATATTTCTGGGAACCGTGATTTTATTCCTATCAAAGTGAATAGTGCTGGTGTAATGCCTATCATTTTTGCACAAGCTATGTTATTTATACCATCTACTTTGGTAGGCTTTGCCCAAAATGATACAGCTCAAGGTCTTGCTAAAAGTTTGAGTAATCCTGGATCATTGTGGTATAATGTAATCTATGCTATTTTGGTAATTGCATTTACATATTTATACACAGCATTAATTTTCAATCCTACACAAATGGCGGATGATTTGAAACGTAACAATGGTTTCATACCTGGTATCAAACCTGGTGATGATACAGCTAACTACATTGGTGCTATCATGGATCGTATTACATTGCCTGGTGCGATATTCTTAGCTGCATTAGGTATATTACCTGGTTTAGCTGGTCAAATGGATATCACAAGTGGTTTTGCTAGTTTCTTTGGAGGAACATCGATGTTGATTATGGTTGGTGTAGTATTAGATACTTTACAACAAATCGAAAGTCAATTGTTGATGCGTCATTATGATGGCTTGATGAAAACAGGTCGTATCACAGGTCGTCAACCTGTTACAGCCTCAGTATAATATATATTTAAAAATTAGTTGAAAGGTCAGAATGAAAATTCTGACCTTTTTTTTTAACTATTTTTAAAATATAATCTACCTATCTATCATTTAATTTATTTCTAATTGTAGATTTATTCAATAATTCAATTTTCATGAAATATTCAGTTTTATTGTTTTTTATTTTAATGACTCAGCTTGTTTATTCAAAGAATACAAAATCTTTTATTCAACGAATACAATTTATTTCAGTAGAGAAAGCAAGCCAACAATTAAGTGTAGATGACGCTTACACAAGCAATTGGAGTCAATTTGACTTGGATTCTCGTGTTCAAAAAAAAGGAAGTACCAAAGCCGAACAACTAAAACTAATGCAACTTGAATTAAGAGAGTGGACAGCTAGTGACAAAGACAAGTTGAATGAGCAATTTAAACACATTGATAGTATCATAATTTCAAATGGTTATCGGTTTAGTATGCCAGATACGATCAATTTCATTTTATCTACCTTGAAAGATGAAGGAGGTGCTGAAGGTTATACTAGAGGAAACAACATCGTACTTAAAAATAATATAGCGCAATTAACGGATCAAAATTTACAGGCTATCATCATACATGAATTGTTTCATGTGCTGACTCGGTATGATAAGCAATTCAGAAAAGATATGTATGAAATTATTGGATTTAAATTGTGCAATGAAATTGCATACCCTGAGAATTTAAAAAATTATAAAATTTCTAATCCTGATGCACCTTTTAAAGATAGTTATATTACGTTGATGAAAGATAATGAGTCTGTAGATTGTATGATGATTTTGTATTCTAAAAAAGACTATACCAAAGGTAGTTTCTTTAATTATATTACGATAGGATTGCTGAAACTGAAAGGCAATCAACATAAAGAGATTGACTATAAAAATGGTAAAGAGCAGGTTTATTCATTGGAAGAAGTGAGTGGCTTTTTTGAGCAAGTGGGCAGAAATACGGGCTATATTATAGATCCTGAGGAAGCATTGGCTGATAATTTTGTATTTGCGATTACGAATGCAAAAGGACTTGACTCGCAATGGATAGTAGATAAAATACAACAACGTTTAATAAAGTAAAAATTAGATTTAACTAGTATCTTTTAATGGAATTGCTATTCCATAGGATTCTTGGCTTTAAACATAAACATCCATAACTAGTATGGGTGTTTTTGTTTGGGGGGCATTTTTTATACAACAGGAATGATACTAGCATTTAAAGTTGAAACTGTACCAATAATGTAAAAGACTTATATTTGAATAAGAAAATAAATGACATGAAAAACTTACTTACCCTCCTTTGCCTTGTAATGACTGCCTATGGTAGTATAGCGCAACCCAATATCCAACACAGTATTTATATAAAAGAAAAATTTTGCCCTGAGCCTTATAACCCAGGATATATTTTCTACTTAAAGCATAGTAAAGGTGGCGTGTATGCTACACGACATGGTTATGTGGCACCATTGCCTGGGTATACTCAAGTATTTCAGAAAGTGAATGCAAACTTTGATACTTTGTTTACTGTGAGTTATAATGCTGTAGATGAGACAATTGCAGAGAAAATATTGGAATTGCCAAATGGCAATATCTTGATAGCAGGACGCACTCAACGTGATGATGGTGGTATTATCTATAACAATAAACCGGGTAGATATATATGGATGATTGAAGTGGATACACTAGGGAATTTTGTAAAAAAAAGAACCTTTGGAAGCTGGGGAAGTTCTCTCACTGATGCAAGTATTACGAGCGATGGGTATATATTGCTTGCGGGTAATTCGTATGCTAATTCGGATGACTTTGCACATGTATCGAACGGGAGTGCAGATTTTGCATGGATAGCCAAATATGATACTGCCTTTAATAAAGTATGGATCAAAATATATGATAATAATGGAAATGATGGTAACCCAACTATCAAAGAAATATTGCCCAATAGGTATATGATAGGGTATATGAGTGATGGCATTGATACAGGTGCTGTACCTGCCGAAACCAGAGGGAAGTTGGACTTGATAGTATATTATACCGATAGCAGTGCCAATATACTATGGAAGCATCGATATGGTACACCAGAACTTGATGCGCCGGATTTGAGTGTGGTAGATCCTGTGACGAAAGATGTCTATTTTTTAGGTAGTGTAGGTAGTATAAGTGGAGGCGATTTAACTCACTTTTCGGGTACCTGCTGGATACATAAAGTAGATACCTTTGGCAATATAAAAGGTTCAAAAGCGTATGGGGCGGCGACTGATTTGACCCATATTCAAGATGCCATTTGGTATGAGAATAGGCTGTGGGGTGTTGCAAATTCGCAAGGCGAAGGTGGTGATATGGATTTGAATACTGGAATTTCAGGTTGCGCTAATGCATGGATAGCTGTAATTGATAGCAATGTGAATTTGGTAGGTAAATTCACTTTACAATCAATGTATAATGATTATATTAAGCAATTGTTTGTATTTAACAATAGCTTGCATATAAGCGGGGGGGTGTTAAGTACTAACACATCGTATAAATGTGATACTGCTAATCAAATACAATTTGTATTTAATCTTGGGCTTGCGCCTTTGGGGATTGAAGAAGTGGGCAAAGTAAATGAAAAATTGTTTGATATCTTTCCTAATCCTACTAGTAATACACTAAACTTAAAGATAAATGAAAAATACATAGGTAATACAGCCAATATAGTAATTTATAGTCTTGAAGGACATACTGTATTCAGAAATGATTATAGTGCAATAAGTGCCATAGAAACTATAGAAACAAAAGAATGGTTATCAGGTACCTATATAGCATTATTGTCTTTTTACAATACAAAGCCATATCAAATTTCATTTACAAAACAATAAAGCTTATTTAAGAACCAATGCAAGCTATCACCTTACTTAGTATAGAGATGGATGTGTGTCTTGTACTATAACTGGATTTAATAATAAACTATAAACTAACTTCAGGACGAAATACAACGATTAAAGAAGAAAAACAATTTTCATCGGTTCATGAATTTATAATTCTGGTATTCCTTGAGTACAATTGTTGAGTGAACGATGCCAACTAGCCGAGACTGTCGTGGAAATCCTGCGACTTGCTCTGAAGTCGCAGATTGCAACAAAGGCTCGAATTAGTGGAATGATGTCATCAGTTGTGCTCCTCTAAAATATTCTTCAAATGCTTTTAGGAACCTAAATACATTATATACCTTTGCGCTTCAAATACATAATCACTTTGATATACTATAAAACCCACGAAGAGATAGAACAAATACGAAAAGCCAATCTATTGGTATCGGCTACATTGGCCATGGTAGCCAAAGAAATTAAACCAGGTATGTCGGCTATTGAATTGGATAAAATGGCTGAAACGTTTATTCGTGATCATGGTGCAACGCCTGCATTTAAAGGGTATAAAGGATTTCCAGCAACGTGTTGTATCAGTATCAATGAAGAGGTGGTACATGGGATTCCTACAGATGATGAATTTCAGGATGGGGATGTAGTGAGTGTGGATATAGGTACTGTATTGAATGGGTTTGTAGGTGATAGTGCCTACACATTTGGTATTGGTGAAATTAATGAAGATTTGCAACGCCTCATGCGAGTGACAAAAGAATCGTTGTATAAAGGAATTGAAAAGGCAATCGTAGGAAATAGATTGGGTGATATAAGTTGGGCTGTGCAAGAACATACTGAAAAACTACATGGCTATGGTGTAGTGCGTGAACTGACTGGTCATGGGGTAGGGAAAAAGATACATGAAGAACCTGAAGTGCCCAATTATGGTCGTAGAGGGAATGGATTGATGTTGAAAGAAGGCTTGGTAATTGCAATAGAACCAATGATTAATATGGGAACCAAAGATGTGTATTGTGCAGATGATGATTGGACGATCATTACCAATGATGGCAAATTCTCAGCTCACTATGAACATTCAATAGCTGTACGTAAAAACAAAGCGGATATTTTATCTTCATTTGATGAAATTGAAGCCAATGAAAAAGCCAATATCAATTTGGTGTTTCCGCATTAAGAAGATAGTTGTTAGATTAAAATAAAATTTTAAATAGTTGTTTTCGGAAATTAGTGCAAATTATAAATATCCGAGTTAAAGATATAGTTATTATTGGGACATTGCTATGAGATTGCTTCCCGCCACGGCGGACAGGCGCAGAGCCTCGCAAACGCGTCATGGTTAGTTCATTATAATAGGATTATAAAGAGTTGTTTTCGGAAATTATTGTAAGTTATATATATCCTCGATGGGAGATATAGTTAGAATTGGGACATTGGTGTGTGATTGCTTCCCGCCACGGCGGACAGGCGCAGAGCCTCGCAAACACGTTATGGTTATTTCTCATAAGTAGAATTATAAAGATAAGTTTTCGGAGATTATTGCAAGTTAAATATATACGAGATGTAGATAAAGTTATAATTTGTAAATAGGTGTGTGATTGCTTCTCGTCAAGGCGGACATGCGCTGAGTCTTGCAAACATGATTTATTGAGCGCTATTAAAAAAAAGATTAATGATGTATGTTTGTAGATTCTTTCATATGAAACCACAATTTAGGATAGAAATTGAGGATTAACTAAAGATGCAGTAATGAAACGTTTTGTAATTTACTTTTTGATTTTATTTTCATTTAGTCTTGTCGCTTGCGATCAGTCAGTCAATGTAAAGTCGAAGCACATTGGGTTTTACTACTGGCAAACTACGTTGAACTTATCAAACGAAAAACTTACTTACTTAAAAGACATTCGAGCAAAGCGATTATATATTCGATTGTTTGACATCGATACTTCACGTGATCGAAATGGCAACCTGCAAGCAATACCAATATCCATCATACGGAATCAATCAGCTTTGCCAGATTCTATTGAATTAGTACCTGTAGTTTATTTTACTCGACAGGCGATAAAATCTTGCGGTAATTTGGACACGTTTTCATCGAAAATTTATGGACTTGTAACTCAATTGTGCGCTAGTTATCACTGGGATTTTAGTGAAATTCAATGGGATTATGATTGGACTCCATCTACCAAAGAAATCTACTTTGAGTTACTTCGTAAACTTAAATCTTATCCAACGTTTGATTCGAAAATATTTTCATCTACGATTCGATTGCACCAAGTCAAACACCGATCACAATCGGGTATTCCTCCTGTAGACAAAGGCTTGCTAATGTGCTACAATATGGGGAATCTAAAGCAATATGGTTCTGAAAATTCGATATTGGACATAGAAATGACGAAGGATTATTTATCTTCAATGCAGACCTATCCGTTGAAATTGGATGTGGCTTTTCCTTTGTTTAATTGGGGTGTGTTGTTTCGGAATCAACAATTTTCTTCTTTATTGAACGATGTTTCTCTAATTGATATTGAACAGAATGCAGGCTTTACGCAACTGGATAATGGTATGTTTAGAGCAATAGTTGAAACTGAAATCAATGGATACCAAATTTTAAAAAATGATGAAATTCGAATTGAAGAAATTGAAAATAAAGAATTGAAAAAGGTTATTACTTTTGTAAGTCAGCATAATAATAATGACTCATTAAATCTTTTGTTTTTCCATCTTAATGAAAGCATTTTAACTAAATACCCAACCCATGAACTTCAACAAATTATTGACGCGTATTAGCTTGATATTTTTATTAACTGCTAGTTTATATCTTATTTCCTACAGCTGTGGATGGAGCGAAGATGAATGTGACTCCTATGTAAGTTTTGTCAATCCCAATATTACAGATGTAAAGAATGTTTCGCACTTTTATTATACGCCTTCTATGATGTTTTACGATTGTGAAATTGATACAAGTAATTACAGCAATAAACCAACATATTCTAATAACGAAGAATGGAAGCAATATACTGGTGTGCAAGTAGAAACGAACGATATAGATTCATTTATCAATACGACTTCATTGGACACCTTGAAACAATTCTATGATCATATTGAAAAAAATAAAGCAGCTGAATTTTCAAATTCATTTCAACAAAATTCATTCACAAAATGGTTCAAACAATCTAAAGACCTTGAGGCATTGGGTTATATCTTATATGCTAAGCAATGTGAGAAATTATCCTCAGCTGATAATTCAGAATGGCAAGTGCCAACAACTGATAGTGTTTTGGCCAATAAATTAATTAAAAATGGGAAACAACTCTACGCTGCCGCTAAGAAAAAATTTATCAAAGAGCGATATGCATTTCAACTTATAAAATCGGCTTTCTATGGAGGTAAGTATAAAGATGTACTCACTTATACAAATGAATATTACGAGCCAGTAAAAGGAGAGATAAGCTCTATAGATGAACGTATTGTTGGTTATAGAGCTGGGGCATTATTTCGATCACACAACGAGGTTGAAAGTGCTTATCTTTTTTCTAAATTATTTGATGAGTCCAATCAGTATGATATGGCCTATTCCAATTCATTAGGATTTGTATGGTCGTACAATGAAACTCGACTCAATAAAATTCTAGCACTCTGTAAAAACAATCATGAGAAAGCAACAGTATATGCGTTAACTGCTATGCGCAATGACAAATCATTTTCAATGGAAAGCCTTCAATCAGTCTATAAGGAAGAACCTTCCAATCAATACCTTGATATTATTTTGCTTCGCGAAATCAATAAAATAGAACATGATTATATGGATGAGAAGTTTCAGTTTGAACGAGGGTATTATATCTATGATGCATGGATGGGTAACTCAAGTATGGTAGCTTCTGAAGAGCAAGCAAAAGAATGGTTCAATACTGAAAGTAAAGCTAAAGCATCGTTGGTAAAATTAACAGACTATGTCGAAAGTGTAATTGCAGAACATAAAGTGAAATCGATGGCATTGTGGCTATCTGCTGCTGCATATTTGTATATGATTCAACAGGATTATTCAAGCAGCGAAAAATTATTGAATGAGGCTATGCAACAGAATCCAAGATCGAAAGTAGCTTCTCAAATCAGAATGTTGAAATTGATCAATACCATACAAAAACAACCTGTACTAAATGGTGAAATAGAATCTCAACTCGCTGGGGAGTTGACTTGGTTTGAAAATTACGCAAATCAACATCATGTATATCAGAATAATTTTAATAATATATTGAAAACTATATTGCCAATAAAATATCAAGCAAGTAAAGATTCTATAAAAATGATGTTATGTTATCATCGATATGAAAATGCACCTAATTATTCTTTGTGGCAAGATGAACAAACAGAAGAAATCAAGTTGGAGCATTTTTCTGAAATGTATTATCAAAACAGTGGCAATTTGATGGATCATTATTTTACTCAAAAGCAATTAGACGAATTGATTGCTTATAAAGATAAACCTAAATCAGCTTTTGATCAATGGCTATTAAAAGAGAATAATTATTCTACTTCGATTATCAATGAGTTGAAAGCGGTGAAATATTTTAGAACATTTGATTATATAAATGCGAGACAAGCCATTGCTAGCAATCAAAATCAGCCTACTGTACCGAATCTATTTGTAGCCCATATACGTGATTATCAATATGGATACGAAGAAGATACAATGCATTCATACACTATGTCGCAAGTATTGGATACAATGATATCGTTGAAGAAAAAAAGTTTAGTTGATTTGAAAAGTGCATTCGATTATGCTTGTGCATTATACTCCTTGAGCTATCATGGCAAATGTCACAGTGCTTGGACCTTTAATCGTTCTTCTTCAGAAATAGACCCTTACTTTTATAGTCAGATTTCTACACCTACAGCCTTTGAGAAACAATACTTTTACGCAGAAGAAGCTATTGATTTATTTGATAGAGTTTATAAAGAAAGTAGAAACGAAGAAATGAAACAAAAGGCTTTGTGGATGTTGGCAAAGTGTAAGCAAAAAAAATGTGGTGTCAAACGACCAGACTATTTAGGTTGGTACGGCAATGATGATGAAGAATCCAAAAACTATGTGAGATGGAATATTCAAAACAATGAATACCTTGGCCTATTTCACCAAAAATACCAAAAGACATCGTTTTACGAAGAAGTGTATCAAGAATGCAGTTACTTGAGATTATTTGCGAAGAAGAATTAGATTTGAGATGTTAGATATGAGATAGGAGACATGGGATTTTAAGCATATAGCCTTACAAGCGTGAAGGCTTCCCTCTCCTTTGGAGAGGGACTGAGGGTGAGGCCATATTCATGAGACATGAGATGGTAGACGCGAGATGTGAGAAAATAGATTTTAGATACTCATTATTCAATCTACAATTTCCAACTCCCAACTTTCAACTCCCAACTCCCAACTCTCAACTCTCAACTTTCAACTTTCAACTCTCAACTTTCAACTTTCAACTTTCAACCTCTCAAATCTCATATCTCACATCTAGAAGTTGGAATCTCATATCTCACATCTCAAATCTTTTTACTACTTTTGCACTCCCTAAAAAACGATTGTTCACCATGTTTAATAATTTAACCGAAAGACTAGATGGAGCCTTTAAAATGCTCAAAGGCGATGGAAAAATCTCCGAAATCAACGTAGCTAGTTCTATCAAAGAAATACGTCGTGCCTTGGTAGATGCCGATGTGAACTATTCAATAGCCAAAGAATTTACAGATAAAGTAAAAGAAAAAGCATTGGGTGAAAAGGTATTGACCTCTGTTACACCAGGGCAGTTGATGGTTAAAATCGTAAAAGATGAATTAGTAGAATTGATGGGAGGCAAAGAAGCGACCTTCGATTTATCAGCTAATCCTACTGTGGTTTTAATTGCAGGTTTGCAAGGTTCTGGTAAAACGACCTTCAGTGGTAAATTGGCCAACTACCTCAAAAACAACAAAAAGAAACCTTTATTAGTTGCTGCCGATATTTATCGACCAGCGGCGATGGAGCAATTGCGTGTATTATCCGAACAAATTGGCGTTCCTGTCCATTTAGAGCTCGATAATAAAGATGCTGTTTCTATTGCACGCAATGCAGTAGATTTTGCAAAAGCAAATGGACACAACGTTCTGATTATTGATACGGCAGGTCGTTTGGCTATTGATGAGCAAATGATGACTGAGGTTGCTAATGTCAAATCGGCTGTCAATCCACAAGAGATTTTGTTTGTAGTCGATTCCATGACAGGTCAAGATGCGGTAAACACTGCCAAGGCCTTCAACGAGCGACTTGATTTTACCGGTGTTGTATTGACCAAACTCGATGGTGATACTCGAGGTGGTGCGGCTTTGACGATTAAGTATACCGTCAAGAAGCCAATCAAATTTGTGAGTATGGGTGAAAAACTCGAAACCCTCGATGTGTTCTATCCTGACCGTATGGCTCAACGTATCTTAGGTATGGGTGATATCACTACCTTGGTAGAGCGTGCTCAATCTCAATTTGACGAGGAGCAATCCAAAAAACTTGAAAAGAAAATACGTGCCAATAAATTTGATTTTGATGATTTCAAGACTCAATTGAATCAAATCAAAAAAATGGGTAACCTCAAAGATTTATTGGGTATGATACCGGGCATTGGTAAAGCTGTAAAAGATATTGATATCAGCGACGATGCATTCAAAGGTATAGAAGCTATGATAGGTTCTATGACACCGGATGAACGTAAAAATCCAGAAATCATAGATCAAAACCGTCGCAAACGAATTGCGAATGGAAGTGGAAAAGATATAGCTGAGGTCAATGCATTTATGAAACAATTTGACCAAATGAAAGACATGATGAAGATGATGAACAAAATGGGTGGTATGGGTATGAAAATGCCAGGAATGAAGTAAATTCAAATAGGAGATTTGAGAGGGGAGATAGGAGATATGAGACTAAAGGCAATAAATCATAGTCTTTATAGTATTTATTTTTCAAATTAGAAATCGCATATCTTAATCCTCAACTCACAATCCTCAACTCACACCCCTCAACTCTCAACCCTCAACTCTCAACCTACAACTCTCAACCTACAACTCTCACATCTCACATCTCATATCTCACATCTCAACTCTCACATCTAAAAACTTTGTCCAACATCCTCGAAATATACACCGATGGCGCTTCGCGTGGCAACCCTGGCAAAGGTGGTTATGGTATAGTGATGCTATGGAAAGGCGTACGAAAAGAAATGCAAGCTGGTTATAGACTAACAACGAATAATCGGATGGAACTCTTGGCTGTTATAGTAGCACTCGAATCACTTACACGACCTGGTTTGGAAGTTAAAATGTATACCGACAGTAAATACGTTGTTGAATCCATCGAAAAAAAATGGGTCTTTGGATGGGTGAAAACCAATTTCAAAAACAAAAAAAACAAAGACCTTTGGTTGCGATTTTTAGACATTTATCCCAAGCATAAGGTACAAATGATATGGGTCAAAGGGCATGCTTCCAATCGCGAAAACAATCGATGTGACGAACTCGCTACCCAATCCGCCGATGGAAATCATTTGCTAATTGATGAGTGGTATGAACAGAATAAAGATTAATTTATTTTGGAGCTTGACAGAAATAAATATTTCAACTACTTCACGCTATCCGTGGCGCAAGGGGCTCACTTCTATCGAGGCTAGTTTTCTGTGACATTTTCTTTATTGAGCTGAGTCAATGCAAATGACAATTTGTTCATTATAATACTAAATCGGTTCAGAGTACCTCTTTTATCTGGCCTAAGGGTTGCCGAAGAGCCGAACATCCCGATGAGCTGAATGATATATTTTAATCAAATTTAGTTGCACAATTTATCAATCTTCTAAATTTTTCTCATCACTGTATTATGATTAACTTTGATTGAATATGATTATTTTTTTTCAATTTTTAAAAACTTGTCACATTCTTAGACATAAGGCTAGGCTTATTGATTAAAACTAAATGAAATTAAACTGAATAAGAATAATATATATAGAGATATCTTGATGGGAGTTGCTGTTGGCGATGCTTTAGGTGTACCTGTTGAATTTAAAAGTAGAAGCGAGATTCTGAAAAATCCTGTTACAACAATGATTGGGTTTGGGACATATAATTTACCAGCAGGTACATTTTCTGATGATAGTTCATTAGCTTTTTGTTTAGCCGAGGCATTAACTCACGAATTTAATTTAAATACTATTGCATCTAATTTTGTTTCTTGGCTTTATAGTAATTATTGGACCCCTAGAGGACTTGTATTCGATGTAGGAATTGCAACAAGGAATGCAATATCTAATTTATCAAATGGTATAAAGCCAGAATTGGCTGGAGGCTTTAATGAAGAAGACAATGGAAATGGTTCTTTAATGCGGATTTTACCATTGTTGTTTTACATTAAAGACAAGTCAATTGAAGAACGATTTTTAATTACTAAACAAGTTTCTTCACTCACGCATGGTCATATACGTTCAGTTATTGCTTGTTTCTATTATCTTGAATTTGCTAGACATATTTTAATCAATAAAAATCAATTTGAGGTTTATAGCCTTGTACAAACAGAAGTGAATAATTTTTTAAATTCCCAAGAAATTTCTAAAAGTGAAATAAAACTATTTGATCGATTATTATTAAATAATATTTATGAATTGCCTGAAGATGAAATTAATAGTAGCGGTTATGTTTTACATACATTAGAAGCAAGTATATGGTGTTTAATGACTACTCAATGTTACCAAGAATCAACTTTAAAAGCAGTTAACTTAGGTTTCGATACAGACACCACAGGTGCTGTAACAGGAGGACTTGCAGGTTTGCTTTATGGTTATACCAATATACCGTCAGAATGGTTGAATGTAATTGCTAGATTATCTGATATTGAAAATTTAGCTTATCGGCTTGAAGAAAAATATTCCGATCACTAACGCATTTTAAAATATTTTCTAATAATGAAATTGTTGTCTGCTTTAAATAAATCTTCTTTCGCTTCATACCTTTATTCTACATCTCTAATCTTCATTCAAAAAGCATATTAAAAGGTAGTGTCAACAATCATTCTCCTTTAATTCGTAGATTTTTATGTTTTCTATAAGATACTTACTATTTACCTTCGGTTTGTAAAGTCAAATAATCACAAAGCTATATTTGACATTAGGGACAAATAGTATTAATCATAATCAATCAATTCGTATGAATCAAGTATTTAAATGGTGTGTGGAGTTTTTGGAGTTCTATGCTCAGTACTTTAATATGACATATGAGGAGCTCAATGTTTGGATTTTCTGTATCATAGAACCCATTGTGTTTTTTATTATGTTGTTTGTGATAATCACGCAGTATATGAAAATAGGTAGTCTACGAAAGCGTTTGAAATAGCAATTAGTTCAATATTGTTTTTAGACTTGATTTTATCAATACAAAGGTTGTTCATCGCCAACCTTACTCAAATATGTTCTATATCTAATCAATTCATTCGCTCGATCTTCCTCACTCATTCTTGCAGGTGAATAGCATATAAAAGGAGGTAATACTTGCATGCCAATAAAATATAACATGCCATGATGGATAGGATATAAGATCGTTTCGAGATTTCCATTTTTACCAGTTGGGCTATAGGCGACTTCTGGTCCTCCAGTCGTGAAAGTTAAAAAAGCTTTTTTGTTCGGGTACACACCTTTGTCATAAACGCCTTTGCCTGCGCCATATACAAAACCCATAGCGAATACGCGATCTACCCATCCTTTCAAAATGGCTGGCATGCCAAACCACCACAATGGAAATGAGAAAATTAACGTATCGCACCATTCGAGTTTATCCATTTCGGTTTGCAAGCTTGGCTCAAACAATCCTTGTTGATAAGCATGTACTTGTTCTAATTGATATTTAAAGAACTCGGGATTTTCTAATTGTGTAAAATCATGCTTGTCGCCAATAGGATTGAAATTGAGTTGATATAAATCTGATATTTTTACTTCAGCTCCCATTGACTTGAAATAGTCTATTGCATTATTTTTCAAACTACTACAAAACGAATTGGTTTCTGGATGTGCGTGTACGATTAATATTTTTTTCATTGTTTATGATTTATTTTCGAATAGCATAAATCAATTCATCTTCATACGCACCATTTTTGAAAAGAGTTTTTTCAAGTTTAGCTTCGAGTATAAAACCTGTTTTTTCTAAAACTTTTTGTGAAGCTAAATTAGACCCAAATGGTCGAGCAAAAATACGATTGATATCAAATGAGTTGAATCCATTCACTACCATATGTAATATAGCAGACGTGATAATGCCTTTGCCCCAATAGGGTTCGCCTAGCCAATATCCA
>JBIIJQ010000073.1:0-15148 GCA_044233655.1 Chitinophagaceae bacterium | reverse complement strand
TTCCATGCGGATTATGCGACTGAGAATGTAGGTATTGGTGGTAATATAGCTCCTGTATCACGTGTGCATTTGAACAATACAGATGGTACTACGATGGATTTGCGATTAACAAATAATACTACATTACATACTGTAAATGATGGATTAACTATAACAATGACTGGAAATAACGCCAATGTGACAAATATGGAAAATGCTAAATTGGTACTTGGAACAAATAATACAGACCGTTTAACTATTGATGGATCTGGAAAAGTAGGAATTGGAACTAATTTACCATCAGCACTACTTCATGTGAATGGCGATCTACGTGTCGAAGGCCGGATTTATGCACCCGGACATGTGGTGCAAACAATCATTGCTACATCGGAGACCACTTCTTTAGCCAATTGGAACACCTTTCAGGAAGTCGATAGTAATTATCGGGTCACAATTACCCCAACCTTTGCAAATAGCATTTTATTGATTGAATATTCCTTTTTAATCAATAACGCTATGAATCCCAATACGATTTACCAAATGCAGTTGGTTCGGGATATAGCAGGTACAGCTATTCCGGTTGGTGTGGGGCCTGTAAATGGCCTACGCTCTCCAGTAACTTTTGCCGGTAGACCTGGCAACGGTTACGATGTCAACGATGTTATAAATGTAAACATGATGGCTAAAGATACTGTAATATTAGCCGGCACACCAGTTACATACGGATTCAAGTATCGACAGGAAACTGGGGGTGCAGGAACAACTTATTTTAATTATTCTTTAGGCAATTCTGCTGTTTATGGGTGGAGTGGTCTTATAACCATGAAGGTTACAGAAATAGCTCAATAGCAGTATTAAATATCAAAATGACTTTTTTGATATGAGTGCTTCTATCAGCCCATATCTACAAAGGGTATGCCTTTGTGGTTCCTATGTTCTTAGTTGGCTAAGCAGAAATAATCTCTAAATTAATGCATCTTTTTTGCGCCAGTCGTTTGATTCACGGCACACATCGCTCAATTGGGTTGGTAATAGAGTCTATGTAATCAAACAAAGTAGCACTGTGTGATATTCATTATATTTGTTCTAATTATACTATTGAAGACAAATGAATATCAAAACAGAAGAGTCCATTTTTGATGATAAAGATATAAACCCACAAAAGGCAAAGCCTATTTATAAGTACGTGGCCATACTCAGGATTATTCTCTTATTGATGCTGCTAACAGCTTCAATTGCAATTATCATATCAACAGGTATGATTCTCTATTATGCTGCTATAGCCGATAATTGGACATCTGTAAGAGTACCATCTATCTTACTTAAATGTGCTCCGATTGTGCTGTATTATTTTATGATACATTACAATATATCTCAGGCCTATGCTGAATTTAAACTATCAACCAAGGTTTATTCAAAACGTGTATTTCGATTATTAACCATTTGTATCAATATCGTTTTTATAGTGGCCATTTTAATATCAACAATCTCTTCAAATTTACTAGACCGTATGAATCCTATGATTGGTTTATTGATGTTTTTTTTCATCGTTGTTATTTCATTTTTAATCTATTTCGATATTCAATTGTATAGAATGAAGAATCGCTCAACTCATTTTTAATCTTTTATCGTAGTGAATACAGAAGAGTATTTTTTTAATCCCTGATTTTTATTTATCTTGTCGTTTCAAACTACAAAAAGAATGGAAAAGCAACTTACATTAGAAGAGATTCAGAATTTTGAAGGAAAATACCCAAAACAATTATGGTCGTTGTTTTTAGTGGAAATGTGGGAGCGTTTTTGCTTTTATGGTATGAGAGGGGTATTAACCATTTTTATGGCAGACAAAATACTAGGTTTAGCGTTTTCAGATGTTGATGCTAATTTGAAATACGGTGCCATTCAGGCTTTTGTATATGCATTTACATTTATCGGAGGCATATTTGCAGATAAAATATTAGGCTATAAAAAATCGTTAACCTTTGGTGCAATTGTAATGATTATTGGGAATATACTGATAGCTGCTTCACCCAAAGAATTTTTCTTTTTAGGTATTTCACTTTCAATCATTGGAACAGGTTTTTTCAAACCAAATATTTCATCAATGGTGGGTGATTTATACAAAGAAGGAGATCCACGAAGAGATGCTGGTTTTGGTTTATTTTATTCTGGTATTAATATTGGGGCATTGCTAGGTGGGGCAATTTGTGTATACTTAGGTACAAGTGAGCAATTTGGATGGAATTACGCATTTCTTTCTGCTGCAATTGTCATGTTGATAGGCTTGGTTACCTTCCTTATTATTAAAAAATCGTTAGGGCCCATAGGAGATTCACCCTTGATAGATCAAGAACCTAAGAAAAGAACCATGATGGAAATTGCTGTTTATGCTGGGGCTTTATTGTCTATTCCATTGATTCATATCATGATCAAGAATACAGCCTATACTGATTATTTTATGTATACAGTAGGACCATTGGCCATTATTTATTTTATATATGAAACATTTAAAGCAAAAGAAATTAAATCTCAACGCAAACTGATTGCTGCATTTATTTTCATCATTTTCTCAATTATATTTTGGGCATTTTTCGAACAAAGTGGTGGCTCACTTGCTTTGTTTGCTAAATATAATTTAAATGATTCATTGTTGTTTTTTCATATCAATCCCAATATCATCAATAATACCTCTAACTCCCTTTTTGTAATTGTATTTAGTCCATTGTTGGGATTAGTATGGCTCGCTTTGGCTAAACGAAAAATCGAACCAAATACGGTGATCAAATTTGGACTTGGATTTTTATTCCTTGCTGCAGCTTTTTGGGTCTTTTATTACACTCGCTTTTTTGCCAATGTAGAAGGTATTACCTCATTGAATATTTTTACACTCGCTTATTTAGTTATTACGTTTGGTGAATTGTGTTTATCACCTATAGGCCTCTCTATTATCACAAAACTGTCTCCTAAAAATTTGGGCGGAATGATGATGGGAATGTGGTTTTTGGCTAGTGCTTATGGACAATATGCAGCTGGCTTATTGGGTGCTGGCATGTCAAGTCCCGACGAAAATGCAAGTATCATGACAAAACTTCAAGGATTTACAGATGGTTACTATCAATTGGCTATTTACGCATTGATAGCAGGTGTGGTTCTAATTGCAATTTCACCATTGGTGAGAAAATTGATGCATGAAGTAAAATAAATTATACCTTTGCACAGAGTGAAACGAATTCTATCTATATCATTTTTAGTGTTGTACTTGCTAACGACAACAGAATTCTATCAACTGTTTAAGTTAAATTCTTTTGTGGAACATTTTCAAGAACATAAAGCCAAGAATGGTACTATTAGTGTCCTCGAATTTTTGAATATTCATTATGGTCATGCCAATGTCAATGACGAAGATCATGATCAGGACATGAAACTTCCTTTCAAATCTTGTTCAAACGATTTTTCTTCTATTCAAATGATAACGCATACTATAGAACATTTTGTTCCATTAAGTTGTTTTGCTTATTATACGTCTAAAACATATGTTTCTACAGAATCTTTTTTGATTCCTTCCTACTTATCTGCTATTTGGCAACCGCCTAGAGTTGTTTAATCGTATTGTATATTGACATTGAGATATCAATGTAATATGTTTTTATTTTTTTTCAACTCTAAATTTAAAGCAATGAACTTAACACATCTTCATTTGCTGTTGAATCACTTTCCAATAATCGGAACATTGATCGGCAGTAGTATTATACTATGTGGTATAATAAAAAATCAACAACAAGCCAAATCAATTGGCGCAACAATATTCTTTGTAATGGCTATAATTGCCATTCCTGTATTTTTAACTGGTGAACCTGCAGAGGAAACAGTTGAACATCTTCAAGGAATATCGAAATCTATTATTCACGACCATGAAGAAGCAGCCGAATTGGCACTTTGGATCATGGAAATAGCTGGATTGTTTGCACTCGTGAGTTTATTTTTTCAGTATAAGAAATCAAGTATTGCAAACAATCTATTTATTATTACATTTGTTTTGACACTTATTTCATTTGCATTCATGGCTCGTACAGGATACTTAGGAGGGCAAATTCGACATACTGAATTATCTTCCACCTTAGGCAGCGGTCAGAATGAATTATTGAATACGAAAACAAACAATGATAATGATGATTAATTGAAAATCAAGCAATCATTTTATTTTTTATTAATTACAAAAACAACTCATGTTAACTAAAATAATAGAATTTTCAGTCAAAAACAAACTGATTATTGGATTGTTTCTATTGGCATTGATAGGATATGGAAGCTATCAGTTTACCCAATTGCCCATTGATGCCGTGCCAGACATTACAGATAATCAAGTACAAGTAATAACAGTTGCACCATCCTTTGGTGCAACTGATATTGAGCGCCTTGTCACATTCCCCATTGAACAAGCCAATAGCAATATAAATGGTATAAAAGAAATAAGAAGTTTTTCAAGATTTGGATTATCCCTGGTAACGATTGTATTTGAAGATGGAATAGATATTTATTGGGCTCGACAACAAGTGAGCGAGCGATTGCAACAAGTGCAAAATGTAATACCAAACGGAATCGGAACTCCTGAATTAGGTCCTATTTCCTCTGGCCTGGGAGAAATATATCAATATGTACTTAGGCCTAAACCTGGCTATGAATCCAAATACGATGAAACAGCATTACGCACTATTCAAGATTGGATTGTGCGAAGGCAATTGCTGGGAGTAAAAGGAGTAGCAGAAGTCAGTAGTTTTGGTGGAAAGCTAAAACAATATACCATTGAAGTTGCACCAGACAAGCTCAATTCATTTGGTATTACTATTAATGATATTTTTTCTGCATTGGAGAAAAACAATCAAAATACGGGAGGAGCCTATATTGAAAAAGGTCCTACAGTGCTTTATATAAGATCGGAAGGATTAATTGGAAGTAAAGAAGATATTGAAAATATTCCAATCAATACAAATCGAGTAGGTGCCCCATTGATGATAAGAGATGTAGCTGAAATAAAGCAAGGCTTTGCTACGCGTTATGGCGCCATGTGTTACAACGATCAAGGCGAAGTTGCTGGTGCTATCGTCATGATGCTTAAAGGTGCCAATAGCAATGATGTCATTAAAAATGTAAAAGAGCGCGTCAAACAAATTGAAAAAACATTGCCCGAAGGCGTTATGATAGAACCATTTCTCGATCGAACAAAAATGGTGAATAATGCAATCAGTACAGTTCAAACCAATTTGATGGAAGGAGCGCTTATAGTCATTTTTGTATTGGTATTATTTTTAGGAAATTTCAGAGCTGGATTACTTGTTGCATCAGTTATACCATTGGCCATGCTCTTTGCAGTCATCATGATGAATCTGTTTGGCGTAAGTGGAAATCTGATGAGTCTCGGAGCATTGGATTTTGGATTGATTGTAGATGGGGCTGTCATAATAGTAGAAGCCGTAATGCATCGACTCACACATAGTAAACATTTTGTATCTATCAACACGATTACACAACAAGAAATGGATAATGAAGTTGAATCATCAGCGAGCAAAATGATGAATAGTGCGGTATTCGGACAAGTGATTATATTGATCGTGTACTTACCCATTTTTACATTGGAAGGGATCGAAGGTAAAATGTTTAAGCCCATGGCACAAACAGTTGCGTTTGCATTGATTGGTGCATTTATTTTATCACTCACCTATATTCCCATGATGAGTTCCATTTTTTTAAGTAAAAAAATAGCTCATAAAAAAACTTTTTCAGACAAGATGATGGAAAAAATTGAAATCAACTTTCAACATGCATTAGAGAAAGTAGTTCGATTTCCCAAATTGGTATTAGGTACAGTGTTGGGCCTGTTTTTGATAGCTGTTTTTGTATTGAGTCAGTTGGGTGGCGAGTTTATTCCTGCCTTAGAAGAAGGCGATTTCGCAGTAGATACACGTGTATTGACAGGGAGTAATTTAAATACTACCATTGGAAGTACACAGCAAGCAGCCCATATTTTGATAACTCGATTTCCAGAAGTAGAAAAGGTGGTTACCAAAATTGGAAGTGGTGAAGTACCAACCGATCCTATGCCTATGGAAGCAAGCGATATGATGGTGATCATGAAAGACAAACATACTTGGAAGTCGGCTAAAACATTTGATGAAATGGCTGAGAAAATGAGTAAAGCCCTTGAAGAAATACCTGGCATCACTGCTGGCTTTCAATATCCAGTACAAATGCGATTCAATGAACTCATGACAGGCGCAAGACAAGATGTGGTTTGTAAAATATTTGGAGAAAATCTAGATACCTTGGCTTCGTATGCAGCTAAATTGGGCGAATTGGTTAATACTGTAGAAGGGGCAAAAAATTTGTATATTGAACCTATTTCAGGTATGCCTCAAATAATAATTAATTACAATAGACAAGCCATTGCACAATACAATATGAATATCGAAGATATTAATCGTATTGTCAATACGGCCTTTGCCGGACAAAGTACTGGTCAGCTATTTGAAGGTGAAAAACGATTTGACTTAGTGGTACGATTAAAACAAACATCCAGATCGAGTTTAGAGGATGTACAAAATTTGTTGATACCAACACCACAAGGTGCTCAAATGCCATTGTATCATTTTGCCAATGTAACCATACAAGATGGCCCCAATCAAATACAACGTGAAGATGCCAAACGACGAATCGTAGTTGGTTTTAATGTAAGAGGGCGGGATGTACAAAGTGTCGTAACAGAATTACAACAAAAAGTAGAACAAAAAATTAAATTTCCATCGGGGTATTATCCAACTTATGGTGGTTCGTTTGAAAACTTAAATAAAGCTAAACAACGATTGATGATTGCTGTTCCTGTTTCATTATTTCTTATCTTCTTATTGTTATTTTTTGCATTCAATTCAATCAAACATGCAGCACTGATATATACAGCTATTCCATTATCAGCTATAGGAGGCATATTATTACTGGCATTGAGAGGTTTACCATTTAGTATTAGCGCTGGTGTTGGTTTTATTGCATTGTTTGGAGTGGCTGTATTAAATGGAATCGTATTGATTGCAGAGTTTAATCGATTAAAAGCCGAAGGACATACCGATTTAAGGCGTATCGTATTGATGGGAACTAAAATAAGACTCAGACCTGTATTGATGACAGCCTTTGTAGCTTCACTAGGATTTTTACCTATGGCATTGAGCAATGGTGCTGGTGCCGAAGTACAAAGACCATTGGCTACAGTGGTAATTGGTGGATTATTAATAGCCACCTTCTTAACGTTGTTTGTATTGCCTATACTTTATATGTTGTTTGAAAAAGGGTTGAACGTGAAAAAAGTAAAAATAGTCAGTGTTATTATTATTGTTGCATTATTATCATCCACAAAATCATTTTCTCAACAACAAATTACGATTGAGCAAGCCATGGAAATTGCGATGAGAAATAATTTAGATGTAAAAAATGAATCATTGAAGACATCGTATTTAGATAAATTAAGAGGTAGTGTACAACGAGTAAGTAACACCGATTTTGTTTCTGAAATTGGTCAAGTCAATAGTGTGTATTTTGATAATAAAATAGGGGTGATTCAAACATTTAAATTGCCTTCAGTATACAAAAGACAACAAGACTTGCTTGATGAGGAATTTAGAAGTGGGGCTATCAATGAGGCAATACAACAGCAAGATTTGAAGAGGCTTGTTTATACTACATTTTTCCAGTTTATATTTTTAAAAGACAAAATAGACCTTTTAAAAAATCATGATGCATATTATCAAGAATTTTTGAGAAAAGCAGCTTTGCGATTTGAAAAAGGTGAAAGTAATTTACTAGAAAAAGCAACAGCGGAAAATCAACGTGGTCAACTTAAATTAAGATTAAATGAACTAGAAACTGAATTGGATTTGGTACAACTTAGATTACACTATTTGTTAAATAAAAATGATGTACTCGTTCCTATTTCAGAAAGAAAAAAATTAACTATAGATGATAATCATATAACATCATACGTTAAATCTAATCCTGCGTTAAAATTGCTCGAACAAGATTTGCAAATAAACAAAGCTAGATACAATGCCGAAAAAACATCGAAGTATCCTGAATTAACAGGTGGATATTTGTTTCAAACTATGAGAAATTCTCCTTCTATATTTTCAGGAAATTATTTATCCTATGCTCAATTTGGATTAAATATGCCATTATTTCAGAAAGGAATAAAGCATAAATTACAAGCTATTGAAATTCAACATAAAATCATTGAAAATAAAGTAGAACAAAAAACAAAACTACTTGAATCTCAACTGAAGGAAGCATTCAGTATTTATGAAAATAATAAAAAAACTATTTCGTATTATGAAGACGAGGCATTGGTCAATGCAAAACAAATAGCAACATTGGCAAATTTGCAATACAACAATGGTGAAATCAACTATATGGAATGGGTGTTACTCATGAATCAGGCTATTTCCATTGAAAACGATTATCAAGATGCAATTCTTAAATTGAATGAAAGTGTAATTAATTACAATTATATAAATACAAGCAACTAATGAGTACAACTAAATCGAACCCAATACAAATGCAAAAAATACTTGTGATAGTATCTGTAGCATTATTTATTATTAAAATGGTAGCATGGTTCATGACTGGTTCGGTATCTATATTAACAGACGCTCTTGAAAGTACTGTGAATGTAGTTGCAGGATTTATTGGTTTATATAGTATAATTCTTTCTTCTAAACCCAAAGATAAAGAACATCCCTATGGACATGGGAAAGTTGAATTTTTATCATCGGCTATTGAAGGCATTTTGATTTCAATAGCAGGGGTAATTATTATTTATGAAGCCATCAATAATTTGTGGCATCCTCATGAATTGAAGCAACTAGATTATGGTTTGATTTTGGTCGGTATTACTGCAATTATCAATTATATAGTAGGTCATCTTTGTGTTCAAAAGGGTAAAAAAGAAAATTCCCCCATCTTAATTGCTAGTGGATCTCATTTGAAATCTGATACCTATTCAACCTTGGGGTTGTTACTTGGAATTGGACTTTTAATAATTACAGGTTATAAATGGATTGATAGTTTAGCAGCATTGATTTTTGCCATTATTATTATTTTTACCGGTTATAAAATTATACGCAAAGCAATTTCAGGAATTATGGATGAATCTGATAATGAGATCATTGATCAGATTGTAATTCAACTTAATGAAAACAGACAAGCTCAATGGATTGATGTACACAATGTACGAGTGATTGATTATGCAGGTTTTTATCATATAGACTGTCATATGACTGTTCCCTTTTATATCAATGTAAATGAAGCACATGACATACTAGATTCTTTAACTAAGATGTTTAGGAAACATTTTGATGATAAAGTTGAATTTTTCATTCATATTGATGGATGTATACCTTTGCAACAATGCGGTATTTGCAATATACCTAACTGCGAAAAACGACTAACTCCGTTTACGAATTATGTGTCATGGACTCATGACAATTTATTATCTAATCAAAAACACACAACAATAAAATGACAATAAAATTTAAATATTACAACTTAATCATACTTACTTTTTTAATGGTTTTCAATTCATGTGGGTCTAAAACTGATAAGACTGTTACTGAATCGCCCATCGAAGTAAATGAGAATCGATTAAAACTGACAGATGCACAATTCAAAAATAGCAAGTTAGCATTGACAACTTTAGCTACTAAAAACATTCCCACAATATTAAAACTCCATGGAAAAATAGATGTACCACCTCAAAACATGGTAAGTATCAGTGTCCCTTTGGGTGGTTATCTGAAATCAACTTCATTACTGCCTGGAATGCATGTGAATAAAGGTCAAGTAATTGCCCAAATGGAAGATCAACAATATATACAAATGCAAGAAGACTATTTGACAGCAGTGAATAAGCTAGATTTATATTTAAAAGAATACAATAGACAGAAGGAATTAAATCAAAGCAAAGCCGTCAGTGATAAAGTATATCAACAAGCAGAATCAGATTATAGAAGTCAACAGATTATTGTGAACTCGTATCGAGAAAAATTAAGATTAATAAACATAAACCCAAAGAATTTAACACCTGGATCTATCACTCGTTCTATCAATATCTATTCACCCATTGATGGCTTTGTATCATCCGTAAAAGTTAATATTGGTAAATATATAAATCCTTCAGAAGTGCTTTTTGAATTAGTCAATCCAACTGATATCCATTTGAATTTAACAGTATATGAAAAAGATATCGAATCGATGCATATTGGTCAACTTGTAAAAGCATATACTAATAATGACACTTCAAAAAAACATCCTTGTGAAATCATATTAATTGGCAAAGATTTATCTACAGACCGAAGTGTTGAAGTACATTGTCATTTTCTTGATTATGATAAAACTCTTTTACCTGGCATGTATATGAATGCTGAAATAGAAGTGAATTCAAGCATGTCGAATGTAGTACCAGAAGAAGCTGTCGTACGATTTGAAGCTAAATCATATGTATTCGCTCAAAAAGCAACATTGGAATATGAAATGATGGAGGTTAGCATAGGTAAAAGTAATGATGGTTTAATAGAAGTATTTTCACCTAATTTATCATTAAACGATCATATTGTAAGTAAAGGTGCATATACTTTATTAATGGCATTGAAAAATAAATCGGAAGAATAATTTTTAATAAATAATAAAACAAAATAAACATGACAAAATTAAAATTGATTACATTATTTACATCCATTGCAAGTATTGCTTTGATGTTCTTTCAAAGTTGAGAAAAAGAAGAGAATGAACATGGGTGTGGCTCAACCAATATTTCAGCCAATAATCAAAATGAAAGCCATAATATGGGACAGAATTGTATGAACTGTCACAAAGATGGGGGAGAAGGTAAGGGCTGTTTCTTTGTAGCAGGCACTGTGTATGATTCATTGCAATCTTCTACAAAAGCAAATGGTATTATCAAATTGTATTCTGGACCCAATGGAACAGGTATTTTGAAAGGAACTATCGAAGTGGATGCAAAAGGAAATTTTTTCACGACAGATATTATTGACTTTAGCTCACAAGTGTATCCAAGTATTACCAATACGATAGGTAATGTAAAATACATGGGTTCAGGTATTTCTACTGGTCAATGCAATAGTTGCCATGGAGTTAGTACCGATAAAATATGGACTAATTAAATATCACATTAATTGTAGTTTGGATAGAAAGTAGTCAAAAGCTATCTTTACAATTGTATGGTATTTAGCTCCTCCGTTTTTTTATTTTACTTTCTGCCATGTATATTAATTTTATACTATTTTGCTAAAAGAAGCATTTATTTACAAAATATTGTTCTTTTTTTAGCAAGTTTACTTTTTTATTTCTGGGGAGAAAAAGAATATAGCATTTTGGTTATTTTATCCATTATGATTAATTATTATATTGGATTTTGGATTGCTGGAGGACATTCAAATAGAATTAAAAAAGGGATTTTACTAACTGGTATCATTATTAATTTATCGTTTTTATTGTATTTCAAATACTACAATTTTTTTATCAATGACTTGCTTTCAGTATTTACAGATATCCCAAAACTTTCAAAGGATCAGGAAGTGCATCTCCCATTGGGAATTTCCTTTTTTACATTTCATGGGTTGACATATATTGTTGATATTTATCGAAAAGAAGCTGAGGTTTCTCGAAATCCGTTAAATGTTGGATTGTATATTTTATTTTTTCCTCAATTGATAGCTGGGCCCATTGTACGATACAAGGATATTGATGAGCAATTAAAATTTAGAATATTATCCAATGAAAAATTAATGTTGGGTGTTCGGCGATTTATCATAGGGTTAGCCAAAAAAATTCTCATTGCTAATACCCTTGGAAAAGTTGCCGATGATATTTTTAACCTTGCACCACAGCATTTGTCATTTTCACTTTCTTGGATTGCGACTATATGCTATACATTGCAAATCTATTTTGATTTTTCAGGTTATTCAGATATGGCAATTGGATTGGCCCGTATGTTTGGATTTGAATTTTTAGAAAATTTTAATTTCCCATATTCTGCCAAATCGATTCAGGATTTTTGGCGTAGATGGCATATCAGTTTGAGTACATTTTTTAGAGATTATGTATACAAACCACTTGGTGGCAATAGGAGTGGATCTATTATGACCTATCGAAATCTAATTATTGTGTTCTTTATTACTGGTTTGTGGCATGGTGCAAGTTGGAATTTTATCATATGGGGATTATTTCACGGATTGTTTTTAATGATAGAGCGATTGGGATTTGATAAAATATTAAATCGAATGCCTAAAATAATTGGTCACATATATACTTTATTAATCGTCATGATTGGATGGGTGTTTTTCAGAAATGAAGATTTAGATAAATGCATTCTTGTAATTCAAAAAATGTTTTATTTCAATACTGACAATACGGGTATTTATACTATTGGTTATTATATGCATCTAAAAACATGGATAACCATGTTTGTGGGAATTCTGTTTGCATTCCCAATTCATCGATTTGTGTTCCCATCATTTCAGTTAAAGCGAACCATTCCATATGATATTGTTTATTTCGGATTATTCATTTTAAGCTTGTTAGTTTTGTCAGCATCTACGTATAACCCTTTTATCTATTATCGATTTTGATTAAAACAAAATTACATATTGTCCTGATTTCATTAATGAGTATATTGCTTTTTGCAGGGTTGTATTTATTTTTCAAGGCTTCAATTTCAGATTTTGTGCAAGTGAATATCTCTACAAAATCATTGAAAAATACTGAAAATCAGCTTATTTATTCTAACAGTGATTTGAAGGATAAATCAAATATTAAAATAGAGCGCAACACCATCATGGCATCGCAGTTTTATAAAAATTTTTCCTATTACGTCAATGATTTTGAGCACGTGAAAGAAATGGTATTCTATTTGGGTGATACAGCCAATACTATTTTCGTTGATAAAATTACATTTGTACATTATGTCAATAGCACAAAAGATACCTTCTATCAATGGTCTCCAATGGATTCAATAAGCAATTTATTTATAGTGTTTAATAATGCAATTCTAGCAAGTCATACTTCGAGATATATAGAAATTCAGTCTATGAAGGAAGGTGCCCGCACTCACCTTAATTTTGAAGAGGTATTGAAAAGACATACAGTTAAGAACAATTACATCTTGCAATCAAAATTACTTCTAGCATCCTTTTTAATTACGTTTTTTATAATTCTTACAATAGTAAAAGCCCCTGCAGGTGTAACTAAAATGAGATTTGATGTATCATGGTCATCTACATCCTTTTTGGTTTACGCATTTGCAATAGTTATATTTATTTTCTTTTTAAATTCTATTGTTCGATTGATTCCTGATATGTCCAATCGAGAAAATAGAACATTGAGTCAATTGCCCAAACTATATCCTAAGACATTTTTTGTGTATCCAGAACAATTTAATACCTATACGGATGAACATTACGCATTCAGAAATAGGTTGTTTTTTGTAAATTCAATATTGCATGCAAAATTATTGAGAGAATCATCCTTGGATGATAAAGTGATATTGGGAAAGAAATATTGGTTTTTTCACAATGAAGAGAATTCTATCAATGACTTTAGACGATTAACTAAAATCGATACTGCAGAAATAAATAATGTGATTCGTATTATGAATAGTAGAATCCAATGGTTGAAAAATAGAGATATTAAATACTATATTATTACACCGCCTAATAAAGAACGTATTTATCCAGAATTCATGCCAGATGCCTATTTTAAAGTCAATAATTATGGTCATAATCGTTTAGATTTTTATAAAGAATATATTAAAGCAAATACCAATGCAATTATCATTGATCCTACCGATTCATTGTATGAAGCTAAAAAATACAAAGATGTATATTATAGTACCGATACGCATTGGAATCTATACGGAGGTTTCATAGGCTATCATTGTTTTATGAATGAATTAATAAAAGATTTCCCTTTGGTAAAACCAGTTCCTGAAAAAGATTTTATTATTTCTGAACAATTTATTTCTGAAGGAGATTTGACATCTATGTTAGCCCTACAGAATATTTATCGTCGAAAAGAATATGCATTTACGTTTATCGATACCAATAAAAAATTAATTCCATCTTCTCCATCAGAAATTGTATTACGATATACCAATAATAAAACGGTAGATTCAAGTAACTTAAAACTTGTTATGTTTAGAGATTCGTATTCAAATTATTTAATTCCTTTTTTCAATTTACATTTCAAACAGGCTACATATATTTGGAATTACGAATTTATGAGTGAAGTAATTGATCAAGAAAAACCCGATGTAGTTGTGTTTGAATCATTGGAACGATTTATGGCCTATGCATTGACCATTCCGAATACTCCAATGATGGATTTAGAAGTTAAGAAGAAAAATTCATACTAAAGTCATGTACACCTAAGTTCAAATTTGGATTATAATATGGATCATGATCAATGTATTTCTGCCATTTATCCTTGAATTTTTTCATCTCCTTCAAATGACGTTCGTACGATGGTTTACTTTGATGTGGATGACCACGAGTAGCTGATTCAAAGTGATACAATTCTACTTGCGGAAGGTATACATTATTAAATCCAGCATCCATTAATTTCAAACAAAAGTCAACATCATTGTATTCTACTTCAAACTGTTCATCCATACCATTTACACATTCAAAAGCATCCTTTCGAACCATTAAACATGCAGCTGTGACAGCTGAAAAATTATTGACACTTTGAATATAATTGAAGTATCCTGCTTCTTCTTTATAAGCACCTACGAATGTATGACCTGCAATACCCCCTAAGCCAATGATGACACCTGCATGTTGAATTGTGTCATCCGGATAGAGCAGTTTAACACCTACAGCTCCAATACGTTCTTGTTGTGCATACGAAACCATCGTTGAAAGCCAATCGGCATGGATTATCTCGACATCATTATTGAGTAATAATAAGTATTTTCCGTTAGCTGCTTTTGCGCCAATATTCATCAATTTAGAAAAATTAAAAGGAAAGTGAGCTTCAATACGAGTGATGATATTAGGATACTTGTCAGTATATTCGTTTAAGAAATCATTGAGTTGTTTTGTGGTACTATTATTATTTA
>JBIIJQ010000072.1:0-15223 GCA_044233655.1 Chitinophagaceae bacterium | reverse complement strand
CATAAAAGGTATTGAGTCATATCTTGAACGTTTTGAACAGGAGCATGACGATTATAATAAAATAATGTTACAGGCATTGGCCGACCGATTAGCTGAAGCCTTTACTGAATTGGTACATAAAAAAGTGCGAACCGAATATTGGAAATACACTGATGATGAAGGTCTTTCGAATGAAGAATTGATAAAGGAAAAATATCAAGGAATTCGACCAGCACCTGGCTATCCTGCCTGTCCTGATCATACTGAAAAAATTAAATTGTTTGAACTATTGGACGTTCAAAACCAAATTGGGATTTCACTGACTGAATCATTAGCTATGTATCCAGCATCTTCGGTATGTGGTTGGTATTTTGCACATCCTGAAAGCAAATATTTTGGCGTAGGTAAAATTCAACGTGACCAACTTTCGGATTATGCACAACGAAAAGGAATGCCTTTAGATGAGATGGAGCGATGGTTGAGACCTATTTTGGATTAGGACTATTTATTCGTTGGAATTGGTATTATAAAGACACTAGAAGATTTCTTGATTCAATTCTACATCATAGAGAGTCAAAGAGCGAATTTCAAACCTAAATAATAGAATTTCTTTTATTATTTCTAATTGTTCAATTTTGACATTATTGATACTTAATTGAGTTGAATTATATTCATTTGTGTTTGCTTTTCCAGCCAATAATCTTTCTAGTTGAGTAGTTAAAATAGTTTCTAGAGAATATAATTTTTTTGTAGAAAATGAATATGATTTTACTAAAAAATTGTAGGTATTGATTTTGTCATTTATCCATTCATTTGCCAAAAAATAGACATCCTTTTTATTACTTTCATATACTTGTTGTTGTAGTAAGGCTATTTCTTTATTTCTTTTGTAGGATTGCCACCCTGTTAGTGGAACTGATGTTGCAATTGCCAAATTTTGACGTTGTGAAGGCGTATTAGTTAGCCGGTCAAATTGTATAGCGGATTGATTTGCACCTATTCCTGCTGAAATGGATGTTGTTATTCCATGCGATTTATTTGCTTTTTTTATATTTTCAAAAGCAAAGAATGAATCAATAATTATTTCCTGAATATTATTATATTTTAAGTAGTTCTCTTTTAATAGTACAGAATCTAATTGAAAAATGATTAATTCATCAAAATCGCAAATTGACAAAGAATAACTTCGATTGAAATAATATGAAAGTGCAAGTTGTTTGAATTTTAACTCGCTTTGTGCTTTTGAAATATTGAGTTTAGCTTGGTCAATATTATTCGACAAAGTCAATGTATCTATTGAAAGCATTTTGCCATTTTCGTATAGTATTTTCACCTTGTCTAATGCCTTTTTATTGTCTATGATATTATTTTCGTCATTTTCAATTTTTCTTTTTAGTACTTCATATTCTATTACTTTTGACATGAAGTCTTTTAATTTTGCTTCTCTATCTTTTAGGTATTGTATACTATCAGCACCAAAGTTTAAGGCTTGTTTTGTACGTTCAAATTGAAATTCATTATAGGCAAACAATGGCTGTGATATACTGATATTGAACCAATTCGCACTAAACTGCTGATTATTATTCTTAAAATTCTTGAAATAACCTAAACTACCCGAAATGCCTATTTCACCTCCTGTCTTTGGTATTTTTTTGAAAGTAGTTACATTCAAGTTAGGACTCAGAAATTGACGTTGCGTGAAGATGGCATTTCCATCAGGTTGTAATACCGATTCAATAGATTTTGAATATGGTAACGTTGCGTCAACTCGTGAACTAATTTTCCATTTTTCTAAATCATTTTGATAGGTCAACCATTTAATTTTAAAATTCTTATCTAAAATTGCTAGTTGTTGATTTCCTTTATAATATTCATTAATCAGCGAATTTATAGTTATGCATCTCTTTTGTGCATTAGCATCTTTAATCAAGCATGCAACGATTATCATTAAGATTAATTTATGTGAAATAGTTCTATGTTGTCTTTTGTTATTCAAGATTTGTGGCAAGTTATTTTTTTAGTTTTTCAGCTATTCTAATCATCATATTTTTATCATCTGTTAGGATTTCTCCCATTCCATACATTTGGGGTTGTGGAAAAATGATTTGATTTGTGGACGTTTTTAAACCATTTTTCAATCGAATATCAAAAGAGTAAACTGAGTCTAATGGTGCAGTGGCTATGAATGAAATTTCCCCCTCTAGGTATCCGTACTCATTTTGTGGATGACTTACGAGGTTGATTAAAATGGGTTGTCCTACTTTCGCTTTACCCGAACTGCTTATTGGAAACATACCCTGTGCAACAATATGTTGAAACGACGGTACAATTAATAATATACTTTGTCCTGCTTGTATATATTGGTTTTCTTTCCAAATACTATACAAATTTACTCTGCCAGTAATAGGCGATTTTATGATATATGCTTTTTCCCATTCGTCTAGTTGAAGCAATAAGGATTTCATCGAAAGTTCTACTTTGCGTTTATATTCAAAAAGCATTTTTTGTTTCTCTTGCTTTATATCAAAAATGTTTTTTCGTAATTCTGATTGCTTCAATGTGTTAGTTACAATTGTATTTTTATTATTATCTAAATTCATTTGTTGGTCAATCCAACGTTTTTTTGAGGTTAAATAATCACTTTCCGTAATCGCTTTTTTGTTGTACAACTTTCTATCTGTTTCATACAGTTTTAAATCAATGTTTGAATTCTCTTTTATCTTTTTTTCTTTTTGAATTAATTGATTGTTCAATTGAATATTATCAGCAATTTGTTTTTCCAACTGTGCTATACCTACATACGAATTATCATGTTGTAAAAAAAACTTCCATTCTGCAATACTCGCTTGTAACTCATCAAAGGGTTTTTGAAGCTCACCTAGTTCAAAATTAGGTGAAGGAAATAATGTATAATTTCCGTTCGAATGATTCAATTGATTCACTATAATATCACGAAGTGAATTTATATCGTCTAAATTAGCTTTGCTGTCGAGCTCAAGTAAAACAGCATCTTTGCATACACTGTCATTTTGTTTTACATACATATTTTTAATTCGTCCTCCACGTTCGGATATAATCTTAACGGGTGGATTGTCGGATGTAATACTCACATTGGCACTTATCTTATCTGGAAATTTTATAAAATAAGATCCTGATAAAAGCAAACACAATACAACTCCGATTAGAATAACACCATAGCGAACCAACCATGAAGGCATTCGCCCCATGATGTCTTGTACTTCCTCACTTCGTGTTTGGTAAAGTAGAGACTGATGTTTCGTTTCTTCTGTATTAATTTTAATTATAGACAATTTTAATTTAGCTTTTTTTAAAAATTGGGTATACTTTTCATTTTCTAACTTCCTAACTCTAGTTGGTTTTTGATTAACTCAAAATACATTCCTTTCTTGTTGACTAGCTCTTGATGTGTGCCTAACTCTGCTAGTTCGCCGTGCGATAGTACGACTATTTGGTCTGCATTTTTAACCGTACTTAATCTATGAGCTACTACGATTACTGTTTTATGTTCAAAGAAGTGATTCAAATTTTCAATAATTATTTTTTCATTATTGGCATCCAGTGCACTAGTCGCCTCATCAAAAAAGAGATAAGAAGGGTCCTTATATACAGCTCGTGCTATCAACATGCGTTGTTTTTGGCCCGTGCTTATACCAGTACCCGAAGCCCCTATTTTGGTATTATATCCCAGTGGCAACTCTTCTATAAAATCTTTGATATTGGCTATCTCAACAGCATGTTCGAGTTTATCTTGATTGACAGAATCATCACTTACAGCAATATTGTTTGCAATGGTATCGCCAAATACATAACCTTCTTGCATTACAGTACCACATTGGCTTCGCCATAGTCGTGGATTAATGGTATTTAGATCCTGATTCTCCACCAAAATGACACCTTGCGAAGGCGGATAAAATTGTAGGAGAAGTTTCAGCAACGTTGTTTTGCCACTTCCACTCGAACCTACAATGGCAGTTACCTTACCTTGAGGTATTTGAAGGTCAATATTCTTTAATGCAAAAGGTGAATTTGGACCTTGATATTGATACGAAACATTTTTAAATTCAATTCCATTTGTACTATTTTGGAATATGGTATTTGATGTTTTTAAATTTGCATTGACATCTTCATCTTCTTTATGATGTATTTCGCTTAGTCTGTCCAAACTTATTTTGGCATCTTGCGCGCTTTGTATAAATCCTAGTATACTTTCTATAGGGGCATTCAGCTGACCTATAATATAACTGACACTCATCATCATTCCCATAGTCATATGTCCATTCATGACTTCTCGTGCTGATATGTAAGTGATAAAAATGTTTTTTAATTGATTAAAAAAAACCGAACCAACTTGTTGTGTTTGCCCTAATGATAGACTTTTAATATTGAGTGAAAATAGTTTGGCTTGCACATTCTCCCAACCCCATCTTTTTTTAGTTTCACAATTGTTGAGTTTAATTTCTTGCATGCCAGTTATCATCTCAAATAGAACGTTTTGATTGTCGCTCATTCGTTGAAAACGTACATAATCTAATTGTTTTCTTCGTTTCAAAAAAATAAATATCCAACCAATACCTAACAAACTAAATAGAAAAAAAATACCGAGTATGCTTAAGCTATAAAAACCAAGTACAAACGTAAACACCACTAAATTGATCAGCGAAAACAAGGTACTCAATGCTGATCCTGTTAAAAACGATTGGATGCGACTATGATCGCCTACCCGCTGTTGAATATCCCCTACCAGTTTGCTATCAAAATAACTCAATGGTAAACGCATGAGTTTCATCAAAAAATCGCTTATGAGCAAGATATTGATGCGTGAATTGATATGTAACATAAGCCAACCTCTTATCAACTCTACGCACATACTGCTAAAAAAAAGCGTAATCTGTGCTACCAGTATCAGGACTACAAAACTAATATTTTTATGATTGATACCATGGTCTACTAAAGCTTGTGTAAGAAATGGAAATATAAGGGTAAGCCCACTACCTATAAGCATACTCAAAAATATTTGAGCAATGTATTTTTTAAAAGGTCGTAAATATTGAAAGAGAAATCGAAAACCCTTTTTTTGTTTGCCATCGCTCTCTTTAAGTTCATAAAAGGCTGGCGTAGTTTCGAGAAGCAATGCTATACCCTCCGTACTATGTTGTAGCCACGATTTTTCAAATTGATCCTTATTTAGTGTTAACAAACCGTGTCCAGGGTCAGCAATAAAAAATTTATTAGCTTTGACTTTATACAATACCACAAAATGATTTTGATTCCAATGCAAAATACAAGGCAAAGGAGCTTCCTCTACCAATTTTGAAAGGGGTACTTTCACGGCTAAAGTTCTAAAACCTATTTTCTCTGCGGCTTCGCTTATACCTAGTAAACTTACACCTTCACGTGTTAAGTAGCTTTGATCTCGAAGAGTATCTAATGCATAGGATTTACCATAATGCTTTGCAATCATCCTAAGGCATGTCGGACCACAGTCCATGGCATCATATTGTGAATAGTGCTTAAATGCCATTTTCTAAACACTTATTAGAAGGATTTGAAAGATTTACACATGAGTTAACTAATTTGTGTTTTAAAATAACTTTATTTTTTTTGTAGCTTATTTTTTTCATAGCAATTAATCTGTTTAATCAATGCAATCATTTCTTTCAGTGTTCTATTGTATTTGGAAACTATTTCTTCACTAACTCCTCCATCCCATAATATGCAATGGCTTTCTCTTTCAATGGATTTGTACTCCATTCTTCCCATGTACAAGTATAAGGATCATAGCCACATTTGAGTGGCGCACTATACATATCTTCAGGATTTTCGAGGTAGGCACGACAGTCGGTACAGATATGCCTAAACTCACAGTCTTTACATTTAGTTATTTCATCTTTTTTGATATGCCACACCTTTTGAAACTCCGGATTATTGACTACATCAATCAGTTTTGTATCGCGTATATTCCCATAACTTTTAGCCATGCTGGGGCAATTTTTGATATTGCCTTCTGTATCTATGGCTATCTTGCGATTGAGGCAGGTATTATGGTGTTGGGATTCCAGATAATGAGGGAATTGCAGATTAAACTCAAATGGAATAACTAAACCACAACAATTTTGATTGTTAAAGGGTTGAGTATAATATTCAACTTTTCTATTTGTAAATACTTGACCTTCATAAATAAAGTTTATTACTTTATTTTCACTTGAATTAAAAAATTTTACTGAAACCAATCCAAATTGACGCATAAATAAACTAAAAATATCTTCTTTACTACATTTGATACAATCACTTTGAAATATTATTTCTAAATAACTAATGTTACATAAGGATATAAGTTCTTCTATTTCTTTTAGTATTACAATATTTGGTTCATGGTTATCAACAATTAAAACTAATGCCTTGCAGCCTAGTTTTTCAATTTGAATTAATGTGTCAGAAATACTACATGACAATCTATTTTCTTTGTTGAAATGTAAGTAGACTATTGAATTCTCAAGCATACTTTTATTTAGATATGTTCTATCCAACTTGCCAAAATGACCTATACTGTTGATATTCTCTATTGATGCTAGTTTATTACCAATTAAAAAATCAATATATTCATTTATTATAATTAATTCATTTTCGTTGTACCTATTTCCGATTAAACTAATATCATTCAAGTTAAACTCATTTATAAAATGATATAAATCTATTGGTATAATAAAAATTTTAACTTGAAAGACATCCTGGATTAATGCCCTTTGATGCCCTCTTTCAATAAACACGTTTGAAAATATATTTAAATATCTATTCTTCATCTTTAATTCGCATTACCGATTTAGGATAAAACGATAACCTTTGCGTAGTTTTTAAAGTGTTATTAATTTTTTTAATTTCACAATATCTTAAAATTGCACCATTGTATACCAAATCAGCATCAACAGGTTTTTTAGTTTGAGTAACAGGCTTTTTAGCCTTTTGAATAACAATCGGATATCTTTTAAATTTGCTCATTTGAATTTATAATTTGAATAATTTCGCTTTCGATTGCGTAATTACATTTATATGTGTGTAAGCCAAATTGACCTTCAGGATTAATTTCTAGAAAATAAATTGCGCCATTTTTACCTATGATTAAATCAATAGAACAATTATTTATATTAAGATCATTTAATAAATTACACAAACTATTTTCTACCTTTGAAGTAAGCTGGCAACTCAAGTTCCTAATCTTATCACCTCCTAATCTCCAATCTACTTTAGATTCTCTATCATCTTGACTTAGCAGTATTGTTGAATAAAATTTGCTATTATAATAAAAAACTCTAATATCGGCTTTTTTGGGAATAAATTCCATAAAAAGAGAAATTGGAAATTTAGTCGGAAGCTCTTCTATATCAGCTATTGACATTATAGTAGTTGTGTAAAAATAATTATTACCTCTGAACCAAAACTTAACTCCTTCAGAAAATGGTTATGGAACTATTAAACTTGACTCTACAGTTGAAATAAAACATCGCAATTTTTCTTTATGCATACATGCAATAAACTTAGGTGTATTTAATCCATGAAATTTAGCCTTTTCAATTATTGACATTCTATTCAATTTTAAATTAGTTGGATTTGCCCATATCCTTTTCAGACTATCAAATACTTTATTCCATACATATTCCAACATAGAGTGAAACTCGCTTTGTAAAGTTATTTTAATATTTCCATGCTTATTAATAAAGCCTGAATCATAAAAATTTACTCTCCGACAAAATAAATATTTAAAATCATTTATTAAGTCAAAATAATGTCCTTCACTTTTCACAATTATACTTTTCTCAGAAATAATATCATATTCAAACAAACAAATCTGTTCCTGCGAAAATGCAGTATATTTTATAGAATGTAAATCTAACGATGAACATAATGTATTAATATATAAATCTTGGCTATCATAAAGAACTAAAAGCATATTTCAGTATTTAATAATGGAAACTTTATAGCAGGCTTTGAATTTGAAAAAAGAAATATATATGAATACTCTCTATTAAGTTGATTTCCTTTTACTATTTTCTCAAAGTAGTCTTGAAGGTAATACGGTGGCATTCCCTGAAGTCCTCGATCTTTTCCATCTTTAATTAATTCATTCCAATTATATCTTTTTGATGGTACAAATACATATGTAAATTGTTTAGAATGGAAAAAATTCAAATGCCTTACTAGAGTATTTCTTGAAACGCTATTTTTCAACAAATCAATGTTATCAAGTATGGGATAACATTTGTAATAGCTTAATGATTTATAAATTATATTCCAACAATATTCGTTATAAAAAATTAGCAAATCATTGTTTGTAGACATGTCATTGTCTTTTGATTTTAGAATAGATTTTTCAATTTGCTTTGAATAATCATACATTGAATGATTAAAAAGCAATCTATAAATATCAATAACTTCTTGCCAATACTCTGAATTAAAACACTGAAATCCTTTATATGAATTAAAAAACCTCATAACTTTAACTTGCTGAATAGAGTCCAAATTTTGATCATACAAAGTGATCAAATTATTTTCACGAATCTGTTGATCTATGAGCCTCATACTCCTCAAACTGTCTAGAACACTTTTTTGATCAAAGATATTCAGCATCTTCACATGTTGGTCACGCTTAAACATATTGCTTACAATTTCTGGCACAAAAATTTTTACTTGTGAAAAACCAAAATTGGTTTTTAAGACAACAAAGAACAAAAACAATAATATTTTATTTTGTAATATCATAAAAAAGAACCTAAGGACAGAAGTAAATCTGTCTCTTAGATTCTTTTCAGATTTTAATTTTTGTTTATCCAAAAGTTACGTCATTTTCCATAAAATTACCAATATCTGTATTATCCACCATCATAACTCCACACGGCCATTCGCCATGTTTTGTCAGTCCATCATATGTAATAGAACCACCTAAATCTGAGCCAAAAGTCTCTTTGGTCTGTGATATTTTAAACGGACCAACACCTACTTCAGTTGTACCCGAACCTGTTCTACCATTTGTCCCTTCCAAGTCAGCTGACCATGCTGAACCTGCACAATTACCACCATAATGCTTTCCACCACATACACGACTTAAAACTTGTAAATCTATTTCATTTACCTTAAAATTCTCTAATCTTTGCATTTTACTAGTGCCTTTATACTTCAAAAGGCTAAACTTTAGTTTTTTAATAATATTGTTTTCTTGCTTTACTTGCTACCCTGCAAGGCGCACTTTATTTCATTTTTACAACGAGACGGTCTGTGTGCTTACCGTTTGTTTTCGAAATGCATTTCTATATCCAAAGTTGAAATATTTCCACTACACGTGGGTGGAGTCTTGTTAAATAGATGTAAATGCTTTTCGTTGTTATTCATATCATCTAATGCGTTATGAATACTCGAAGAATGCCCACCTTTTATTTGGTTAGGATCATTTATAATTGTAAAACCAGTTTCGATTTTTGTATCCGTTAGATAAATATAACTATTCTTTTGTTTACAATAAGCTATTGGAATATTACTATTATTTAACTGCTTCAACATAGCATATAAGCAACTTACAGATACGCTCAAAGTATTTGATAGTTGATTTGGATTACCCGTTTTAGCTTGATCCATCAAGGTGTGCAATTGCTGATAAATTATGAAACTTGTAGTTAATATCATTTTATGTTATTTATGTGTTTCAATCAATTTAATGCTATTCAGCATTTAAATAAGTAGGTTGAAAAGTAGGTTTTCAAAACAAACATAAAAATAAACTAAACCAGTTCAAAAAGAAAAAAGGAGAAAAGTACTTTACTCCGAGTTCAAGCCCCCGCTAAGGATATTTAAATGTATACTTGATATGACTTATTTTCTAAATAAAATTATTATAGAAATCAAAAACTATTCAATACTAAATGTCAATTCTATTTTTCATTATTAAATATTCATTGTTCATTAATCATTTCTTCACTAACTCCTCCATCCTATAATATGCAATGGCTTTCTCTTTCAATGGATTTGTACTCCATTCCTCCCATGTACAAGTATAAGGATCATAGCCACATTTGAGCGGCGCACTATACATATCTTCAGGATTTTCGAGGTAGGCACGACAGTCGGTACATATATGCCTAAACTCACAGTCTTTACATTTAGTTATTTCAGCTTTTTTGATATGCCACACCTTTTGAAACTCCGGATTATTGACTACATCAATCAGTTTTGTATCGCGTATATTCCCATAACTTTTAGCCATGCTGGGGCAATTTTTGATATTGCCTTCTGCATCTATGGCTATTTTGCGATTGAGACAGGTATTGTGGTGCTGGGATTCGGTGAAAGATTCTATGTTAATTGAAAAATAGGTGGGATGTATAACACCACAATGATTTAAACTGGTTATTTTTTCTTTGACTGCTACAACAATACTAAATCCATAATCTTGTGCTCTTACTTCTTTATTTTCGATAGATGAATGCAAAGTTAAACATCGGATTTTTCTGTTTTCATATACCCAATCTGCTATTTCCTGATGTGTAAATAATTCAGGACAATCTTTAGCTATTATATCTATAGCTTTAATCTCATTCTTCATAATGATTTGAATTATTTCAGCCCAAAATGATAAGGACTTATCGCAAAATGCTCGAATTTGCAAATATCTACAATTCACTTCATCCATTTCAATATTCAGGATATTGGTAAAGTCGTGTGTAGAATTCTCATCTATATCTATAATCATATTACTTGCCTGACTTGGAAAATCCCATTCCATAGACAATGGCGGAAAATGCTTGGCTTCTTTTTTGTGACAATGAAATACAAATTCTTGCTTCTCAAGTAAATCTATATATTCGTCAAAAACTTGTTGACTTTCAGTATTCAATTTATTTCTTATCTTTTCAGTATGTAACAATCCATCAGCCTCAAATAAAGCTGGTAAGCTGTGAGGTACTGGAATGTATAAATTGCGTTGCAAATCGCAAATAATACTTCGGATTGCTCCTTTTACTGGAATACAGTTGGCAAAGAGTTTTAGATATGGTGTAGTTGTAGGTTTAAATTGCATTAATCTAATATTGATAGGTCTATAAGTTTGGAGTATGGTTTGTAAAATGGATACGAATTCAAGAGTTTTGAGTTATACTTCCCAAATTCTAAATAATTAGGTTCAGGTTTATTTAAGCCCTCTATATGTATATCCCAATACTTTGCTATTAAAGGAAAGGCCTCAGGATTATCCATTATCAACTGTTGCAGTTCTTGTTTAATTTTTTCTTTTTCATCCATCACTTAAAGTATTTATTATTTCAATTCGACCATGTTTCATCTCCACTCAAATTCTTTGCTATCATTCGTTCTATAAAATAATTGCACCCTTTGCTGAGCCATTGAAATTGTCCTATAGGATTAACTTCAAGAAAATAGTACTGATCATCCGGTGTAACTATGATATCCATGCTACCACAATTAATATCAAGTTTGAGCATGAACTTGTGCAGCTTTTGCTCTAAAGTTTGAGGTAGTTTGTAGGGCACATTTCGATTAGGCCTTCATGATCATAATTTCGAAAATCAAGTTTTGTCTTTTCGTTTTGCTGACTAAATATAACCATACTTCTAAATTGCCCTTTTAAGTAAAATGAACGGATTTCATATTTCTTTGGTATGTATTGTTGAAAAAAAACTGGACTTATAAGATCATTATCCCCTGTTTTTAGTTCTGCAAGGTTATTAAGTTTTTTTAAGTAGATATGGTATTTGTATAAATCATTAATTTTACCATGAATAGAGTTAAATTCAACATCCTTAATAAAAGTATGAGGGTATTTTAACATAAACATGTTTATCTCAGATATCTCATTTGATACTAAATAGGCTGGAACTTTAATATCATAAATGAATGCCATATTTAGGATTGCGATTTTATTTATAAAATTATCATTATAATTATTGACATAATTATTGATGAGAATATTCTTTGTTTTTAACAAATCTAAAACAAAAGAAAAGTCTTTAAGGCACTGCCTTTCAATAAAATGAGACAAATTGGCAAAACCATTGATGTCAAATATTTGCAAATCTGGCAAGGTGTATTTTCCTCTTCTATACCATACAGATTTTATGTTAAAATAATCAACTTCAAAGTTTTCTCCTTTTAAAATGAATTTCCTATTTTCACTTTTAAAAGATACCTTGCTCACTTCAGCATGATTATTGATTCGAACTATGCTTTGATTATTATATAACAACCAATCACATACATCATTTGTAGAATCATCTTCTGAGGTTGTCTGAATGAGTATAAATTTATTCATTAAATAATAATTTAATGGCATTACCTTCATGCAATTGGAATGAGTTTAAAAACAGAAACATATTTCTTTCTCTAATTCCAAATCGTTTTAGATGCATGAGTTGAAACTCATATTTCCTTTTATAATCAAGTAAAGGTTCTAAATAAATTTCCTCTCTTACTTGATTTATTCCTTCAATTTCTTGTTGCGAGAGTTTATCATAATTCCAAATTTTCAGAAAATACTTTTCACAATTATACTTATTATAACCATATTGGGCACCACCCAGGTAAATGGCTGTTAAATCTGTCAATGGAAATTCACCTTTTAGGCATAATTCAAGTAGAAGAGTATCTAATTTATCATTCTTAATTTTAGAATGCCATGCATTTAAAAATAGGGCTAGATTTTGTTGACTAGGTTTAGAATGCTTAAGCCAAAATCCATTATCTTTAAAACTCAAGCTGTGTTTTTCAAGATATTTTACAATATTATCACTATTCCTTTTATCCAATATTTCTTGCTCGTGAGAATGCATACCATTTCTAGCCATTTGATCTAAATCATGAACATCTCTCCAGAAATTAATACCATTTGTATCATCATTAAGCTTACTTGCATTATAAATACTATCAAAGTCCTTCGCAATAAACTTGTAAAAACTATAATTTGTCAATGTATCTTCAAAATCTGCTTTCTTCATTCCTTTTCTTGCTAATTCATTGAAATGTGTAATTGCTTGGTTCGTATCTTTCATGTAATATGAAACTAAGAAACAATTGTACAAATCTTTACCATTAGGATACTTGTATGTAAATGCTGCGGAATACGCATTGCTAGCACTTTTATAATCTAAATCAATAATACTCATTTCAGCCTTATTAATTTGAATGTAATACTTTTTAACACTATCTGAGTTAGCCTTACTTAACAATGGCAATAAAACTAAAAAAAGTATAATCCTAGTCATTTTTTCTAACATAAAAATTCAATTTTAAATACTAAATAAGAAAGCTTTTGTCATTTAAAATTTATAAAGCAATAAATAAAAAAACAAAAGCTTTCTTTGATTAACTAAGTCCATGCCCTTCCATCCCAATACTCCTTGCAATCTAAAACATCATCGTACCGATCATGCCTCACAAATGAAATAAATTCATAGGGAGGCGCTTGAGGTACTTCTTCTTCTGTAGCTTTAACCTGACCACCAACTACTTTAAACAAATTTTTCAAATCTGTACTTTTGAATGCTTCAAATTTTGAAGACTTTAATGATTCTAATTTCATTTTATTGTTTTTAAATTCTGAAAATATGTTTTAATTATTGCCAAGTACCATCTAAAAAATACTCATTACAGTGATGATAACTATCATACCTGTCTTGGACCATATATTCCTTACCTGACCTTTCCACAATAGTGTTAGTTGAATAAATATGACCTCCTATTATTTGAATAGACTTTTGCAATTCATTTCCTTTAAATGCTTCAAATTTTGAAGACTTTAATGATTCTAATTTCATTTCTTTGTTTTTAATATTAGCAATTATTTACTAGTCCAAACACCATCAACAAAATACTCTGTACAATCATGCTCTGTATCATACCTGTCTTTTACTCGCCAACCTAAATCCTGTCCAAGTATTGTCACCTTTTCTTCAGTAGCTTTTATTTCACCGCCCATTGTAATAAATGTTTTTTGCAACTCACTTCCTTTAAATGCCCCAAACTTTGAGGACTTTAATGATTCTAATTTCATTTTACTTTTTTTATAGTTTAAAAATAATTTATACCCATGCTTTTTTATTAAAATCCCAATACTCTGTACAACCATGCTCTGTATCATATCTATCTCTGCTATAAACTAAATCGCCATAACCTAAGTTTATACTTTCTTCAGTAGCTTTTATTTCACCGCCAATTGTTTTGAGTGTTGTTTGCAACTCACTCCCTTTAAATGCCTCAAATTTTGAGGACTTTAATGATTCTAATTTCATAAAAATATTTTTTTGTTTTTAAAATAATTGTTTTCACTTGCTTTACTTGCTATCCTGCAAGGCACATAATTATGTCGTTCTTACAACGAGGTGGTCTGTGAGCTTACCTTTTGTTTTCGAAATGCATTTCTAAATCCAAAGTTGAAATATTTCCACTACACCTAGGTGGAGTCTTGTTAATTAAATGTAAATGCTTTTCATCTGGATTTATATCTTCTAAACCTATATAATTACACGAAGATTGACCTCCTTTAATATTATTAGAGTCATCAATACTTGTAAATCCAGTTTCAATTTTTTATCTGTCAGATAAATATAACTGTTCTTTTGCCTTCAATAAGCTATGGGAATATTACTATTATTTAACTGTTTCAGCATTGCATATAAGCAACTTACAGATATACCCAAAGTAATTGATAGTTGATTTGGATAACCCGTTTTAGCTTGATCCAACAAGGTGTGAAATTGCTGATAAATTATGAAACTTGTAGTTAATTTCATTTTGTGTTATTTATGTGTTTCAATCAATTTAATGCTGTTCAGCATTTAAAATAAGTAGGTTGAAAAGTAGGCTTTCAAAACAAATATAAAAATAACTTAAAAAAAATTCAAAATGAAAAAGGGAGAAAAGTACTCTGCTCCGAGTTCAAGCCTCAGCTTAGGATATTCAAATGTATGATTGATATGACTTATTTTCTAAATCAAATTATTGTAGAAATCTAAAAACTATTCAATAATAAATGTCAATTCTATTTTTCATTATTAAATATTCATTGTTCATTAATCATTTCTTCACTAACTCCTCCATCCCATAATATGCAATGGCTTTCTCTTTCAATGGATTTGTACTCCATTCCTCCCATGTACAAGTATAAGGATCATAGCCACATTTGAGCGGCGCACTATACATATCTTCAGGATTTTCGAGGTAGGCACGA
>JBIIJQ010000123.1:0-3967 GCA_044233655.1 Chitinophagaceae bacterium | reverse complement strand
GCTTTTAATCCAAAAGATTATTTCACATGGATTCTTGAAGTATTTCCAGCTGTTATAGGTTTCATCCTATTAATTTTCACGTTCAAAAAATTTCAATTTAGTTATTTGACCTATGTATTTATTTTAATTCATTGTATTATTTTATTTATAGGTGGATATTATACCTATGCAGAAGTTCCATTGTTTGATTGGATAAAAGACATCTTTCATCAGGATAGAAACAACTATGACAAAATTGGACATTTTGCTCAAGGATTTGTTCCAGCAATGATAACTCGAGAGATATTGATACGAAAAAATATAGTCAGCTCAAACAATTGGCTTTCAGTATTTACAGTTTCAATATGTATGAGCATTTCTGTTTTGTATGAATTTTTAGAATGGGGTGTTGCACTAGGCACTGGTGAATCGGCCGATGCTTTTCTTGGCTCACAAGGTGATGTATGGGATACGCAAGCAGATATGTTATATGCTACAATTGGTGCTGTATGTATGATTCTATTGTTGGGTAAAATTCAACTAAAGCAAATTTCAAATTCTTAATATTCTCTTTAATATCGTAAGCATAATTGTATTTGTTTGATTTCAATAGCCAATACTATGATAAAAGTCTATTTAAAACTATTTGCAGACTTCGATAAAGACTTTACGTCTAAAATCATAGTAATCATCTGTATATGCTCCCATATCTGAAAACGCTACGCCATAATTAACAATAAACGTAATAGTAGCTTTTATATCAGGACAATAAAAAGCACCCGCAGCATAATTGACTTCCCCACCCGGATGTCCATACCAAGTATAATCATTACCATTTACATTTATTTTCATGGCTCTGCATCCTCCTGCACATCCCATCGTTGTATCAATTTGTTGAATAGTTGTCATTTCAGTCAACATTGAAGGGCTTATAATAGTTTTATCACGGTATAACGCATTTGTAAATAAACGTAAATCATTCGGGTTACTGTAGATACCTGTAAATCCTTTACCATCACCCGTATACAAAGGAGTCAAATCTTGCAATACCCCTTCTTTTCTGTAATCGTAATAACCTTTTGCTATAAGATTCCATGGCAATGTTTCTTGTGGTCTAATATAAGTATTGTTCATTTGCAATACATTGAAGACTTCATTTCGTAACATCGTAGACTGATCGGCTCCTATTACTTTATTAATAATCATAGCTAACAATACATGATTCAAGGTTTGATTATATGAATGTTTTGTATTGTATTCAAATGCACGATTTTTCCCAAATGCGAAACTTAATAATTTTTCATATGTTTTTTCTTTATCCAAATTATTAAACGTGTATAAAATAAATTCAGAGTCAAAAACAACATCATAAATACCACTACTATGAGAAAGCAAATCTCGAACTCTAGCTTTATCAGCATTTTTAATTTTTCCTATGAGTTCCTCATGAATATATTTCGATATCAAATCGTCCAAATTTATTCTACCTGCATTCACCAATTTATATATCATTACTGCAGTAAATAATTTAGTAACACTTGCAATCTTACCTAAATGACATCCTTGCATTTTGGTACGATTAGCGATATCTGCATATCCACTACTCTTGTACCAAGTTCCTTGCTGGTCTTGTATCATCAGTGAAATGCCAGGCATACCTTTATCTGTAAGTCCTTGAATTAATTGCGTGTAGGCCGCATTTTTAGGATGAGAAGCGCTTGAATCTATCCATCCAAAATTCTCAACACATGCTACTACCGATTGGTCTGTTTCTTTTTTCTTACATGCATTGAATAATACAAGTGAAAATATACTAAGAATAAATATTCTATCTAACTTAAACATAATACTAGTGATTATTTTTATATTCTAATTAGAAACTGGTTTAAAATTGAATCCAATATGTATTTGATTGAGAGGCAAAATGCTTGAAAGTTGACTAAAAGGTAATTGTACACCAAATTCATATTTGAGAAGCAAACCGATATTCCATTTAGATAACTGAACTAAACTATAACCTGCTGCTAATCCAAGTGAAGGTGCAACTTGAAAACGAGCTGATGATACTTTATCATAATTGCCATTTCCCTGAAATTCAAATTCATCATTGGATTGATTTACAGTCATTAAAGCTAAATTAAATGATGGTCTGAAAAATATTTTTTTAACCCTTCCAAAGGTATAGCCTATACCTGGTTTAATATATACAGCTTGTTGCAATGACTGAATAGAAAAATAGCCCAAACTAATTGAATAATCTAGGCTTGATTTTAATGATTTTTTTGACAACTGCTTTTGTAATCCTAATTCAAAACCAGGATGGATTCTTCCATTGACAAAATGTGGTGGCATACCGATACCAGTGTTCTTTACAGTAGCATTAAACACAACTCGACTGAGCAAAAACTGCTTGCATTTATCATGATTTCGCTGCACAAGAGAGGAATTGCGTTGTTTAGCAAATCCAATTGTACAAAGCATACTAAAACAGACAACTATATAAAATCGCTTCATTATTTTCTTTGCGTAAATATAACCATATCTCAGTTAATAAATAATGAGACCATGATTTTATTGTAAAAATAATGTACTAATAAAGAAACCTTTGAGTTATCTAGAACTCAACATTGTTAGTTCAAGAATGCCTTATTGAAAGTCACTTCAATTAGTATATTATAAAAAATAATTTGAGAAATTACTTAGATGAATCTAACGTAAAAAGGTCAATTAATGAGCTAATCGTACGTTTGTTGCTGTTAATCCTTTTTTTCCATCAGTTGCTTCAAATTCAACAACATCGTCTTGCTTAATTTGATCAATCAATCCAGAAACGTGTACAAATATTTCTGTACCATTTGTGTTTGATTTAATAAATCCAAAACCTTTTGCTTCATTGAAGAATTTCACTGTTCCTTGTTCCATTGTAATGTATTGTATTTTGTTTGTATATTTCAAATGCTTTTGAATGAAATTCATTGGCATGAGGACAATTTGAACAGGTTGTTTTAGATGTTCATTTCATCAATATGGTTAAAAGTAGGCTTATTTTAAATACAAAAAAAACTATTGACCAATTAATATGAACATTAGTTGTAAATTAACGAATACGAGAATTGTCATGCCTCCCAATTTTCAATTTTCAACAACCGAAAAAAATCAATTTCATTGATTTCTTTAACACCACCAGGCTGCAAATCACCCAAGTATAAATCTTCAATGGAAACACGTATTAATCGTCGACATTTATGACGCAATGCAAAAACCATTTTTCTCACTTGGTGAAACTTTCCTTCAGTCAACGTAATACTTAACCAAGTATGTGGTATAAACTCTTTGAGTTCAAATTCATATGGAAACAAGTTGCTTGGTTTATCAATTATACTTGCATCACATGGACTTGTAACCCAATCAACATTCCCATGTATTTTAATTGAAACACCTTGTTTTAATTTATCTAATGTTGCTGCAGACATTTGCTGCAATACTTGTATATGGTATGTACGCTTATGTGGCACTTCACCCTGAAATAAGAGTCGAGTTACTTTTTTATTTGTAGTTAAAATTAATAAACCTTCGGAATGATTATCAAGTCGACCAATAGCATGTGTCCCTTCAGGAAAATCAAAATCTAAATCACCTAGTAAATTTACATCATCTGAACTTATAAATTGAGAAACCATATTAAATGGCTTATGTACTATAAAGTATCGATGAATTTCGTTAAACATATTAACTGCAAGTTGAGTTATAATTTCATCATACAAAAATTAAACGTCATCTATTTAATAAAGAAATTAATCAGAATATAGTGTAAATTTGTTAGAACAACTTTTTAATCAAAAATTGATTTTATGAATTCAGGTACAAAAGAAAACCCATGGTTACTTAAAACCCCACCTCTCTCATCAGATTATCAAATGTACAAAGATGAAAAAGATGGCAAAGACATTCTTGTATGTGTTGTGGGCAAAACAATTCTACATTACGA
>JBIIJQ010000071.1:0-15578 GCA_044233655.1 Chitinophagaceae bacterium | reverse complement strand
CATTATAAGGCTCTTGATGATGTTCTCCATTTAATATTTCTTCGGTGTATTGTAAATATTGGTTCCAATTCATACTAATTATTATTTGAAGCAAAGGTATACCTAAAGCTATCAAAAAAATAGTGACAAATATCACTTAATCCATCAACCAATGAATTCGTAAAATTTCAGCTAAATGCAAAAAGCCTTTTGAAGCAATATTGTATCTTTGGGCACTTCAATTAATACAAGAATAAGTACATGCAATATAACTTCAGAGAGATAGAAAAAAAATGGCGAAATTATTGGATTGAGCATCAATCATACAAGGTAGAAAATGACTTTACGAAACCTAAATGTTATGTACTCGATATGTTTCCCTATCCTTCTGGTTCAGGCCTCCATGTAGGGCATCCATTGGGTTATATTGCCAGTGATATTTATGCAAGATATAAACGTCTTAAAGGATTCAATGTACTACATCCTATGGGATTCGATGCTTTTGGCTTACCTGCCGAACAGTATGCAATAGAAACCGGGCAACACCCTGTTGTTACAACCGAAAAAAATATAGCACGCTATAAAGAGCAATTAGGTAATATTGGATTTTGCTATGATTGGAGTCGTGAGGTAAAAACTTCTGACCCATCTTATTATAAATGGACACAATGGGTATTTCTTCAATTATATAATTCTTGGTATAATCCTAAAACAGATAAAGCAGAACCTATTTCTCAGTTGACAGTTGATGGTTGTCAGTTGACAGAGGAAGAGTTGATGAACAATTACCGATTGGCTTACAAAAAAGAAAGCTATGTGAATTGGTGCGAAGCTTTAGGAACTGTACTAGCCAATGACGAAGTCGTCAATGGAGTTTCTGAGCGTGGAGGACATCCGGTAGAGAGAAAGTTGATGAGTCAATGGTTTCTACGTATTACATCATTTGCCGAACGATTACTTTCTGGATTAAATCATGTTGACTTTCCTGAAAGCTTAAAAGAGATGCAACGAAATTGGATTGGAAAAAGTGTGGGAGCAGAAATTAATTTTCAGTTGGCAGAAGGCAGTTGGCAGTTGACCGATAACCGACAACCGACAACCGACAACATTATAAAAGTTTTTACAACAAGACCTGATACTATTTTCGGTGTTTCATTTATGGTATTGGCACCAGAACATGAATTGGTAAATACCATTACCACCGCTGAACAAAAACAAGCTATTGAGGATTATCAAAAATTCACATCTTCACGAAGTGAACGAGAACGAATAGCAGAAACAAAAACGATTTCAGGATGTTTTACAGGTGCTTATGCTATTCATCCATTTACAGGAAAACAAATTCAAATTTGGATTTCAGAATATGTATTAGCAGGCTATGGTACAGGTGCTATCATGGCTGTACCTTGTGGTGATGAGCGTGATTATGCTTTTGCAAAACATTTCAATTTAGAAATTCCTAATATTTTCAAAGAGGTGGATATCTCTGAAAAAGCATGTAGCGACAAAAATGTTGTGATTGCAAACTCCGATTTTATTTCAGACTTAACAGTAAATGAAGCTAGTAAAATTGCCATTGATAAAATTGAAGAATTGAAAATAGGCACTCGAAAAATAAATTACAGAATGCGAGATGCAGGTTTTAGTCGTCAACGTTATTGGGGCGAACCATTCCCAATAGTTTATGATGAAAACGGAACTGCCATTGCCTTAACAGATAAAGATTTACCATTAGAACTTCCGTTTTTAGAAACTTATAGTGCAGGACCGAATGGAAAAGGACCTTTGGCAAATGCAACCGAGTGGATGAATAGCAAACATGGTATACGAGAGACTGATACTATGCCAGGTTATGCAGGCAGTAGTTGGTATTACTTACGCTATATGGATCCACATAATACAGAAGAATTTTGCAATAAAAATATAAGCGATTATTGGAATCAAGTGGATGTATATATTGGTGGTGCCGAACATGCTGTGGGTCATTTATTGTATTCACGAATGTGGTGCAAAACCTTGCATGACCTTGGGTATATTAGTTATGATGAACCATATAAAAAATTGATTAATCAAGGGATGATTCAGGGAAGTTCAAGATTTGTACATAGAATAAAAAATACGAATCAGTTTGTTTCTAATGGATTGAAAGATAAATATATAACAGATCAAATTCATGTTGATGTAAATATTGTAGATGGTTATGAATTAGATACTGAAAAATTTAAATTATGGCGACCAGATTATTTAAATGCTGAGTTTATTTTAGAGAATGATAAATTCATTTGTTCTGATGCAGTCGAAAAAATGTCCAAATCAAAATATAATGTCGTCAACCCTGATGACATTATAGAACAATACGGTGCTGATACATTTAGAATGTATGAAATGTTTCTTGGTCCGCTCGATGTAAGCAAACCTTGGGATACAAAAGGCATTGAAGGAGTACATCGTTTTATAAAAAAACTATGGCGTTTGTTTATTGATGAAACGAAAGGTTGTATATTAAATGAAGAACTAGAGACAAAAGAGGAATTAAAAACGTTGCACAAACACATTAAGAAAATACAACATGATATTGAACTATTTGCTTTTAATACAGCTGTAAGCCAATTTATGATTGCCACTAATGAATTAGCTCAATTGAATTGCCATAAACGATCCATACTAGAACCTTTCTTAATTACTTTAGTTCCATTTGCACCTCATTTAAGCGAAGAATTATGGTCAATGATTGGAAATACAGAGAGTATTTTAGATGCCCAATTTCCATTATTAGATGAATCATTGCTAGTTGAAAATACATTCAATTATCCTATAGCAGTGCAAGGGAAAGCACGTACAGAAATGGAATTTATATTAGATGCTACTCAAGAAGAAATACAAGCTACAGTATTGCAAAATGATATTGTCATTAAATGGATGGAAGGCAAACCTATCAAGAAATTTATTTTCGTAAAAGGGAAAATGATCAATGTTGTAGTGTAGTTCAACTGTGAAACCTTTGTGAAATAATTCTCAATTAAAAATAGGGTTGTAAATTCACAAACTATTCTATGATTCGATTCATCAAATTTGCTTTTATTCTTTTAATTTGCTTTTATTCTTTTGATGTTAAAGCGCAATCTGTTATTCAAGGAGAGCTAAAAGATTTTGCAAATAATCAGGCCCTTGAAAATGTAAATATTCGAAACATCTATACACTTCAAGGTATGACATCCAAGGCCGATGGGTTATTTTCTATCTATGTCAAAAAAGGGGAACTCATTGAATTTTCTAAGCTAGGCTATCAGACTATACGTATTCGCATAACCAATGAAAAAGAACCATCATACTACAAATTGGTAATGAAAAAAGTACCAATCGAACTTCGCGAAGTAGATATTAAAGGCAAACCATTAGATTTCAAAAAAGATAGTATACGGTACAGACAAGTATATGATATCGTACTTCGTAAAGAAAAACAAGAAGATATGAGTATGCAAAGCATGCCATTGGCCATGTTGAGTAAAAAGAATAGAGAAGAATGGGCATTCCAAAAAATGTATGCCGAATGGGAAGCTGAAAAGTATATCGATATGACGTTCAATGAGCGACTTGTTGCTCGAATTACCTATTTAGAAGGCGAAGATCTGAAGGAGTTCATGAATGTATTTAGACCAAGTACTGACTTTCTTAGAACTGCATCAGAATATGAATATTTAGATTACATCAAACACTGTTACTATATCTATAAGAAAAAATAAAAAAGCAGTTAAGTAATACCTGCTTTTATTAATATTGAGAAATTTTTATTTACTTCTATCCGTTACCCAATTGGCTACTTTTGGTCCTAATTCTTTTTGAGAACGACCTCCAACAAATACACCAATATGACCACCAGGGAAAGCATACAATTCTTTATCTTTTGAACCAATTTTTGCATTAATGGCAATAGTTGATTCATTTGGGATAATTGTATCTTCAGTTGCATATATATTTAAGAAAGGCATGGTTATTTTTTTCAAGTCTACCAATCGTCCTCCCAACTCAAATTCACCTTTAATTAATTTATTATCTCTAAATAAGTCTTTTATGTACTTACGATACATTTCACCAGCTAAATCTGGGCAATCTGCTTTCCAATATTCCATTCGTAAGAAATTCATTGTTTTAGCTTCATCATCCAAATTATCCAATACACCAAAATACTTAGCTACATCCATACTTGGTTTTAACATTCCAAAACCTGCATTTAATAAATCAGCAGGAATAATACCTAATGAATCTACCATTGTATCTACATCAATGTATTTAGTCCATTTATACAACATACATTTGTCAGTTGTAAAATCAAAAGGCGCTACATAAACAGTCAAAGAATTAATTTTTTCAGGGTATAATGCAGCATAAATTGTAGAAAATGTTCCTCCTTGACAGATTCCCATTTTATTAATCTTTTGTATTCCATGTGATTTTCTAATAAAATCAACAGCACCATTCATATATCCATCTATATAATCTTCCATGGTAAGATATCTATCCGCTTTACTAGGATAGCCCCAATCCATGATATATATATCCAATCCTTCATCAAGAAATTTCTTCATCAATGAACGATCTGGCTGTAAATCAAGAACATCATGACGATTCATAATAGCAAAAGACACTAATACAGGAATTTTACATTTTGCAGGTGTAGATCTATTATAACGATATAATTTCACCTTATCTCGTTGCCATACTAATGTTTTTGGCGTTGTTCCTACTTCAACCTTTCCTATATTTTGAAGTGTATCATACCCTTTCTGAAGCTGAGCTAAATTATGGCCCATTTCTTCTACAAATCCATTTACGTTCATATTATTGCTTGTATATTTTTAAGAATGCAAAGGTAGTATGTAATAGATAACTTTTAATATTTTAATAGTTAATTTATCAAGTACTTTCTTCACATTTTATAACTTTCTAAGTTTTATAAATACATATATAAATAAAAAAAGCCCCGAAAATCGGGACTTTTTTTGTATTTGTAAGGCAAAAAGTACTAGTTTCTTCTCAAGTTAGGGAATGGAGGAGGAGTGTTTGAAGGTCCTTCTTCACCAGCTCCAGCAGAACGATATTCTACTGAGTTAGCATCACCTGAGTTACCATATTGGAATATAAAACGATCACGATCAATTCCTTGTTTATCAACCATGTAGTTGATAACTGAATTTACACGATCCCATGAACGTTGTTGTTCGATTTTGCTACCAGAACCGTTACCAATGATAACAGCTTTGCAATTTGGATTGCTTCTCATAGATGAAGCTAAGCTATTCAATTGAGACATAGATCCAGAAGCTAATTTAGCAGAACCAGCAGAGAAATTGATTGAACCTGAAGAGATTGAACCACAACCTTTTGGAGTTTCTACTCTATTTTTGCAACACTCAGGTTCTGGGCAACGACCCACACCATCAGCATCAACTGGTTGACATTCTGTAGGAGTGATTAATTGTTTGTCTTTGTAATCAGCAACACCGTCACCATCTGTATCAAATGGACAACCATGAGAATCAACACTTACACCACCTGGAGTGTTAGGGCAACGATCAAAACAATCAGAGATTCCATCACCATCAGCATCTTTATCACATTTAGTATCTGGAGCAGATTTAGATTTAAGAGCGTTATATGCATAATCGTTTGGATTCATCCACCATAATGGAGATACTGCATTTGCACCTATGTTAAAGTTCAAACCAACTGAAAAATAATTGATGTTATCCATATCACGTGTCATAGCAGAAGTTACTGGCAAACCACTTGAAGTGATTTGTCTTTCTTGCCAACGTTGACCATCAATTAAATCATCACCAGTCCAAGTAATTTTGTCTTCAATTTGAAGTGATACAACTTTACTTAGTCTAAATTGAGCACCAGCACCAAAGTTTCCAATTGCTCTTAATGTACTGTTTGTACCGAATACATTTCTATTGTTGTGTCTTTCACCTTCTGTCTCATAAGTTCCATCAAAGAAACCTTTCAAGTAAGTATTATTTGCTTTACGAGTATCCCAAGGAGTAGTAGGACCTACAGGTACTGAACCAAAGCCGTATCGATTGCTACCAATCAATGCGTCAACATATGATTTGTAGTTTAATCCTCCAACACCAGCAAATATATGATAACTCACTTTACTTCTAGCAGTATGGTACTTAATGTTATTCAATGAAGCAACAACTTGCAAAGAAAGTTCAGTTAGTTTAGTCATGTAGTTGTAATAAACTGGCATATCATTATAACCTGCAGTATTCCAAGGGTTACCAGCTTTTTGCCAATATCCAGTTCCCGCCTGATGATTAAATCCAGAAGCAGAACCATGATTAAATTGCAAACGAGTAGAAATTACATAACCCCAAGCTTTACGAACAGACAAGCCCCAACCAAGCGTGTTAAGAGGCTTAATTGCGCCATTGAAAATAGTTTTTGAACGAACGTCACCAGATACATTTAACATACCTCCACTTATTCCAATTTCCCATTGGTTACGTGGTTTTGCAGGAAAATCATATTGATTGTTCGCGAAATCTCTAGCCTGAGATAATCTGTTTGCAGGAATTAATGATGTATCAAGAACATTGTAGTTCCCTCCGCGATACATACCATTATCCTGAGCCTGAAGGGTTGTGGTTGAGAACAAGGCTAATAACCCTGCTACTAATGTGTACTTTTTGCTTAGCATAAATTAAATTTTAATTGAGTAATAATTGATTTTAGTTTTTTATATACGGCACAAATATATAAATTCTTTTCTTCTCAAACAATTTTAAATGTTTTTTTTTTGTTGTTTTGTTATAATTTCAATCAGTATTTTACTAATAAATAGAAATTTTCCTTACGAATGCCCCTTCTTTTGTTTTAATTTTCAATAAATAATTACCGATAGGTAGTGTACTTACATCAATTTCATTAACTATATTACCATTAAGATTAGTATAAATTTGCTTATACAGTTGACTTCCTAGTATATCCATAATTGATATCTCTATGTTAGACAATTCATTTAAATTATAACCAACATATAATGTTGAACTTGCTGGGTTAGGATACACTTCTATATTATTAATCAATGAAAATTCATTGGTTTGATTTGGATTAAAAAGCTTTAATTTGAATCTTACTAAATAATCCTCTGTTTCTCCTGAAGTATAAGTTCCTACTGCATTATCTGATGACGGATTTGAATTTACGTCATTATTTAATATTAGTCTTAATCCTGTAGGAACACTCAATGCAGGTGTAGATGGAGTTAATAGTTGTCCTATTAAATAAAAATTATTTGCATCAGCTGTACCTGTAAATACTCTTTCTGATGGAATATCATATAATTTATTATTATTATAATCAATAAACATAGTTACTCTAGCATCTGAATGAACAGCACCTTTCATAATATGGTAAACTGAAAATTTATACAAACTATCAACATATAAATCCATTGGACCAAATCCAGTATAATCAGTACGTTTTTTAATGGCACTCGGATTGATTAAATGAGGTCCACCAGTTATAAATGAATAGATAGGATTACTTGTTTGCATATCTGAAATGATAAATGCGCCTATATCACTTGTATCTAAAACTCCGCCTGTAGCTTGACTATTTCCATAACAAGCATATGGCGGACTCATTGTTACTTTTAAAACGTTAGAATAGGCATCAGAAACACCATTACAAGTAGTACGATATCTAAACCAAGTAGTTGCATTCACTGTATAAGTTAAGGTATCCAAAGTTGCCAATGGAATATCAAAATAATTAATCCCATTATTAGAATATTGCCAATTAAATGTAAGTCCATTGAAAATCAAATCGTGTGTAGTATCAATCATGAAGACTGAGTAACCAGGGCAGGTAATCGTATCACTTATATATGCTATCCCAGCATTTGGGGGTGTATTGCATGGTGGTAATGATATGTTTACGATATAATCTTCTGTTTCGCCATTTACGTATGTACCACATGGCCCTACGGAAGCTGCACTTCCTCCAACTTCATAAACTACACGCATTCCAGTAAGACCATATTGAGCATTTGAAGGAACGGTAAACGCACTTAATAGCTGATTACTTGGCGCATTCAATACCCCACTTATAACAAGTTCTGCTACAGGATCATATACACCATCTCGATTATAATCAATAAATACTTTTGAATATCCATTGCTAAATGTTGCTACTTGAGAAAAACAAGTCACTTGCATTGCGTAATTCGAATCTCTATAAATATTGGGTGTTGGAATTGCAAAGAAAGATGAATAATAATTCAATGCACTTAAATTATTCAATGATGGCAATGCATTACCATTGTTAATTAAATTATTGTTCTGAATATCAAACAACGTTACATTTCCAATATTTTGAAAAATATTTAAGGTGGTTGATTGTGATTGACAATAACAAAAATAGAACGACCCCATATTAATTAATTTAACTGGAGTTGTATCCTGCATTCCACTCAAAGGGCAATTTACTCGACATCTAAAATAGGTAGCCGAAGGAATTTGAGTTGACACGGATGGTCCTGCTGTAATATTTACCAACGTCCATGGCCCTGCTACAGTTGGTGCACTTTCCCATGTATATGTCAAGCTACCTGCCATGGTATTATTTACCAAGGATAATGTAAAAGGAACATTTGGGCAAGGTGTTACATCAGCTATTTGACCAGAATTAGGCGTACCAGAACAAGCAGGCAATACGTAAACATTGTCGAGTCCCATATCACTTCCAGTTGCTAATTGATTATCACCTACTCCAGCAAATCGAATGATAGATGTTGGTGAATTTGATGGCAGATTCAAAGAAAATGTTTGCCACGCTGGTGAATTATAGACTGCACCAATAGGTGTAAATGTAACACCCGCATCTGTAGATAACGAGACATCTAAATAATCAAATCCGCCAATAGAATTATTATTTATAAAATCAAAAACAACACTTTTAGTTCCCAATGTTTGACTTAAATCAACATACAAATCTAAGTTTCCTGTAAGAGCCGTATTTCTCGAATGAAATCTAGCCGAACTCACACCATTACTTGCTGCAGGCATATAACTGGATAAATTAGGGCTAGTCCAAGCACCAGTATTTCCTTCATCATTTCTACGCCATGAATTATTTCCTGTATTTGGAGAATTTGTCCAAAAATTACCATTTAAATCGGTAGGAATGTCTTTGACATTACAGTAGTTTGCCCATGTTTCAAAACTTTGCTGATAAGGCAATGAAGCATAGTTGGGCGAATTAATTGTAATAGTAATAGGTGCTGTAGTATCACTCAGTCCACTATTTGCACATATTCCATACATTCGGTACATGGTAGTGGTTAATAAAGCGGGCGTTTGATAAACCTGATTAGTTGCGCCAACTCCTCCAATTGCATTAACCCATGTCACGCCTCCATTATTTGATTGCTGCCATTGATAAGTCATATTAGCTACAAGTGCTGCGCCAGTGAGTCCTAAGGTGCTAATGGCCCCTGGACATAAGGTCATATTACCCGAATTAATTGTTCCCAAAACTGGCACACCAGTACATGGAGTATTGGGTGCCAAATCAAATCCAAAATCGGCTAAGGCCGTTCCAGTGGTTCCAGTAGCATTGCCATACAAGCCCCATATTCGCTGATTTAAACCAGCATTATTTACTTGCGCCATAGTATTACCGGTACCCGCTGATACTTTCATTTCCCAAACAAGTGATAATGTAGGATCATATAGAAAAGGAGTGGTGAGTGGAATTGCATACCAAGTATTCGCAACAATACCTGTTAATGAAAAGGATGATTGAAACTTAACTTGCGTTAATCCTGTGATATAGGTACCACTTGGAAAGCTAGTGGTCGTTCCCATATTTTGTGCAAGCGACAATGTAAAATTTGAGTAAATCGCAGCTGGACTAACAGTAGGGCATCGAAAATAAATTGTAGTAATCAATCCATTGTATGCTGGCGTACCAGTTTGACCCATGCTATTAAATAAGTTAGGACCATATAACCATTGTACTTGGTTAGATGTAGTTGAACTTAACGGAAAGGCGTTTGCTCCAGTGGGGGCATTGTTGTTGTTGTAAAACTGAGGAGTTTGTGCAAACAACTCAGATGAGTTAAATAGCAATATCAACAACGCGCAACGCACAATTAAATTCTTGATCATTGTATATTTTTTTAATAAGCAAATAATTTTCAGACAACTAAGGTAAAAAATGTATTGTAAATATATAGAAAAAAAAATCCCGATTATAAAAATCGGGATTTAATTAAACATTTAAATAAACTCTATTCGCCTACTACTTCAAAATCGATTTCGATAATATTACTATTTCCAAAATCAATAGTTGCCTTGTAAGTTCCCAATTCTTTTACCTCTTCTACGATAGAAATACGTTTACGATCGATTTCATATCCTTTTTGCTCACGTATTGCACGAGCAATTTGAATTGGTGTAACCGAACCAAATATTTTACCTGAAGTACCTGTCTTAGCGCCTACGGTTATAGGTGATGCTTTCAATACATCAGTTACTTTTGTAATTTCACTCAATAAAGCTGCTTCTTTTTTAGCTTTTACCTTGCCTTTTTCGCCGGCAATTTTTAAGTTAGAAGAAGAAGCTTCTATGGCAAATTTGTGTGGGATCAAATAATTGCGGGCATATCCCGGACGTACATTTACTACTTCTTGAGCAGCTCCCAAATTGTCTATATCTTTAATTAATATTACTTGCATGGTTCTTCGTTATTTTAAAAGGTCAGTTACGAATGGTAAAATAGCCATTTGACGGCATTTTTTGATTGCCTGAGCTACTCTACGTTGATATTTCATTGAGTTACCTGTGATACGACGTGGCAAAATTTTACCTTGATCGTTCAAGAATCTTTTCAAAAACTCAGGATCTTTATAATCAATATAATGAATGCCCATTTTTTTGAAACGACAATATTTCTTTTCACGTACTTCTACTCTATTGGTAGTTAAGTATTTTATATCTGATTTTGCCATGACTTATGATTCTTGTTTTTCGGTTACTGAATTTGGTTTCACTGTTTTTTCACCACTGCGTTTACGAGCGTTGTAAGCAACTGCGTGCTTATCTAAGGCAGTAATCATAAATCGCATGATTGATTCATCACGATTCATTTGAATTGTAAATTTAGAATTCAACGTTCCTGCAGCTTGGTATTCCATAATGTAATACAAGCCTGTTGTTTTCTTGTCAATTGGATAAGCAAAAGAACGAAGTCCCCATGTGTCTTCTCCAACGATTTCACCTTCATTGTCGGTGATAAATTTTTTGAGATTTTTTGTGGCTGCCTTAAACTCCTCATTGGATAATACAGGAGTAAAAATCACCATCAGTTCGTAACTGTTCATGTTTTTTAGTTTGTTTTAAAAATGAATTAAACCGGTCATCAGCAACTAAAGTTGGATACTCATTTTATTGAGCAGCTGATTAATCGGGGTGCAAAGGTAATTTCTTTTTTGAATAAAAAAAATAATCTTGTTTACTTTAAACAAAAAAATCCGCTCATAGAGCGGATTTTTGTTACTTTTTGACTTACAGACTCACAATTAGTGAGCAGCTTTAGTTGTATCAGCAGCAGGAGCAGCAGCTGGAGCTGTTGCAGCAGCGTTAGAATCAGTAGCAGCAGGAGCAGTTGCTTCTGGAGCTGGAGTTTCTGTAGCAGCTGGAGCTGGAGTTTCTGTAGCAGCTGGAGTTGTTGATTCAGTTGATTCAGTTTTTTCACCGCAAGAAGCGAAGAATCCTAATGCCAAAGCAAATAGAGAAATTTTTACTAAGTTTTTCATTTTTTAAATTTTTATTGTTTGACTATTAATACCAAATTGAGAAAAAGGTAACCCATTTTTTTAATATATTTATTTTTACAATGTTTATTTCATTGATTTTATTGTATTTAATGTAAAATATTTTATTAAACTTTTTATTCAAACCCTAATAATTATCTAAACTCGTATTATTTTTAAAAAAATTTGAAATAAATGTTGGACTTTTGGGTTACCTAAATGGCTAAATCGGATTAATGAGCAACAATTCACTATTATTTCAGGATGATGAAGCGTTAATTCGTTCTTTGGCAATCGGGGATTCTAAAGCAATCAATTTTATCTATAAAACCAATTATCCTACAATTGAGAAAATGGTTTTTAAGATGAATGGCTCTATGGAAGAGGCTTATGATGTTTTTCAAGATAGTATGACTATTTTATATGAAAAAGCAAAAGCCAATGACTTAGAACTATCCTGCAAACTCAACACCTATCTTACTTCAATTGCAAAACATATTTGGATGCGAAAACTCAGTAGTAAGAAACGTCAATCATTCTCAATACTGCATGACGATGTAGATTACCAAGTAGCTGTAGAGGATGATGTAAGTAGGTTTGCAGAATTTGAAAAAAATGTATCAAAGCTTACAGCTTGTTTCGAACAAATAGGCGAACCATGCAATAGTATTTTGAAGGCTTTTTATGTTCAAAATAAAAGCATGAACGCCATCGCCGAAGAATTTGGATACACAAACCCCGAAAACGCCAAAACACAGAAATATAAATGCCTGAATAGAATACGTAAATTGTTTTTTAACGAAAACGAACAACAAAAGAAAAATGAACGGATCATTTGATACATACGAACAAATAGAAAAGTACTGTCTTGACCTCATGGACGAGAAAGAGAAACATTATTTTGAACTAGAAATGGAACAAAATCCTGCACTTAAAAATGCAGTTGAAGAATATCGTACATTATTATTGTCCTTTGATCATATGCAAAGTCGTGATTTTATTCATGCTTCTTTACATCATTTACATCACAATTCTCGCAGTCATACACAAGTTATATTCAATCAACTGAAATTAAATGTAAATAAATACTGGCGAACAGCCTCTGTTGCAGCGAGTGTAGCATTTGTTGCATCCATGCTTACCTTTATGGTAGCACGTAATGTATACAAGAAGGATAACAATGCTCATTATCAAATGCTCAATAAAGCCATTGATAATATCAAGCAAGATCAGAAAAAAATTAATAATGAAGTTGCTATTGTAAAAAAGAATGTAATTCCGGTTCCAGACGAATCCGCAAAATATTCAGGTACAGGATTTGCAATCAATAAAAATGGCTATTTAGTTACAAACTTACATGTAATAGAAGGGTACAAGAAAATATTTGTTTTCACAGCTGATAATGTTGGCCATCAAAGCGAAGTAGTAGCAACAGACCCTGACAATGACTTAGCAATACTTAAGATTAATGAAGAAGGCTTTGCCTTTGAAGGTAAAATCCCTTACTCTATTCGAAAATCAAATGGCAGTATTGCTCAGCGAGTTTATTCATTGGGTTTTCCTAAAAATGATATCGTATACAACGAAGGCTATATAAGTTCTACCACAGGGTTTGATGGAGATACTGCTCGTTATCAATTAGAATTACCTTCTGTACCTGGTGTAAGTGGTGCACCTATAGTTGATGAGACCGGAAATGTATTGGGCGTAATCTCTGGCAAACAATCCCAATCTGAAGGCATCACCTTTGCTATTAAATCTAAATCATTGTTGAATCTTTTCAAACAATTACCTAAAGACTTTTCTTCAGCTGAAATTCAATCCAATGAAATCACCGGAATGACACGTGCTGCTCAAGTACGGAAAATACAGCCTTTTGTTTGTGTGGTCAAGGTTTATAATTAATCTAAGGGTTTTCTACAGCATTTGCTATGCAAATACCAATTGACCTCTTTCTTTTCGGCTTCGTCTCCCCATACTGCTAATAATTCATTTTTGATATCCAATAGAGGATTCTTGCCTTCTCGTTTGATATACTCTTGTACTCCACTCCAACTATACATATAATTCATCACTTCTTGTAATGTGTAGTTTGCCTTCGCTATAAACGCAGGTGTTTCTAGTATTGGATACGGCATCGGTAATGATCTATATTTATCATTCCAATTCATTTTAGCCCCTTCATGCCAGTAGTCATAAAGGTATTCGAAATTGAAAAAATCAATTACGCGATCAATTTCTGTGTTGATTTTACAACCACCATAACTCCAAGCAAACAATATACCCTCTGGCTTCAATACCCTTTTTACTTGCTTGTAAAATCCATCTAAATCAAACCAATGAATAGCTGTAGCGACAGTTATTAAATCAACCGACAAATCAGGTAAACTGCACTTCTCTGCATGTTCAAGGCGGTATTCAATATTGCTCGTTCGTTTTGCATTGTGCAGTTGCTGTTGACTTAAATCAGTTGCATAAACATGTTGAAAATAATCTGCTAAATGTATGGCAGCTTGGCCATTACCAGTTGCTACATCCCAAACCAACTTTTTATCAGCAACCAATGAATTTACAAAATCATATAACTCTTTCGGGTATGTGGGCCGATACGTTGCATAATATGCTGACTGATGTGAAAAGAAATCTAAATTCATAGCTTACTAAGTTAAAAAAAATAATTCATTCAGTATAATTTAGATAAATAACAATGAAAACAAATCTAATAAATAGATCTATAGCATATAGGAATGTTAAGTTTCACTTGATTCACACAGCGGTGTATAAAAAAAATTTATTTTACCATTAATAAATAGCATTTTTGTAGCTGATGGGAAAAATAATAGCAATAGCAAATCAAAAAGGTGGTGTCGGCAAAACCACTACCGCTATAAACCTAGCGTGCAGTTTGGCCGTATTAGATTACAAAACATTATTGATAGATGCTGATCCACAGGCCAATGCCACTACTGGCAATGGTTTTGATTTACGTAATATCCAATTGAGTGTTTATGACTGCCTTGTCAATGACACTCCTGTAAAGCAGGTCATTTTAGAAACTGAAACTCCAAATCTTTACTTACTTCCTTCACATTTGGATCTTGTAGGTGCTGAAATAGAATTGATTAATCATCCAAATCGTGAAAAAAAGCTGGAACAAGTATTGCAAGACGTCCGAGATGAATATGACTTTGTTATTATTGATTGCTCACCTTCATTAGGCTTGATTACCGTCAATGCGCTCACTGCAAGCGATAGTGTCATCATACCTGTTCAATGTGAATTTTTTGCGTTGGAAGGATTAGGCAAATTGCTCAATACTGTAAAAATAGTTCAATCCCGTTTGAATCAAAAATTGGCTATTGAAGGAATCCTGATGACGATGTACGATGGTCGATTGCGCTTGTCAAATCAAGTAGTAGAAGAAGTAAAAAACCATTTCGAAGATTCAGTTTTTCACACCATCATTCACCGCAATACCCGTTTAGGCGAAGCGCCAAGTCTCGGCAAACCTGTATTACTATATGATGCCGAATGTACAGGTGCATTGAATTATCTCAATTTAGCCAAAGAGATTTTACAACGCAATGACCTTACAAAAATTAAAAATATTGATAAAACCTTTGAAATAGAAGAGAATGAGCAATAAACCCAACTCGAAAGCACAAATTGGTAAAGGCATCGGCGCGTTGCTGGGCAATATAAAAGATGAAGTCAATTCGTTTAGTAAAGTTATTCCTGACCCCGAAGAAGTACTTGTTGGTAGTATCACTCG
>JBIIJQ010000070.1:0-15805 GCA_044233655.1 Chitinophagaceae bacterium | reverse complement strand
GGTGGTCATTCGATTGATTCACCTGAGCCTATTTTTGGTCTTGCAGTCACAGGACGAGTCGACATTAAACACTTGAAAAAAAATGGCGGAGCAGCGCTTGGTTCAAAACTATATCTTACAAAACCATTGGGGATTGGCATTTTATCAACTGCTCAAAAGCAAGATAAACTTAAATCCGAACATGCCCACTTAGGTCCAGAGTGGATGTTGAAACTCAATAGCATTGGAGCAGAATTTGGCAAACTCGATTATGTAACTGCCATGACCGATGTTACAGGCTTTGGCTTACTCGGTCATTTAACTGAAATGTGTGAAGCAAGTAATGCTTCAGCTGAAATTGATTACACTAAAGTACCATGGATAGATCAATCTATTTTAGAAGACTATCTTTCTCAAGGATGCATCCCTGGTGGTACCAATCGAAATTGGGATAGCTATGGTCACAAAATTGAATTGCAACATGAATCTCAAAAAAACATATTGGCTGACCCTCAAACCAGTGGAGGCTTGTTAGTCGCTATACATCCTGATCATATTGATACATTTGAACAATTTTGTCAAACACATGAATTAAACATTCACAATTTTGGAACTATTACTGAGAAAAAAGAAAAAACAATTTATATCAAATAATACAACCTATGAAAGACTTTAAAAATTACTATATCATTCCTTCACCACCCGAAGAAGTATATCAAGCATTGACCTTCGCCCCTACCATACAACTATGGACAGGTGAACCAGCAGAGATGAGCACAGAACCTGATTCTGAATTTTCGCTTTGGGAAGGCAGTATAGTTGGTAAAAATCTTGAATTTGAAGAAGGTAAAAAAATAGTACAAGAATGGTATTTTGGTGATCAAGCCGAACCATCTATTGTTACAATTAAACTTCATCCTCACAAACAAGGCACATCTGCCGAATTACGTCATACGAATATTCCTGGGGAAGATTACCAAAATATGGTTGAAGGTTGGAATGAAGCTTATTTTGGAGCCTTGATTGATTTTTATACAGGGGAGTAAAACATCTTTTGTTTAATCTATAATTCCTCAATCTTAATAACTATTATTTTTACTACATTTGAAATCAAACAAACAATATGAACAAAATCCTATTTCTGAAATTAGTCGTTAGTTTTCTTTTTATTACTTCGATATCCATTGCACAACAAAATAAAACAGGAGTTCCTCCAAAAAATTCAAAACCTGCCTTCATGAAATTTGATATGGATGGTAAAACCTTGACCTACGACGCTAAAGACCTCGAAGCCTATAATATATTGCAAAATGAAACAAGCGAAAATCGAGCTAGTTCAATATTTGAATGGAATGTACAAATACTTTCTACTGCAAAATGGCGAATGGAAATTGAAATTCGAGTGCCTCCCAAAACGACACCGATTGTTTGTAAAATGCCCTATTCAGAAAACACATTTCCAAAAGGTGGCCAACAAGACAGCTACATCCCTAGCGCTGCATTGTATTTAATTGATAAAGAAGCATCTCATTTGTATCAAACAGAATTTTTAAACACTGGAAACTTTGCCATAACTATCGTTGAAAACGGATGGATTGAAGGAACCTTTGATGCAGATTTACCTTCTTCATTAGGCCACGAAAATGTGAAAATCACAAATGGCACATTCCGATTTAAGCTTCCAAAACAATTGATGGTAAGAGATTAAAGTTCAGAGAATCGCCATTTTATTCTAATACTAAAGCTGGCTCTCATATTATCATTCCTTCCATAACAAACTCCCATCCCCATAACTCAAAAACCGAAAATCATTCGCTAAGGCATAATCATAAATCGTTTTCCATTTTTCACCTACAAAAGCTGATATTAAAAGCAACAAAGTAGAATTAGGTTGATGAAAATTGGTGATGATAGCATCTGCTATTCGAATAGTATAACCTGGTGTAACGAGAAGCTGAGTTTTACAAATAATACGATGCATTGATCTATTTTTCATCCATTCAAGCAAAGCAGTCAACGATTGCTCTCGACTAATATCTTGTGGAAGTTCATATACATCCCATTGTTTTATCTCCAATTCCTCTAAAGAAGCATTTGGTTGTATGAAAACTTTCACTCCCATCCAATACAATGTTTCAATAGTTCTAAAACTTGTAGTACCTACTGGTATAATTGGTGCTTGTTGTTGAGCTAGTATTCTTTCAATTAATTCTATAGTGACATCAATAAATTCAGCATGCATTTCATGCCCTTCAAGGGTTTCACTTTTTACAGGCTTAAACGTTCCTGCTCCTACATGCAAGGTTACAAAGGTATGACTGATATTTTTGTTGGTTAATCGTTCAATTAATTGATTCGTAAAATGTAATCCTGCTGTTGGTGCAGCTACAGACCCATCATGTTGAGCATATATTGTCTGATACCTGTCTTGGTCTGACTCATCAGCTTGTCTATTCAAATAAGGTGGCAATGGTATCACGCCAGCCAAATGCAATACTTCGGCAAAAGACAACAATTCATCACTCCATGAAAATTCTATGGAATATGAATCAATATTTTTTTGGAGCAACGTAGCCGATAACTCAAATTGCTGTTGATGACTACTGATTACTTTTTGCAATACCTCACCTGCTTTCCATTTCTTAGCACCACCTACTAAACAATTCCATTTCACTTTCTTTTTTTGCAACATGGCAGTTGTAATATCAGCATAAGTTGCATCAGGTTCTAGACAAAACAATTCTATTGCACCACCTGTTGACTTGGTAAACATTAAGCGTGCTTCTACCACTTTGGTATTGTTGAATATCAACAATGAAGATGCAGGTATATATTCGGCCAAATTAGCATAAACATCTTCTGATATAGTATGATGATGGTAAATCAATAATTTGCTTGCATCTCGTTCCGATAATGGATATCGAGCAATACGATCATCGGGCAAGTGATAACTAAAATCTTGAATTAAAATGTTGCGTGGATCCATTGGTAAACTAAGTTGCAAATATAACTGTGAAATCAAAGGCATAAACATAAAAATTAAACAGTTTCTGTTGTATTTTCATCCCATGAAAAAATATTTATGCTGCCTTCTTGTATGTGTTTCATTTGTTGCAATTGCGCAAGAACGCTACCCGAAGGATTCTGTATTATTTACTAAATACAACTACCGAAATATAGGACCTTATCGAGGAGGACGAGCAAGTGGTGTAAGTGCCGATTATAAAAACAAACAAGTATTTTATATGGGTGCTACAGGTGGTGGTGTATGGCAAACAAAAGATGGAGGAAGTAATTGGCAAAATATATCTGATAAGTACTTTGGAGGAAGTATAGGCGCTGTGGAAGTATGCCCTAGTGATCCTCTATTAATTTACGTAGGTATGGGCGAAAACACAATGCGTGGCAATGTAAGTGAAGGACAAGGCATGTGGAAATCGACCGATGGTGGCAAACGATGGAAACAAATAGGTTTGGAAGATACACGACATATCACCAAGATCATATTTCATCCTAAAAATAATAATATAGTTTATTGCACTGCCACTGGACATTTATTTGGCCCAAACGAAGAACGTGGGGTATTTAAAACGGAAGATGGTGGTATAAGTTGGAAAAAAATATTATACGTCAATGACGAAGTAGGTGCTATAGATATGGTAATAGACCCAACCAACCCAGAAATACTTTACACCACTACTTGGCGAGTAAAACGTACACCTTATAGTATGGAAAGTGGAGGTGAAGGAAGTGGTATTTGGAAAAGTATTGATGGAGGTAATACATGGAAAAATATTTCAAAAAATAAAGGCTTGCCAAAAGACACACTTGGAAATATTGGTATTGCGATAGCAAACTCTAATACTGATAAGTTATATGCCATTATTGAAAGTAAAACAGGCGGGCTATTTGTTAGTAATGATGCAGGTGAAACATGGAATAAACAAAATGATGAAAGTAAAATTCGCCAACGAGGATGGTATTTTAATAAAGTATTTGTAGATCCCAAAAATGAAAATGTAGTATACATATGTAATGTAGAATTTTATAAAAGCACTGATGCTGGCAAATCATTTCAACAAATCAATACACCACACGGTGACCATCACAATCTATGGATAGATCCTGAAGATGGACAACGTATGATTATCGCAGATGATGGTGGCGCTCAAATATCGTTTGATGGTGGGCAACATTGGAGCACATATCACAATCAGCCGACTGCACAGTTTTATCGTGTTACGACCGACAATCATTTCCCATATCGCGTATTGGGGTGTCAACAGGACAACTCGAGTGTAAGAATAATGAGTCGTACATATCGCGGTAGCATTGGCAATCAGGATTGGAGTAGCAGTGCTGGTTTTGAAAGTGGTCACATTGTAGCCGACCCATTGAATGACGACATCGTATATGGTGGTAACTATGGTGGTTATCTATCACGCCTCAATCATAAAACTGGTGAAAATAGAACAATTAGCGTATATCCAATTAGCCCGATTGGTGAAGGTGCTGATTCTGTAAAATATCGATTCCAATGGAATTTTCCTATCTTTTTCTCACCACACAATCCTAAGAGATTGTATGCTGCAGGCAATCATTTATTTGTAACAGAAAATGAAGGTCAAAGCTGGAATGCGATTTCACCTGATTTGACAAGCAACGATAAATCAAAACAAAAACCAAGTGGAGGAAGCATCACAAAAGACAATACAACGGTAGAGTATTATTGTACCATTTTTGCTGCAGCGGAAAGTCCGGTTGAAAAAGATGTAATCTGGTGTGGCAGCGACGATGGACTTCTACATTTAACACGTGACGGTGGCAAAAACTGGAACAATGTAACACCCGTTAAAATGCCTGAATGGACCATGATTAATTGCATAGAACCAAGCCCATATGATGGTGGTACTTGCTATATTGTAGGTACTCGATATAAATTGGATGATGAAAAACCTTACATATACAAAACTACTAACTATGGACAAAGTTGGACAAAAATTACAACTGGCATTCCTGAAACTCATTTCACAAGATGTCTGAGAGCAGACCCTGTAGAAAAAGGAATTTTGTATGCAGGTACTGAACAAGGCATGTATATCAGTTTTGATGATGGTGAAAACTGGGAGTCATTTCAACTTAATTTACCTATTGTTCCAATTACCGACTTAGCCATCAAAGACAATGATTTGGTGGTAGCTACTCAAGGTCGATCATTTTGGATTCTAGATGACTTGACTTTTTTACATCAATTAAAATCAGAAACCAAGCAATCTGCATTTCAAGTATTCCAACCAAGATCCTCCTACCGCATAGAAGGATACAAAAACGAACAAGTACGTAATGAAGGCATGAACCCTCCAAATGGCGTTGTTTTTAATTATTGGATAAAATCATGGGATGATACTTCTAAAATAAAAATTACAATAACGGATAATCAAAACAATAAATTAAGAACCTTTAGTAATAAAGCAACCGATAAAGAAGAACAACTAAATCCTGAATCGGGCATGAATCAATTCGTTTGGAATATGCTCGTAAAAGGGGTAGAAAAAATAGATGACATGATTCTATGGAATGGCAATGTTGGACAATATAAAGTGCCTCCTGGTAAATATGTTGCAAAATTCATATACAATCTTGACTCAGTAAATATTCCATTTACAATTTTGAAAGATCCTAATTATGCAGCAACTGATAAAGACTATCAAGATCAATTTAATTTTTTAAATATCATTAAATCTAAATTCGATTCAACACAGCAAACGATTCGTGACATTCGATTTACCCGATCTCAAATTAATAACTTAAAAGACCGTCTTGGTAAAGATTATCCAGCAGAACTTGATAGTTTAGGTAAAAACATTTTAAAGCAATTAACAGCCATTGAAGAAAATCTCTATCAAACAAAAGCAAAAAGTGGTCAAGATGTACTCAACTACCCTATTCGACTGAATGATAAACTAGCAGGCGTATTTGATGCAGTGAATCAGCATACAGCTCCATCAGCTCAAAGCAAAGAGGCTTATCATGATTTAGAAATTCTCATAGATCGGGAATTGAATCAATTTAAATCTATTCAATCGAATGAAATAAAAAAATACAATCAACTCATTCGAGAAAAGAATATTGATTTTATTATGCTGAAGAAAAAGGAAGATTAGACTATTGAGTTGAGGGTTGTTAGTTGTTAGTTGTTAGTTGTTAGTTGTTAGTTAAATTTATAAATTTATTAATGAGTATGAAATATTTTCAATAAACTTTATCATATCATCCCAGTCAAACAATAAATCTATTTATGAAAAAAATCTTATTCTTACTTTTTGTTATTTGTTTTAGTTTTAAACTAGGCAAATCTCAATCAATTTATTTTCCACCTTTAGCAGGAAATCAATGGGACTCACTTTCAATCAATTCACTCGGATGGTGTCAGGATAAATTAGATACCTTGCTAAACTTTTTGGGCAATAGAAATACTAAAGCATTCATTTTACTGAAAGATGGAAAAATAGTGGTAGAAAAATACTATGGCACATTTACAATGGATAGCTCTTGGTATTGGGCATCGGCAGGAAAAACGCTGACTGCATTTGCTACAGGCATTGCGCAGCAAGATGGATATCTTTCAATACAAGATACAAGTTCAACTTATCTAGGTCAAGGCTGGACTATTGCACCCGCTGCAAAAGAAAATATGATTACAATCAGACATCAACTTACGATGACCTCAGGCTTAAATGATGGCGTACCTGATCATTTTTGCACCATCGATACGTGTTTGGAATACTTAGCAGATGCTGGCACTCGATGGGCTTATCACAATGGGCCATATACACTTTTAGATACAGTGATAGAGGTTGCCACTGGCCAACCATTAAATACTTATTTTAATCAAAAAGTAAAAATACCAACCGGAATGACAGGTCTGTTTGTAAAGAGTGGATTCAATAATCTATTCATTAGCAAAGCAAGAAGCATGGCACGTTTTGGATTATTAATATTAAATAAAGGCGCTTGGAACACCACACCAATTATGACTGATACCAATTATTTTCATAACATGGTTAACACCTCTCAATTACTGAATCCATCGTATGGATATTTGTGGTGGCTGAACGGAAAATCATCTTATATGGTTCCCTCTTCTCAATTTGTATTCAATGGTCCTTTGAATCCAAATGCACCTGTTGATATGATTGCTGCATTAGGTAAAAACGGTCAATTTTTAAATATTGTTCCAAGTCAACAACTCGTATGGCTTCGAATGGGCGATGCCCCATCAGGTGGCGATGTTCCCTTTACACTCAACGATACCATTTGGCAAAAATTAAATCAAGTGATGTGTAATCCAAATGGAATTAATTCTACCTTTGCGACTAAGACATCGATACTACTAGCCCCCAATCCTTGCAATGATTTTATAAAAATTGAAAGCAACTTACCATCATATTCAATTCAATTGAGTGATATAACTGGACGCTTGATTTTAAAACAAGACTATATAATCAAACAGACAATTATTTCAACAACTGATTTACCAGAAGGCATTTATTTGATTCGTATCATTGATAAGAATCGCAATGTATCTGTAAACAAAATCACTATTCGTCATTAAATACGTAAAGGCTTGGCACAGCTATTGATTAATAGGTACTTTTCATGCAAATGAGGGGTATTTTATTACATTTACTGACAAAAAGAAACATAAATATGGATTTTAACCGACAAATTTTCGGTGGTGGAGATGAAGAAATGGACATTATGCCAATAGTGCCACTTACTGAAGATGAAATGACTGAAGATGAAAAAAAAGCATTACCTACTGATTTAGCAATACTTCCACTGCGAAATATGGTTTTATTTCCCAATGTAGTTATACCAATAACCGTATCACGCGAGAAATCAATCAAGGCATTGAATGAAGCCGAAAAGAATGGAAAACATATAGGTGTTCTATCTCAAACGGATGCCAAAAATGAAGACCCTGGTTTTGATGAATTGAATCGAGTAGGTACTGTAGCTCAAATCATCAAACAAATAAAAATGCCCGATGGAAGTATCACTGTTTTCATACGAGGTCGTTTGCGATTTAGAGTCAATCATTGGGTACAAGATGAACCTTATTTCAAAGCGAATGTGAATTATCTCACAGACACTATACCAGAAATGGATGATGAATTTGCTGCAATGATTTCATCTGTAAGAGATATGGCTGAGCAAATCATGCGCAAGTCAAACAATGTACCTCCTGAAGCTAGCATTGTATTAAAAAATATCGAAAACATCTCTTTCCTCAATCATTTTATTGCATCCAATCTCAACTGTGACGCTAAGGATAAACAAGCTTTACTAGAAGAAGATGAATTTAAAAAACGAACAGAAGATTTACTAAGATTATTACATGTAGAATTACAACATGTAGATTTAAAAAACAAAATCACCGATAAAACCAAAGGTGAACTTGACAAGCAACAACGAGAATATTTTTTAAATCAACAACTAAAAGCAATCAAAGATGAACTCGGTGGTGATAGCAACGATCGTGAAGTAAAAGACATGCGAAAGCGTGCCGAAGATAAAAAATGGAGTGCTGCTGCAAAAGAAATGTTTACAAAGGGTATCGAACGCCTTGAACGTATGCATCCATCTACACCCGATTATTCTATTACATTCAATCACCTCGATCTTCTATTGGATTTACCATGGGATGATTATACCGAAGATATATATGATATAAAGAAAGCAAGAAAAGTACTCGACGACGATCATTATGGCATGGACAAAATCAAAGATCGTATTTTAGAATATCTTGCTGTATTGAAATTGAAAGGTGATATGAAATCGCCCATCCTTTGTTTTATAGGACCTCCAGGTATTGGAAAAACATCCCTTGGAAAATCTATTGCAAATGCCATAGGTCGTAAATATGTAAGATTCAGCTTAGGCGGCTTACACGACGAAAGCGAATTACGCGGACATCGTAAAACATATATAGGTGCTATGCCAGGTAGAGTGATCCAATCATTGAGAAAAGTAAAATCAAGTAATCCTGTTTTCATATTGGATGAAATTGATAAAATAGGCAATGATTTTAGAGGCGATCCAAGCAGTGCCTTGCTTGAAATTTTAGATCCTGAACAAAACAATACATTCTACGACAACTATCTTGAATTAGAATATGATTTATCCAAAGTATTATTTATTGCTACAGCCAATAGTTTACAATCGATCCAACCTGCATTAAGAGATCGATTAGAAATCATTGACTTGAGTGGATATGCTGTAGAAGAGAAAACTGAAATAGCAAAAAAACATTTGATACCTAAACAAAAGGAAGCACATGGATTAAAAAAATATTCAATCAAAATTGCAAATTCGGTTATTGTAAAATTGATACAAGAATACACACGCGAAAGTGGTGTGCGTGAACTTGAACGACAGCTTGCTTCCATTATGCGTAATCTTGCCATGCGAGCTGCAATGGATGAAAGTGTGAAACAATTTGAATTGAGTGATACAATGATTGAAGATATTTTGGGCAAACCAAAATACATGAATGATATCTACAATAAATCAAATCCGCCGGGCGTAGTAGTTGGGCTAGCTTGGACGTATGTAGGAGGTGAAATTTTGTTTATTGAAGCCAGCCTTAGCAAAGGGAAAGGTGGTTTGACATTAACAGGTAACCTTGGTAATGTGATGAAAGAAAGTGCAAGCACTGCATTGGCATTTATACAAGCCCATGCCGAAGATTTCAATATACCTCAAGAAGCTTTTGAAAGCAACAATATACATATTCATGTTCCCGAAGGAGCTGTGCCAAAAGATGGTCCAAGTGCAGGAATCACTATGATGACAGCACTTGTAAGCGCCTTTACCAAACGCAAGGTAAAACCCTACTTGGCAATGACTGGCGAAATCACATTGCGTGGCCAAGTGCTTCCGGTAGGTGGAATAAAAGAAAAAATATTGGCTGCCAAACGTGCAGGCGTTAAAGACATTATCCTTTGTGTACAAAACGAAAAAGATGTAATGGAAATTAACCCTTCCTATATCAAAGGATTACGTTTCCACTATGTAAGCGATATGTTGGAAGTCATTGAGAAAGCCTTGATGAAATAATCATTCAATATTTTTTTTAAAGTAAAAAGGCTTTATGTACTTTGTGGCATAAAGCCTTTTTTTATGTTGAATAAAATCCTACTTAGTTTTTATTTCATTCTATTCTCATGCAATTTTTCTTATTGCCAAATAACAGATTCTGTAAAAAAGAAACGAATTTATTATTCTTATGAAGAAAAAGCATATTATGAGAATATAAATTTAAAAGACTCAAATAAATTAACCTTTCCTATGCCTTCACTATCGGAGAAAGCATTTAGAAAAAAACTAAAATATAGTTGTTACTTCCCAACATTAGCAAAAAAAATACAAACTTAATCAAACTATAATTTCGAATATAACAGTATACCCCAGTGGGACTATTGCATTTACAGAGAAATTTGATTATCCAATTTTCGAAGATGTTATTAAACAAATTTGTAAAGAATCAATTGTAGGATTTGAATCAGCCACTTTAAATGAAAAAAAAAATGTTACAACTATTCAAATCCCCTTTCGTTTTTATGGGTCCTATAATCCTGAAACGCATTATTATTTATATAACATTAAACCATTTTATAATTACGAAGCAATAATATTAGATAGTACAAATTCATTTCCTGCTTTATTACGCTCTCATAATGATGAGGCAGAAACAGTCATTGCAAATAATTTATTTTTCAAATCATCAGATTACACTCAAGATACTACATTCGGTACAGTTACGATTGGTTTAGAAATTGACACTCTAGGATTTAGTTCTGATGAAATCATTTTGACATCTGTTTCTTCTGAATTAGATTCATGTGCATTAAAAATTATTAGAGAACAAAACGGCAAATGGATTCCTGCTCGAAAAAATGGAATATTAACAAAATCCTATAAAGAATTTGATATATATTTTTATAAAAATAAAATAGTTAATTTCCCTTCAAAAAATAATGGTACTAAAATATATGATGTTTATGTTGAAGATCACAAAATAAAAAACATAAAAACCACTATTGAGAATAGAATTTCAATTGATACAATGTATTCTACGTATGATTATTTATATGGAATAAAATATTTCCAGGAAATAAACTATGAAAAAGCATTGCCATATCTAATAAAAGCAACCAAATTATTAATAAAAGATCCTGAATTATTTTATTACAGAGGACTTACCTATTTAAACTTAGGAAATATTGAAAAAGGATGTAATGACATTAAATATTCAAAGGAGTTAGCAGAAATATATGGCTATCCAAAAGAGATGAATGCGGAAATAATTAATCAGTTTTTAAAAAAGTCGTGTGGAGAATAAAAAAAGCCCCAAACTTTAATAAGTTTGGGACATTGAAAGTGACCTCGACAGGATTCAAACCTGTAACCCTCAGAGCCGAAATCTGATATTCTATTCAGTTGAACTACGAAGCCATAAATCGGATTGCAAATCTACTAAATTCTTATTTTACTTCCCAACGCATTTTTTGAACAACCATTATAGGCTATAGAAACTAGATTCACAATTTTAACATAAAAAATTTATTTATATGTACAATATTGGGTACCTTGAGTACGTTCATTAACAAATAAGCAAATGAAAAATTTATTCGCTTTACTGATTTTGCTTCTCGTAGCTTGTAATACGCAAGCTAAAGGTAAAAATAACGCTACTTTTGTAGGTTTTAATAAAACGATGATTATGCCTATTCAACATGGCAAGTCATCTATTCAAACAATTAAATTAGGCTTACCGTCATTCTCATACTCTACTAGTCTCGAACAACGCTTTTCTCTCAATAATAAATTGAAGTTTTCACTACAATATTCGTTGACTTATTTCAACTTGAATATACCGCCAAGTGAAAAATCGAATACTCCATTTAAAATGAGAGATTTCTCAGCTGGAGTTGGTGCTAATGCTATTTATCAATTCAGAAAAGATGCTTGCGTGATTACAGGATTTACAATGAACAAACCTGTTTATTCATGTTTCAAAACATCAACTCCCACAGAATCGCCTAATCAAAAAATCATGATTGAACAAAAGCGATTTGAATTGCAAAATAGTAATAATTGGAATCCTTATTTCACTGTCGGTTTTGAAAAACAATTCACATTGTTCAAACGTGATATGCGTTATTCTATTCAATACAACTTTGGATTTATGCCTTATCGCAATCAGTATTTCCAACAAAACCCTTCTCAAAAGGAAACTTACATTCAAGGAATTTCCATTGGTGTAAAATACAAATTATAATAATTTACAAATTCTTTTTACCTTAGATGTGATGAAAAAAATCATTGCAGCTATTCCTTTATTATTAGCATTTTTGCTAACCATTGTTCTAAGTATCAAATGCATGAGAGAACCCGATATTTGGTGGCAAATAAGAACTGGCCAATGGATACTCGAACATCATCAAGTGCCTACTACAGATCCTTTTTCATATACCTTTTTAGGCAAAGATTGGATTAATATTAAATGGGGCTTTGAAGTATTGGCTGCACTTATTGCAAAATACCTTGGTCCAGAATCTATTTTCATCTTGCAAATGATTGCAAGCTGTTTGATTTTATGGCTTTTTATTCGAATACTCAAACTATACAATTATTACCATCCTGTAGTATTTCTAATTGGTACAATAGTACTATTATTCGGTATCGAATATCGCATGATTGGCAGGCCAGAAATGTTCTCTCATTTATTCATGGTGGCATTCTTGTACTTGCTACTTTTATATCATCAATCTTCAAGTAAATGGGTTTGGCTGGTGGTACTTATTCAACTCATCTGGACCAACTTGCATGAAGCCTATGGATTAGGCATTGTAATTCTATTATTATTTACCTTGGGCAGTTGGATTGAAAACTATAAAGAGAACAAAGCAAAAGCTATACAACTAAGTCTAGTAACCCTTGCATCCATAATCGCAATTATACTAAACCCTAGAGGTATCATATTATTGCTACAACCATTGAATATTTTCAATCAAGTACAGCAAAATAAATTCACTACGGAATTAGATGCCATATGGACATCAAACTATTGGCAAAAAGAAGCTTGGATCTTGATAGTATGCATTGCACTCCTTGTTATTTATTTATTTAAAACTAAAAAGCTAAAAAGTGCTCTTAAAGAGCTAGGTTTAGGTTACTTCATAACCCTTTTGGCTATGTTGTTTTTAGGATTCACAGCCTATCGAAATATTGTATTTTTTCTATTATTTGCATTCCCATTGTTGATTATTACTCTCTACCATTTTATTCCAATAAATTCAACGATGCAAGCAATTGCAATTGGGATAGGATTTCTTTTTTACCTTAGCATTGTTTCAAATGTGTATTACAATAAGTTTCGACCACGAGATCATTATGGTTTAGAAGTTTTGTCGATTAACAATCCTTCAGGTGCGGCTCAATACATTGCTCAAAAAAAGCTACAATCCAAGAAATGCTTTTCTGACTATCTTACTTCATCTTATCTACTATGGTATTTGCAACCGGATTTTAAAACATATATAGACCTACGTGATTTGGATGTATTCCCGACTTCTTTTTTTAATCAATACCTTCAAGAGTCTGAAATTCCTGATAAATTTCACGCATTGGATTTGAAAGAAAAATTCGATTACGTTGTATTATTCCGCAACAATCATCCGAATCTTCATGCATATTTATACAACGATTCAATTTATGCTTGTACATACATTGATGCAGTAGCTGCTGTCTATGAAAAGACGGATGAATTTACTCGAGATGATATTTTCACACCATGCAAACCTATTGAATCAAGTGCCTTTGCAATAACACTTAGTACCTTATTTAAACCCACATACACAACGTATGATTATGATGCATTAAATACAGACTTTGAGGCTGCAGCGTATTATCTCACCGTATTTCAACCATCGAAAGCAGAAAAAAGAATCAATCAGTATTTAGCTTTGTACCCCGACAATACTCAAGCTCAAAATATTAAAAATCAGATATTTGATTTGAAATCGAGAAATAAAAACTAGTTTGAGTAGATTTGTAACATGACGAACAAAACTATTTTAATAGCTGAAAGTGGCTCAACAAAAACGGATTGGTGTTTGCTTTCCAATGGTAAAAAAAAGATGCTCAAAACGCAAGGGATTAATCCATTCTTTTTATTGGAAAATGAAATCATCAGTATTTTTCAACAGGAACTCAAACTTGATTTAAAAAAAGTCAATATTGATGAAATTCATTTTTATGGTGCCGGCATTAATAGTGAGGATAAAAAAAAGCTAATCGAAAAATGTTTGAAAATATACTTTGGTGTTAAAAAAGTATACTCGTATAGCGACATCCTTGCTGCAGCTCGCGCTACTTGTCAACATCAAAAAGGCATTACATGTATTTTAGGAACAGGTAGTAATACTTGCTATTTTGATGGTAAAAAAATAGGCTTTAAAACTAAATCCCTGGGCTATGTTCTTGGCGACGAAGGTGGCGGCACTCATCTTGGACGAAAAGTATTGCAATACTATTTGCATGATATTTTTGATCAAGATCTCAAACATAAATTTGAAACACAATTTGATTCATCCTCTGATAGTATTTTAGAAAATCTATATCGAAAACCATTTCCAAATCGTTATTTGGCTCAATTTGCTAATTTTGTTCTAGTCAATAGAGGTCATTATATGATCGAAAACATTGCAGAGGATTGTATAAATGATTTGTTTATCAATCATCTCTTACGATACCCTCAAATTCATAAATTACCAGTTCACTTTACAGGATCGGTTGCATTTCATTTAAAAGATATTGTAAAAAACATGTGTGAACAATATGAAATCAAGTTGGGAACAATCATACAAAAACCATTGTCTGGATTAGTAGCCTTTCACTCAAAATAATTCATTCTTAGTTTTCTTTGTATTCATAATACAACTCTACAATTCTGCCATATTGATCTAAAACAAATCGCTCTTGAATGATTGTGTTGCTACCTTCAATTTGATTAGTAGTAGTGACTGTTTTATCTATAATTTCCAATGAAAGTTGATTTACTTTAAACTTTTTTTGGATTTGAAATAGTCTTTCCCAATATTGAATAATTAAATCTCGACCTTGTATTTGATTGTCAATTTTATCAGGATATACACAACTTATTTTGGGAGAACTTATCACGACATCAGTGTGTAAATAAGACTCTAATTTAGGAATATCCCAATCATTCCAAGCTTGTGTATACTCTTTCGAGATTCTTTTTATTATTGATTCAAACCCCCTTTCCATTCCTAACTACTTATTTAATTAAAAATATTTTCATAAATATTCTACATCAACCGAAATAAACTTACCATATTCGTTTAACAAGTATCTCGCTTTGATTTGAGTGCCGCTGTTTTGAAAAGCTCCAAACATCGTAATCGTTCTTCCTTCTTTCGAAAACTCAGTAGCACTTTTGTCAAATTGAAAATCTGTAGCTTGCAAAACAAATTTTTTCATAAAAGCAATCACCCCTTCGTTACCAACTATCGTATTTTCTTTATTCTCAGGGTAAAGCTTACCAATAGTTGGTGAATGAAATACAACATTTTGAGAAAAAAATGATTTCATTTTTTCAAAATCATTTTCATTCCAAGCATCGATAAAATCTAAAGCAACTTTTTCGAATAAAATATTGAAAACCATACCTTTATGAATTTACTTCTATAAAAGTAAGACAAGTTTTTATTTATTTTATATTATTTTTCTATTTAAA
>JBIIJQ010000121.1:0-4092 GCA_044233655.1 Chitinophagaceae bacterium | reverse complement strand
TGAAATTGTCGTATTTGCGCATCTTCAGAATTATAAATAAAATAGGCACTATTTAAATCAGATACATACGATTTGCTTCGATATGCCGATGTAAATTCTTTTTGAAAATCTTTTTCGACAGTAATAGGCTGAACGAAATAGGCCGTACTAGGTGCAATAAAAAAATTGGCAGATAATCTCTTTTTGTAAACATCAACCTCTACTGTTTTTTTATTACGTGTAGCCATCTCGCGTTCTAATCGTGAGCTATCCTTGAATGTGAAAAACAGCGGTATTTTAGATGGATCTGGCACAAATTCATCGTTGTAACTAAAAGTAGAATCCCGTTCAAAGGTTTCTGTTAATGTATCGAATTTGGTAAAATGATAGGATGTAAGGTAAAGAGGATTAGCCATTTCTGAACCTGGGAAATAACTATCAATATGTGCACAGAAAAGAGGTTCAGGATTGCTATTTCGTTTATTGTTTGCGCCCAATCCCATGCTTTCACGATTTTGAACCGACCCATCTTTTTTGTTTTTAAGCATTTGATTCTCTCCGTCTTTACCTTGCCCACCATATTCTTCGACTCTTTCTTTGATTTCTGGATACAGAATATAAATGACGGCTCCAAAGAGTAAGAATAATACTGTACAAAATGCAATCAATCGCCCTGTAAATTGCAACCAAAATTTCGAATCTGTTCGTTCAGAATTACGGAGTGACTCCGTAGTGTAAATGATATAAATTGCATACAAAGCGACAGGTGTAAAATACATCAACAATTTTTCAATAGTAATTTCCCCTGTTTTAGAAATCAAGAAAATACTTAGTATCAAAAAGATGCCTGAAAGAATAATAGGAAAAAATCGAATACGCTTAAGACCCCATCCTACCAACCAACCCGCTGAAAATAAATAAGCGAATACTAAAAATTGAATAGAAATAAAAAAACTATCAAACTCTCCTATTGAATAATTATCCAATAATTTATAGACTGAGAATAAGGCAAATAATAATAAAGAAGCAATCGGTAAAAAACGAAATCTAAATTGTGCAAGTGTATATGCAACAAGCATTCCTATAGAAAAATAAATTGTTTGCAACTGCCATTGTTCGCGTAACAAAGTGAAGTATCGATTGGAATTCCATAAAATAAATAGAACTACCAATATCGTAGGCAATAGTAGAAACAATAGCTGTGCTATATAACGAGAAAATGATCGTTCTTTAAATATCTTCATCATATCAATTCAATATTTAGATCCGATTTACTTAAAACTTTCATTAGTTTCTTTTCCCGATTAATCGTGTTGAATTTGAGAGGATGTATAGCCCATCGAGATTTCATACGCTGCAATGCATCACTAGGAGGTTTCAAAAACAAACGACTAATCCAATTGAGTATATAATAACTTTTAAATGCTTTACTCATTTGTACAAAAAAAATGGTTGTATTGGAATCACAATTTGATAATAAATTAGATAACTCTTCAGGCGAGGTAAATGAATGAATACATAACACACTCCCACTTTTTGGTTTAAAATAATCAGCCATTGAAACATCCTGATGCCAAGTAGATAAAGCAATTTTCACTTGTGTAGGATTGAGCCCAGATTCATTAAAATGCACATCTTGATCAGAAATATATTTTACTTCAAACTCTTTTTGAGTCAGCGCTTCGTACAATGTCCAAACACAATTTTTATAAAAATTCAACATGACCTGTTGATACTCATTGTATAATGTAAAATCTGCACAATTAAAATAAGTAGCATAAAAATATAAATGAGAAGCAAACGGATCCATCACCTCGGGAACTCTTACAACTAGTTCTTTATTTTTGGCAAATATTTTCCAAACAATTCGTCTTACATCATCAGAATCTTCAAATTTCTTGTAATTAAGATGTTCTCCCTCCACTTTTCTTAACTGCTCAATACGCACAATTTCTTCTTCTGTTTTTTTGGGGGGCAAATCATTCGTTGTTCTCAAAAACGATTTGGGTGTATTTAATATACTATGATTGATGGAAGTAGTTGCAACCAACGAAAAAAGCTGTAGCATATCTTCAAAATAAATCATTGATTTTTCAAAATGATATTCTTTAATATCAGGTAACAACAATAAATTATTTCCACTAAGACCAGTCCCAATAGGAATGAATTGCTTTTTAACCCTACCTGCAATAATCATTTTATCGGTCATTTGATATTGATTATAAAAAAATCGAGTTTTCACAAAACCTAAAAAGGGCTTAATCGCATTAGGCATCAATGTTCGAATACGCAATTGACGTTTGACATCTGTAACATCCATCGTTACATCTACTTGATTGGCATTCTTACTTAGTAAAAAATAAATCCAACTTATGAAACAACTTAAAAATGAAACTGCAATAATTACGATTGAAAAAATCATAATAATCTTTGCCATTAAAAAAGCCAAACCAGAAAAAGAGCTCGTTTCTACTTTATTTCCATTGAGATATCGATAGCCTAAAAAAATAATAAGCATTAACAACATGAAGTTGATCCTAAATGGGAAAAACTGTGCGTAGTACCTCAACCAATTCGAAAAACGAGAAAATTTCATTCAATTAAAATAACATTCGAATATAGTGTATTTCATATTCAAAGTAAGTGCTTTAAACAAATTTTAGGAAAATCCAGGCTAGGATGTTGTAAATAGTTTAGTTATTCACAATGAATAAAGCGACCTAGAATTTACTTATTTTCGTTTCCCATTATAATATTTGTATGAGTACTTCTATCACCTGTCCCAATTGCAATACTACCTTTAATATCGATGAGGCCTTGACGGCAGATATCGAAAAATCGATCAAAGCAACATATGATGAACAAAAAAAGGAATTAATCAACAGTATTAATACTGAAAAATCGATGCTAGAACAAGAAAAAGCAAAATTGGAAGAAACGAAACGAAATGAAAATAAACTATTTTTGGAACGTCTCGAAAATGCTAAAAAAATGCAACGACAAGAACTCGAGAATGAAATAAAGTTAAAAACAGAAAATGAACAAAAAGAAAAATTAACTTATTTTCAAAATGAATTAAAATTGAAGGACGAAAAACTGAAACAGTTAAATGAAAAAGAGCTAGAAGTTTTGAAGCTAAACAACCTTCTAAAAGAGCAACAAGAACAAGAACAGCATAATTTAAATAAATTAAAAATCACCCTTGAAACAGAATTAAAAGATCAACTATCCAACGAAATACTACTCAAAGAAAGAGAAAAGTATGATATGGAGAAAAGGGAGACTGACAAAAAACTAGCTGATCAAACAAAATTAATAGAGGAAATGCAACGAAAGATGCAACAAGGCTCCATGCAAACACAAGGTGAAGTACAAGAAATTGCCTTGGAAGAATTGCTTGCATCAGCTTTTCCTTTTGATATCATTTCAGAAGTGGGAAAAGGCAAACGTGGTGCAGATTGTATATTAATTGTCCGCAATGAGTATGGGCATGAGTGTGGGAAAATAATTTTCGAAAGTAAACGAACCAAAGATTTTGACAAGAAATGGCTTCCGAAATTAAAAGAAGATGCGCTTGAATCTGGTTGCGATCTATGTGTGTTGGTATCTCAAGTGCTCCCTGATGATATGCGTATGTTTGATCAACGCGAAGGTGTATGGATATGCAAATTCAATGAAGTTGCTCAATTGGTAAAAGCGCTGCGAGAAGGAATTTTGAATGTTGCAAGAGCTAATAAATCACAAGAAAATAGAGGTGAAAAAAAAGAAATGCTTTATCATTATTTTACTAGCAATGAATTTTTACAACAAATGAGAGCCATTAATGAAGCCTATCTATATCTTAAATCCTCCATTGATCGAGAAAGACTACAGATGGAAAAAATATGGAAAGAACGCGAAAAACAAATTGACAAAGTATTATTAAACAATACTTACCTTATGGGAACAATAAAGGGTATTGCAGGTAATGATGTTGATGATATTGGATTAATAGAATAACAAATCTGGAAATATGAAAAAATATATCTTTTTAATAATCCTATTTAGTATCACCTTTAGTCTATCAGCTTTTAATCCAAAAGATTATTTCACATGGATGCTTGAAGTGTTTCC
>JBIIJQ010000012.1:0-54328 GCA_044233655.1 Chitinophagaceae bacterium | reverse complement strand
ATTGAATCTCCGCATTCATACCTAATAAATTTTCGCCATTGCTAAAGTTAACCTATTGAATAATTTAGCCCCAAAGTATCTTCTATTGAGTTTGTAGCAGAATTCATTAAGATAAAGTTGTATATACTTCAAGCTTATTTTTTGATAAATTCCATTGAAGACACGCTTTGCGTTACTAATTGCAATGTGTACCCACTTCAGTGTACTCTTAGTTGTTTCTGTACTTGATATCTCAGTGTAATGACCTTCCACTATGTCTTTTAAATCAACATAGCTTGTGCTTTTATCGGAAAAAATAATGCAGTTGGGTTCTATCATTTCAGCAACAGCTTGTGTTATTTCCTCAGATTGATGCGTTACCATAACTTTCATTTTGTAATAGCCGCAGTGTTTGCTTTCGTTTCCATTTGAATCTTCTAAAGGTGTTGACTCTGCGACAACTAGTACATTTTGAACATCCGTACTTCCTCTACCAGCTTTGGTTTGCGACTTATTAAAGTCATTGGTTTCTATTTTAAAATATCCCTCATCGAGTTCCAACATACCTTTTAAGTTATACATATCATCACGTTTTCCCATGCCTATTCGAATTACATGGAACATCCTCAAAACACTTTCATAGCGCGGCAAGTTGAGTTGTCGCTGAAGTTCATTACACGAAATCCCTTTTTTAGTAAAGCAAATCAAAGCCATCGCACTGTACCAAACTTGTAAATTTAATTTTGAATGTTCCATTACTGTTCCACTACGAAGGGTTGTTCTGAATTTACAGCTTTTACATTGCCATTGCTTCTTTCCTTTAAGCCAATAGTGATGTTCACTTTTACACTTCTTGCAAACGATGCCTTCATGCTCTCGTTTTAATCTAAAGTGCTCTTCACAATCTTCAATAGTCGAAAACTCATTCATGAAATTTAAAATATTCATTGTACTTATAATTTGAGTACAAAGTTCAACTCCAACTACCCATCCAGTTTACGTAGTGGTAAAGAAGCGGAGATTCAATTTTTTTTAAATAGATTGAAGTTGAACAAAAAATCTAGCATTAGCATATCATTCATAATTCAAACCCAAGAAATAAAGATTTATTAACCTAACTTTGCGGTCCTATGTCTGACGCTATTCAGCACGAATGTGGCATCGCCTATTTAAGGCTACGCAAACCCCTCTCATTTTACCATCAAAAGTATGGAACAGCTTTTTACGGACTCAACAAATTGTATTTGTTGATGGAAAAGCAACACAACCGTGGCCAAGATGGTGCGGGTATCGCAACTGTAAAGCTCGATACGCCAGCAGGTACGCCTTATATGAAGCGCATTCGAAGTAATATAGGACAAAGTATTGCTGATATTTTCAAGCAAGTACAGAAAGAAATTGAAGATGTAGAAAAATTGCAACCCGACATACGCCAGTACCCTGATTTATTGAAAGGTTACTTAAGTTATATGGGTGAAGTGATGATGGGGCATTTGCGATATGGAACACAAGGACGTAATAATATCGAGTATTGTCATCCATTTATCAAATCTGATATAAACCCGAATCGAAATTTGTGTTTGGCAGGTAATTTCAATTTAGTCAATACGAAGGAACTTTTTCATTTTATACATAAAGATGAGTTGGTCAATATGAAAGCCGATAGTGATTTGGCTGCTATGATAGAAGTGATTCACCATTATTTGCGTGAAGAAGAAGAGAAAAATCCTGATCACATCAATTGGAAAGAAGTGTTAAGTAAGGCTACCAATCTTTTTGATGGAGGGTTCGTAGCAGAAGGCATTTGTGGCAATGGAGATAGTTTTGTATTACGCGACAAGCATGGTATTCGACCAGCTTATTATTATATCGATGATGAAATTATTAGTGCAGCCTCTGAGCGACCTGTATTGATGACGGCTTTCAAGGCCAGCTTGGAAAATATTCATGAAGTGCCTCCAGGACATGCATTAATCGTAAGAGCCAATGGCGATTATTCAATTGAAAAAATTCTTACTTCTGCAGAAAAAAAGGCTTGTAGTTTCGAACGTATTTATTTTTCAAGAGGTAGTGATGAAGAAATTTATAAAGAAAGAAAGCAACTAGGGCGATTATTGTCGGAAAAGGTCTTGAAAATGATTAAATATGATTTGAGAAATACCATATTCTCATTCATACCTAATACGGCAGAGACGGCTTTCTATGGCTTAATCAAAGGGGCAGAAGCCTACTTAAACGAAATTAAAATTCAACGAATACAAAGTTGGGATAAAAATTTTGACGAAGAAAAATTGCGTGAAATGATTGAACGTCGAGTGCGAATTGAAAAAATTGCAATCAAAGACGTAAAAATGCGCACTTTTATTACTGAAGAAGGTGCTCGCAATGAAATGGTTCAACACGTATATGATGTAACTTACGGTACAGTTCGAGCGGGTATAGATTCATTAGTTATTATAGATGATTCTATTGTAAGAGGTACTACACTTCGGGAGAGTATTATTCGTATGTTGGATAGGCTTGGACCAGTCAGTATTTATGTCGTTTCGAGTGCGCCTCAAATTCGTTATCCAGATTGTTATGGGATAGATATGAGTAAAATGGGCGATTTTATTGCCTTCCAAGCTGCCATTGAATTGTTGAAAGAAAGCGGGCAAAAACAATTATTATTGGATGTATATACCGAATGTGTACAAGCTGAAAAGTCAAACAAACTGATGTCAAAGAACTTTGTAAAAGCTATTTACAAACCATTTTCGGTAGACGAAATCAGTAAAAAAATTGGTAGTATGCTACGGCCTGATGATGTCAATGCAGAAGTAAAGGTGATTTATCAAACTATAGAAGGTTTGCACGAAGCTTGCCCTGACAATAAAGGGGATTGGTACTTTACAGGAGATTATCCTACTCCAGGAGGCAATGCAGTTGTAAATCGTGCTTTCATGAATTATATGGAAGGAAAAGACGGCAGAGGCTATTAGAGTTAACTTTGTTCAATTATTAAATACTAGTTGTTAACAAAATTCTATATGGAATTTTCTGCATCTTTGTGTCTACTAATAACCATATGCATAATGTTTTCAAAATGAAAACTAGTATTTGGCCTCAATATTATTTCTATGCGTAAACTTTTTTTATCTATCCTACTTGTAGCATCGCTACATATTTCATTTGCACAAACAAACATGAATATAAAATATGACTCAAAATGGAAATCAGTTGAAGCTGCTTTTCAGAAAGGCTTAAATAAAACGGCTCAAACCGAAATTGAAAGTATTCTAAAATTGGCTAAGGCTGAAAATAATGCTGAACAAACTATTAAGGCTCTTTGTAATTATCGTGTCAGCCTTCGTGATAGAGATGAAAAATCTCGACTCAATGATATTTTGTTTTTTGAAAAAGAATTGAAGGATTCAAAATTTCCTACCAAACAAATTCTTCACTCAATGTTGGGTGATTTGTATTGGACTTACTATCAAGAAAACCGTTGGAAAATTTTAGATAGAACTACAATAGAGGGTGTTGATAAATCCCCATCTCCTAAAGGAGAGGGGATAGGGGTGAGGTCTGATTTAGAAACATGGTCCGCTGATGATTTTTACGATGCAGCCTATAAGAATTATATGGCGTCATTGACTGAAGAATCTTCATCTAAAATGTTTTTATTAAAAAACTTAAATGTCATTTTAGATAAAGGAAAAAATACAGAAGCGCTTCAGCCTACACTCTATGATTTTTTAGTCCATCGTGCTATTGAGTATTTTATGAACGAAGAAAATGAATTGACAAAACCTGCTTATGCATTCGAAATCAATGATGAAAAAGCATTTGCAGATGCAAGCATATTTTCAAAAGCAACTTTTAATACGTCTGATAAAACATCTCAAAAATATAATGTCTTAAAATTATATCAAGATATTATAGCTTTTCATTTGAATAGTTATAAATCACCTGATGCTTTGATAGATGCAGATATTGCCCGACTGCAATATGTAAAAGATAAAAGCATTTTACAAAACAAAAATGATTTATATTTTGATGCATTAAAATCAATTTCAACCAATTATCCAAACAATGCACAAGCGGCAATGGCTTCAGTTTTAATGGCTGAAACATTTACACAAGGACAAACTCAAAGAGGAAAAAGAGGAAGTCAACCTCAAGCAAATAATGAAGACAACATCAACTATGTAGAAGCCAAAAAACCATGCGATGCTGTTTTAGAAAAATTTCCTAAAACAGAAGCATCATCTAGGGCAGAAACTATTTTACAACAAATTGAACAACGTAGTTTAGGCATTAATTTAGAGAAAGTAATAGTTCCCAACCAACCTTCATTAGCTAAGATTTCTTACAAAGAAGTAAAAACCTTGTATTGTAAAGTTGTGACTGTTACCATGCAAGAAATGAAAGACAAAACCTATGATTATAACAACGATTATCAAGTGATTGCTAGTAGAAAAGGTATTAAAAATTGGTCAGTGAATTTACCAGACAAGCATGATTATAAAGGACACAATACTGAAATAAAAATTGATGCGTTGCCTTTAGGGACCTATGCATTAATCGTTTCAGAAGATGCAAATTTTGATAGCAAAAAATATTATGCAACTGCTTTTTTACGTGTATCAAATTTAGCCAATGTGCAAATGACTGAACAAGATAAAGATGGCACAGGTATTTTTGTGGTGAACAGAACAACTGGTGAACCAATCGAAAATGTAACGATTAAAACATGGTTGAATAATTACGATTATGAAAGTCGAAAATACAAGGCTAAACAAGGTCCAACCTTTACAACCAACAAAGATGGATTTGCAAAAATGCAACGTACAAATCCACATGAAGGTGGTTATGCTTTGGAATTAATTAAAGGTGATGATGTATTGTTTTTAGATGATAATATTTACATAAACGAATACTACAAACAACCTGATAATGATTATGTAAGAACATTTTTGTTTACTGATAGAAGTATTTACCGTCCTGGTCAAACCATTTATTTTAAAGGTATTTCGGTGATGCAAAAAACAAAAGGAGATACTAAAACATACGAAGTTTTAAAAGATAGAAATACTTCTGTAACATTAAAAGATGCAAACTACCAAGATGTTAAAACCATTGAATTAACTACTAATGAGTTTGGTTCTTTTACAGGAACATTCACAGCGCCAGACGGCTTGTTGACAGGACAGTTTCAAATCGTTGCAGAAAGTGGACAAACTTTTTTCAATATTGAAGAATATAAACGACCAAAATTTGAAGTGATATATGACACATTAAAAGATACATATAAACTCAACGAAACCATTCATGTAAAAGGCATTGCCAAAGCATTTGCAGGCAATAATATTGATGGTGCAACGGTAAAATATCGTGTAGTTCGCAATGCTCGTTTCCCTTACTATTGGTGTTTTTATAGATGGGGTCAACCATCAAGTCCGAGTATGGAAATTGAGCATGGGACAGCTGTAACCAAAGCAGATGGATCATTTGATATTGATTTCAAAGCCATTGCTGATGAAAGTATTGATGCACAAACAAAACCTATTTTTGATTATACTGTTTATGCTGACGTAACAGATTTGAATGGCGAAACTCGAAGTGGTGAAACAACTATTTCTGTTTCGTATGAAAGTTTAATATTGAAAATAGAAACACCTGAACAAGTTGATTATAACAATTTCAATGCAGTGAAAATTTTCACAACCAATTTAGCCGGAACGCATGTTCCATCACAAGTAACATTGACCTTAAAAAAATTAGTTTCACCAACTAAAACCTATCGCAAACGATTATGGGAAAAAGTTGAAATTAATTCTATTTCTGAAACAGAATTCAGAAAAGATTTTCCATTGGATGAATACAATGATGAAAATAATTACTTGAATTGGAAAGAAGAAAGAACTGTTTGGACAAAAACATTCACGTCTACAAAAGAAGGTTTAGAATGTTTGCAAAAAACAGGTGCAAGCCAAGGCTGGTTTGTGTTAGAAGTCACTACAAAAGACCTGTCTGCCGACAAGGCAGGTAAAGATGGCAATGAGATAATGGATAAAAAATACATTCGTTTATCGAGCTTCGCAAATCCTGAGGCTTTGCCTAATGAAAATTTGTTAGTAACAAAAGTGAAAACAACAGTTGAGCCCGGTGAGACTGGAACGTTGAATTTATCGACACCTTATGATAAAGTATCAGCATTGTGCCATTATCTTAAACAAACAAGCATCATTGAAGTTGGCAATGACAGAAAATCAGGTTTTGCCTCTGGTGAAGAAACTGAATGGATATCAATTAATAATAATAAGAAATTTGATTTTCAGATTTCGGAAGCTGATCGTGGTGGGTTTCATGTACTAGGTTGGTACATCAAAAATAATCGTTACTACTCATTCAATGAATTTATTGATGTGCCTTGGACCAACAAAGATTTAAAAATTTCTTTAGGAACATTTAGAGATAAAATGTTGCCTGGCAGTGAGCAAGAATGGACTTTGAAAATTAGTGGTAGTAAAAAACTTGCCAAGCCAGGGGCATGGGAAAAAGTAAGTGCTGAATTATTAGCTACGATGTATGATGCAAGTTTGGATGCATTTAAGCCGCATAGTTGGCAAGGCTTTGATTTCTTTATGGGTACTTACAATAGAATGAATTTTAACACAGCTTCTAACTTTTCAGTTGAAACAGGCCGACAATTTTATTTTGGTGGATTTAGAGAAGTTCATCCTTATGAAAAAGAATATAGAAATTTGAATTGGTGGGGTTTGAATGTGCCATATTTTAGACTTGGATTTAGTAACAGATCAGGAGGAAGAATGTATAAAGGAGAATTAAGAGAAGAAGTAATGTCAACAGATGCTGCTGCATATAGGCCAATGCCATTGATGACAAAATCTATTTCAAGAGAAGAAGGAAGAAATGAAGATGATGAAAGTTTGCAAACTGCAAACGTAAAATTTACACCACCTGTATTAACTGACTCAACAAAATCTCAAATCTCAAATCTCAAATCTCGCTCAGAACCAACTTCAACGAAACTGCATTTTTCTTTCCTCAATTACATACAGATGTAGAAGGAAATATATTATTAAAATTCAAAGCACCCGATGCACTCACTCGTTGGAAATTGATGGCATTTGGGCATACCAAAGAAATACAAAGTGGAACATTAACAGAAACTTCCACTACTTCAAAAGAATTGATGATAGTGCCTAAAACACCTCGTTTTTTTAGAGAAGGTGATAAGATGGTTTACAGTGCTAAGGTGACGAATTTGACTGATAAGGATATTCAAGGGAAAGCTACATTGCAATTAATTGATGCTATTACAGAAAATTACCAAGATAGTTTGTTTAAGAATCATTCTAACGAAGTTTCATTTAATATTAAAAAAGGTGAAAGTCAACGTGTGGAATGGAATATTGAAATTCCAAAAAGTTTTACGAATCCATTAAAAATAATAACTACAGCGAAAGCAGGTAATTTTTCCGACGGTGAACAAAACGTTGTTCCTGTATTATTAAATTCAATGTTGGTTACAGAAGCCTTGCCATTACCCGTTCGTATGAATTCAAGCAAAGATTTTACGTTCAAAAATTTATTGAATTCAAAATCATCCAATACTATTCGTCATTATAATTTAACAGTTGAATACACCAGTAATCCAGCATGGTATGCCGTGCAAGCATTGCCTTATTTGACTGATTATCCATACGAATGTGCAGAACAAACTTTTAATCGATATTATGCTAATGTATTAGCAACGCATATTGCAAACTCTAGTCCAAAAGTAAAAGAGATTTTTAGTCAGTGGGATGCTTCGACTGCGCTCAGCATGACAGACTCAAATGCGCTCCTTTCAAATTTGCAAAAAAATCAAGAACTGAAATCAGCTTTGTTACAAGAAACACCTTGGGTTTTAGAAGCAAAAAGTGAGGCTGAACATAAACGAAATATTGCTCATTTATTTAACCTCAATAGAATGAGCAAAGAGTTAGATAGAACGATTCGTGAATTGCAAATTATGCAAACACCCAATGGTGGATTCACATGGTTCAAAGGTATGCCTGACGATCGTTTCATGACACAATATATTGTTACAGGCATTGGTCGTTTGATGCATATTGGTGTTACAGAAACCGGAAGTGATAGCCGAATATTACAAATTGTAGAAAAAGCTTTGCCTTACTTAGATGCACGAATTAAAGAAGATTATGATAAGTTGAAAAAGGATAGAGCCGATTTGAATCAACAACAAATTGATTATACGCACATTCAATATTTATACATGAGAACGTTTTTTAAAGAATATGAAATTGCACCTGCTTCTAAAATTGCTTTTGATTTTTATAAAAAACAAGCACAGAAATATTGGCTAAAAGGAAATCGTTATATGCAAGGCATGACAGCATTGGCATTGAATCGTTTGGATGATAAAATAACACCACAAGAGATCATTAAATCACTTCGTGAAAATGCCATTCGCAATGAAGAAATGGGTATGTATTTGAAAGAAAATAGCGGTGGTTATTGGTGGTATGAAGCACCTATTGAAACGCAAAGCTTGTTGGTAGAAACATTTAAAGAAATTGGAGGAGATGATAAAGAAGTAGATGAATTGAAAATTTGGTTGTTGAAAAATAAACAAACTACCAATTGGAAAACCACCAAAGCAACTGCTGATGCGATTTATGCTTTACTATTAAATGGAACTCATTGGTTATCTACGCAACCTGATGTAGAAATTAAATTAGGAAAGAAACTCATTCAAAGTAAAGAACAACAACAGGAAGCAGGAACAGGTTATTTTAAAACTTCCATTCCGAAAGAAGATATCAATGCTGACATGGGCAAAATTTCTGTTTCTGTAAAAAACAATTCAGAGATAGGAAAGAATATTGGAGGTACTACTTGGGGTGCAGTGTATTGGCAATATTTTGAAAATTTAGATAAAATTGAATCACATGAAACACCACTTTCGTTGAGGAAACAATTGTTTAAAATTACCAATACTGACAAAGGCGAAGTGCTGACACCAATTACAGAGAATAGTCCAATGAATGTAGGTGATAAAGTAAAAGTACGCATTGAACTTCGAGTGGATAGAGTTATGGAATATGTGCACATGAAAGATATGCGAGGTGCATGTTTTGAACCCATTAATGTATTGAGTAATTACAAATACCAAGGAGGTTTAGGCTATTACGAAGCTACAAAAGATGCTTCTACGAATTTCTTTTTCAACTGGTTAAACAAAGGAACCTATGTGTTTGAATATCCAATGTTTGTAACCAACAAAGGGGATTTCTCAAATGGCATTGCAACTATTCAATGTATGTATGCACCTGAATTTAGCAGCCATAGTGAAGGTATACGGGTGCAGGTGAAATAGCTTTTGACTTTTCCAAAGTTTAAAACTTTGGAAAAGTTTTTAAATGATTACCTTCGTAGCATGAAAAATTTATTTTTATTACTAGTACTTTGTTTGCCATTTTTGTCTTTTGCGCATGGCTCTGATGAGTTTGAAATTGGAGTGGATGCTAAGGGTGTAAAATTATCTGGTACATTAACAATGCCTGCACATGCACATGGTGCAGTTCCTTTGGTAATCATTATTGCTGGTAGCGGTCCTACTGATAGAGATTGCAATGGTCAAGGTTTCAAAAGTGACGCCTATAAAAAAATAGCAGGTCAATTTGCATTGAATGGTATAGCGTCTTATCGATATGACAAACGAGGTGTTGGGAAAAGTATCGTTGAAAACATGAAAGAGGAAGATGTAACTTTTAATGTAATGATAGATGATGCCAAATCGATTGTTGCTAATTTTGATAAAGATACTCGGTTTAGTAAAATCATTATTGCTGGACATAGTGAAGGTTCGTTAGTGGGGATGTTAGTTGCGAACGAGAGAAATAAATATATTTCCTTAGCTGGTAGTGGATTTCCTATAGGTGTTACAATGAAGGAACAATTGAAAGGAAAATTAGGTACTATGGAGAAAGCTACCTTTGCTAAATTGGACAGTCTTCAAAAAGGAAAAAGTGTAACGAATGATTTGAAAGGCCTAGAATCATTATTCAGACCAAGTGCACAACCTTTTATAAAATCATGGATGGCATTGAACCCTACTACAGAAATGAAAAAATTAAAATGTCCAATTCTTATTTTAAATGGAACAAAAGATTTGCAAGTTGCAGAAAAAAATGCTGTAGCTTTAAACAAGGCAAACACTTCTTCTAAAATGGTGATTATTCCAAATATGAATCATTTATTAACTGAAATTGAATCTGATAAGGCAGAAGATAATTATGCATCTTACCAAAAACCTGAATTGCCCATTTCTAAAAAGATGATGGATGAAATGATATTATTTGTATTGAAATAATATGGTTATTTTTTAATCAATTGAGTGCGTTCTACAGGTAATGTACTAGCAGGGATTGATCTTGGATTTTCGTTTCCAATATCTAATTTTTCATTCTCTACAGGTGCAGACATTAATACATTATTCGTTTGGTTAGCAGCAGGTATAGAAGCTTGAGGAGTTGAGGTAGTTGATTTGTTTACTTTAGGGGAACAAGCTGATAGCAAGAATGCAAACAGAAAAAAAGATAGTGTATAGAGACTTGATTTATAGAATGTCATATTGTTGATGGATTTATTTTTTACAAGAGGAATAAATAAAATCAGCTACTTTAGATGTTTCAGTTTCTGATAATTTTGCTTTACCTGTCATTACAACCAAAATGGGTTTCCATTCTTGTGCTGTTCTGGAGGATGGCGCATATAATGTATGACATTTTTTACATGAAGTAGCGTATAGTTGTTCTCCTTCATTCAACCGTTCCTTCATCGCTAATGCTGCATCCGCATTTTCAGTTGGTAATTGTGTAGAAGGTATACTTGCTGGCTTGGGTGATTCAACAGCTGCAGGTTGTGAACTTGCATTGCTTTTTGTATTGTCATTGGATGCTGCCGTAGTCTTAGATGTTTTGGGTGAGCATTGAATTGCCAATAATATTGTTAGAATTGCAAAAGAAAAAACAAGTATTTTTTTCATGAAGTTGTACATTTAGATTTTAAAAATAGAAATAAAAGCTTAATGAAAAAAATATTTCCTTTTATCTTGTTTAGTCTATCGGCATTAATAGCGAATGCACAGAATTATAAATCAGATAGTTTGAATTTAAAATTGATGTCAAATCATATTTTAACGAATTATCAATGCTACAAGGATTTGCATGATTTATGTAAAAATATAGGTCATCGTATCAGTGGATCGCCACAAGCAGCCGAAGCCGTAAAATGGGGAAAAGAGGTGATGGAGAAAATCGGATGTGATCGGGTGTATTTACAAGAAGTAATGGTCCCCCATTGGGTTAGAGGTGAAGCAAAGGCTGTAATCATTCCATCGAAAGGGAAGCCAATACCCATGTTGATATCATCCTTGGGAAATGCAATTGGTACAGGCGCAAGCGGTTTAAATGCGCCCATTTTACAAATCAATCATATTGATGATTTGAAACGAATGAATCCTGCTGATGTAAAAGGAAAAATAGTTTTTTATAACTTCAAATTTGATCAAACCAATATCAATACATTCGAAAGCTACGGCCCCTGCGTGTATTATCGATGGGGAGCGCCCAGTGAAGCTGCTAAGATGGGTGCAGTTGGTGTAGTGATTCGTTCGGTTTCTTCCGCATTTGATGATAAGCCTCATACAGGAAGTATTGCCTATGACAAGAAATACCCTTCGATTCCTGCGGTGGCTATCTCCAACCTAGATGCCGATCAACTTGAAAACATGTTGAAGACCGATCAGCATATTTCAATGCAAATGACAACCACTTGTCAAATGCTACCAGATGTAATGTCGTACAATGTGATAGGAGAAATAAAGGGAACTGAACATCCGGAAGAGATTATTTGTTTTGGCGGTCATCTTGATTCATGGGATATCGGCGAAGGCGCACATGATGATGGTGCAGGTGTAGTACAAGCTATGGAGGTATTGAGAGTATTCAAAGAATTAGGTATTCGCCCAAAAAGAACGATTCGCGCTATTTTGTTTATGAACGAAGAGAATGGATTGCGTGGTGCTAAACGGTATGCAGAACTTGCAGAGCAAAATAGTGAACATCATATTTTAGCAATAGAAAGTGATGCAGGAGGCTCTACACCATTTGGTTTTTCCATGACCATGGAAAAAGAAAAAAGAGAAAAGGTAAAGCGATGGTCAAATTTATTATTGCCTTATGGCTTATATAGTTTTGATCGCGAAGGTGGTGGTGCAGATGTAGGCCCTTTGAATCGAAAATTTAAAACACCGGTAATGGAATTGATGCCCGATTCGCAACGCTATTTTGATATGCATCACAGTGAGAATGATGTGTTTGAAAATGTACATCGACGTGAGTTGAGTTTGGGTGCCATTGCAATGGCTCAAATGGTTTATTTAGTAAGTATGTATGGTTTGTAATTGATCGTAAATGGATATGTTTAAAGAAGCAAATGAATTTATTGGGGAAGGGAATGTAATAGGTGTTGAATCTATAATGCAAGCAGGATCTGACAGGCATTATGAACGAATATTGACCAACGGAAAAAGCTATATTCTTTGTCATAACGAAAACGTACAAGAGAACAATACCTTTATATATTTTACGCAAATTTTTCATGAAGTAAAACTTCCTGTACCTACTATATATGCTGTGAGTGAGGATAGGAAAGATTATCTATTAAGCGACAATGGACGTAGTTCGTTGCTCGATGAAGTAAAGAAAAATGGATATACAGATGAGGTGAAAAAATTGTATAAATTGTCATTGTCACACTTAGCTCGAATGCAAGTGGAAGCCGATAAGCGCATGGATTATTCGTATTGCTTTGCTGCAAAGCAATTTGATAAGCAAGCAGTACTGGCCGATTTAAATTATTTCAAATATTATTTTCTTGACTTGCATAAAATCATTTATGACAAAGCGGCATTAAATCTTGAATTTGAACAATTGGCAAATGAAGTAGCGGCCAATGCGAATCAACATTTTATGTTTCGTGATTTTCAAGGAAGAAATATTTTGATTGACAATCAGCAACCTTTTTTTATAGATTATCAAGGTGGTATGAAAGGCCCTTTGCAATATGATGTAGCCTCATTGCTATGGCAAGCCAAAGCCAATTTGCCGATGGCATGGCGTACTGAATTGTATGCTTATTACAAGGATGAATTAAAACAATATATTGCTGTCCATGACTCTCAGTTTGATATGGATTATAGCCTACTATTACTAGTACGTTTGGTACAAGTATTAGGTGCTTATGGACTCCGCGGATTGATTGAAAAGCGAAGTCATTTTCTATCGAGTATACCACAAGGATTGCAAAATATAGTTGCGTGGATGAGTGAATACAACTTGCCAAACTACCCAGTGTTAACCCATGTACTACAACAACTAACTACAGAAGAATTTATAAAAAAATATACCAACGTGAAAGCAACATCAGATACAAAATTGACCATACGAGTGAATAGTTTTTCGTATAAAAAAGGGATTCCGCAAGATGCTAGTGGCAATGGCGGTGGATTTGTATTTGACTGCCGAGGAGTATTAAATCCTGGTAGGTTTGAAGAGTATAAAAAGCTGACCGGTAGAGATAAACCTGTGATTGATTTTTTAGAATCTAAAACTCGGATGCATGAATTTTTGGCGGCTGCCAAGCAAGCAGTAGAAATTAGTGTTGATGATTATCTTGCTCGTGGATTTGAACATTTGATGATCAGTTTTGGTTGCACCGGTGGGCAACATCGCTCGGTATACAGTGCCGATGCTATGGCAAAGCACTTGAAAGAAAAATACAACTTAGATGCTGTGGTGACACATGTAGAACAAGAAGCGAAAGGGTGGGTGAATTAAAGAAGTTTTACAAATCCCCCAATTGCGGTCTCAATACAATTTCTTCTACCACAGCTTGAGGAGATAGATTGTATACACTCCAGATAATATCTGCAATATCTTCAGCCTTCATGATTCTATTTTCGTCTATACCACTGTCTTTCCAAGAGTCACTCATGGTAGCACCCGGATTTATAGTTGTCACTTTTATGCCAAGTGGTTTCATTTCTTCGCGTAGATTTTTGGAAAATCCTTCAAGTGCATATTTGCTAATGCTATACGAACCACCTTGCGGATAGGCTTTGAGTGCAGCTATAGAACTCATATTGAATATATGTCCTTTGCGGTGCGCAATCATAGATGGTAATAATGTACGAGTAAGATGATAGGCGCTGTATAGATTCGTAGCTATCAAGGTTTCTAATACACCTTCTGCTTCGGTAGATACATCGCCTTGTATAAAGCGTCCAGTATTATTGACCAATACATCAATTGTAGAAAAAGTCGTAAGGATTTGATTTCCAAAATCGATGGCTTGCTGTGCATCACTTAAGTCGCACGATACTGCTAGTATACATGCATCAGGATTGATGGTTTGTAAATACTGTTTGGTAGCTTCTAGTTCAGTCTTGTTTCTAGCACAGATAGCTATATGAAATCCATTCCGAATAAATTTTTCGGCGATTGCTTTCCCAATTCCTTTGCTTGCTCCTGTGATGACTGCGTACATGTGGTGAAATTTTTTATAGTATTTAGTAAATATAACTTAAATGAGTCTTAGATAATTAATGATTGGATTGAATTTCTTTCATGATATGTTCCAGCTCAGAAATCATCATAGCAGTTGCACCCCATACGATGGTGTCCTCACCCAATTCATACACAGGCGTTTGAATGCTTGTTTGGAAATTACTTGATGGATTCACTTCTTTTTCATTTTTAATTCTATCATCAAATAATAGTTCTATGGGCAATTGAATAATCTCTTGTACCTCACGTTCAGAGGCTTTGTAGTTTTGTAAGGTGCTTACATAACCTATAGTAGGTGTTACTAAGTAATTGCTCGGTGGAATATACAAGGGCGATAAGGTGCCAAGCACACTGATTTCGTTCATGGGTACACCGATTTCCTCTTCGCATTCTCTACAGGCAGTAAAGATGATGTCTTGATCACTTGCATCTTTTCTCCCACCCGGAAAACTAATTTGTCCGCTGTGATGATTACCATCTTCAGTACGACGTATAAGAATGGTATTCCATTTTTTATCGATGATAAATAATAAAATCATGACACCACCAAGTCTGATATTATCAGGTAATTCTTGTTGTCGAGTTCGACCTTTGGGTGCCATTTTAAACTGGGCTACTTCCCCTGGCAAAGGATGCAAAAGTCGATCTTTTAATTTTTCTATTAAGTCTATCATTTTTTTAATTTTTTAAAAAAGAATTATTTCAATTCTTCCAACTCCCAACTCCCAACTCCCAACTTTCAACCCTCAACCCTCATCTCTCAACCCTCAACCCTCAACCCTCAACCCTCAACCCTCATCTCTCAACTTCAATTGCACCACATTTTCTACATGATGAGTATGCGGAAACATATCGACCGCTTGTGACTTAGTTGCAATATAATGTGATGATAAAAAGGCTAAATCTCGCGCTTGTGTAGCAGGGTTGCAACTTACATATACAATCGTAGGTGATTTTATTTCGATCAGTTTTTCCAATAACTTTTCGTGACAACCTGCTCTCGGTGGATCTATCACAACTACATCTGGTTTGCCATGCAAATTAAAAAAGGCATCATTGCAAATTTTGATTACGTCACCTGCATAAAAATGCGCATTAGAAACTTGATTATTTTCTGCATTGATTCGTGCATCAAGGATAGCATCTTCCACCGTTTCTACACCGATAATAGTTTTTACCAATGGTGAAAGAAAGATACCAATACTACCGGTGCCACAATATAAATCATACAGCGTTTCTTGACCTGTACATTCTGCAAAATCGCGTGTGATACGATAGAGTTCTTCTGCTTGTTTGATATTGGTTTGAAAGAAGGATTTCGGACTAATTTTGAATGTAAAAGCTAAATCATCTTTGCCAGTATGTAATTTTTCTTCAATGAATTCTTTTCCTGCATAGCATATCACATCTTGATCGTAAATGGTATCATTCATTTTTAGATTGATGGTATAATTCAAAGAAGTAATAGATGGAAATGCTTGTTGTATTGCCGACATTAAATGTTCAATAGCAGGTTTATTGTCTTCACCAAACACAAGATTGATGAGTACTTCACCAGTGCAGGCAACACGTATCATCAAAGTACGTAACAGCCCATGATGGTTCTTGATGTCGTGATAAGTAAGTTGATGTTGAAGAGCATAATCTCGTACAAAATTTTTAATGGCATTGGTTGGTTCGGGTTGCAAATGACATGTGTTGATATCAATTACTTTATCAAAATATTTGGGTGCATGAAATCCTAATACATTTTTATCAAAAGGAAGTCCTTCATTGAGTTGTTTTGATGTAAGATATTGTTTAGTAGAAAACGTAAATTCCAACTTGTTTCGATAATGAGTAGTTTTGGCAGCACCTTTGATAGGCAAATATTCTTTTACATCAATACGCCCAATTCGTTTGAGTTGATCTTTTACTTGTTGCTCTTTGTATTTCAATTGAAGTTCGTAAGGTAGCATTTGCCATTTGCAACCACCACAGATTCCGAAATGTTCGCAGAAAGCATCCACACGATCCTTGGAATAACTTACAATTTCATTCACATTGGCTTCAGCCCAATCCTTTTTATTTCGATGTACAAATACATTCGCTACGTCGCCAGGCACAGCACCCTCCACGAAAATTACTTTCTCCTCGTGTCGGGCAATACATTTACCTTCGGCAGCATAGTTTTCAATCAAGAGATTCGGAATTACATATTTTTTTCTTTTGGCCATGTTGTTATGTTAGTCATTGAGTGTAAAGTACCTTATTACCTAAATGATGTGTTAAAGTGGTGCAAATGTAACAACTCTCTATTTCTTTCCTGCGTCTACTTGATGTATTTTCGAACACTTTTTAAATATCCACAATGAAAAATATAATTTCAGTACTCGCATTATCGTTTCTTTTTGCGACCAGCGCATTAGCCAAAGATGGTTATTCTATTAAAGTAAAATTTGCAGATGCGAAAGATTCGTTGGTTTACCTATGTCATTATTTTGGTAAAAACACCACCGTATTTAAAGATGATTCAGTAAAGTTGAACAATAAAGGCGAGGCGATCTTTAATTCAGATAAGAAAATTGTAGGAGGTATTTACATGCTGTTATTTGCTGATAAGTCCGCATCGATGGAAATGATTATTTCAAATGGTGATAATTTTTCGCTAGAAGTAACAAAAAGTAATATTTACTCAACTGCAAAATTTACAGGTAAATCTGAAAATGAAGGTTTCTATGAGTATCAGCGTTTTTTGACTACTTATGGCAGAGAGTACCAAAAAATTGAAGGGGAATTAGTGACTTGTAAATCAAAAAAAGATAGTACGGCTGTCTATGAAAAATTGAAAACAAAAGGCAAAGAATTGATTGCTTTTAGAGCCAATTATTCACAAAAAAATCCAAACACTTTTTTAAGAAAACTATTTGATGCTGTAGATGAGCCCGAAATACCAACCGAATTGCCTATACTGCCTGATGGTAAAAAGGATTCCTCCTATCCTCGTATTTTTTACAAAACACATTATTGGGATAAATATGATTTCAGAGATGACCGCTTGATTTATACACCGATTTACGAAAGAAAGTTGGAAGATTATATGACAAAATTGGTGATTCCAGTACCAGATTCAGTAGAAGCAGAGTGTGATAAATTGTTGACCAAAACCAAAGGCATGGAAGAAGGGTTCAAATACACGTTGTGGTATTTGACACGCTGGACTGAAACGAGCAAGGTAATGGGAATGGATGAGGCCTTTGTATACCTTGTCGAAAACTATTATATGAAAGGCATGGCTACATGGATTGATTCGGCACAATTGGAAAAATACATCAAACGTGCACGGGATATTGCTCCTAACATGATTGGACAGCCTGCTATGAATTTGCTTATGCAAGATACTACAGGTAATACAACAGTCCCATTGAGCTCTGTAAAAGCCAATTATACCATTTTGATTTTTTGGTCGCCCGATTGCGGACATTGCAAAAAAGAAATCCCTCAATTCGATTCGCTTTATAAGGCAGTCCTTAAAAAGTATGATGTGAAATTTTATGCAGTAGATGCTGACCTCGAGACGGACAAATGGAAAACATTTATCAAAGAAAATAAGTTAGGTGAAGGTTGGATTCATGTGCACGACCCAAAACGTGTTACAAACTTTAGATCATTTTATGATGTATATAGTACGCCTACCATATATTTGCTAGATGATAAAAAAGTGATACGTGGGAAACGTATAGATCATAATAATATAACAGGCCTTATAGAATGGCTCGAAAAGAAGAAAAAAGAAGAAAAAAAGGATAAATAATAAAACAATTAATTTTTAAACGTTCTAATAGTATGAAGAGATACATTTTAGCAATTACAATGATGAGTGCCTTATTTACAGGCTTCCAATCACAAGCTCAAAAAAGTGCAGACCCCGTTTTATTCACCTATGGAGGTAATAACGTTACTAAGAGTGAATTTTTGAGGATGTATACTAAAAATATCAATAACCAAAAACCTGATTTTAGCGAAAAAGCCCTGCGTGAATATATGACACTTTACAGTCGATTCAAGATGAAAGTGGCCGAAGCAGAGCAATTGAGAATGGATACATTGCCTAATATCAACAATGAATTAGGAACCTATAAAAAACAATTGGCCAAAACGTATTTAACCGATAATGAAGTAACTGATAAATTAGTATTGGAGGCCTATGAACGCATGAAAACAGATGTAAGAGTGGCTCATATTTTAATTACAGTACCTCGTGGATCGGATGATACTGTGGCTGCTTATCGAAAAATTGACAGTCTTTACAAATCGATTCAGAATGGTGCAGACTTTGGGGCTGTTGCAAAAGCAATGAGCGAAGATAGACCTTCAGGTCAAAAAAATGGCGATGTTGGTTTCTTTACAGCTATGCAAATTCCAGCTTATAACTTCGAAAATATGGCTTATAGCACAACTGTAGGTGCAGTATCACAGCCATTCAAAACGGCCTTTGGATATCATATCATTAAAAAATTGGATCAACGACCATCAAGAGGTGAAATTCAAGTAGCACAAATATTGTTGAATGTGAAAAAAAGTGGTGGTGAAGCGGCCGATAAAGCAGGGAAAACAACGGCTGATTCTATTTTAATAGCACTTCGTCAGGGTTCTAATTTTGAAAACATGGTTGAAAAATATTCGGACGATAAATTTTCAAAAAATACAAAAGGTGTTTTGGCTTCGTTTGGTGTAGGCCAAATGATGCCTGAGTTTGAAGATGCTGCCTTCGCATTGAAAAAGCCAGGCGATTATTCTGAGCCGGTAAAAACAGAATATGGATACCACATCATCAAATTAATCAAAAAAACACCTTTACGTCCCTACGATTCAATGCGCAATGAATTGAAAAAACGAATTGAAAAAGATGGTCGTATTGATGTAGCACGAGATCAGTATACTTACAAAATCAAACAAAAACTAAACTATAAAGACAATCCAACAGCATTGATGGAATTAATCAATGCTATACCAGATAGTACCTTGCGCAATGGTACCTTCAATGGAAGCACTTATGGTAAATACACTAAAAATTTGTTTGAAATGACAGGGACTCAGTTTACACAAGCTGATTTTGCAAACTATATTCAAGATTATACCAAAGGAAAAATATATGGTGCAAAAGAATTGACATTGAAATCCTTGTTTAAAAACTATGCTGAGAAAGCGTTGTATGATTATCAAGAAAATAAATTGATCGATGAGAATGATGAATATCGCAACTTATTGACTGAATACAAAGATGGCATTATGTTGTTTGAATTGACCGATCGCAAAGTATGGAGCAAAGCTTCCCAGGATACTACCGGACTTGATAAATTTTATCAAGACAATAAAAGTAAATACATGTGGCCTGCTAATATCATCAAAGCGAACTTATATCGCACACAAGATGAAGAGTATGCTAAGCGTGTAGTAAAAGCCCTGAACGATCCCAAAGTAAACCAAACTCAAGAAGAAGTTGGGAAAGCTGCTAATGGTGACGGACCACAAAACAAAGTGGTGTATGAATCAGGAAAATTTGAACGTAGTCGTTTCCCAGAAAAATTAAAATTAGAAGCAGGTAAATATGCTCCTTATTACAAAAACGACGATGGTAGTTATTCTATTGTAGATGTTAAAGAAATCTATGCAGAACCTACACAGAAAACATTGAGCGAAGCGCGTGGCTATATCATTTCAGATTATCAGGAGTATCTTGAGAAACAATGGATTGCTAACTTGGAGGCAACATATCCTGTTTCTATCAAAGAATCGACCTTGAAGAGTATGATTAAAAAATAAAACAAATTCATTTAATAACTAGAAAGGTTAGGCGATGCCTAACCTTTTTTTTTAACACATTTTTCATTTTTTTTTAACTTCATCTCAAACCAACTTTTTTTATTTGTAAATAAATTTGTGATTCAAAAAATAAACGATATGAAAAAAATAATTCTTGTAACATTTGCAAGTTTGATTGCATTTCAAACTTTATCGGCACAAACCAAAAAAGAAAAAAAAGAAATTGAGGAAGAAGTAATAATACGCAAGGATACCAAAAAAGGCAATAGTCAAAACATGACGATTGAAATCCAAGATGGTGATGTGTATATTGATGGAAAAAAAGTAGAAGGGGATACAAAAGGAGATGGACCACGCGTATTTAAGAAGAAAATTATTATCAATGGAAAAGATGTAACGGACGATCCCGAATTTCAGGATTTTTCTTTCCCATTTCAAGGAATGGATATGGAATCCAATGATAAACCCATGCTAGGTGTGAATACCAAGCCATCCAAAAATAATGACGGAGCTGAAATAGAGAACGTAGTACCTGGTTCGGCAGCCGAAAAATTTGGCTTAAAAGCAGGAGATATTATTACCAAAGTTGATGAAAAAAACATTCTTACACCCAAAGATCTAGTGGATGCCATAGCAGGCTATAAAGCTGGCGATAAGGTCAATATCACTTTTGAGCGAGGAAACCAATTTCTTACTAAAAATGTACAATTAAGCGAACGGAAAAATAGTATGACATTCAATGGCACTATGCCATTAGATCAAGAAGATTTTTTTAGAGGTTTTGGACGAATGTTTGACCAAGGAGATAGTCCATTTAACTCATTTAGTTCACCTACCAATAGCGCTTCTCCCAAAATAGGTGTGAGTGTAGAAGATAGAGCCGATGGGGATGGTGTAATGGTCAATGAAGTGACAGAGCAATCAGCTGCAGCGAAAGCAGGTTTGAAAGAGGGCGATGTGATTACACAATTCGGATCAAAATCGATTGGCAACGTGGATGAATTAATGCAAGCCATTGGTGAGAATCAGTCTAAATCGAAGGTAGACATAGAAGTAAAACGTAATGGGCAACAAAAAAATATGCAATTGGAAATGCCTAAGAATTTAAAGAAAAGGAATTTGTAAATTAATAAGTTTATAATTCCTATAATCCGGATTTTGTATTTATTGCATTTTTAAAAAAAAGTATTTACAAATACTTGATCTTTTTCGCCTTTCAAATGCTGATGTTAGATTTAAATAAACATTAATTGTTCTTCTAAAAAACTATCTTTTTTGTATGGGTAGGTATCAACAAGATATTGTAGAGTTTCTTGAATATTATTCGCTTTTATATTGATATCTTGATTTGGATTATCATACCATTGGGCAATTTGATTTGAGAAATTTTCATCGATAGCATCTAATACACATACACCCATTTTAGATAATGCGGCAGCATTGCATTGTTGTTCATAATGGTCTTGAATTGGAATGCTCATTAGTTTTTTACCAAGAAATAATGCCTCAGAGGGTGTTTCGAAACCGCCTCCAGTAATCAAGCCATGGCAGGATAAAAGACTTTCATTGAAAAGTTTTTGGAAGATAGGAAAATATGTGATGTTCTTTTCTTTGTAACTATTTTTGACTGAAGATAAATACCAATGAAACTCTATATGGGGTAATTTTTCAAAAGCTGCCTGAAGACAATCTTGCTGAAAGGCTGGAAGATATACGGTTATATGCTTATGGTCAGTTACTTTTTTATTCATAAGTTCTTGTTTGATTACTGGGGGAAATATAAAATCATCATATGATTGAAAATGTAATCCCATATAGTTAGAAGATGATGAATAATGTTTTAAAACTAATTCGCCCATATTGTTTTTCTTGAGTGGTCGTGGTGATTTGTCACTTTTAAAACTAGCTTGATGGCCAAATTGAACTGAATTTCTTTTTTGAAATTTACATGCCAATGATGTAATGCATTCAAAATCATTGATGATTATATCATAATTTTTCAGGGGCAAATCATATGCTTCTTTCATAATTTTCAGTGGTTTTGTATTTTTTACAATGTCCAAGTAATTCAATCCTCCGCATTTGCTATAATGCAAGCTAAGTCCTTTGCTTTTATATTTAACTGGAAATGGGGTATCAATGGATGAATTATTACCACTTACAAAAAAATCAACTTCTCCTATTTTTGAGAGATAAGGGTATAATTGAGTTGCTCGACTTAAATGGCCATTTCCTGTGGCTTGAATTGCATAAAATATTTTCATATTGTTTTATTATTTCTAAAGGGCTAATATTTTGCTTAATAAATCAGATGCATTTTCTGTTTCATTGTCTACTTCTTCTATAATCAACGAACGGTTTTGATTGAATTGATAAATACTCCATGAAGAGTTGCTGTATTCAAGCGCTGTAAGGTTTTCGACCCAGTCACCACTATTTAAATAATGTACACTTCCTTTTTCTGTTGTTACAATTCTGCTTTGCTGTTTATGAATATGCCCACATAATACATAGTCAAACCCTTTTTCGATTGCAAGTTCTGCAGCAATAGTTTCAAAATTGTTGATCCATGATACAGCTTTCTTTACACTATCTTTTACCTTTTTAGAAAAGCTCATTTTTTCTTTACCCGTTTTCTCCAAACACCAGTTTACGAATCGATTGAGAAGGATTAATAAATCATATCCCTTTCCACCTAGTTTGGCAATAAATTTTGCCGATCCATTCGTTGTACTATCAAATATATCACCATGGAATATCCATGCTTTTTTATCTTCAATATCTAATACATATTTATCAACCAATTTTAAATTGCCAAATTCTAAATCGGTATATTTTCGAAGCATGTCATCATGATTGCCTGTGATGTATATTACTTCTACACCATTATTTGCCATCTTCATGATTCTTCTCAAAACATTCATATGAGATTTAGGGAAATAACGTTTGCTAAAATTCCAAATGTCTATAATATCTCCATTCAGAATTAATTTTTGAGGCTGTATTGATTTAAGATAAGTTAAGAGTTCTTTGGCGTGGCAGCCGTATGTGCCCAAATGGACATCACTAATTACAACTACATCTAATGTTCTTTTAAGATTCATTTTGATGATGCAAAGATGAAAATTACATTTGAACATATGGACAAAGCATTATTATCGAATTGTAATCAACCAAAAATTAATCATTAAGATTCATTTTGATAACATTAATGTAAAGAGCATGTAACAGTTGAGTAATGCCCATCATCTACTTTTGTAAATATGGGATTTCGGAATATTCTGTTGATGTTACTTGCTGTTTGTAATAGTGTGTCATGTAATTCAACCAATGAATCCATAAAGATTAAAGGCTCCGATACTGAAGTGAATTTATCTGTTCAGTTAGCTGAAGCGTTTCATGTTGAACAACAATCTATATTGATTTCAATTTCTGGCGGAGGCTCAGGACTTGGAATAGCATCGCTCCTTAATGGTACTGCCGATATAGCTAATTCGTCTAGACGAATGAAATTGACAGAATTGGAATTGTTTAATAAAGAAAACATACAAATTGATTCATTTATTTTTGCACAAGATGCCATTGCATTTGTAGTTTCAACAGAGATACCGATTGATTCTATTACTATTGAAACATTAAAAATGATATTGAGTGGAAGTATAAATAATTGGAATGAGATTACATCCGTCAATAAAAAAATTAATATTTATGGTCGACAAAGTAATTCTGGTACACATGAATTTATTAAGGACAAATTAAACATTGAATTTAGTGATAAAGCAAAAGAAATGAATGGAAACGCACAGATATTGGAAGCGATTAAATATGATCATTCAGGTATTGGGTATGTAGGTGCTGGATATGTATCTCGTCAAAAGAATTCTAATTTAAAGGTATTGTGTATTAAAGAAAATGATTCTGCAAAGTCAGTCTCGCCGCTGGATGCTGTTCAAATTGCGAATAAAAATTATTATTTCCAACGTCCATTGTATCAGTATTATAAAAAATCTTCGTTTGAAAAAATTAAAGAGTTGCTTGCATTTGAACAAAATTTGATTGGTATGAATATTATTCAAGAAGCAGGCTATTATCCTGTCAATAAATGATGAGTATAAAAAAAAGGGAAAATAAAGATGCATTTTTTAAACTGTTATTTAAAGTAACAGGCTTGCTTGCAATTCTACTTTTGTTTGGCATATTTTCTATGTTGATTTACAATAGCATTTCGTTTTTTTTACATAAAAGTCCAATTGATTTTTTCACAGGGAATCAATGGAATCCGGGAAGTGATAAAGGGAATTATGGCATTCTTCCATTACTGGTTAGTACAGGATTAGTTTCCTTAGGCGCTATGGTAATATCAATACCTATTGGGATTTTAACAGCCGCTTATTTGTCTGATTTTGCTCCAAAAAAAGTCCAAGCTATTTTGAAGCCCATTATTGAGATGTTGGCATCGGTTCCTTCTGTTGCCATTGGATTTTTAGGAATCGTACTTGTTGGGCCAGGCATTGCAAATATTGTTGGATTGCAAAATGGTTTGAATGCATTGAATGGTTCTTTTTTGTTGGCCATTATGGCATTGCCAACGATTATTACTATCAGCGAAGATGCAATCAATGCGGTGCCCAAATCACATAGAGAAGCTTCGTTAGCATTGGGTGCCAATAAATGGGAAACATTGTATCAAGTTACATTGCCTGCAGCTATGCCTGGTTTAATAGCTGCTGTCATGCTTGGACTTGGTAGGGCGTTGGGCGAAACTATGACCGTATTAATGGCAACTGGAAATGCGGCAGCATTTCCAAAAGGGTTTTTCGATTCCATACGAACGATTACCGCAACCATTGCTATTGAAATGGGTGAAGTGCCTTTTCAAACAACCCATTATTATGCTTTATTTGCTATAGCAGCAGTCTTGTTTTGTATTACATTCATCATTAATCTCATTGGCGAAAAGTATGCCAATAGATTGCGAAAATTCCATTCATGATAAAACAACTAAGGCATTGGATCAATTGGGCTGTTTTACTATTGTGTACAGGATTAGTTTGTGCTATTTTAGGAATTGTTTTATTTGATATTTTTTCCAAAGGTTTGTCTTCAGTTTCTTGGAATTTTATTAGTCAATTTCCTACTCATGGTATGACAAAGGGAGGAATTCTACCTGCCATATTAGGAACACTCGTGCTTACGATGATCACAACCTTGTTTGCAGTTCCATTTGGTGTATCGTGTGCCATTTATTTAAATGAATATGCTAAGCCTTCTCTTTTGACAACGATTATACGAGCTTCTATTCGAAATTTATCGGGTATTCCATCTATTATATATGGGTTGTTTGGATTGGGATTGTTTGTACAAGCTATGCAGTTAGGCACCTCTGTTTTGTCGGCCGGACTTACGCTTGGTTTACTCTCTCTTCCATACATCATTACCACGTCTGAAGAAGCCTTAAAGCAAATACCCAATTCGATGCGAGAAGCGACTCTTGCCTTAGGCGCAACTCAATTTGAAACTATCAAAGATGTAGTATTGCCTAAAGCCTTATCGGGAATACTAACAGGTGTGATACTCACATTGTCAAGAGCAGCAGGAGAAACAGCGCCAATATTATTTACAGGAGTGGCTTTTTATATCAATGATTTTACCAGTTCATTGAATCAGGAATTTATGTCCCTTCCTTACCACTTATATATGTTGTCTACACAACATCAAGCAATCGAACAAGTAAGGCCATTGGCTTATGCTACAGCCGTTGTTTTGTTTTCATTAGTTTTTATTCTAAATCTAGTTGCCTTCTACATTCGATTTAAACACAGAACACAAGATTAATATGAAAGAAGAAATTAAATTATCTGCAAAAGATATAAACCTATTTTTTGGAAACAAACAGATATTGAAAAATGTGTCTATTGAGTTTCAAAAAAATCAAGTCACTTCATTGATAGGTCCATCAGGGTGTGGAAAGTCAACATTGCTTCGATCATTTAATAGGATGCATGATTTGGTGAATGATGTAAAAATAGAAGGTACATTTAAATTGGATGATATTAATTTGTATGACAAATTGTGCTCTGTCACTGAAATAAGAAAAAGAATCGGTATGGTTTTTCAAAAGCCGAATCCATTGCCCAAAAGTATTTATGATAACATGGCTTATGCATTGAATATTCATAAGTTTCCCAAAAATGAAATTCCAAGTATGATTGAATCAGCCTTGCGTGAAAGTTTTTTATGGGAAGAAGTAAAGGATGAATTGAAAAAGCCTGCAACTAAATTATCGGGTGGACAACAACAACGATTGTGCATTGCTCGTACAGTGGTGTTGAGACCAGAAGTGATATTGATGGATGAACCTTGCTCCGCTTTAGATCCTATCAGTACTCGAAAAATAGAAGAATTGATTATTAAGTTAAAAAAGGAATACACAATAATAATAGTAACACATAATATGCAGCAGGCGCAACGTATATCAGATAAAGTGGCGTTTATGTATTTGGGTGAATTAATTGAATTTGATACTTGTGATTCAATCTTTAATCATCCAAAAATGGAATTGACTCAAAATTATATTGGCGGTCATTTTGGTTAATTATTATTATTCCTTTAAAATAATTTATTGTATTACAAGTTTCTCATTTGCTAGTATGTTTCCATCTCTTATTACTTGAATTGTATACATTCCAGGTGAAAGCATTAAGCGATTAAAACTCAGTTGATTTTGACTTATTCGTAAATTGTCTTTGAACAATGTTTTTACAATACGTCCATTGATGTCGTATAAATAGATCGTAACTAGCCCAGCTTGATTATTATTAAATTCGAGTACAAATGCGTCTGTCGTTGGATTTGGAAATACAATCGTTGAATTATTCTCTTCTATAGTTTGCGTAAATACAGGCAAAGGATTTTCAGCCGTAATTAGTTGAGCTATCCAAGTGCCAAAGGATGCACGACGAGGCAATGTATTGGCACCATATGCGCCAGCCATCCATGCTTGTGGAATAGGGGAGTTGTATTTACGGCAAATACCTGTATAGTCGCCCCAGCGTTCAGGTGAAGTGGCATAGTTAGGAGGGAATAATATATTCACAACAGTATCACCTGTTTTCACTGTTTGAAGAGAGCTCCAAGTCAATGCATGGTCTACAGATATAACGCCACATTGAGGAGTCATGCTTGAGTCAGATTGCAGATAGGCAATAACGGCTCCTTGATCTAATGAGTCATATCCAAAAGATGCAATGGCAGGATAAGATAGGTCGGTTCCTTGTTGCCCAAAGGATACTACATCGGCTCTGTTTGAATCAAGTATGATACGTCCGTATTGAATGCCACACCATCCGTTTAAGATATCGGCACAATATGTAAAGTGTATTGTTCTATTAAGTGAAAATGCATTTTGTGTCCAAGCACTTCCTGTATACAAGGAATCAATATTATTCGTAGTAGGATCCTTTTCAAATGCATTCGCACATACTTCATAATGTGGAATGGCATATTGAGATGCAGTCATCGATTTGTTTGGTGAAAGTAAATTGCCATTGATTTCGAATAAATAGACATGTGAACCAGAATCAGGCATGAGACTTACAAAATACATTTTGTCTTTGAGACTTCGTCCTTGTCCGTCTTGTGCTGGATACAAGGTAATCCCTTCTTTGTTGTCGGGAGTGTAGATATTATTCCATAGGCCATAATTCAGCGTATTGCCTGCATAGCCATCTGCTAAACCAATTTGATAAATATAAGATTCCTTGAAAAGATAATTGGGCGCATTGCCAAAACGATTGCCATTGATAAATAAATCATCGTCGCTGATACCGATAGTAGGATAGTCGGTCCAAGTGCTATCATTGTATGGATTGCCACTTAGTTGATAAATATTCCACCCATCTACAGGGTTGTTAGTTTTAGAGAAACAAACTAATATTTTTGAAGTAGTAGATGAAAATCCGTGCAATAAAACAATAATGAACCGATCATGTTTATTATCATATACTACTCGAGGATCAAATTTCGCCTGGTTTAATGCTGCATTGTTTACAAACGCATCCCATGTTTGATTTTGCACAATGGCCGTACCAGCGGTATCGTAATATTCTACTCCATAGTTAATACAACTAACGATTATGCCATTGTTGGAAACTGCTACCGTATTATCAGTAGGTGTCCATGTTTTTAATTCATTGCCTTTGAAATTTGTCCCTATGATAGCATTGGTGGCTGTAGTTTTAGATAGATTCGTTGTGCCAAAATTATGATCGGCAATAGATTGTAATTTTTCTTTCAACTTTTGTTGTTTTAAAATACCTGTATTTTTTAAACCGCCTTTGCTTTTTGCATATAAACTTTGAAAGGTTACATTCCAATGCGGGACACTCAGATTAGACGCATCAGTGCTTGAAAATATAGGGGTTGATTGGATACCCGAAAAAGTGCCAGTTGTAGATTTGGTTTGAGCACCCAAAAACTGACTCAGTAGAATGAAAGAAATAAGATATAGAATGATTTTCATTTCAATGTATTTTTATCGAAGATACAACAAAACAAGATTGAATGATGAAGAGGGGTGTTTTTTAAATCTATTTTGGTTTAAAAATAATTGATATACCCAAAATGAATTTTAGAACTACGCAATTGTAATGAGGTTTGATTACGAGCCCCAACAGCATAGCTAATATTGAACAAACCTGCTCGCGTTTCGAAGGTCATTCCTGCTCCAAGACTATATGGGTTGTCATTCAATTTGATTTGATTGTAATTGGATTGTATATGACTTATATCGCCAAATAGAAAAAAGTATGAGTTGGCCGAAAGTAAATAACGAGGTTCGATTGTCAATACATGGTATTGATTTACAAAAAGACTTCCTTCATCAAAGCCACGCAATAATCGATAACCACCTATTTGATAGAGTTCATTGCGAAACAATGGATTGGTGCTATAAGTAAACCCACCTGAGTAAATACTTGCCAATATCAATCGTTTGCGGAGAGGAACGAAATAACTGAATTGACCAAAAAGATTGTATTTATAACTTTTAGTAGCAATACTATCATATAGGTATGCAAATGGTTTGTTGGCAACTGGATCGAAGGTGGTTTCAATGGTTGTATTTTTTATCAAATTGCGAAATGAAACTCCGCCGTTCACTAAGAGCCTATAGCCTTTGCGAGGATTGATTTTGTAATCGACTCTATTGAGCAATAATTCTATACCAAACGTGCGATAGGTAACATCGCCATTGGCAGGTAAGGCTCTTGTAGCAAGTAAGGAAGGAATATTAATGCTGCCAACGCGATTACTTGCCAATTGATAATAGGCTTTTATTTGATCGGATGCATTGAGTTGATACAATAACCCAATTTCTCCATTGGTCGTTTTAAAGGTGGTATCTTTTTTGTAGAAATCAAATTTTCCAGAAATACCAATAGGGGTATTGAGTAAATAAGGAAGTTGAAATTGAATATTGTATCGTGGTGATTTGTATTGAAGGTTTTGCCAATTGAGTTGAATTTGTTCGCCTTGTCCTAATGCATTTACAAAGCCAAGTTTTATATCGCCGGTTAAAAGGAATTTGCCACCAAGTTCGTCATTGTTGGGAAGAAGCCCTATCAATACATCTGCACGATTGGCCGATTTGTTTTTGAGGTAAAGATTCAAGGTTGTTTTAGCAACATTAAAATCAATTCGCCACGGATAGGACTCTGTGAGAAAAGGAAGTTCATTGATGCGTTTGTTGATTGCTTTTATTTTACTTTCATTGTAAAGCATTCGATTTTTAAATCCTAAATAATGCATAACATAGTTACGAGAGATATTTACATCTTCGTTGATAATGATGGTGTCGAGTCGAGTGAGCGGTCCTTTATTCAGCGTCAATACACCTGATACATTCCCATTGGATGAACTTAAACTATCCAAATACAAATGGCAAAAAGGGAATCCATTGTCTTCGTAGTAGGTAATTATTTTTTCAAATACTGGATACAGTTTTTTGACTTCCACAGGTTTGCCAAAAAATTTCTTTTCATCAAATCGACTTTGACTCAATAAGTTAGATGGGATGTTGTTATTTTTAAGATGAGCCCACACATATTTTTCGCCCACATATACATAGGCGGTTACTTCTTTTTCAAGATACTCTACACTATCAATACTAGCAGCAAGATAGCCTTGTTTATATAATTCAAGGTGAGCTTTTTGAAGAGATTCTGTGCATTCGGTAGGTGAATTGTATTGTAAAGGTATTGATGTCAATGATAGAAACGTATCTTTTTGTATCCCCTTTAGTACGAGTGATACGACTTGTGCATTCATATGAAATGAAACGAATAGTAAGAAAACTAACTGATAGATAAGTTTCATGTTCATATTACGAATGAGTCGCTTATTCTTGATTTTATTTTTGAATATAATATTCATTGCAAAGAAAGTACTTTTACAGCGAATCATTATTTCTAGTATGGCAGGTATTTATTTTCATATTCCATTTTGTAAAAAAGCATGCCATTATTGCAATTTTCATTTCTCTACAAGTTTGAAGTACAAAAACGAGATGATTGAATCTTTATTGTGTGAGTTGAAATTGCGAAAAGAATATTTGAACGGCGAGAAAATTGAAACCATTTATTTTGGAGGTGGAACGCCCAGTTTGTTAGATGTAAGTGACATTGATCGATTACTGAATGGTGTATACGAACATTATTCGATTGATTCCATATCGGAATGCACCTTAGAGGCCAACCCTGATGATATAAGTACTGATAAAATAAAATCATTCAATCATGTGGGTATTGATCGATTAAGCATCGGTATTCAGAGCTTTTATGATGAAGACTTACGTTATATGAATCGTGCCCATAACGCTCATGATGCTTTGCGATGTATACAAATAGCACAAGATGCTGGTATAGAAAACATAAGTGCCGATTTAATTTTTGGATATCCAATGCTTACCCACGAAAAATGGCATAAGAATATTGAAACCATGATGAAGCTTGAAATACCTCACTTATCATGTTATGCAATGACGATAGAACCAAAAACAGCCTTGGCTTCATTGATCAAAAAGGGCAATGAAAAGCCAGTGAATCATGAACAAAGCGCTGAACAATATGAATACTTAATGTATAAATTGGAAGAACATGGATTTGAACATTATGAGATTTCGAGTTTCTCAAAACCTTGCAAACATGCAATTCATAATAGTAATTATTGGAATGGGAAACAATATATAGGCATAGGACCATCTGCCCATTCGTACAATGGAATTAGTCGACAATGGAATATAGCAAATAACATGAAGTACCTACATGGGGTAGAAACTAAGCAATTGGATTTCGAACAAGAAATTCTTTCTCGAGAAGAAAAAATGAATGATCAAATTTTGACACAACTTAGAACTTCGAACGGTATTTCAATCAATACATTGAAAGAACAATTATTCGTGGATGAATGGAATCTATTTGATCAAAAACTAACGCAATTAATAGAAACTGAAATGATTCAAATTGAATCCGAACATATAAAGTTAACACAAAAAGGAAAGCTGTTTGCTGATTGGGTTGCAAGTGAATTATTTTTGTAATTCGTTAACAAAATTTATTTTCAAACACGTTTTGGCTTTTGTCTATACCAAATGGCAATTCAAACGAAAAGAATTGCTATAGATTTCTTGCTAATTTGTTACCTAGATTGATGAATTTTTTCAGATTGAATTTGATTGACAATGAATAGAAATCAACGAATTTGGCGATTTAAACATTGGATGAAAAAGCACATTCCTTCACATCAAATGATTCATATTATCAAAAGGAACTATTTTAATTCAAAACGATGAAATTATTGAATCAGTTACTTTTTATGATTTTCTAGAAGAATGTTATTATAACAAATTTGTGAAACCAATAGTTGTATCATACCTATTTCTTTAATGCTAAGAAAAGGTATATTCATTGTAAATAGTCAAACAAGCTCAACTTATTTTACAAGAAAGTTTATTTGAATTAATATTACTTAAATGCTATTAGCATATTAATAACAAAATATTTATTGCTTAAATATTAATTTTTTAGAAAAGCACTATGCAGGTATAAAAAGAATAGTATCTTTATTATGTGTAAAGATTAATTAATTATACATAATATTAATTATAATACTTAATTAATTTATATAAAATAAATGATATACCTATTTGAAATAACATTTTTTAAATACATTAATAATTTGGTACCTTAATTGTTTAGAATACATTTGCAAACGAACGTGTTATTATAACCTATCTAAATAACATTTTAAAATCATTCATTAAAAAACCTACTTTATGATTAAAAAAATCAACAAATTTTCTAAACAATTATTATTGGCATTCCTCCTACTCGGAATGACCACAAGTCAGCTTCATGCCGAAGGAACTTCTACCGTTTCTCAAAACAGTTCGGTTATTACAGCGTTGTCTTTATTGCCCAGTCAAAATCGGGGGACTTTTTTAGGATGCCCAATTGACAATAGGCTTTATTTTAGAATTTCAGATTTTAATACTGAAAACCTTTATTATGGGTTTAGTTGGAGAAATTATTCTTCAGCAGTAGCACTCAATCCGGCTATTAATGACATGTACATGAGAATTTTCAATCCGCTTGGTACTCAAGTTGCACAAATCAACTTACCAAGTTCTGGAAATGGGTTTATTTCGACATGGAATCAAGCTAGTCTAGGTGCCAACATAGCTGGTTCAGCACCTGGTGGATATGATCCATTAACCTTTACACCTACTATGAATGGTGAGTATTGGGTTGAGATTTATAGAAGTGATGATGGAGGCAATACACAAGCTAATACAGGTACCTGGAGTTTTACACCTTTTTGGGATATGCAGGTAGCAACTTCTGCTGGTACAAGATTTAACGGTCGTATGCATTGCGATAAATTTGCATTTAATGCTGTAAATTCAACTCAATATTATACTTCTTATGATCAAGATGCAGCACCTGAAATTTACGCTTGGTCAACAGATAGTAACATTATTAAAATAAATTTTACGTCTGAATTTAAACCTATTGCATTTGATGTGGCTGTCACTGAATATGGTGTTACTAATACGAATAACTTTGCAGTGGATCGAAGGTCCCAAAACAATGCAGTGTCACCTTCTTTTTCGAATGGGTATACTTTATTTGTAAATACCCCAGATCCAGCTATATATCCTCCTGGAGTTGCACCTCAAAATCCGCAATTGCAACAACCCATTATCGTGGGATGTAGCGCACCTTTTCAAATTCGATACACTGTATTTGGTGCAGGCGATGTTCGTTTGCTTCTGGATTTAAATGGAGTGGATGGCTACCAACCTAATACTACCGATGTCGCATTAGAGCAATTTGGTGCTGTGCCAGGTTTAAATACAATTTTATGGAATGGATTGGATGGCTTAGGTGCTCCAGTGCCTTCTGGTACCCAATTCAAGATGGTTTTGACATATTACAAAGGTCGTTTCAACGTGCCTTTATATGATGCCGAAATCAATAAAAATGGATTAATATTTACAACAATTGCACCTATATTTAACCCCAATATCCGAGTATTTTGGGATGATTCTCAGTTGGCAAATGTAGGGAGTTCATGTTCAGGAAGTGGTGATAATCAAAATAATGTCACAGGTGCAGGATTAGACAATATCTACAATGGTTCCGTTTCCCCTTGTCATGCATGGAGTGGTAATGGAAATATATCACAAACTATACCTGCTCCAGCAGTAGGTGCCAATGAAACGACGAATTTGCAATGTGATGATTTTGGAAATGTACGTACAATTAATACCTACGGATGGGCGATTTTTGCACAAGACTCTGCAACTGTATTATTTGCTTGCTTACAAGCATCAGGTACAATTTGGAATGATATAAACAACAGTGCCAATGGAACAAATACAAATATTTTTACTCCTGGTGAAAATGGAACTAATTTAGGAAATACATTGTATGTATCTCTTGTAGATCCATTGACTGGTTTTGTACTTCAAAGTGTACCAGTTAACCCTGATGGAACTTATTTATTTACAGCAGTGCCGCCAAATGCGATTGGTCTTGAAATAGTTGTTTCTAATGTAGCTGGTGTTACAGGTAATGTGCCTCCAGTTCCAGCAATAGATCCAAAATGGCAAAACACGTCACCATTGTTTCAAACATTCAATTCAGGTACAGTAAATTTAACAGGCTTTGATTTTGGTATTCGTACACAAGATGTAACGCCAGATATCAATCAAACAATTGTGAATACTCCGGTATCTGGATCTGTTGCAACCAATGATAATGTATTACCTGGTTCTACATTCACTCCAATAGGTACTATGGCAAATGGTGGTACCTTGGTTATGAATCCAGACGGAACATATACCTATACTCCAGCACCTGGATTTGTAGGAAGAGATAGTATTAGCTATGTAGCTTGTTCACCAACACCAGTTATTTGTGATACAACTACGTTGACTATTGTCGTAACTCCATTGACTTCAAATAATGATAATACTGTCATAGCACAAGATGATCATGCTACAACGCCAATCAATACTGCAGTTACAATGTGTTTATTGTGTAACGATAGTGATCCAAATGGCAATGCCATAGGAAATCCAACGGTTCTATCCAATCCTGCAAATGGAACTGTGGTAGTAAATCCAAATGGAACCGTAACTTATACACCCAATCCAGGTTTCTTTGGTGAAGATGTTTATACGTATGTAATTTGTGATAATAATAACCCATCGGCTTGTGATACAGCAAATGCATATGTAACTATCACAACCGATCCTATAACTCAAAATCAGACTTATGCTAATGATGATGCATACACTACACCAATCAATACACCTCTTGAAAACAGTGTAGCGGGCAATGATACCGATCCTCAAAATGATGCAGTCACCTTTACATTGGTTTCTGGAACATCGAACGGTACGGTAGTTTTAAATCCAAATGGTACATTCACGTATACACCTAACCCAGGATATACAGGACCTGATCAATTTGTATATAGCAAATGTGATACTGGAACTCCAGTTGTCTGTGATACAGCAACAGCCTATATTACAATCAATACTCAACAGGATGTAACGCCAGATATTAATCAAACTTTAGTGAATACACCAGTAAGCGGTTTTGTAGCTACTAATGACAATGTGATCCCAGGAAGTTCGTTCACACCAATAGGTACAATGGCCAATGGCGGTTCGTTGGTAATGAATCCTGATGGAACATATACTTACACCCCAGCACCTGGATTTGTTGGAAGAGATAGTATAAGCTATGTAGCTTGTTCTCCAGCACCAACTGTAGTTTGCGATACAACTACCTTGACTATTATTGTTACTCCGTTGATTTCTACTTATGGAAATACTGTCTTGGCTCAAGATGATCATGCTACTACACCTATTAATACACCGGTATCAATGTGTTTATTATGCAATGATAGCGATCCGAATGGTAATACTATTAGTAATCCAACCATCCTAGCTAATCCTGCAAATGGTTCAGTGACAGTAAATCCTAACGGAACTGTTACGTATACGCCAAATCCAGGCTTCACAGGAGAAGATGTATATCAATATTATATTTGTGATAATGGAACACCAACTGCATGCGATACAGCTTATGCTTATGTTACGATAGTAGGAAATCCTGTTACAAACAATCAAACGTATGCGAACGATGATGCCTATGTAACGAATATCAATACTCCAATTAACAACAGCGTTGCTGGAAATGATACCGATCCTCAAAATGATGGTGTTACATTTACATTGGTAAGTGGACCTTCAAATGGTACATTAACATTGAATACAGATGGGTCATTTACCTATACACCAAATGGTGATTATACAGGTCCTGATCAATTCTTGTACAGTAAATGTGATAATGGAACTCCAGTGGCATGTGATACAGCTACAGCTTACATTACAATTCATGCACCAATACAAGATGCAACACCGGATATCAATCAAACTATTGTAAATACACCAGTTAGTGGATCTGTAGCAACAAACGATAATGTGATACCAGGAAGTACATTCACGCCAATTGGTACAATGGAAAATGGAACGTTAGTGATGAATCCTAATGGTACTTATACCTATACGCCTAATCCTAATTTTGTAGGTACTGATAGTATTAGTTACGTAGTATGTTCGCCAGCTCCTGTAAATCTATGTGATACTACAACGTTGACTATTGTAGTAACCCCATTGTATTCAAATATTGGGAATACGATTATAGCTCAAGATGATCATGCAACGACTCCTGTAAATACACCTGTAACAATGTGTTTATTGTGTAATGACAGCGACCCGAATGGCAATACGATAAGCAATCCTACAGTAATAGCAAATCCAGCAAATGGAACAGTAGTAGTAAATCCAAATGGAACAGTTACATATACACCAAACCCTGGTTTTACAGGAGAAGATGTATATCAATATTATATCTGCGATAATGGTACTCCAACTGCTTGTGATACAGCTTATGCATATGTTACCATTGTAGATAATCCTATTACCAATAATCAAACATATGCCAACGATGACGCTTATACAACAAATGTAAATACACCAATTACAAATAGTGTAGCAGGTAATGATACAGATCCACAAAACGATGGTGTTACATTTACATTAGTAACTGGGCCATCAAACGGTACAGTCGTATTAAATCCTGATGGATCATTTACATATACTCCTAATGGTGACTATACTGGCCCAGATCAATTTGTATATAGCAAATGTGACAATGGTACTCCAGTGGTTTGTGATACAGCAACTGCTTACATCACTATCAACAAACCACAGCAAGATGCAAACCCTGATATCAATCAAACAACTGTGAACATTCCAGTATCTGGAACTGTTGCTACAAATGATGATGTAATTCCTGGAAGTACATTTACACAATTAGGAACAATGAGTAATGGAACTTTGGTATTAAATACTGACGGTACTTATACCTATACACCTAATCCAGGATTTATTGGTAGAGATAGTGTTCAGTACATAGTTTGCTCACCAGCACCTATTAGTTTGTGTGATACTACTACATTAACAATTATAGTTTCACCTGGTTTCAAACTTGGTATAAATACAGTCATTGCTCAAGATGATCATGGTACGACACCATTTAATACTCCTATTACAATGTGTATCAAGTGTAACGATAACGACCCTCAAGGAGATGCTGTTGGAGCACCGGTAGTAATTTCAAACCCTTCGAATGGTACGATTGTTGTAAACCCGAATGGAACAGTAACGTATACGCCAAACCCTGGATTTACAGGAACAGATATGTATACATACTATATCTGTGACAATGGTAGTCCAATTGCATGTGATACTGCAGATGTATATATCGATGTAACAGGAATACCAATTTCTACAAATCAAACATATGCCAATGATGATGCGTATGTAACATCGGTAAACACACCAGTACCAGGAAGTGTAGGATTAAATGATACAGATCCTCAAGATCATCTAGTGACTTTCACTCAAGTAACAAACCCTGCAAATGGAACAGTCGTATTCAATACTGACGGAACATTTGTATACACGCCTAATAACAATTACGATGGACCTGATCAATTTATCTACAGCAAATGTGATAATGGAATTCCTGTGGTATGTGATACAGCAACTGTCTATATTACAATCTTTAAACCAAATGCTGCTTTACCTGCAATCATGAATCAATTCGACGTAATTGCCAATGATTGTAATGCTCGATTAGAATGGACAACAGCACAAGAATTCAATGTTGCACGATTTGAAATTGAACGAAAAGTTGAGAACAGTAACTTTGAGATGATTGGCACTAAAACAGCTGTTGGTATGAGTCAAGTGCCTCAAACTTACACTTATACCGATAAAAATGTAGCCAAAGGAAATACGGAGTATAGATTGCGAATAGTGGATATTGATGGCAAATTTGAATATTCAGTAATTCGAAATGTGAATATTAGCTGTACTGCAATTAGCGACATTAAATTATATCCTAATCCATCATCTACCACTACCACTGTTTCAATCAGCTCGCCAGATGAATTGATGTATGAAATCAAAATGATAGATGCTGTAGGAAAATCAGTGTTCAACTCAGCTGTAGATGTAAACAATGAAACCAAATTGGTTACTATACCTGTGGAGCATTTAGCATCAGGAATATATTCAATCATTGTTTCTGATGGACAAAATGAAGCAAAAGTCATTCGTTTTCAAAAAACACAACGATAGTTTTTAGTTGGTAATTTCAATACAAAAGCCGCTCAAAGAGCGGCTTTTGTTATTATAGTGAGTTCAAAATAAAAAATATAATATTGCTTATTTTATAATTCATCTTGATCTTGCTTAACCCCAAGTTTTGTGAAAAAAACATTCTTTTCATTTTGAGATATAGGAATGTTTTCACCATTAATCAATTCTATACTACTATCGTTCCCTTTTTTTAATGATTTTATATAAAGCGTATTGATAATATAACTTCGATGAACTCTAAAAAAATGATCTTGGCCTTCTAGCATTTTTTCCATTGCACTTAAGTTCTTACTTACTTTGATATTTTTGTCATGTGTAATGATATATGAGTAGCTAGCCTCTGCTTTAACATAAAGAATTTGATCTGTATTAATAGCAAGCCAACTATTTTTTTCAGGGACAAATATAGTTTTGCCATTTTTGTTATTTAAAATAAGATTCAATTTGTTGATTTCATCATAAGGATTGACAGTGTTTGATGTTGCTTCAAAAAAATTAATTACTTTGTCAACGGCTTTATCAAGCATGTCGATATCGATTGGTTTTAACAAATAATGTAGCGTTTGATAATTAAATGCTGAAAGTGAGTATTCAGAATAGGCAGTTGTAAAAATTACAAATTTATAAAAGCCCTTTGTTTGATCTAATACGGTAAACCCGGAATCTTTACCAAGTTTAATATCCATAAACAATACATCGGGTTTTAATTCTTTGATTTTTTCTATAGCTTCTTCTGCATTTGTAGCAAAGCCCACCAATTCAATCTCATCGTATTTTTGTAATAAAATTTCTAATGTTTTAATAGAATGTGATATGTCTTCGACTATAAATGCTTTAATTTTCATTGTTTAAAAAAATGTTGTAGGTAAAATAATAATTGATTCAAACCCCTTTCCTGTCTTTTGAAATGTTAAGTTGTTAAGTTCTTTTTTTGTCGTTTTGTTTATTAATTCAAGTCGTTCTTGGATAATGTCAATGGCATGATTTGCCTTTATTTTTTGAATTTCATTAATTTCAAACCCCTCACCATTGTCAAAAATAGTAATTTTTAATTGAGATGTATTTATTTTTTCAAAAGTGATTTCAAGTAAACCCTTCTGATTTTTACGCAAATCCATACCATGATTGATGGCATTTTCTACAAGTGGTTGTATCATCATGTTGGGAATCATACAATTAAATGAATCTTTTTCTGACAGGCAATTATTGATTGTATATTCAAATGAATGATCTTTTTCAACAGACTGTATGTATAAATATTCTTGTAAAAACTGGATTTCTTCATGAATGGAAATTGTACTTTTTCTTGAAATAATAAGCATTTTACGAAGCAGACTTGAAAAATGAGTTAGGTATTTTGCTGCTTTGTCTTTCTCTGAGGTAATAATGTAGTTTTGAAGTGGGGTCAGTGCATTAAAAATAAAGTGAGGATTTAATTGATTTAATCGAGAGGTACTTTCAAGTTGTAATAGTTTGCTTTGCTGTAATTGATTGTTGAATTTTATTAGTTGTAATTTCCTGGATATCCAACTTGCAATAAAAAATATCAACAATCCCGATAATAATATGCTTATTAAAATGAAAAGCTTAGTCTGGTAAAATTGCGGTTGAAGGTAGTAGAATATTCTATGATTAGTATTGTTTTTTAACTGAATTAAAATGGTATAATTTCCTGGCAATAAATTATTAATATTTAAAGAGTTGTTGGTTAGTTTAGTGTTTTTAATAAGGGTATCCTTGCCTAGTAATAGAGAATAGGTTCCTATTTCAAAATCCGAAATGAAATTATTAAGCAAATCAAAATCAATTTTAAATTGATTCGACTTTTCCCATTTAGATGAAAAGCTATTATTATCAATCGAAATAGGGGAATTGTTGAAAGTGGCTTTTGTTATGATTAAATTGGTCTCTTCATTGTTTTTTAAAGATAAATCAGATTTAGGTATCATAAATAACTGAGAATTATTTAATAGGATAAGTTGTTTATGATCGCAGTAGGCATTTTTGATTTTTTCATTAATCATGTCTTTTTGAAATTCAAACGATGAAATGTTTTCAAGCGAAATATTGAATATTTTATATCCATGTTGAGTTATCCCAATTATATTATTATCAAGCAATAAGAGCGATTTGATTAATTTGTCTGTATATATTTTTTCAATACTTTTATTCGCAATATTGTATTTGTAGATAATCCCATTGCATAATAAAAATAAATAGCTTTTTAATAAAATAATTGAGTTGACAGATGTAGAGTCAATTGCTGTATTGGTTATGTATTTGTGAAATGATAATTTTTTATTAAGATTAAACGTGAATAATCCAGATTGTGAAGCAATCCATAAATTTTCGAATTCATCTTTTTCTATTTGATTAATCCTTATTGAAGTAATGATTCTTTCTAGTTTTTTAAATCCCTTCGGTAGATACTCCATGTGAAAATTATTGATATACACCTTTTGGCCATTTAGGGTGTATACTCTCACCGAGCTTTCTTGTTGTGTAACTGGTAAGGGAGTTGCGTTGATTAGGTTATTTTCTTTAAATTGATATATGGATTTATTGTTTGTATAATATGTAAATCCATCTAATTTGTATAAATTATTTTGTTTGTTATAATTTGATGTAGCTTTTACCAGTAGTTTCAAGTTGCCATTGATTAAATTTAATTCATATAAATTAGCATTCATATCAGATATAAAAAGTATATTATCACATGGCGATAATACATTCACAATATCAGATAAAGGCTTGAAATTTAGTTTAGATTTGGTAGTTACAAATTTATTGATTTTTAACAGCTTTCCATTTAATGTACTTATCCATATGTTTTGAAACTTATCTTGAGTGATTCCTGTACAAGGTTCTTTATTATAGAGAGTATCTAATCGATTATTGTTAAATCTGTATATGCCATAGTTTTTACCCATTATGGATATTGCAAATTCATTATCATTAAATTGAAAATAGCGTAAGATGGATCCTTCCAATTTATATTTTTCTATATCTATTATTAATCTAGATTCTCCATTACCTATTTTAAATATTTCGCTATTTAAAAACAAAAATTGATTATTGTATAATAGAGGCTTTTCGCATGAGTTTAATTTTTTATTTAATTTTTGTTGATTTATATCATTAGTTTTTAATTTGATAATTTTTTTGTAAACATCAAACTGATTAATCTGTTTTTCTAAAAGAATGAGTTGATCGTCCTTTGTCAATCTCAATAGTAATCGGTAAGTATATTCTTCAGCAGCTATAAATTCTAATTCATTATTTGCATTTGTATAGGCCGAAAAAACGCTGTAGTTGTTGTTAGTATAATTTATTTCTTTAAATTGATGAGTTCTTCCATTTGTTATTTTTATTATTTTATAATTTAGGGGTAAAGCATATATGTCATTTCCGTCTTTGTAGAAACCAATAAATTGCCTGTTGTTGCCAATTAAACTAGGATGAAAAACTTCAATTTCTGCTCCATTATAGATATAGAGACCATTATCTGTGGCTATATATATATACCCATTTGTATCTGTTTCAAGTGAGTAAATTTGACTATAGGGAGGTACACCTTCCTTCGTTGGAATGCTTTGAGTTATATATTCTGCATTTGCATTTTGAAGCGCCCATACAATTACTATAAATATATTAATAATATACTTCATTCGATATTATTCAATAACAAACTCAGAATGTTTTTGTGTAGCAGGTTCATATGAAGTAGTGAGGGTTTTTAACATGGTTCCATTGTAATCTTTTTTATTCATTGTTTTGTCAATCACATGTTGCACTACTTCTGTGTAATTAGTGGTTTTTTCAATCAGCGTATTTGTTGATTGCAGGTATTCTTTTACAGATGATTTATAGAAGGTTGTACTTCTCTTATATTTTTCAACTTTTGATAGCGTGTCATTCACATATCTATAAATTTCTTTTCCCAAAATGATGATTTCATTGTTTTGAATTTTTTCATTTGTACATTCAGTTAGTTGAAATGGTTTTTTGAATTTATACATAGTTTTTAACTTCAAATTTGTTACTATCGTTCAGCATATTATATTTCTCTTCAAATACATCATTGCTCATCATTTTGTATTTAGATCGTTCTGTATTAATCCAAGTTGTTTTTTATTATCCCAGTCCTAATTATTTTTTTCAATTAATTGAAATTGTGGATTGTATTTGAAGCTGGTTTTAGAATTTGGCTTTTTATGCAAAGTATCATTTCCGAAAAATGTATAAGTGATTATAGAATCAGGTTTGTAATGGGTTTCTTGAGCCATTGCTGATTGGGAAAATGATATTGTAAGAAACACTATTAATAATAAACGATTGGAATGCATATAAATGATTGTCATAAAATAATAATTATTTGTTCGATTGACTAAAAGTAATACTTTGAATCGAATTGAAATTGATTTTGCTTTTGTACTATGTTAATTAAGAGAAAAAGGAATTTCGTTTGTAAAGTTGTGTAGTCTATTTTTGAAGAATGAAATTTCTAACTATCTTCCTTGTGTTTTTTATCGGGCTGTCATTTTTTACTTCTGCACAAAATTATATTCAAACAATAGAATCCTATCGTGCTAAATATAAAGCGGAGTTTCTTGAAGATAAAAATAGTCCATTGGGTAAAGCTGAATTGAAGTATTTGAGATTCTACCATCCGGATTCATCGTTTAAGGTTGTAGCTCAATTTGAACGAATTACTGATACGATTGGATTTGATATGCAAACTCACAATGGTGTTATTAAAAAGTATTTTGTGTATGGTAAGGTTGCATTTGAATTGAAAGGAACGAATTCTATACTCTTTTTCTACCAAAGTCAAAAACTCATGAATAAAGAAGGGTTTGAAGATTATTTGTTTATTCCATTTACAGATGAAACGAATTACACTGAAACATTTGGTGGAGGACGTTACCTTGATTTTAAAATGAGTGACATTCAAAATCAGCAACTCATTATAGATTTTAATAAATGTTATAACCCTTATTGTGCTTTCAAAGAAGGTTATGCTTGTCCTATTCCTCCTCAAGAAAATAAATTGAATATTCGGATTGAAGCAGGAGAAAAATTGTATGGGAAAAAAATGAAAGAATAATAATTGAAAATTAATTTCGTTATCCAAATATGAAACAGATTATTTTAATTACAATGTTAAGTATGTTCGTAACTGGTTCAATCGCACAATCATCTACTAAGAAAATACCAAGTCGTAAAAACGAATTAGGATTTGCTTATCGAATTCCTACGTTCAATAATTACAATAATGAAATTGGGATAGATCTCATGTTCAAGCATTATGTAAAGCCTTCAAAGGCTTTTCGAATCATGGCAGGGTATCAAAATTTGCAATTTAGAATGTCATCAAGAGAATACAAAGCATTATCAGACACGTTGACGATTTCTTCAAAAGTCTATGATTTAAATTCCTTTTTTATAGGCGGAGGATTGCAATTGCAACGGCATTTTTATAAGCGTATTGTATTAACAGCTGCAGTTGATACCAGATTTCACATAGGTTCAGGCGATTTGAATAGTATCAATGAATATAAATCACTCAGTGGGTATTATTCTTCTATTTCTTCGACATCTACTTCATTGGGTGCAGTTAGAGCATTCAAATGGGATTTATACCCTTCAATAGGTGCTAAGTTTGAGTTTTCACGTATCAATTTTGGCTTGGAATTGACTTCCCAATTTATGCAATACTATAGTTTTGTACCACAAACGAGTGCAATTACCCCGCTTTCTCTGTTTGATTTAGATTTAGGGAATGCAATCTCACGTATTTATATTAATTATAGGTTTTAATAAAGGTTAATTTGAGTGGTTAATTACAAAATATAAGAAAATTGCGATAAGTCAATAAATCAATTCCTTATTTCCCTTTCTTTACTTACTTTTGTTCACTCAAATTGTAATTTTCATGATGCTTTTAGCAATTTCGTTGTCGTTTGTGATAGGAAAGGTGATACTAATCGCTGTTATATTAGGTGGTTCGCTTGGTATTGCAATGTATAGCACATGGGCCGAGCGTAAGGTAGCAGCCATTATGCAAGACCGTACAGGTCCTAATCGTGCGGGGCCTTTTGGCTTATTTCAGCCTTTGGCCGATGGATTGAAATTGTTCATGAAAGAAGAAATTATTCCAGTCCTATCTTCTAAGTTTTTATTCATTTTAGGTCCATCGTTGGCTATGCTTGTTTCGTGTATGACGAGCGCTGTCATTCCATGGGGGCCCGATTTGCAATTTGCTGATGGAAGCATTTTTTCATTGCAAGTAGCCGATGTCAATATAGGCATATTATTCATATTTGGTGCTGTGAGTTTAGGAGTATATGGCATCATGTTAGGAGCTTGGGCATCTAACAATAAATATTCCCTTATGAGTAGTATTCGTGCTGCATCTCAGGCTATTTCATATGAATTGGCGTTGGGTATCAGTATGATTGCTTTGGTGATGATGTCGGGCAGTTTAAGTATGCGCGAAATTGTAGAACAACAACATGGTTTTTGGAAAGATGGTTATTTTACATGGTATGTATTCAAACAGCCTTTTGTTTTCTTGGTATTTTTAGTATGTTCTTTTGCTGAGCTCAATCGTGCGCCGTTTGATATGGCTGAGTGTGAAAGTGAGTTGGTAGGTGGTTATCATACTGAGTATAGTTCAATGAAATTGGGCTTTTACCTTTTTTCAGAGTACATCAATATGTTTATTACTTCTGTAATATTGAGTACACTATTCTTTGGGGGGTATAATTATCCAGGTATGGATTGGGTTGCAGCACATGTGCCACCTATGGTTTATTCCTTCATTGGAGTTGGGGTTTTGCTTGGTAAGGCTGTTGGTTTTATACTTTTCTTTATGTTTATCCGCTGGACCATTCCTCGTTTCAGATACGATCAATTGATGAATCTTGGATGGAAAAGTTTAATCCCATTTGCGTTGATTAATATGCTTATTACAGGCGCTGTAATCTTGTTTTTTAATAAATAATCTAAGTATGAATTACGCTAATATTTCAAATAGAGCTAAGCCAGTCGATCGTCATCCAATGACGTTTATGGAGAAGATATATCTACCTGCCATCGCAAAAGGATTGTCTATTACACTAGGTCATATGTTTCATAAAAAGGCGACTATCAATTATCCTGAACAAACGCGTCCTTTTAGTGAAAATTTTCGCGGACTACATATCCTTAATCGTGATGAAGAAGGTCGTGAACGCTGCACCGCATGCGGGTTGTGTGCATTGAGTTGCCCTGCTGAAGCCATTACTATGGAATCGGCCGAGCGAAAAAAAGGAGAAGAACATCTTTACAAAGAAGAAAAGTATGCTGCACAATATGAAATCAATATGTTGCGTTGTATTTTTTGTGGATTATGCGAAGAAGCTTGTCCTAAAGATGCCATTTATCTTACACAAACATTTGCTCCTTCTAATTACAAACGCGAAGGATTTATTTATAAGAAAGAGGATTTGTTAATACCAAATCCTAAACAAATAACAACTAACAATTAGAGTTTAATATGGGTATTCATCAAATTGTATTTTGGCTGTTGAGTATAATGACACTAGTATTTGCTATCGGAGTTATTATGAGTCGTAATCCTATTAGCAGTGTGTTGTTTTTAATTCTTACATTTTTTACTATTTCTGGGCATTATGTAATGTTGAATGCGCAGTTTTTGGCTATCGTCAATATCATTGTATATGCTGGAGCTATTATGGTACTGTTTCTGTTTGTGATCATGCTTATGAATCTCAACAGTGATACCGAACCTCAAAAAAATGTGTTGGTGCAATTTGCAGCAGTCATATCGGGTGGCGCATTATTGTTGGTATTGATAGCTGCAGTAAAAACGACCTTTACTGGTCTTGAAGGCAAAGAAATTGATTTGGTCAATGCTACAGATATCGGATTAATCAAGAATCTTGGAAAGGTGTTGTTTACCGATTTTGTATTTCCATTCGAGATTGCGAGTGTATTGTTTTTAAGTGCGATGGTAGGGGCTGTTATCCTTGGTAAAAAGGATAAAGAAATCATCCAATCGGTGGAAGCATAAATTAATACCCTAAACTACGCATGATGCGTTCCAATTCGGGTTCATTTTCAGGATTATAATCATCATTCAAATCAATACCGTTTAACTTGCCCCATCCTTGATAATAAGCCGCTGTCACAGGATTTTTCAATTCTTTTACGATGTTGTAGCAATTTGTTTTCAAAGCACGATTGATGAGTTTGACTAGTATTCGCCCTTGTGTAATATTTAAGTCTTTTAGCTTGTCTTCAAAGTTAACTTTGATTTCATTTTCTTTAGTTTTAATATACTTGCGTTTTGAACGTTTGTTCATCGATGCCGTTGTTTGTTCTATTTCATAAAATGTTTTGATAGCTGCATTGGCATAGGGAAGTACAATCTTTACATAATGTTTCATTTGATTGTATCGATAGCGGTCAGTATCGTTTGAGAACACATGCGAAGCAACTACTGTTGCCTCATTGAGGTTGATATGATAGGTAGGTGGCGTTCCTTTGTCTGAACTGATTGTAGGAAATAGTTGTTGGCCAAAAGACTGTATAACAAAAAAACTCAATGCAAGACTAAAAATCCATTTCATGATAGCGTTATTAATGTGGGCGTAAAATTAAGACAATTATTATTTTAAATAGTTAATTGGCAACTAAGCAAAGCATACATTTGCCATTTAAGATAAAAGATGAATTCTACGATACTATATGCACAGTTAGACGAGCAATTAACGATAGCCTATACCGATTCGGGTGCCAAGAACAAGCCTGTCATTCTATTTATACATGGCTTGGCCAATTATTTACAAGTTTGGCATTGGAACACAATGGTATTGCAAAATGAAGCACGTTGTATCGCAATCGACTTGCCGGGCAACGGACATTCGTCTCGTGGCAATTTCGATTATACGGTCGATTTCATGAGTAAAACGGTTATCCGCTTTATGAATCATCTCAAACTTGATCAGGTAATTTTAGCAGGTCATTCCATGGGTGGGCAAATTGCCTTAAACACTGCATTGAATAGCCCCGCAAGTGTAAGTAGATTAATCTTATTTGCGCCTGCTGGATTTGAATACTATTCTCCTCATGAAGCTATTCTGTTCAAAAGCGCCATTACCATGGGTAATTTTATCAATATGGATGAAGTTCATATAACGCAGTCTATCAATTCATCCTTCTATAAAAATTCTGTTTTTGCTCAAAAAATTATAGATGATTTAAATCTCTTGATTCAGAAGAATGATCGAAATTCATACAGAAGAATGTTGGATAAATGCATCAATTCAATGCTCGATCATCAGTTGTATTATGAATTGAAAAATATCACTCAAAAGACATTGGTATTCTTTGGCGAAAATGATATGCTCATACCTAACCGCTTTTTACATCCACAAACAACCCGTGAAATGGCGTTGCAAGCAGCCAATCAAATGCAAGATGCTACGTTGGTGACCTATCCCGAAACAGGCCATTTTGTGCAAATTGAACGTGCTGCAGAGGTAAATAAAGAGGTAATTGCTTTTTTGAAAGCAATAAGATAAATGTCTATTTAATATTTATTTTTCAAATTATTTGGTCCAAAATTTCAAAAAATAGATGAATGTTTCTTGATACATGAGATATTCAAGTAGATTTTTAATTTTGCATTAATAAATATTGTGTTTAAATTTAGGTAAAATTACTTGCAAATGAAGAAGCCTCATTAATAGATAAGCTAATTTTCTACTCTATTTTAAAGCGACATCAACAATTGATTTTTCTAATTATCCTTCAGGATTTTATAGTTTACTCTTAATGTGTGATGGAAATATTCAAGAAGAGATTACAATTCAAAAACTTTAAAAAATAATTATTATGAAAACTCAAAAATATTTTAAGGTGATTTTAATATCCATATTTTTTTTTTACATCAATCAATGCCATAGCATGGCCCATTGATAGTGTGTATTGGAATAAAAATATAACACCTCATACACTTTATGTAAGAACTACAAAAAACTTTGGAACACGACATTTATGGGGTCAAGTAAAATTTAATATAACAAAAGATACCTTAATAGCAGAATATCATTTTTTACAATGTTCTGGTCCTGCTGCCGTTCATCCATGGGATACAACATTTATTTTGACATCTTCTGTAGATACGCCTATATATCATCTGGCTGTAAGAGAGTATTTCGATACAAGTACAGTTATTCCTGATTGTTATGATACTCTGGCTGCCATGGGTGAGGTTTACATAGGATACAGTGGTTCAGTTGGTTTGTCCTTTTATGAGCAAATTCATTTGTTGTCCCTATATCCGAATCCTGTAAACTCAACACTTTATTTAAATCCTCAACGTGGAGTTGCAATTTACAATTTGAGAATGTTAAACAGTTTAGGTCAGTCAATGCATATCCGTCCAGATGATGACTTGAAAACAATAGACATAAGTAGTGTGCCAACAGGGTTTTATATACTCAGAATAGAAACGTCGAAAGGTGTGCTTGTAAGAAAAGTACAAAAAGAATAGGCTATTTCTAATGGTTTAATTCTTTAATTGAACGTGCTGCCGAGGTAAATAAAGAAATCATTTCTTTCATTAAATTATAATTAGAATAAAATCATACGCTTATTAACAGCGTGTTTTTATGCAACAATACCCCAATATCAGTATTTCAAATATTATAACAAAAAATATGCTTAATTCGGAGGATTATTTTTTCTTTTGTAGGATAATATCTTCTAACTTCGCAAACACATTTATTGAGGGGATTTTTTACTTAAAAAACTATGGGGTTATTTAACTTTTTTACGCAGGATATTGCCATTGACCTTGGCACTGCCAATATATTAATCATACACAACGATCAAGTGGTGGTAGACGAACCGTCTATTGTAGCTGTAGATCGTACTACAAATAAAATAATAGCAGTCGGCAAACGAGCAATGATGATGGATGGTAAGGTACACGAAAATCTTAAAACGATTCGTCCGCTCAAAGATGGTGTAATTGCCGATTTTAATGCTGCCGAAGGCATGATACGTGAGATGATAAAACTCATTTATCCTAAAAAGCCATTGTTTGCACCTAGTTGGCGCATGGTTATCTGTATTCCTTCTTCTATTACAGAAGTTGAAAAGCGTGCAGTACGTGACAGTGCTGAGCAAGCAGGCGCCAAGGAAGTATATATGATTCACGAACCGATGGCAGCAGCCCTCGGTATTGGTATAGATGTAGAAGAGCCTACAGGAAACATGGTCATTGATATTGGCGGTGGTACTACAGGTATTTCTATCATTTCATTATCAGGTATTGTATGCGACGAGAGTATTCGAATAGCAGGCGATGAATTTACGGCTGATATCAAAGAAGCTATGCGTCGTTATCATAGTTTATTGATTGGTGATCGCACTGCGGAGCAAATTAAAATACAAGTAGGAAGTGCTTTGAAAGAATTGGATAATCCTCCAGATGATGTAGCCGTGAATGGTCGTGATTTGGTAACAGGTATTCCGAAACAAATCATGGTTTCATATCAGGAAGTGGCAGATGCCTTGGATAAATCAGTCTTTAAAATTGAAGAAGCTGTATTGAAGGCGTTGGAAAAAACACCACCTGAGTTAGCAGCTGATATTTTCCGACGTGGATTATATTTGACAGGTGGCGGTGCATTATTGAGAGGCTTGGATAAGCGTATTTCACACAAAATCAAATTGCCAGTGCATATTGCCGACGATCCATTACGCAGTGTAGTACGTGGTACTGGAATGGCACTTAAGCATATCCATAAGTATCCGTTTTTGATGCAATAATTTTCTTTTACAGAAATTAATTAATAAGCGTATCAATCAACTGAAGTCAACGTGCGAAATCTGATTCTTTTTATAAAGCAGTACAATTCATTTTTTATCTTTCTCTTATTGGAAGTGATATGTCTGTCAATCGTATTTCGAAACAATAGTTATCAGCAATCCTCTTATGTAAATTCATCAAGAAGTATTGCAGGCTCACTCTATGCTAGAAAGCAAAAGGTAGTTAGCTATATGGATTTGAAACGTGTCAATGATAGTTTAGCCATTGAAAATAGCCGATTAAAAAGCCAATTATCTATCAATGTAGAGCCCAATCCTTTGAAAGATTCATCCCGAACTTCAACGATCAATATTGATTCCTCTATCAAAACTGTGAACTTTAAGTATATACCTGCCAAGGTATTGAACAATTCCATTGACCAAAAAGTAAATTACATCACATTGAATGTGGGTAGTAAACATGGGATTAAGAAAAATATGTCGGTGATTAATGATAAAGGAATTGTAGGTAAAATATCACATGTAAGCGAAAATTATAGTGTGGCCATATCAGTATTATCCGAACATTTTAATGTGAGTGCGATGCTTTCTGACGGAACCGTAGGTAAAGTAGCATGGGATGGTAAAGATCCTGAATTTGTAATGCTGAATGGGATACCACAATCAGTGAAAGTGAAACCACTGGATTCAGTATTTACCAGTGGGTATAGTATTTTCCCTGAAAAAATATTGATAGGACGTGCAGCTAAATCAAATAATGGCACATCGTATAAAATATGGTTGAGTACTAAATTTACGAAATTGCACTATGTCTATGTGATTGAAGAAACTACTACTAATATTGAACGAATCCAATTAGAAGAAACTGTACAAGAAGAACATTTATAATATGAGCGCACCGATCCGTTTTATTGTCAATTTTTTACTCATCATGGCTGTGCAGGTATTTTTATTGAATGATATTGTCATTAAATCGTCTCTTACATTGGTAGGCATACCCGCATTTATCCCACTCATCTATCCACTTATTTTATTACTTCTTCCTGTCAATACCAATCATTGGCTTGTGATGTTTTTAGGTTTCATAATTGGAATTACGATGGATATGTTTTGCAATACACCTGGCATGCATGCATCAGCTTGTGTATTGCTTGGTTTCGTTCGACCTTATTTGCTCAATCTGTTTTTTCAGCAAAATATCAAAGAACTAGGCGATACCGTACCTACATTATTCAGGATGGGGTTCCGTTCGTTTATATTATATGTAGCAATTGCTATTTTAATACATCATTTGTTTTTTTATATTATTCAAATATGGAGTTTCAAAAACTTCTTTTATATTTTATTCAAAACAATCTTATCGGGTGTATTAAGTATACTGCTTATATTATTAAGTCAACTATTATTTGCTAAACGAGAAATACGACGAATATGATATTGCCCTGTTTGTATACCGAATATTCTGATGAAAGAGGATGGGGTGTATATACAGATACAGCTATAAAAGCTGATACGATAGTAGAAGTGTCGCCCGTTATTGTAATGAGTGCAGAAGAAAAAAAGCTCCTCGATCAAACGACATTGTACAATTATATATTTGACTGGACCGACGACCTATGTTGTATGGCCATGGGCAATGTGCCTGTCTATAATCATAGCTATCAATCCAATTGTGAGTATATTCAAGATTTTGAGGAAAAGGTTATTTATATCAAAACCATGCGCGACATACAAGCTGGTGAAGAATTATTTGTCAATTACAATGGCGATTGGGATGATGATAAGAAAGTATGGTTTGAAGTGAAGTAAACCCAGAATTAATTGAATGAATTGGTATGAATGACAAGAATGTATTAAAAATGATTTATTTTTATTACAAGAAATTAAATCGTTCTTGATAAACATGAAGCATGTCCTCTTATTATTTATAGTATTCATAGTATCGCCCATTGTAGTAAAAGCACAAAAGCTCACAGAGCTTAAGAATTACGATACCATGGTGCATGTATACAAACTCAATTATGAGCAAACCAAGTATGTATTGAAAGATGGATTTGTGCGGGATACATCGTTTTTGTTTACAAAAAAATTTAGGACCTATCCACGAAATGTATATAAACAAGATACCTTGCCCGAAGGTCATTTTGTAATTGTAACTATCAACGACAATAAAGTATCCTATTCTTATTTTTACAAAACACCTTTTTTAATCTCTTCCAAGGTGATAGACGACGATGTAATTTTATACCTATATGCACGTAAAGATAAACGGCTTATAAAAGAAGCCAAGTTGGAACTGGATAGTAAACAGGTCAAGTATGATGCAGGCTATGGTGGTTATAGTATTTCAAAGAAAAGCATCAATCGTGAATTGCTATTGTCTAATAAATTGATGTTGAAGGTATCCTTTGAAGGAGAAATCTATGTATTCAACTATAGCTTTCAAGATGGGGGAAAGCCCTATGTAGCGCCCAACTATTACAACAATACGTATAGTGAATTAAATTCTCCAGGCTATCTTATCACAGATAAACCATTGTATAAACCCCTCGATACATTGAATATTAAATCATTTTTAATCAATTTTAAAAATGGCAACCCAATACGCAAAAAAGCGCATTTAGTGATAAGTGAAAACGGTCAGCAATTTTCTTACTCAACTAAAATAAAACAAAAAACACCAGGCGCATTTGTGTATCAATGGAAAATTCCAGATACCTTAAAACTAGACAGATCCTATAAAGTAAAGTTATGGTATAAGAAACGTGGAAGAACATTGGTGAAAAATACAAGTTTTAGATTGGAAGAGTATGAGCTCAATAAAAACAAGTATGAATTGGATATGCCTTCTGATGTTTTTTTTGCAGGAGATGATATTAAATTTTATGCTACAGCTAAAGATATGAATGGATTTCCTGTGCAAGGAACCCGCATTCATTTTAAAGTTCGATTAAATGACATTCAAGAATTATTTTTAGATACGATTACTATTTCTCAAGCAAAAAAAAATACGTGGTATGAAAAAGATACAGTCATAGAATATGAAAATTTTATTGAATTGAAAATACCTTCTGATAGTTTGCTAAAAGCGAATGCAACGTATTCGCTTGAAGTATCATTTGTAGATCCTATGACATTTGAAAAAAAGGCATTTGTAAAGCCCTTTTTGAAGTATACTCAGAAAGAAAAATTGTTGTTTTATCAACAAGAGGATTCTGTTCATGTTCGAAATCTCTTTAACTCAAAGGATACGATCAAACATTATTTTTTTGTAACCATGCGAGGTGCTGATACAATTACAAAGAAGAAAATTTCAACACCCTTTCATTATAAATTAAACCCGAGCGAAACCAATGCAATAGTAATTGATCAAGATTCATTTAAGACCCAATTAGCTATTACTTATAACAAATTAGAGATGATGCATGCCAAAGGCAAGCGAACCGGCGATAGCATGTTGATTTCATTTACTTATCCGTTCAATGAGCCTATCCATTATCGTATTTACAAAAAAGATAAACTCATCAAATCAGGAGAATCGAATAAATTGAAGTTTGCCATGCTTGACCAATCAGCTGATGCATATCGAATCGTGATGACAAGTAATTTGCACAATACCATAGAAAATAATTTTTATGAAATGAAATTTGTGCCTGAAAAAAACATCTTGCATTTTGAGAAAAAAATTGCAAGTACTGCCTTGCCTGGCGACTCACTCGCTATTGAGATGAAGGTGTTGGATTATAAAAAT
>JBIIJQ010000069.1:0-16018 GCA_044233655.1 Chitinophagaceae bacterium | reverse complement strand
CTTGCGCTGAGGCGCCAATATTTTTAAGTTCAATCCATTCTCCACCACCCTCGAAGTTGCCCGCATCGGCTTCTAGTTCGTTGACAATGATTTGAGAAAATGAGCAATAGGTAATGAAAATACCTAACAATGATAGTAATAATTTTTTCATGAAAATAGCGTTTTGTAGATTATGTATGCAAAGTTGAACGTATCGTTTTTAGAGAACAATTTTTATACGTTACTAAATTATGAAACAATTCTGAAATACAGCTTGTTTATACCAAAAAAAATGGAGACTTCAATGAAATCTCCAAATATGAATTAAGTTAGTTTACATTAAATCGCCGCCAATTGTACTTTTTGTTGCAATTCTTTTACTTGCTCGCGTATCATCACATCCGTATCCATGAGATCTTTCACTGTTTGGCAACTATGTATTACGGTCGTATGATCACGTCCACCGAAATGGTCGCCAATATTTTTCAATGAGTTTTTGGTAAATTGTTTTGCCAAAAACATAGATATCTGACGAGCCTGTACTATTTCACGTTTACGTGTTTTGGCTTGCAATTTATCGTAGGTAATATCGTAGAAGTCGCATACCATTTTTTGGATTGTATCGATTGTAATTTCTTTCGAAGATGTTTTTACAATATTGCGCAGTACTTTTTTAGCTAGGTCAAGGTCAATTTCTTTTTTAACCAACGATGAGTGAGCTAATAACGAAATCAAGGCGCCTTCCATTTCACGTATATTATTTTGTACGTTGTAAGCCAAGTATTTAACTACTTCGGCTGGCAAGTCCAATCCATCATTGCGCATTTTGTGCTCTAGGATAGCCATGCGTGTTTCGAAATCGGGCGCTTGTAAGTCGGCGCTTAATCCCCATCTGAATCGTGACAATAGACGCTCTTGCATACCATCCAAATCCTTTGGTGGCTTATCGCTCGTCAATATCAATTGCTTTCCATTCTGATGCAAATGATTGAATATAGAGAAAAATGCATCTTGTGATTTAATTGCAGGTGCGAAATAATGAATATCATCGATAATCAACACATCAATCAATTGATAGAAATTGATAAAATCATTGATTTCATGATTTTTACTATGTTCGATGAATTGATGAATAAATTTTTCGGCACTTACGTACAACACTGTTTTGTTAGGATGCACTCGTTTCGTTTCGTTGCCTATGGCATGTATCAAGTGGGTTTTGCCCAAACCTGAAGAGCTATACACGACCAATGGGTTAAAGGATGTTCCACCTGGTTTTTGTGCTACTGCCATACCTGCACTACGAGCCAAGCGATTACATTCTCCTTCTACATAGGAGTCGAAGGTGTAATTTGGATTAAGTTGTGGATCTATTTGTGAGCGTTTAAGACCTGGTATCACAAATGGATTTTTAATACCAGCTTCATTGCCTAGTTGCACATCTACATAGTTGTTGCTCAACTGTGCATGTGATTGATTGCTTGCAGGCATACGAATCGATGCTGGATTCTTTTTATTTTGATTTTCCATCAAGATGCGATATTCCAATTGTGCATCTTTTCCTAGTTCACGTTTGATTGTTTTTGCAATTAATTCTACATAATGTTCTTCAAGCCATTCATAAAAAAACTGACTTGGTACTTCAATCACCAATACATTGTTTTCCAATGCAACAGGCTTGATAGGTTCAAACCATGTTTTGTATGATTGCCAGCTAATATTATCTTTAATTACCTTTAAACAATTCTCCCATATTTTATCAAAGGTTTTTATCATTTTTCCTTCCCCGAATTTTATAAATTATACAATTATTAAGTTATCCTTATTTATTTATCAAGATAGTGTTACCAACTTTACTACCATGCAACGAAAGTGGTAATTTTTTGTTGAAAAAAAAAATTTTTATCCTCTTGTTTCTTTCACATCTAGAGCAGTAAAATTAGAAACGTAGTCGTATTTATCATACCCAACTGTAAGCCTGCCCACCCTACTTGATTAACAATTACCTCTTGATTTTTTCGATTTTTTGCATTATGAGGTTTTTCTAAAAATGTATGTGTATGACCTCCTAAAATTAGTTGAATATTTTCAGTTTCTGCAGCCAATATTTTATCTGAAATTTTATTGTCTTTGTATTCATATCCCAAATGCGAAAGACAGATAACATAATCACATTTTTTATGATGCTTTAAAAAATAGGCAGTCTCATTAGCATACTCAATAGGATCTCTATATTCAATATTGCCGTACAATGCATCAGGCACTAAGCCTTTGAGCTGTATACCAACTCCCAAAATACCAATTTTCAATTTCCCTTTGCGTAAAATGGTATATGGTTTTATTCTATGTTCGAGCACAGTATCAGTAAAATCATAATTGCAATTCACGAAATCAAAATCGGCATATTCTAGTTGCTTTGCCAGGCCATCAATTCCATTATCAAAATCATGATTACCGATAGTAGCCGCATCATACCGAAGCATGCTCATGATTTGCATTTCGGGTTTTCCTTTGTAAAAATTAAAATAAGGCGTTCCCTGAAAAATATCACCTGCATCAAGTAACAATACTTGTTCCTCTTCGGATCGAATGTTGCGAATCAGTTTTTCGCGTGCCACTACGCCTCCCATGCCTTGATATTTGCTACCATCCATTGGAAACGGATCGAGCCGACTATGTACATCATTGGTATGCAATATGGTCAATTTTTTAGCTGAATTTTCTTCTGCAAATGCTTCAATTGGAAATTGACTTATAGTTGCCAAGCCTGCACCTAAAGCAGTTTGACGTAAAAACTTTCGACGTGATTGATTATTATATTTTGACATTATTATTCTTTTATAATAGTGATTCTATTTTTAGTATCTGGGGTTATTTTACTCATTTTTTTTACATAGTCTATCATTACATCGCGAATCAGAATACCTGTTTTAGTTTTTTTACATTCTTTCAAAAAATCGCAATTATCCCCACCATTGGCAATATAATCGTTGGTTGCTATCCAATATGTTTCATGTTCCTCGATTGAAAATAATTTGGGTGGTGCTACAGGGTCATTGATAGTTTGCTTAGAGGAGTTGTTATTGGCTATTCCTTGCAACTGAATAGCCTTATCCTGACTGATATCAAATTTAAATCCTGCAATAGGCCATCCGCCTGATTTCGCAATTAGATTACACCATTGCATAAGAATACTTCCTTTTACTTCTACTATCACCAATTCATTCTCAAAAGGTAACAATTCAAAGATTTTCCCTATTGTAATAGTGCCTTTTGAAATCTGATTGATTCGAATACCGCCATAATTTGCAATTGCAAACATGTTTTTCTTTCCACTTTGAACAGCCGACGAATCAAGCTTTAAATTCAATTGTATAGCCTTCCATAATATAGCATCTGTGGTCAAATTACCTAAGCTACCTGCAGGTTTTTCTTTTTTTAAATCGCCTGTTGCATTTCCAATTACCTCATTCATAATACCACTAAGACTATCGCGATAGGGTATTAAATAGCGCTCTATATCAGTCAACGAATCTGATGCAATGCTTGTGACGGGAATGGATTGGGTATTGTGCGAAGTAGCTACAAATCGTGCCTTACAGGATGTCAGTAGCAGTAATAAAAGGATAAAAAGACGATGTGTATAATTCATAAAGTAAATGTTCTTAAAAATACAAAAAGAATTTATCTTCGTGTTTTAAATTTTAAATATTTTTTTATGGCATCATTTGAAATCATTGGTACACTCAAAACCAAACAAGACACACAAGTAATTAGTGAGAAATTCTCGAAAAGAGAATTTGTACTCACAACCGATACTGCATCACAATATCCTCAATATATCAGTATGCAGTTGACACAAGACAAATGCAGTTTGCTCGATAGTTATCAACTAGGGGAAGAATTGAAAGTTTCATTTAACCTTCGAGGTCGTGAGTGGAACAATCCTACCAAAGGGCTTCAATATTTCAATTCATTAGAAGCATGGCGAATAGAGCGTGCAAGTGCAGCAGCTCCAGTTTCAAATAATACGCCACAAGCCACACCTATGCAAGCAGCTAATGCATCATCAGAGGTAATTTCGAGCAACGAAATAGCAGACGACTTACCGTTTTAGTTATTACAAAGATATTATTCATAAAAAAACGCATTTCAAATGAAATGCGTTTTTTTTATAGTTCTAGTATAAATTCTTAGTAAGGACTCATACCACTAATAGTTGAATGAATTCCTGTTTTTGTATCATCTACAAGAGGTGAGCTGAGTGAATTGCCATTTATAAATTGTTTCCATATAATACGACCATCTCTTACATCGACACAATATATATAACGATCAAATGATGTAAAATAAACGTAATTGCCATATACAACAGGAGACGATTTAATCAAACTAGCTGCAGGATATTTCCAACGTAAGGCACCAGAAACGTGATCAACACAATATAAGTTGTAATCGTAACTACCAATGATAACTGAATTGGTAGCTTCTTGAATCGCTGGTGATGATTTTACTCTTTCCAATGTATGGTATTTCCAGCGCAAAAGCCCTGTTGTGGTATCTAAGCAGTAAATTTCGAAGTCATTGCTTCCTACCAAACACATACCACCATATACAGCTGGTGAAGAAGTAACACTATCACCCGTAGTAAATGTCCATTTTGGAGATCCGTCTGATTCATTGACAGCATATACTTTGTTATCATTGGATCCAAAATAAACTACGCCATTGGTAACACTTGGAGACGAATTGACTGCATTGCCAGCTGCAGGTGATTGCCAAATACCAACACCAGTAGTAGAATTAATACAATGTACAGCGTTGCCTGCACCAAAAAACACTTTAGAATTAATCACTTGAGGAGAACTAGTACAAGCAGTTTGTGGATCGTAATTCCACAATGAATTACCTGCTGTATCATAACAATAAAGCTTATCGGAAGCAATGTAAATATTTTTACCACTGATAGCTAAACTTAACGAATTCCCTAATGTTGTGTTTTTCATCCAATTGATTTCGCCTTTAATGACATCAATTGAATACAAAAATCCTGTAGAAGTAATCAGATAGAGCTTTTTATTATAAAAAGCAGGTGAACCAATAGCAGCGCCCGATGTAGGAATTTCCCAAAATTTGGTTCCGTTGATGGCATCATAACTCAATACTGTATTGTTATCTGTAGTTATAAATACAGCCTCTTCCCTAGTTGTAGGCAAGGGTGGATCTGCACTTTTAGTTTTCCCACAAGAAGCTATCAATACGCTCAAGCTTACAAATACAGCCGACATTAAAATCTTATTCATTGCACAATTACGCTAAGTTCAAAACAAATATAAAAGAAATACTTGAACAATCTAGAATACTTCTTCGAAAAATAAATGAATTCAGGCATTCCCTATGTGTGAAAGGTGTGTTAAACTATAATATCCTATAGATTTTAACTTCTCTTCAAAACTGATTTTAGTACTTTTGTCGGCTTCTCAACGATAATGCTCGATTTAATAGATAAACAAAAACTGCCTAAACACGTGGCCATCATCATGGATGGAAATGGACGTTGGGCCAAAGAAAGAGGAAAAGATCGTCTTTTTGGCCATCAGCATGGTGTTATCAGCGTGCGCGAAGTTGTAGAAGGCTGCGTAGAGATTGGCGTTCAATATCTTACACTCTATGCATTTTCGACCGAAAACTGGAACAGACCCCAAAGCGAAGTCAATGGCTTGATGGAGTTATTGGTAACAACTATTCGTAAAGAAGCCGATTCGTTGAATAAAAATGGTGTTCGATTACATGTTATTGGAGATTTTACTACATTACCAGAATCATGTATTGCTGAACTAAACGAAGCGATGGAATTGACTGCAGCAAATACAGCATTGAATTTAATACTCGCATTAAGTTATAGTTCTAAATGGGAAATCACCGAAGCGACTCGTAAAATAGCAGCCAAAGTTGCCAATCACGAATTAACAGTAGACGATATCGACGAAGAAACATTTAAAAATCACCTTGCAACCAAAGACTTTCCAGACCCTGAATTAATGATACGTACGAGTGGAGAACATCGCATTAGCAATTTCTTACTCTTTCAGCTTGCTTATGCTGAATTATATTTTACTCACACTCATTGGCCCGATTTTAGAAAAGAAAATTTGTATGAATCACTTCTTAATTATCAGAATCGTGAACGCCGATTTGGCAAAATAAGCGAACAACTTTAGTATAGCATGAAATCAAACATATATCCACTTATTTTATCCTTATTGGCATGCTTGGTAATAACCCAAGACAGCCAAGCTCAAATAGGATTAAAATCGAAAAAAGAAAAAACAAAATTGCTCAATACCTCCAATGAATACATTGTAGGAGGTATTACTATCAGCGGTTCTAAATATCTTGACGAAGAATTATTAATTTCAATAGCAGGTATATCACCAGGCGACAAAATCAAATTGCCTAATGATCCTCAACTTGCCAAAGCAATTCAAAACCTTTGGAAGCAAAACTTATTTGCTGATATTGAAATCAACACTGAACGTATACAAGGTGATAAAATATTTATAGATATTCATATTTCAGAACGCCCTCGATTATCCAAATACAATTTCAAGGGTATTAAAGACAATGATGCGAAAGAAGTAAAAGAGAAAATTGGTCTGGTGAAATCGAAAGTAATCACAGAAGCTACCAAACAAAATGCAGTAGAACGTATCAAGAAATATTTTGTAGAAAAGGGCTATACCAATGTAAAAGTAAACGTAATCGAAAAGCCTGATACGTCATTACTCAATACAGCCATCCTTACATTTATTATCAATAAAGGACAAAAAGTAAAAATCAATCAAATCAATATTTTTGGAAATGAAAATGCTTCTTTATTCAAATTAAAAAAGAACATGAAAGGAAGTAAAGAAATGGCTCGTATATCTCTTGTAAGTGCAAATAAGGAAAGTGTTTATGGTGTAAACAAATCCTATTTCAATGATTACATCAAAGGAAAAGGATATTTATCCATTTCAAAAACAGCTCAGCTGATAGAACCACATATTCGATATGGCATTTTTTCTGCATCTAAATTTAATGAGAAAAAATACGAAGAAGACAAACAAAATATTATTGAGTATTACAATTCGATAGGATTTAGAGATGCATCTATCTTGGCTGATACATTTTATGCCGCAAGCAATGGTCATTTGAATATAGACTTACAAGTAGCCGAAGGGAATCGTTACTACTTTGGCGATATTGAATGGAAAGGTAATACTAAATATACTGCCGAGGAATTGAGTAAATTGACTGGAATTAAAAAAGGCGATATATACAATCAAGAATTACTCAATAAACGTGTAGGTAAGGTACCGACTGCCGAAGGAGATGATATTGGCTCACTTTATCTTGATGATGGCTACTTGGCATTCAATACAGATATTGCCGAAAAATCAATCATAGATGATACTATCAATTTTGAAATTAGAGTAGTTGAAGGCGAGCAATACACCTTACGTAATATCAATATCAATGGGAATGACAAAACACATGAACACGTAATACGTAGAGAACTTTATACATTACCAGGTAATAAATTTAGTCGTCAGGATATCATACGTTCTCAACGTGAGATTGCCAATCTTGGTTTTTTTGATGCTGAGAAAATTGGGATACAACCGGTTCCTCATAATGATGGCACAGTTGATATAGATTATACATTAACAGAAAAATCTGCCGATCAACTTGAATTACAAGCTGGTTTTGGAGGTGGACTTGGTATTACTGGTACACTTGGTGTATCATTTAATAATTTCGCTCTAAAAAATATTGGTAAAATACAAGAATGGGATCCTTTACCGATGGGCGATGGACAGAAACTATCTATTCGAGGACAAGCCAATGGTAAATGGTATAATTCTGTAACTGGTTCATTTACAGAACCATGGCTAGGTGGCAAAAAGCCTACTTCACTTTCGCTTAGTTTATACAGAACTTATTTTGCTGGTACATTTGGATCGACTACCACAGGTCATATGACGACTATTGGAGCAAGTGCATCGTTGAGTAAGCGTTTAAAATGGCCTGATAACAACTTTGTATTATCATATGGTTTAAATTATCAGTTATACAATATCAAGGATTATGTTTTCTTCGAAGGCTTTTCAAAAGGTACTGCTAATAACCTTAGCTTAAAAATCAACTTAGGCCGTTATTCAATAGATCAACCTTTGTATCCACGAAGTGGCTCTAATGTTAACCTAAGTGTACAGTTCACAGCCCCTTATTCATTGTTGAGTAATAAGGACTACACCAATGCTACACCTGCAGAAAGATACAAGTGGATTGAATATCATAAATATCGATTTACAGCTGAATGGTATCAACGTTTGAAAGGTAATTTGATATTGAAACTTGCTACCAAACACGGTTATTTAGGGTATTACAATCAAGCACTTCAATCACCTTTTGAACGATTCCAAGTAGGTGGCGATGGTCTTTCTGGATTTACAATATATGGTCGTGATATTGTTGCACATCGTGGATATGAAATATATTCTAACACTGCAGGTGCTACTATTTTTAATAAATACTCGGCCGAGGTACGCTATCCTTTTTCATTGAATCCATCATCTACAATCTATGGATTGGCCTTTTTCGATGCTGCCAATGCTTGGGATAATTTCAAAAGTTTCAATCCTTTTCAACTTAGACGTTCTGCAGGTTTAGGTATTCGTATCTTCCTTCCTATGTTTGGTTTATTAGGCCTTGATTATGGTATTGGATTTGATCGCCTTACACCAGGTACTAAATTTGGTCAAGCTACCAAATTTACCTTCATGCTTGGTTTTGAACCAGATTAATAAAAACCATAAAATAACGTTAAACAAATACCTTCTATTAAATCTTTTTATTTCATTTGTGTCTAAGATTAAAACTATATAACATGAAAAAGCTATTATTTATTCTTGCAATTGTATTAAGTGCTTCACAATTACAAGCACAACGATATTGTGTCATTGATTCAAAATACATTCTTGAAAATTTACCTGAATACAAACAAGCCCAATCAAAATTGGATGAAGTATCAACCCAATGGCAAAAAGAAATTGATGCTAAATTGCAAGACGTAGATCGTATGTACAAAGCTTACCAAGCAGAACAAGTCATGCTTAGTGACGACATGAAGAAAAAACGTGAAGATGAAATTATCAAAAAAGAAAAAGAAGCAAAAGAATTACAAAAGAAACGCTTTGGATTTGAAGGCGATCTTTTCAAGAAACGTCAGGAACTTGTAAAGCCCGTACAAGACAAAGTATACAATGCAGTTCAAAAGCTAGCCAGTTCAAAAACATATGATGTTATTTTTGACAAATCGGCCGATCTCAGTATTTTTTATTCTGATCCTAAAATTGACAAAAGTGACGACATCTTAAAAGAACTTGGCGTCACAAATCCTTCTAAAAAATAAGTCTTAGTATTAAAAGAATACACAATTTATCTATATTTGCACTCTTACTAAAAAACAAACCCTTATAAACAAATGAAAAAATTATTATTCGTAGCTGCGCTTATACTATCCATGTCTACAGCTACAATCGCTCAACAAAAAATTGGTTATATCAATTCGGATGAATTATTAATGTCGATGCCAGAGGCCAAAAAAGCAGATGCTGAAATCAGTGCGTATGCTAAAACCTTTCAAGATCAATTGACTGCTATGCAGAAAGAACTTGAAACAAAGTATAAAGCTTATGAAGCTGGTGTAAAAACTATGACCGAAGCAATGAAAGATGTGAAAGAAAAAGAATTGCAAGATTTACAAAATCGTATGCAATCAACTCAACAATCGGCTGAAGAAAAAATTGCATCAAAAAGACAAGAAATGTTGAAACCTATTACTGAAAAAGCAGATGCTGCTATCCAAACGGTTGCAAAAGAAAAAGGATATTCATACATTTTCGATGCAAATGCAGGTGGTATTATCTATGCTTTGCCTACAGACAATATTATACAAGATGTAAAAAATAAATTAGGTATTAAAGATGCTCCTACAACAAATGGCGCACCTAAAAAATAAACAATCTCTTTTATACTATATAAAAAAAAGCTGTCATATCTGACAGCTTTTTTTTATATAGTTAACTTTTTATTTTTGGGGTTTCTGATTTGAAAGAAACACATCCAATGCAGCTACCATTGAAGGCGAACCAGGCATAGGAGCTTTAATGTGTAATTCCAATCCTGCATCTTCTACTGCCTTGGTAGTAATTGGTCCAAATGCACCTATTAATGTACCGTTTTGAATAAATTTAGGCTCGTTCTCAAATAATGATTTAACGCCGCCTGGTGTAAAAAATACAATCATATCAGGATGTAAACTTAATTCCTTCTTCACATCATTGACCACGGTTTTATAAAGCATAATCTCTGCGTATTCGAGATTATTTTTATTCAAACAATCTAATATCTCATTTCTACAAATATCATTGACTGGAACTAAGTACTTTTCTTTCGACTTGTGTTTGGCAATGACTTCTAACATTTTGTTGATAGTGCCATCTTCACCGTAGAAAATTTTACGTTTACGATATACAATAAATTTTTGCAAGTAAAGTGCAATTGATTCTGCAACACAGAAATATTTCATTTCTGGAGAGATTTTTATTCTTAACTCATCACAGATTCTAAAAAAATGATCAATCGCATTACGACTATTGAAAATAACAGCTGTGTAATCTGGAATCTCAACTTTTTGTTTTCTAAAATCCTTGGCTGGTATTCCTTCTACAAGAATAAATGGTTTAAAATCAAAGGTAACTCCATGTTTTTTTTCTAACTCAAAGTACGGTGACTTTTCGTTATCAGGTCGTGGCTGTGCAATAAGCACACGTTGAATGGGCTTACTGGTTTTAGCTTTGGCAGTCGTTTTAGTCTCTTTTGATTTTACAGCTTTTGCCATTCTGTAATATAATTTCGTTGAGTGTTATAAAGTCAATCCAAAACTACTTGCCAACTATGAGTTTAAATAAAACCAACAAAGGCAGTATTTCGAAGGCGCAAAGGTACAATAAAAAATGAATAAAATCTATACGTAATAAATTATTAATAGTCCTGAAATTTCGTATGTACTTGTATATCAACAAGATAGCTAAAACACCTAGACTCATTTGTAATAAAAATGAGCCTATTTGTGGGTTGGCAATCAATAAAAGGATACAAATGGGGAACAAAATCATCCCAGCAAACTCATTTACGATGGTATTATTAAATAAGTACTGTTTTACTATTTCTTGTTTTTGGAATACCCACGACAATAATCGTACGATACTAGATTTAAGAACCAATAATACGATTACTCCAGCGAGTGATCCTAAAAATATAACCAACTTAGGATAGTGAGAATCTAGATTTGAATAAGCCAACAAAGCTGTATAAATTACATAACCCAACGAAATAGCATATAATATATAAAACCCAAATGAGGCTCGAGTATCATTTTCCAATTGCTCCTTCATTTGTCGCTTGGAAACAGTAAATTCTGTAAATACTGAAAACAAATTATTGAAATACATTGGAAATAATTGTTTTACAAAGGCTAATAAAAATAAGAAGCCTAGTGCGATAAAAAAACTCAACGTTTTATTACTTCCTTCACGTACATGAGAAACGAGTATATCACTCGTTGCTTTGGAAATCAACATTGGATGTAATTCCAAATTGGTATTCAACGCTTCTTTTACAAACGATGATGTACTTACAACACTATTGCTATCTTGCTGATGTTGCCCTTTCACATTAAAATATATACAAGACAATAGAATTACTATTATCAACCAATTTTTCACTTGCCAAAAGTAATTGATATTCTTCTCAATTGATTAAAATTTCATCAACATCGATGTTATTAACTAATTGAAGCAATTATTTAGCTCAATAATTACATTTGCAAATAGACCAGAAAGAGTTATGTCAGAAGAACAACAATCGGAAAACAATCCAAGTCAGACGAATCACGTTAGTGATATGTATCAAAACTGGTTCCTAGACTATGCCAGTTATGTAATACTTGAGCGGGCAGTTCCAGCTGGGCTTGATGGACTCAAACCCGTACAGCGTCGTATCCTGCATGCATTAAAAGAAATGGACGATGGTCGTTTTAATAAAGTAGCCAATGTAATCGGTCAAACTATGCAATATCATCCACATGGTGATGCGAGTATAGGTGAAGCAATGATAAATATTGGTCAGAAAGACCTCATGCTAGATATACAAGGTAACTGGGGTGATGTGCGCACGGGTGATAGTGCAGCTGCGCCCAGATATATCGAAACAAGATTGTCTAAATTTGCCTTGGATGTAGCCTTCAACAATAAAATTACTGAGTGGCAACTAAGTTACGATGGACGAAAAAACGAGCCTGTTACTTTACCGATGAAATTCCCACTGCTACTTGCACAAGGAGCGGAAGGTATTGCGGTAGGATTGTCAACCAAAATTTTACCTCATAATTTTATTGAACTGATTGATGCCTCTATTAAATATTTGAAGGGAAAGAAATTTGAATTATTTCCTGATTTTCAGACAGAAGGCATGATCGATGTAACAAATTACAACGATGGAAAAAGAGGCGGGAAAGTAAGAGTAAGAGCACATATTGAAAAAATAGATAGTAAAACTGTTCATATCAAAGATGTGCCTTATGGTGTCACAGTGCCATCGTTAATTGAAAGTATCGTAAAAGCAAATGATACTGGTAAATTAAAAATAAAAAAAGTAACCGACAATACAGCCGCTGTGGTTGAAATTGAAGTTCAATTAGCTACAGGTGTTACACCCGATCAAACCATCGATGCACTTTATGCATTTACTAATTGTGAAGTTTCTATTTCACCCAATATTTGTGTTATCATTGACGACAAACCTCGATTCATTACTGCAACAGAACTATTAAAATTATCGACTGATCAAACAAAGGAATTACTTCGACAAGAATTAGAACTTAAATTGCGAGAGTTAGAAGATAATTGGCATTACTCTTCGCTCGAAAAAATATTTATTGAAAAACGTATATACCGAGATATAGAAGAAGAAGAAACATGGGAAGGTGTATTAAATGCCATAGATAAAGGACTCAAGCCATATAAAAAACTATTTAAACGTGAAATAACACAAGAAGATATTGCTCGATTAACTGAAATAAAAATTAAACGTATTTCGAAATTTGATGCATTCAAAGCCGATGAACATATCAAAGGTGTAGAGAAAGACATTGAAGAAACAAAACATCATTTGGCTCATCTCGTAGAATATGCCATAGCATATTACGACAACTTAATGAAAAAATACAGCAAGGGACGTGAGCGTAAAACAGAAATAAAAATATTTGACACTATACAGGTTTCAGAAATTGCCATAGCTAATACGAAAATTTATATAAACTATGCTGAAGGGTTTATAGGAACTAGCTTGAAAAAAGATGAATTCCTTTTCGACTGTTCTGATGTAGATAGTATTATAGCATTTACTAGAGATGGAAAAATGAAAGTTGTTAAGGTTGCAGATAAAATTTTTATAGGAAAGGATATTATACATGCCGAAATATTTAAAAAAGCAGATGAGCGAACTACCTATAATTTATTATATGTAGATGGAAAAACAGGTGTTTCATACGCAAAGCGTTTTAATGTTACAGGTGTAACACGTGATAAAGAATATGACCTTACCAAAGGTTCTCCAAAAAGCAAAGTACTCTACTTTACTTCAAATCCAAATGGGGAAAGTGAAATAATTGGTATAGCTTTAACAGCTGCATGTAAAGCCAAAATAAAATCATTCGAATTTGATTTTGCCGAATTAGCAATCAAAGGAAGAAGTAGCATGGGGAATCAGGTTACTAAATATCCGGTAAAAAGTGTAAAACTAAAATCAAAAGGAACATCAACCCTAGGTGGTAAAAAAATATGGTATGATGATATAGTAGGACGATTGAATACTGATGAAAAAGGTATGTATTTAGGTAGCTTTGGCGAAGATGATAAAGTTATTACCTTATACAATGATGGTAATTACACACTTTGTTCTACAGAATTGACCAATCGGTTTGATGCAGATAAAGTGGTTTTGATAGAAAAATTCAAACCACAAGCCATCATGACGGCCGTTTATTTTGATAATGATAAAAAACAATTCAATGTAAAGCGTTTTAAAATTGAAACCTTGACTCTGAATACAAAGTTTCAATTTATCAAAGAAGGTGAAGGAAATTATCTAGAGTGGGTTACTACCAATGCATCTCCCATTGTGAAGATTAAAACTGGTAAAAAGAAATTTTTACCTAGCGAGCAAGTAATAAACTTAGAAGAAGTTGTTGATGTAATGGGATGGAAAGCAATAGGCAATAAACTTTGCGAAAAAGATTTACTTGAAATCAGCTTACAAAGTGACGATAAAGATGATGATAGCAAACAAGGTGAATTGTTTGAATAACAATTAATACTTTGCTCCACTTACTCCAATATTTTCAATTGGGTGCCATGTCGTTTTTATTTCTTGTAAATCCATGATCATATATGGATTTTCATTTTCAGCTTTTGTCCAATCTCTTTGCCAAAAGAAACTACGTTTTACATTCAATGATGAAAGTTCTGCAATAGCTTTTGCTTCGTCAACATTTTCTCTGCAATAAACGACTGCATTTACATCCATGTGTGATGCAAAATGAGTATGCAATTCTTTACTTTTTCCTGTCAACATATTGACCACTCCACCCGGCAAATCAGATGTTGCTAATACTTCAGCAAAGGTAATACTGCATAGTGGTTTTGTTTCAGATGCTAATACAACACACGTATTTCCTCCTGCAATAATAGGCATGATGACAGAAACCAATCCTAACAAGGAAGAATTTTCATCAGCAATTACACTTACAACGCCTGTTGGTTCGGGTACAGAAAAATTGAAATGAGATGTAGCAACTGGATTTACAGTTCCAAATAATTGTTGATACTTGTCACACCACCCACTATAATAAACGCATCTATCAATAGCTAATCGTACTTCTTTTTCAGCACTTGCTTTTGTAGCACCTTGCAATATTAATTCTTCTATAAATTGCGCTTTTCTTCCTTCAAGCATTTCTGCTATACGATATAAAATTTGTCCTCTATTAAAAGCGGCACGTCCACTCCATCCCTCAAATGATTTTCGAGCAGCCACAACAGCATTTCTAAAATCTTTTCGAGAAGAAAGACAAGCATTCGCTAATAAATTATTTTTAGTATCTAACACTTTGTAAAAACGTCCACTTTCAGTACGAGGAAATGCGCCTCCAATATAAATTTTATAAGTCTTTAATATGTCTAATTGTTGCATATTTTAATTTTTATTTTGAATTGGTTTTTAAAATTTCACATATGGCAATAATCCATGAACACCGCCTTCTCTACCGAAACCACTTTCTTTATAACCTCCAAATGGCGACGTAGGATCAAATTTATTATAGGTATTTGCCCAAATAACTCCTGCTCTTAATTTAGTAGTTAAGTTGAAAATTTTGCTCCCTTTATCTGTCCAAACTCCAGCACTTAAACCATACGGAATATTATTTGCTTTTTCTATGACTTCTTCTATGGTTCTAAATGTTTGTATTGTCAATACAGGACCGAAAATTTCTTCTTGTACAATTCGATGGCTTTGTGATGTTCCTATAAACAACGTTGGTTTACAGAAAAAACCATTTGCAGGAACTGAACATTCTGGTTGAAAAATTTCGGCACCTTCTTTTTGTCCTAGTTTGATGTAATGATTTATTTTTTCTAATTGCTCTTTACTGTTGATAGCACCAATGTCTGTATTCTTATCCATAGGGTCACCAACTATCAACGTCTTCATTCTATCTTTTAATTTCTTAATAACTTTATCTGCCACATTTTCTTGAATAAACAATCGTGAACCAGCACAACAAACATGACCTTGATTAAAGAAAATTCCATTTACAATTCCTTCTACAGCTTGGTCTATTGGAGCATCATCAAAAATGATATTGGCGGCT
>JBIIJQ010000068.1:0-16032 GCA_044233655.1 Chitinophagaceae bacterium | reverse complement strand
TTAATTGAACAACAGGTATATCAGCGTTAGGATATAGATGTTTAATTACACTCCATGCTCCGTGGTCAAGTCCCCAATGTTGATCTAACCCTACTTCGGTATTTTTAATAAGCTGTTTCGTTTCCATTGCAAGCGATAGGCTTCCGGGTGCAGGATATTCTACATCAAACAATGCTTTTGGGAATCCGCCAAAATCATGAATGGTTTTAGGATGCTCCATAGCTGATACATAAGTACCTTTTGTATACCAATGGGCAGAAATACAGAGTATTGCATTTGGCTTAGGTATTGTTTTAGCAATGTGTTTAAATCCTTGTACAAACTGATTGTCTTCAATTGCATTCATAGGACTACCATGTCCTAAAAACAATAATGGCATTAAAGGCGAATTAGGCAGTTTTTCTACCTCTTTTTGAAGTGCATTCAATTTCATAATAATACCACCAAAAGGGATTAAGGCAAGGGATTTTAAAAAAGTATTTCTATTCATTGCCATTCAATTAGTAAACAAATATAATCATATTATGTGTTTAAACATACATTTTAATTGTTAAATCAATATTTTAAAATATATTCAGATATAAGTATCTTGTCGCAAAATCTTCAACCATGAACAAACAACTTTTGCCATTATTAATGGGCCTATTTTTTTCTTCAAGTTTAGCAGCTCAAACATCCATTTCATATGACTTTGACAATGATAAAAAACTGGATAAAATGATATTAACGGAAAAGGATCAAGGCTATATCATTTCATATACATTAACTACACAAAAGAAAACATTTACAAGTAAACCTATCACAATCGCCGGTCAAAGCAATAGCATAAAGATGTCTAAGAATGTGATTGTACTAAGTAGTCAATTTATGCGTGGAGAAAACACGTTTAAATTTAGATATGATGAAAAGCTAAAACAAATAAAACTCATAGGTTTTGATAATAATCAATACGGAGGTGCTACAAATGATGGATCAGGACTGTCAAGTTATAATTTAATAACAGGTCAATACGAAGCCAATTGGAATCACTTTGATGAGAAAAAAAATGAACTAATACCTGTACCAAAATTGAGTAAAAAATATCCAATTAAAAATTACACACTCAATAATTTCAGTGATGATGTAATAGATAAATTATACAATGTTGGATACGAATTACTTCCCGCTTATTTAAAGTAATAGTTCATGCAGTTCCTAAAAGTTTATACTACATTTGACAAATGAGTGAACAACAACAACATACAAACCCATTGCATGGCGTCACACTCGAAATGATTCTGACAGACCTTGTACAATACGTAGGTTGGGAAAAAATGAGTGAGAAAATTCCTATTAATTGTTTTATGCATGAGCCAAGTATTAAATCAAGTTTAAAATTCCTTCGTAAAACTCCTTGGGCACGACAGAAAGTAGAAGTCATGTATGAATTCAATTACAAAAAAATACAACGAGGCAAACAACAATCAATTCAAGAATAGAGCATTAAATATCAAAACCAAATCAATGAAAATTAGCCAATATATATCAGTCAGCTTATTACTTTTTATTATGAACAATGCATTTGCTCAAAAAGCTTTTGATGCAGTATATTATACCGGCAAAACCCAAAATATATCAGTTCAATTTATGCTAGCCAATGGATATATAGGTGGCAGTGAGATAAAAACAACCGATTTAAAAACTAAAAAAACAACAAAATTTTTACCCAACTTCGATGAGGAAGGCAATAGCGATCGAATGAAATTCTATCATTATTCTACCTCTAAAACTAAGTTCACAGATTACTTTATACTAAATGGAATCAAAGATGGCTATGATGAAAATCCATCAACTATAAAAGGTACTTACAATTTCGATGGCCATGCCTACGACATTATTTTAAAATTAAAAAAATAAATGTTTATCTTTTAAAACCCTTTGCTAAAAATAGCTTCATATCATTCCATGATTTTTTACCTCCTGCTGCATTGTATTCAATTGGCATTGAGAATTTTTTACCCGTCGCTGTAGCATCAGGATTCGTAAATGCATGTGTTGCATTTGGATAAGTGATAAATTGATAAGGGACTTTCAACGTATCTAAATTTTGTTTGAATTTATTGACTTCATCTTTTGAAACAAATTGATCAGCTTCACCATGACATACCATAATATTGGCTTTGGTTAAACTTTTACTAGCTTCTACCCCATCTAATCCTCCATGAAAACTTACCACACTGTTGAAATTCATTCCCAACTTAGCAGCATTCAACACCATACTTCCTCCAAAACAATATCCTATAGCTGATACCCTAGAATAATTTGTTTCAGGATAATTTTTCAAAATAAGCAAAGCAGCTTCTAAACGTTCTTTGGCTAATAATGGATTTTGATAAAATGGAGTCGCATATTCGCTCGCGGTTTTAGGATCAGTAGCAAGCTTACCATCTCCATACATATCGACGGCCAATGCAAAATAACCTAACTCTGCCAACATACGCGCTCGTTTACGTGCATACTCATTACATCCCCACCATTCATGCACTACAAGCACACAAGGTCGCTCGGCTTTCAATGATGAGTCATAGGCTATGTATCCTTTCATTTTGACACCATTGGCACTATAGAAAACATCTTGACCTTTTACACGTGGTTTGTGTAGGCTTGTTTGTGCTTTTAAGGCTGCTGTAAAAAATGTTCCCCAAAATATTAGAACAATAGATAGAAATACTTTATTCATAATTTACTAGTGATAACCATGCTCACTTAAAAATCGCTCTGCATCCAATGCTGCCATACAACCACTTCCAGCAGCCGTTACTGCCTGACGATAGTTTTTATCTTGCACATCTCCGCTTGCAAATACACCTTCTATATTAGTCTTGGTCGTACCAGGTATAGTAGTAATATAACCTGTTTCGTCCATGGTAATATATGGTTTAAAAATATCGCTATTGGGTTTATGTCCTATTGCAACAAACAAAGCACTTACAGGAATATTTGTAATCTCGCCTGAAGCATTATTTTTTAAATTCAATGACTGAATACGCTCTTCGGCCACGATTTCATCAATAACAGTATTCCAATATACTTTTATTCCAGGTGTTGCCAATACACGATCTTGCATAATTTTACTTGCACGCATTTTTTCACTACGTATCATCATATGAACAGTCGAACACATTTTGCTTAAGTAAATAGCCTCTTCGCATGCAGTATCACCTGCTCCAACAATCGCTACTTCTTTTTGTTTGAAAAAAGCGCCATCACATACTGCACAGGCACTTACACCACCTCCAGTTGTAGCAAGTTGCTCTTCTTTTGGTATGCCTAACCACTTAGCAGAAGCTCCAGTAGAAATGATAATTGCATTGGCTTCTATCCATTTTTCTTCATCTATTTCCACCTTATATGGATGTGAAGAAAAATCAACTTTTGTAGCCATACCCCAACGGATATCAGCACCCATACGACGAGCTTGCGCTTCAAAGTCCATCATCATTTTTGGCCCCATTACCCCATCTGCATACCCAGGATAATTTTCCACTTCAGTTGTGATGGTTAATTGACCGCCAGGTTGTAACCCTTGATATAAAACTGGTTTGAGATTTGCTCGGGCTGCATAAATAGCTGCTGTGTAACCTGCTGGCCCTGAACCAATAATTAATACTTGAACTTTTTCTATTTCGTTTGACATGTTTAATTTTTGAGAATGCAAATATATAATTTAATATGAGCCTACACAGTGATATAAGTCACTTTTGAGCTGAAACTTAATAACAGTTCTTGATAACAAATTTTAAATACAAATAATAAATGAAATAATAATTTGACGTTGAAATGTATAATCACAAACTATCAATGATAGTATAAAATGTAGTCCCATAGCCAGCCCATACGCCCAATGCATTGGATACATTACCTTGTATTTTGGTAGGTGAAGCAAATGGATTCCCTACACTTCCTGCAGAAAAAGCCAAGGTTTGCCAAAAGGTGAACACCCTGTTGTCAATGGCACTCCATTTAATTGTAACTGTATCGCCTCGTTTTACATATCCTATCGTTTGATATTCCTTTTGAGTGTATGTACGAGATTTATCATACCCTAAATCTACTGTAAGTGGAACTATAGTTCCATTAATAATATTATCATCGTAGACTGAATTGAATGAAGTAAAAAATAATTCTGGAGATCCATCCTTGATATAACGTTTAGTTTGAGTTTCTACTCTTACTGCATTGCCAAATGTATCGGGATCCACATAATTACCCACTATGCTTGAGAAACTATCTTCTTTACCCACCACAGGTACAATACGAAGTGAATCCAAGCCTGTAGAAACAGGGATTTTAGTAAACCCTTCATGTGTCTTTCCGTCTACTTGAATGGTCAACTTGTAAAAGTGATTTACCTCCCCTTTGAAGTTCATTGCGTTAGGATCTGAAATATCAGGTCCATATATATTGAAAAAGAACGTATTGTTACCAATAGTAGTATCTATTTTATACTCTTTCAATACAACTTTTTTCCCCGTATTCACATCTTGCACTTCAATGAATGCATTAGATACATATTGAACAGAACTCAAATTTATTTTATCAAAAAAGCCAATACTTCGTGTGAGCGTAACATAAGGTTGTACTCCAGTTTCGATAACTCCTTCTACTACTATACTTTTACTCGACTCGCTTAAGTTGATATCCACTTCTTTTTCGCATGAGAATAATCCCATAAGAAAGATTGAAATTACGAAGAATCGAAAAAGAGTGCTCATTTGATTTAATAATAATTGTATAAACTATTTTTTCCATTTTATGGAACAGCCAACTGCTTTAGTTATCGGCTCACTCACCTTTGCTCCAGTGATCAATTCAATCAATGCATTTTCAAGAAAACGTTTATTGACATGTTCTGGTTCGTTTGAATTATCATCAATTGCACCTATATACTTTACATAGAAATCATTATCAGCTTTGGCCAATACAAATACGTGTGGTGTTTTAGTAGCACCATATGTTTTAGCTATTTGTTGCGTTTCATCGACTAAGTAAGGAAATTTAAAACCTTTTTCTGTAGCACGCTCAATCATATTTTCGTACGAATCAATTGGATATGCTACAGGGTCATTAGAATTAATGGCCACTACAGGATATCCTTTGGGGGCATATGTGTTATGGATTGCGATGATTCGATCTTCATAAGCTACAGAATAAGGGCAATGATTGCATGTAAAAATCAATATAATCCCTTTTGCTTCTCTGAAATCGGCCAAAGAGACCATTTTCCCATCAATATTTTTAAGCGAAAAATCCATGGCTTTATCACCTGGTTTATAACCTACTGATGCAGGCTGATCATCGGGCATAAATGATACTAACATTAAAGTACATAAAACTGTTAGAGACATTATTATTTGTTTCATTTTGATATATATTTAGAGGTGATTAAATCTAGTTCTGTAAAATTAAGTTCCTTTTCGAGAAACTGAATCATATTTTTTTTATTGTTAAAAATAATCGTTGCAGGCAATGCACCCGACCAAGAAGGATCAACTTTATCAATCCACGCATTGGCATCTGGTTCGTCTAGTAATAAGACAGCTGATTGTAGATTTTTCTTTTTTACAAATGACCTTAAATGCGAATCGATATTTTTTCTAAAATCGAGACTGACAAAATAAACCTTAACTTTTTGGGTTTGATATTTCTTAGTTATTTGTTCAAAATGGGGCAACTCTGCTACACAAGGCACACACCATGTAGCCCAAAAATTGATAATGTAGGTTGAGTCATTGGGTTGGTTCCGAAGGGATTCATACCAATCAAATTTTACAATTTTTACAGCCTGAGCGACTGATTGTGCTTTAATTTCGTTCACTCCAAATAAAAGCACAGAAATCAATGATATTACCCTTAGTATTTTCAATTCAATGCGAATATACGCTATATAAAGGTGGTTTCGATTGGATCGAATCCTTCTTTAGGAAAACTTAATTTAAAAATATGTTTACTTATCATTAGCAGGTAAAGCCATGGCCATTTCATAGAAATGTTTCCCATCAGTACTTAACCGTTCCATGTCGAATTCGATAGATGGAAGGATGTCTATTAAGGCATTGATACGTCCTTCAAGGGTAAGGAATTTATTGATAACTGCTATACGCCTTTCTTGAATAAGACAATACCCACTTTGAAAATTTCCTTTTTCGAAACGGATACGAAACCCGATTTCCTCATAAAGTTCTTCAAATTTCTTCAATGTGCTAGGTGTATACTTAATACTCATATATTTGCATTCTGAATGTCCTCGTTTTAAAAATTCTTACAGATGGCTAAATTAGTTCAAAAGAGACTTGTGTTAATTATTCTTGCTCTCTTTTTATACACACCTTGTGTGTATTCTCAATATTACGATGAAGATGATCGTACGTTTTATGGCGGAATTGTTGCAGGCGGTAACTTTACGCAAGTAGATGGCGATAATTTTGCAGGCTATCATAAAGCGGGATGGAATGCCGGTGTCATTGTCTATGCAAGCTTGATGGAACATCTTGCAGCCAGTATGGAACTTTTATATGCTCAAAAGGGCGCCCGTGCTTCACAAGGTCAATTACCTAAATTAGCCAATGACCAAAGTACTGTTATGACAGATTATCGTATCAAATTAAATTATTTAGAAGTCCCTATCCTACTTAATTATTTCGATAAACGAAAAAGTAATGTTGGGGCCGGATTTTCATATGCACAATTAGTTAGCAGTAGAGAAACTTATCGAGATGGATTTGGGAATCGTTATGAAAATGATGCCAAGCTATACCCCTTTCGAAAATTTGATGTCAATTTTATTGTAAACGCTAATGCACATATCTGGAAAGGATTCTTCTTTAATCTTCGTTTTCAATACTCATTGGTATCGGTTCGTAATGCTTACAATTACGTCACTGGAAGGGCACAGCAATTCAATAATATTTGGTGTACTCGCATCATGTATACCTTTTAATTTTTCTTGATATAAAACACAATTAAGTTGAGTAGTGATAAAAACATGATCTCAACTTACATTTGCACCTATGCAGATACACTGTACCACCGACGAACAAGCTATTTTGGATAATATTGCCATTGCCGCCAATCAACTTGGAATGGAGTGCTATGCGATCGGTGGTTTTGTAAGAGATAAAATAATCGGTCGTCCTACCAAAGACATCGACATTGTATGTGTAGGCGATGGGATATTATTGGCTCAAGAGTCTGCTCGATTGTTTTCATCAAAATTAACAGTAGCGGTTTACAAAAATTTTGGTACTGCTCAATTCAACATCCATGGTATTGATGTAGAATTTGTAGGTGCTCGAAAAGAATCCTATCGAAGTGAAAGTCGCAATCCGATGGTAGAACCTGGCAGTATTCAAGATGATCAATTACGAAGAGATCTTACTATCAATGCAATGGCCATTAGTTTGAAAAAAGAAAATTTTGGCGAACTAATAGACCCTTTTAATGGATTGGGAGATATTGAACTCAAACTACTTCGTACACCACTTGAACCTACACAGACTTTTATTGATGATCCCTTGCGTATGATGCGTATCATTCGTTTTGCATCACAACTTGATTATACTATAGAAGACAAAGCCATAGAAGCCATTACTCAGAATGCTGAACGTATTCGTATCATCTCTAAGGAGCGAATCACTGATGAATTAAACAAGATATTGATGTGCACAAAACCATCCATAGGTTTTGAATTACTTTTTCGTACTGGATTGTTACAGTATTTTTTCCCAAAACTAGTAGACTTGGCAGGTGCCGAATACATTGATGGCCGTGGACACAAAGACAATTTCTTTCATACCATACAAGTGGTAGATAATATATGTGAAACCACTGATAATATTTGGCTTCGATGGGCTGCACTCTTACATGATATTGCCAAGCCTCCAACTAAAAAATACGAAGAAGGAACAGGATGGACTTTTCATGGTCATGAATGGTTGGGTGCTAAAATGGTACCAAGTATATTTAAAGAATTAAAGCTACCTCAGCATGATAAAATGAAATATGTACAAAAATTGGTACTCCTTCATTTACGTCCTATCAGTCTTACCAAAGAAAATATAACCGATAGTGCAATTCGCCGCTTATTGTTTGACGCTGGAGACGATATTGACGATTTGATGTTGCTATGCAGTGCTGATATTACGTCCAAGAATTCGCAGAAAGTAAAACGATTTCGTGAAAACTTCAATCTAGTAAAACAACGTATGAAAGAAGTTGAAGAAAAAGATCAACTACGAAATTGGCAACCACCTATTACAGGCGAAATCATTATGCAAACATTCAATATCCCTCCTTCTAAATTGGTAGGTGACTTAAAAGATTTAGTTCGCGAAGCCATTCTCGATGGCATCATACCAAATGATTATGATTCAGCTTTTGAATATATGTTGTTGAAAGCAAATGAACTAAAGATTTCAAAGCCTTAATCAATAATACTTTATTGTTTAGTGTCAGATTTAAAATGGGAAGTTATCTTCATTAAAAAAAAACATACAGTATCTATTTAAAACATAATCCTTGAGTTAAATGTTATATAGACTGATATTTATCTTTAAAAAATGAATCCATTATTTCAATTTTAGAACTCCTTTCAAAACTATTTTTCGAATTTAATGTTTAATAAATTTATTCGTATACACTTCATTAAAACCATTTTTAACTTTAATTAAATATAGACCATCTGTTAAATGACCAATAGGAATCATAGTCGTAGTTTGACCTTTAATTCCAATGTATTCTTGTTGCCAAATTGTTTGGCCCAATGTATTTGATATTTCAATGGTTAAGTTAGACGAATGAGGAGAATTATACTGAAGCTTTAGTTCAGTTGTTGCAGGATTAGGATAAAGTTTAACTTCGTTCAACAAATTATACGATACGATCGTACTTGGATTTGAAAAGGTATATTTCCCAATAAATAAATCTTCATTCCCATTGCTAATGTGTTGAGATACCGACAATGTTGGATCAGAATCAATTGTATCCCTAAAATACCCAGTTATATATATATTATCTGAATTGTCTGTCTGAAAACCATAAATCTGTGATAAATAAGTAGCATCTACAGAGAACACATTGTTATAATTCATTGCTGTATCATATCGAGCCATAAAAGCTGAACCCCAAATTGAATTGGCTGACAACAATTTCGTTCCAATTCCCAAATCAAAATCAAAAGGAGTGTTATATGTTGAAAATAATCCTGCCAATAATATGTGGGAATTGTCAACGTTGATTTGTTGAATTTCACTGTAAGCACTATCTGGAAATTGTTTAACCCAACTAAAATTACTATTCAAATCATATTTAGCAACAAATGCTCTTTGATAATAAGGGTTTGGAAAGGTCATTGTATTAGCACTAAAATCAAAATCAATCGTATCTGAAGAGCCCCCAGCAATGTAAAAACTGTTATTATGAATTGTAAACGCAGGCACTAAGTCTAAACTATTCGAGCCGAAAGATTTACCCCACTGTGTTGCCCCAGCAGCATTGTATTTTATAACAAACACATCACCACCTCCAATAGGTGTAATGTTCATTACGTTAGCACTTGCATCTATGTCTATAATAGATTCAAATTCACCCAATGCATAAATATTATTATTATTGTCTACTTCCACTTTCAAGCATCGCTCCCAATGGGGCGCAGAGGCAACTGTGTTTACCCAACTAAAATTCCCAGCACTATCATAATTGGCTATAAAAGCGTCCATTCCACCTAAACTATTTTTAAGACCAGCATTGTTAGTTGGATCAAAATAGGTACTTCCTGTAAAATGACCACCCATAATGACATTGTAATTATTATCGATAGCTATAGAAAATCCATTATCTGTATTGCCATTTGAGCCTATACTTTTGGCCCATTTATAATTTCCATTGTTATCATACTTTGCAAGAAAGATATTGCTACTATTGCCATACGAGGTAAGAAAGGCTGTAGAAATACTCGGATCAAAATCAGCAGTACTGGCAAATGTTCCAGTCAAATAAATATTTCCTAGGTTATCCACTTTCATATCATAAATACTTTCATAGGATGGGCCTGTGATTTGCTTTTTCCATACTAACACACCTGATGGTGTATATTTTGCAAAAAAAGCATCACCACCAGTGCTACTCAAAGCGCCAGCAACGGCAGCATTTATATCTTAATTAATATTTCCATAAAAACTACCACATGCTATAATATCGCCATTCGGATCCGACTGAATCATTTTACCTACATCATATCCTTGGGTAGAGTCACCCGTAGCTAAAAACCATAGATTTTGTTGAGCATTTGAATGTAATGGACTTATGCAACAAAGTGCAAATGAGTAAAAAAGTAAAATGTATTTCATTAAGTCAAATTTAGCATTATATTTAATAATGACGTTAAATAAAACAAGTAGGTTTGAAATGATACTGCATTACCTAGACTTGAAATTGGTTTATCGTTAATTTTCTAATCTAAGTACAAGTTTAAATTATTTTTTATAGCATTAAATTTTCAATAGGCATTATTATAGATTAGCATAAAAAGAAACATTTTAGTTAAGGTAAGGTGTTGTGAATATTCTTCTGAAATAATTGAAACTTATTGTATAGTAATTTGTTTTATATCATGAGTGTAACATGAGATCAAGACTTAAAATTTTATTGAAATAACATATTTAGAAACTATTCACTGAATAAAAAAGCAGTTCAATTATTAATAAAAAAAGCCAGACTATAATGTCTGGCTTTAATATATTTTATAGAGTCCTATAACTATTCTGCAGAAGGCGTTTCTTCAGAAGCTTCTGTTACAGGCGCTTCAGGAGCAACTTCTGGAGTAGATTCAGCAACTGGAGCAACTGTATCAGCTACTTTCTTAGCACGACCACGACGTGTTTTCTTCTTCTCTTCACCTACAACAGTTTTCACGTTATAGATTTCGTTGAAGTCAACTAATTCAATCATAGCCATGTCAGCAGCATCACCAATACGACGATCCAATTTGATAATACGGCAATAGCCACCTGGACGATCAGCAATCTTAGTGCTTACAGTTGCATATAATTCTTTTATAGCTTCTTTGTCTTGCAAATAGCTAAACAATACACGACGTTGATGAGTCGTATCTTCTTTAGATTTAGTCAACAAAGGTTCTACGAATATACGCAATGCTTTCGCTTTAGCTAATGTAGTTACAATACGTTTGTGTTGTATCAACTGACAAGCCAAATTACGCAATAAGGCTTTTCTGTGAGGGGTCTTACGACCTAAGTGGTTTATTTTTGCACCGTGTCTCATGATTATCTTTTTTTACGGAAATTCCGTTCGTTTTTTAAAGGTCTTCTAAATTAATTTTTGAAAGGTCCATCCCAAATCCTAATCCACGCTCGATCAATACTTGCTCGATTTCAGATAAAGATTTTTGACCAAAGTTTCTGAATTTCATCAATTCATCTTGTTCGTACTGAACCAATTCGCTTAAGCTATTGATTTTAGCAGCTTTCAAACAATTGAATGCACGTACTGAAAGGTCTAAATCTTCCAATGGAGTTTTCAATACTTGACGCAATTTTAATGTTTGCTCATCTACTACATCATGTTTCTCAGATACACCTGTATCAAATGTAATATTTTCATCAGTGATCAACATTAAGTGTTGAATCATGATACGTGAAGCCTGTTTTACTGCATCTTCAGGATGTATTGTACCATCTGTACTAACTTCAAGAATCAACTTTTCGAAATCAGTACGTTGTTCCACACGTGTATTCTCAATTGTGTACTTTACGTTTTTGATTGGTGTAAAAATACTATCCGTAGCAATCCAACCAATTGATAATTCACGACCTTTGTTATCATCAGCAGGTTGATATCCACGACCTTTGATGATACTCAATTCGATTTTCAATGTATTGCTACTATTCATGTTACAAATCACTAAGTCAGGATTTGTGATTTCGAAGTTGTTTGTAGCTTCTCCTATCATTCCAGCAGTGAATTGTTCTTTACCTTTTACGATAACTTCTACCTTTTCGCTAGAAATATCAGTATCGATTTTTTTCTTGAAACGTACTTGCTTTAAGTTTAGGATAACTTCTGTTACGTCTTCAGTGATGCCCTTGATTGTTGAAAATTCATGGTCAACACCTTCTATTTTGATTCCGCTAATAGCGTATCCTTCCAAGGAACTTAATAAAACACGACGAAGAGAATTACCTACTGTAACGCCAAATCCTGGCTCTAAAGGACGAAATTCAAATATACCTTCAAAGTCATTTGCTTTTTGAAGAACTATTTTGTCTGGTTTTTGGAAATTTAAAATTGCCATTCAGCTATTGTTTTAATTATTAATATAAATTATTTGTTTCGTCTTTAAAGACTATTATTTAGAGTATAACTCTACAATCAATTGCTCTTGAATATTTTCAGGAACACTTGAACGCTCAGGATGTGCAATGTAAGTACCTTGCATTTCTTTTTCGTTCCACTCTAACCAATTGATTTTTGGATCTTTACCGCGGAAATTAGATGTCAATGCAGCATTGGCAGCACTTTTCATTTTAAATCCTACTACATCACCTGGTTTCAATAAAGCTGAAGGGATATTACAAACTTCACCATTTACAGTTATATGCTTGTGAGATACCAACTGACGAGCAGCTGGACGAGAATTAGCTAAGCCAAGACGATAAATAGTGTTATCCAAACGAGCTTCGAGTAAACGAATCAAGTTTTCACCAGTTACACCTTTCAATCGGGTAGCTTCTTCAAATGTGTTGCGGAATCGGCGCTCTAATACACCATAGGTATATTTAGCTTTTTGTTTTTCACGAAGCTGTAATGCATATTCGCCTAATTGCTTACGTTTACGGTTAGCACCGTGTTGCCCCGGAGGGTTACTGTTTTTAGAAAGGTATTTTCCGTTTCCTAAGATAGGTTCTCCGAAAATTCTACAAATCTTTGTTTTTGGTCCTGTATATCTTGCCATTGTATGTTGGATTTTTAAATGTTAACCTGCTAGACTCATATAAAATCCAAAGTTAGATTCTAGCCGGGTGTTATAAATTATATTGATTTAAACTCTTCTTTTCTTAGGAGGACGACAACCATTGTGTGGTAAAGGAGTTACATCAAAAATAGATGTCACTTCGATTCCAGATGTGGAAACAGCACGAATTGCACTTTCACGTCCAGAACCAGGTCCTTTTACAAACACGTCTGCTTTTTTCATACCAGCTTCAAATGCCTTTTTACCTGCATCCGATGAAGCTAACTGAGCTGCATAAGGTGTGTTTTTCTTACTACCACGGAATCCCATTTTACCGGCACTACTCCATGATATTACTTGTCCTTGTTTGTTAGTATAAACAACGATGATATTGTTAAAGCTAGCTGTAACATGAACATCTCCATGAGCATCCACCTTTACGATTCTTTTTTTAGCTGCAGCTTTAGCGCTTTGTTGTTGCGTTCCTTTTGCCATTGTATTATTAAGTTCTTTACTTTATGATTGATATTATATATAAGAAGGGTTAACTCCTTAATGGTATTATTTTTTAGCTGCTTTTTTCTTACCTGCAACTGTCTTACGACGACCTTTACGAGTACGAGAGTTCGTACGAGTACGTTGTCCACGTAATGGCAATCCTTTACGATGACGAAGACCACGGTAACAAGCGATATCCAATAGACGTTTGATACTCATCTGAACTTCAGAACGAAGTTGACCTTCAACTTTAAATTCAGCATTAATGATATTACGAATTGAAGTTTGTTCATCATCATTCCAATCTTTCACTTTCTTATTTACATCTATTCCAGCTTTCGCAAGAATACCTTGAGCAGTAGATCGACCAATACCATATATATAGGTTAGTCCTATTTCGCCTCTTTTGTTTTTTGGTAAATCGATACCGGATATACGAGCCATTCTTATTTATAATTTAAGTTTAATTATTTAATGTTTTAATTAGATTACCCTTGACGTTGTTTAAAACGAGGATTCTTTTTGTTGATGATATACAATTTGCCTTTTCTGCGTACGATTTTGCAATCTGCACTACGTTTTTTTATGGCTGCTCTTACTTTCATTTTATTTTATTTATAGCGTAATATGATTCTTCCTCTTGTCAAATCATATGGACTCATCTCAATACCTACTTTATCACCTGGTAAAATTCGAATATAGTGCATTCTCATTTTGCCAGATATGGTAGCTATCACTTCGTGACCATTTTCTAATCGGACTCTGAACATCGCGTTACTCAACGCTTCCGTAATAACTCCGTCTTGTTTGATCAGTGGTTGTTTACCCATATTTATTTTAAGAGGTGCAAAGGTAGAACTATTTTTTCAAATAACGAAAGGATTTTTTAAGTAAAATCCAATCTTTTTTATTATTTTTTGTAAAAAAAACCTCCAAAAGGAGGTTTTTCATATACATATTAAAATTAATATTATTTAACACCGCTTAATACTTTTTGAAATTCGGCGCTTTTCTCATTTTTTCCAATTATCATATATGCTTGCGACAATCCAGAAAGGGCTTGTTTATACATTTCTTTATTACTGTCATTGACACCTTCTCCTTCGCACAACGAACGTGTTTTATTTAAAAATGGCAAAGCCTTTTCAATAGTTGCATCTCGCTCAGGCTTCATGGCAGCATATTTTTTATCATCCTTTTCATTATTCATTGCATCAGTCAATTCCTTCGCTTTGTTGTAATGGAATAGACCTAGGTAGAATTGCGCATAGGCATTTTTAGCATCTAATTCAGCTGCTTTGGTATAATTAGTCAATGCATTTTGCTCCAACTCTTTTGCATTTGCAGGTTTTGGTTGTGACTTACCTGATTTATCTACTGGATTAGCCATATTATAATAAGTTTCTCCTAATATCAAATACAAATCAGCCTTGCCTGGTTCGGCTGCTATACCCTCTTTCAAACTAGCTACCAATACCTCAGACTTACCATTGGATCTGTAATAATTGATTTCATTATTTATAATACGTTTATCGCCAGGATATTTTTGTTTGGCCAATTTCATAATCTCCATCCATTTTGTCTCATTCTTTTTACGATCGTAAATATCAGTAGCCATGATATAAATATCAGGGCTTTGGGTAATAGGATTTTTGATACTTTCTTCTAGAATGGTAAGTGCTTCGTCATCTTTACCAGTTTGGTAAGCACAATTTCCTTGATACATTCTTGCATTTGCAAAAAGAGTATCCATTTGTTTGATATCACCAAACAATTTACCGCCATCCAATGTTTTAAATTTTGACATTTTTTCTAATGCACTGTAAGCATCGTTGAATTTATTTTCATTCATCAATGTAATACCTTGATTAAAATATGTATACACCATGAAAGGCAACAAGGATAAGTATTCCTGTTTCTCATATTTTGAATTCAATTCAATTGATTTTTTATACGCATCAAATGATTGATCTAATGCATCAGGCGTTGAAGCCGCAAATTGATTTGCGGTTTCTAGTACAACAGGGTAAGCATTTTCGCCAGCTGTTGATGATACTATAAACGTAATAAATGGCATTTGTTCAGTGGAAGGAGTTCCAATTGCTTGATAAATCAATCCTTTCAAAAACCATGCTTTTGAATTGTTGATAGTCGACTCGTTTTTAACGGCTTCATCGATCATTTTTTTCGCATTGGCTACATCTTTATCTTTTAAGTAGTTGATTGCGCTTTGAATATTTGCTTTTTGAGCTTGTGCATTTACAGTGTAAAATGCGATGAAAGCGAGAATAATTAATTTTTTCATTTTATTTTATTTGTATTGAATTTACGAATTTATGGATTTTCAGCATCGGGTTCTGTTATTGAATCATTATTGTCTTCGGCAAAATCATCTTTAGAGTCATTGTTAGAGTCTGCAACAGGCGCATCACTTGCAGTTGCATCAGGCGATGTTTCACCTTCTTCTCCTTCAGTTTGCTCTGCTTCATCTTCTTCCTGATCGGCAATACGCGCGATAGCTGCTA
>JBIIJQ010000011.1:0-55470 GCA_044233655.1 Chitinophagaceae bacterium | reverse complement strand
TAAGCGATGTTACACTTAAGTTGATTTTATTGGCGTAAGTAGGACTTTTGGCATTTTCTCTAACTTTTTCTGCCTCAAAACTACCTACGTATGATTTCAACATCTCGGGCTTTGCAAGTTGAACGTTTGAGGTATTACTTTCTTGTTTAGTTTCTTGTTGAGTAGAACTTTCATTGCATGCTAACAAAGAACTTGTAGCAATAAATAATAAGATTATTTTTTTCATTTTTTGGTTAATTTAAAAATTATGTATTCAGCTATCATTAGATTCAATATCCACCCCAACCATGCAACTATTCTATATACATCCATGGGATGTGGATGAAACAAATATACAATAATAGTTTTCCAAAAACGCAATGTAATTGCAGACAATGTTAAAGAAAAACTACGTATCATGAAATTGCGATGAGCTACAAAGTCATGTTGTTTGATTTTTAGCAACGCTTTTAATGTGAAGTAAAACCATAAAATAGCTAACAAACAAAATGAAATTTGGGAAGTAATACCTCCATTGGCATATAGTCCCATCCAAAAACCCGAAGGTGATGCAAATAATAAAACCACTAAAATATAAACCCATCCTACCATTCGATGCCATTGCGAATAATGAGCCCTCACATATGAACTGAACTGTATAAAGCCAGCAGGCAACACAAGTAAAGTTGTATATACATGAGTGGCAAAAGCCACTTTATAATGCCAATGAGCAATCTCATCTTGTTTAATTCTAAGAAATGCTACATCTGTATTAAAGGGAATATATTGCAATGCAATCTCTACCAATAGCCAGCAGAAATAAGCATAGATAAGATATACAACTCCAATACCTATTTTCTGCAATGTTACATTCATACATTAATAATGATTTCTCACCAAAAATACATCGCAATCTGTTTAGAATTCTTTACTTTTAAGTTGAATTAAAATAAACCAATGAACAACATCAAGAATATAGGTATTATGACATCAGGTGGCGACTCTCCAGGTATGAATGCGGCCGTGAGAGCCATCGTTAGAACTGCAATCTATCATAATATAAAACCATTTGGAGTCATGAGAGGCTATCAGGGCATGATAGAAGGTGATATAAAAGAAATGCAAACAACAGATGTATCTAATATTATACAACGAGGAGGCACCATTCTTAAAACTGCCCGAAGCAAAGAATTCATGACGGATAGTGGCATGCAAAAAGCCTACGAACAACTACAAAAACATAACATTGAAGCTTTGGTATTGATAGGCGGTGATGGCACAATACGAGGTGCCGTTGAATTTTTCAAACGATATCAAATACCCGCTATTGCCTTACCAGGCACCATCGACAATGATTTACTAGGGACCGATTTTACTATTGGATTTGATACAGCAGCCAATACCGCAATATGGGCTATTGATAAAATAAGAGATACTGCAGAAGCACATGACAGGTTATTTCTCATAGAAGTAATGGGCAGAGATGCAGGATATATAGCTCTGTATAGTGGCATTTCGTGTGGGGCTGAACACATTTTTATTCCAGAAAATATTGAATCCATTGAAGAAATGTTTCAACTAATTACAGATGATCGGAATCGTAAAAAGCTTTCTAATATTATTGTAGTGGCCGAAGGCGATGAATTTGGTGGTGCTGAACAACTAAGTAACCTTATCAAAGAGCGTATTCCTCAAATAGACACGCGGGTTACTATACTTGGGCATATACAACGAGGTGGCTCCCCTACTAGTCAAGACCGTATACTTGCCAGCAGACTAGGATACGCCGCTGTAGAAGCTTTGATAAACGGGCACACACAAGAAATGGTGGGTATTGTAAATAATGAAATCATGTATACACCATTTGCCAATTGTGTAAAAGAGCTTAAATCAATGCCAGATGATTTGCTAAAAATGATTAAAGTGCTAGCTAAGTAGCTAAATTTTATACTTTTCATAAAAATAGAAGTACAATAATTTGACTTACATTTGCGTTCACATTCAAGAACATGAAAAAATTCTTATTCGTTGCAGTCCTGTTGATTTCCCAATTGAGTGATGCTCAGGTGTTTTATCGTAAATCTGAATTTGGTGCAGCTATTGGATCTTCTCATTATTTTGGCGATCTCAATTCGAATCTTGGATTCAGTCAAATTGGTTATAGTGGCGCTCTTTTTTATAAATACAATTTCACCCATTATATAGCATTGAAACTAGGCGGAGCCTATGGCAATGTTGGCTATTCGGATAAATATTCTAAAAATTATTATCAACAACTCCGCAACCTAAGCTTCAAATCTAATATTTACGAAATAGGCATTGGTGCTGATTTTAATTTTTTCCAATATGCCATTGGGGATTTCGAACATCGCTTCACCCCTTATGTATCGCTTGGATTTAATATGTTTTGGTACGACCCTTATACAACTTATGATAACAAACGTTATTATTTACGTCCATTGGGCACAGAAGGTCAAAACTTTGAAGAATATAAAAGTCGTCGATACAAAAATCATGCGTTCAATTTCCCAATTGGACTTGGGTTTAAATTTTGGCTCTCCAAAGGACTTACGATAAGTTTAGAGGCTATCAACCGATCTACAACTACAGATTATTTAGATGATGTAAGCACTACCTATATAGGAATAGATAAATTTACAAATGTAGACCCAGGGCCATATCCTGAGGTATCTAGTATTTTACAAGACAGATCACCTGAGGTAACAACTACTCCAATAGGAATGAAAGATCGCCAACGAGGTATTAGTACCACGAAAGATCAATACTTGTTTTTTCAGGTAGGATTATCATTTCGATTACCCACCTATCGATGTCCCGAATAGGCAACTTATTTGACAATTTTCCAGCAATAGTGGATTCGTTTATTTCTAAAATCATTTGGAATGGATTCCAATGTAATATCTTTAATATGCGATGCTTCAATCAATTGTTGATCAAATCTGAACTCTCTAAAATTGTTAGAAAAATAAAGAGTCCCACCTGGTACTAGATGACGTAGTACATTATTGATAAGTTCTACATGATCGAGTTGTATATCAAAATTTGTTTTGGTGGTTTTGCTACGAGAGATGGTAGGTGGGTCTAAAATTATAATATCATACAATCTTGATGGAGATTGCTTTACCCATTCCTTAGCGTCTGACTTAATAAACTGATGTTTAGCGACTGGTATTTCATTTATTTTAAAATTATCCTTGGCCCAATTGAGATAAGTTGACGACAAATCGACTGTAGTAGTCGTAAAAGCACCACCAGCTGCTGCATACACAGAAAACGACCCCGTGTAAGCAAACAAATTCAACACATGTTTGCCTTTGGATTCCTCCATGGCACGTTTTCGAGTAACACGATGATCAAGAAACAAACCTGTATCTAAATAATCAGTCAGATTCACTAAAAATTTCAAACCTGCTTCCTGTACCTCAAAAAAATGTTTTTGAGAATCGACTTTTTCGTATTGAGTAAGTCCTTTGTGCCTTTCACGTATTTTTAGGAAAATGGCATCATCTTCCACCTTGAAAAACTCACGTATTGCTGATGTACAATCATCTAACCATACTTTGTAATCATGCTCATCGAGCTGATGCCTGGTTTTATACTCAGCTACATGAATACGCCCTTCGTAAAAATCGATGCAAAGAGGAAATTCAGGCATATCCCAATCAAATACTCGATAGCACGTAATCCCATGTTGTTTTAAATAGGGCGTCAATTGTTTTAAATTCTTTTTTAATCGATTGTATAAGGGTAATGCTATATTCACTTTTGTGTATTGAAGAAAGTGTGAATGTAATAAATATGAAGATGATTCTAAAAATCAATTTTTTTGATATAAATTGTAATCGATTTTATAATACAAATGACCAATTACGCAAAATCCTTTGATAGGATTAGAAGGATAATGGATGAACTCAGGGAAAATTGCCCTTGGGATCGTAAACAAACGATACAAACACTTAGGCAATTAACCATTGAAGAAACATATGAATTAGCAGACGCCATTACTTTAAACGACTGGAAAGGACTTAAAGAGGAATTAGGCGATGTATTATTACACATTTTATTTTATTCAAAAATAGCATCTGAAGAAAATCATTTCGACATTGGTGATGTAATAGAACATGTGAGTAATAAATTGGTATACCGACATCCTCATATATATAGCAATGTAAAAGTGAAAAATGAAGACCAAGTAAAGCAAAACTGGGAAAACCTAAAATTAAAAGAAGGTAAAAAATCCATTTTGAGTGGCGTACCCGATTCCTTACCATCCATGGTAAAGGCATTGCGACTACAAGAGAAAGCAAAGCAAGTTGGATTTGAATGGGAAATTACCTCTCAAGTAAAAGCCAAAGTAGAAGAAGAATTAAATGAACTACAAGAAGCCATTGACTTCAAAAATAAAGATGAAATAGAAAACGAATTTGGAGACGTCCTATTTTCAATGATAAATTATGCTCGATTTTTAAATATTGATCCTGAAAATGCATTAGCAAGAACAAACCATAAATTTAAAACTAGGTTTGAGCAAATGGAAACTACCCTTACCCAAGATGGCAAACCATTAACCGACTATACATTGGCAGAAATGGATAATACATGGAACGAAATAAAGAGAAATGAGCAAAAGGAAAAATAAGAATACGTTTCGATTTCCTTTTGATATCGATAACAGGGTGTTTATAGGCCTTGCAGTATTCTTTTTTATTTTATCTATCTCGCAAGTAAATGAACGAATATTCCCCCGATACTCTGTTCAAAATATTAAAACAAAAATCGAAAACGATGTAAATTTCAAAATAAATAATTTCAAGGAACTAATTAAAAATGATTCTCTAAATTCTAAGCTAGTTCAAAATAATATTTCAAAAGAAAAAATCAACGAACTAATAAACAATCCTTTTTATCTATTTATCTATAAAAATGATACCGTATTTTTTTGGAATACGAATAAAATAAATCCCCCTATTGACACCTTTCAGGTTAATAGACCTACTGCATATTTTGACAAAAAAGGATATTATGTAAACTATCGTACAGAATTCGAGGTCAACAATGAGGCTTATTCTGCAATAGCTATCATACCAATAAAAAATGAAAACCCCTTTAATTCAACCAACTTTAGAAACAACTTCATAGTAGGTGATTCAGAAAATGACTTTGGCATCAAACTATCACTGACACCTCAATTGAATTCGATACCAATACAATTCAATGGAGAGCCACTCTATTACATATTCAAAAAAGATGACTACTTTAATATAAATGATAAAAATGGATGGCGATTATTCTTCAACGCACTTCCATTTATTTTTTATGGCATTTCAATTCATACATATTTCAAAGTAAAAATAAAAAATAGTTCCCCATTCATTATATTTTCAATTCTTTTAATATCAACTATTATAATAAGAACAATTACTTATATATGGGGATTTCCTAGTGACTTTAGTATGTATAGCCTGTTCGACTCAAGGTATTTCGCTACAGATTCAGTAAACAAATCACTAGGTGATACATTCATCAACATGTGTCTTTCCTTTTGGATTTTATTATTCTATGTTGTAAACGTACAAGGAAGAGTTTTAGATATTTCTAAATCAAAATTCAAAAGTCTTTTTGGCATATTCGTTTTTGCTATCACGTTGAACATCTCAATTTATTTGAGTAATTTAACCTATGAAATCATAAGAGACTCTACCATCAATTTTGACACATCCATATTTTCAAGAATGGATTTATTTTCATTTATTGGAATATTAACATTCATGCTCATTTTTGCAAATTTTGTATTAAGCATCATAATTACCAACAACTATTTAAACATTAGTTACAACAAAAGCTATTTTAAGTACATTTTAGTTTTAATAGCCTATATTTTATTTAGCCTATTTATTACTCCAAAATATACAATTTGCTATTACTATGTTTTCATTTGCATTGGGGCTATTTTTTACCTATTAGATTTACCTAGTTTTAAATTCAAATTTGACTTTAACTCTTATATACTTTTGCTGTGGATTATTATCATCTCATTCGCAGGATCATTTTTCTTGACAAAAATGATCTCAGAAAAAGAGGAATTTTCGAGGAAAGAATATGCAGAAAAAATAATTACAATTAATGACAGGCCTACTGAAAATAAGCTTGAACTATTTAATCAAAGTATAGAATCAGATACTATTATTCGCGATTTCTTTTTCCAAAAACTAATTGAGAATGATTATAACTATTTAAAAAATTATATCAATTTGAATTATATCTGGAATAGCTTTACCACATACAATTCTCAGATTCATATTTATGATAAATCATCTAAAAATTTAAACCCCGCTGATACATTACAGTTAGAAACAATTCAAAACTTAAACAAACTAGAATATCTCGAAAGTGATGACACAAATAAACTAAATTCATTTTTTTTAATTGAAAATTACAAAGCAAAAGGATATGTAACTTTAACAAAATTTCAATATAATAATAACATAATTGGATATATTTCTTTAAGTTTATTTAAACAAATATTAGATCAAAAAGAAGATTACAGTGATTTTATTTATCAGGATGAAACCACTAAAAAAGCGAAAGATTACAAATACTCCACAGCTATTTATGAGGATAGTGTATTAAAAACAAAACAAGGGAACTATTCCTTCTTACTAAATATCAAACCTTCTGATGTAATCAAAGACAGCAATTTTGGGTTCATACAAAAAGGAGAAAATAATGAATTGTGGTATAAAGATCCTCAAAGTAGCAAACACATCGTTGTTTCTAAAAAATCAAATACTATCTATCTTTTTACAACCCTATTTGCTTATATTTTTCTTATTTATTTCATAGTCATATCCTTATACATTTTAGGTAATATTGTAGCTCGCTCTAATTTGAATTACTCACGATTTGTCAATTTACTTAGTCTTAACTTACGACTTAGAATTCATTTTGCCATTCTTGTTGTTGTATTCTTATCATTCATTGCTGTTGGATATTATACTTCTTATTATTTAATCGATAGAGTAAAGGAAAAATCAAGAATTGAAATAAACAATTACAGTCAGAGTTTACAAACCGAAATGTCTAATTACTTCAATGAAAATAATTTAAATTCATCTACTTCAATTGACACCTCTCTTAATAATATCAAGAGCATTTCAGACTTACAAGCAATAGCTGAGCGAAATCGCATTAATATCAATCTTTTTAGCATTACGAATGGAGAACTTTTATTTTGCTCCGAATCTACTATTTATAACAGTGGTTTACTATCAGCAAAAGCTAATCCTGCAGCATATTATTCTGCATTTCGTGAAAATAAAGATCAATATATTAATCAGGAATACATTGGAGACATAGACTTCTTGGCTTCGTATACATTTATCAGAAACAACAAGAATGAAAATATTGCATTAATGCAAATTCCTTATATTTCCTCTAATGCAGAAATTAAATCAGAAACAACTTCTATATTGATTACACTTGTCAATATATATGTTTTCGTATTTTTATTCTCCTCATTACTTGCTTTATTAATTACCAATTCGGTTACAAGGCCATTTAGCTATATCGTAAAACAATTTACTAAAATCAATTTATCTAAAACGAATCAACCGCTTAAATGGCAGTATAGTGATGAAATTGGATTGCTAGTTAAAGAATACAATCGCATGTTGCGTAAATTAGAAAACAGTACCATTCTTTTAGCAAAATCGGAACGTGAGATGGCATGGCGAGAAATGGCAAAGCAAGTAGCACATGAGATTAAAAATCCACTAACACCTATGAAGCTTTCGCTTCAAATGCTTGAGCGAGCAATCAAAAATAATAGTAATAATATTCCAAAAATTACAGCTCGTGTTACTGGTACATTGATTGAACAAATTGATAATCTAAGTTTAATTGCAACCAACTTCTCCAACTTTGCAAAAATGCCCGAGCTAAAAAAAGAATATTTTTCCTTGAATGATGTGTTATATGCTGTAACTGGTATGTATAATGACGATAAAGACTTTGAATACTTATTACTAATTCCCGATTATTCAATTACAATTTTTGCCGACAAAAGCCAACTCATTCGTGTATTTACCAATATTATTCAAAACGCCACACAAGCTATTCCAGAAGACCGTAAAGGAAATATATCATTGGTAGTTTCAAAAGTGAAAGACAACTATATACGAGTTACGATTTCAGACAATGGCGAAGGTATATCGAAAGAAAAAGGTGAAAAATTATTCCAACCTTACTTTACCACTAAAACATCAGGCACTGGACTTGGACTAGCGATGTGCAAAGATATCATGGAGCAATTTGGTGGCAAAATCACTTATGAAAGTATCGAGCATGAAGGAACTAGCTTCCACATCGACTTGCCAATTTTGGATGAAGATGCTGATATTACATAGTCGTTCCTGCCATTTTTAATATATAATCAAATTCGTCTTTAGTTACTACACTTACAGATAGTCGCTGCAATTTAATCAATTGCATATTCGCAAGTGGCGCCTCATCTTTGATTTGTGACAATGTAACAGGCTTCTTCAATGCCTTTTTAGGCTTGAAATCAACCGCTAGCCAAGCTGGCAAATCTGTAGTCGGATCCTGATAGGACTCTTTGATTACTTCTGCTATACCTACAATTTCTAGCCCTTCATTGCTATGATAGAAAAACGCTAAATCTCCTTTTTGCATCGATCTAAGATTATTTCTTGCAGCATAATTGCGTACGCCATCCCAAAAGGTTTTTTTATCATTCACAAATTGATCCCAACTATATTTGTGTGGTTCCGATTTTATAAGCCAATAATTCATTTGTTTCATTTGTTTGAATACAAATGTAAATGATATTTTTATCAAGGGTAAACTGTATTTTTTATACTTTTGTTACTTATGAAATCCATTCCTTTTCAGGTGCTTTTAGTGTTGACGCTTTTTTTCACCTCTTGTATTACTGGCAAAAAAACAGCAAAGTACTTTCAAGATAAAGAAGCACAACAAAATACGATTACACTCAAAGACATTAAAATTACGCCTACTCGTAAAGATAATTTCAGAACGACCCCCAATCGAAGCATCGATATCCTTCATATGGATCTTGATGTAAGATTTAATTGGGGCAAACATGAGTGCATTGGCAAAGAAACCATTTTACTCAAGCCCTATTTTTACGCACAAGATTCAATCGTACTCGATGCTAAAAATATGATTTTTGATGGTATTTCTATTACCGATATGCGTGACAATACTATTCAATATTTGATTAATTATGATAAAAAAACCTTGACCATAAAATTAGAAAAAAAAATCTCCAGTCAAGATTCAATCAAATTGTCCATTAGCTATATCGCTTCGCCCGACCTGAAAGAAAAAGGCGGTAGCCGAGCAATCAAAGATGACAAAGGACTATATTTTATCAATACCGACAATCAAGAACCCTACAAACCTATACAACTATGGACGCAGGGTGAAACCGAAGCCAATTCATGTTGGTTCCCTACGATTGACAAGCCCAATGAGAAATTCACATCCAAGCTCTCTATTACGGTCAATAAAGAAATGACGACCTTGTCCAATGGGGCACTTGTCAATTCAATCACCAACGAAACCCAAAGGACCGATACATGGGAAAACACACAACCCATGTCGGCTTACCTCATCATGATGGCCGTGGGCAATTTCATACCAACTAAAGATCAGTGGCGAGGAAAAGAAGTCAGCTATTATCTCGAACCCGATTACAGTCCTTATGCTCGCTCCATATTCAACAATACATCCGAGATGCTTGAATATTATTCCAACCGACTAGGCGAAGAATATCCTTGGAATAAATATGCACAAGTCGTAGTTCGCGATTATGTATCAGGTGCTATGGAAAATACGAGCGCTACTTTACATGGTGAGTTTGTACAAAAAAACAATCGTGAACTCATTGATAACAATAATGATGGCATTATAGCCCATGAGCTTTTTCATCAGTGGTTTGGCGATTTGGTTACATGCAAATCCTGGAGTCATTTAGTATTAAACGAAGGCTTCGCTACTTACGGCGAACAACTCTGGATTGAACACAAAGAGGGCAAAGATGCTTCGCTTCGCAAATGCTACAATACCATCAATCGATATCTTTCTTACGCTAAAAACGCGTCAGATGATGCCATTGTCAATTTTAATTACAAGGACAAAGAAGATATGTTCAATACACTTACCTATCAAAAAGGTTCAAGAGTTATTCACTTACTTAGAAGCATATTGGGCGATGATGCCTTTTTCTTAGGGCTTAAAAATTATTTGAACCATTACGCCTATAATAATGCCGAACTAGACGATTTGCGCAAAGAGTTTGAAAACGTTTCTGGTCAAGACCTTCGTCCATTTTTCCAACAATGGTTTTTGCAAGGTGGCCATCCTATCATAGATCTACGATACGATTACATCGATTCGTTGGGTTTATTGGCTGTTACGGTCGAACAAAAACAAACTTCAGATGTAGGGCTTTTTCAATTTCCGCTTGCATTTAAGGTTACTCAGGGCAGACTTTCCAAAATATACAATTTTCAAATTGACAAAAAGAAAGAAGTATTTTATGTCAAAAAATTAGATATTGACAACCCTGATCGAGTTGATGTAAATGTTGATCCTGAAGCGATCTTTATAGGCGAAATCATCGACCACAAGCCTTTTTTCAATCATATACTCACCTATAATCGTGCGACCAATTATATTGAAAAAGTACGTTCATTAAAAGAATTATCTCTTCTCCAAAATCAAAATGATTCAGTTCGTTTTACATTGCTATCTGCTATCAATGATGCCGATGATGACATAAGACTCAAAGCCCTCGAATGGATTAATTGGAAAAACCCCGATAATTTGCGCAAGACAAAAGACATACTCATCAACATTGCCCGTAACGATAATCACGCAGATGTGCGTGCCAAAGCGGTTGAAATACTATCCGATACCAAGAATCCCGAATTGATGAATGTATATTTTGATATAGTCAACGATTCATCCTATTCAGTGGCGGGCGAAGCCCTACAAGCTATATTTCGCATTATACCTGAGGAAGCTTATCGTCAATGCCCACGTTTAGAGAAAGATGCAAGAGGTCAATTATTTTCTACCATTTCCGACATCTATGCATCGAGTGGCACCTTGAGCGATACAGCCTTCTTCAATTCCAACCTTATGCGCGTTTATGGCTCACGCCGTTCAGCTTTATTAATCAATTACACAGCGCTTATCCTTCGTCAGCAAAACGACGAATTAAATCAAAAACATATTCAACTCCTTAGCTCACATGCTCAATCAAGTATGTATTCCACTGTGCGAGTAACGGCAATTAAACAATTAAAATCCATCAAAGATTATTACATACAATTGGAATCTAAAACCACCGACCCGGCCCTAAAATCACAATACAAAATATCTACCGACCAATTGGCCCAATCCATCGACTCCATTATTGCTCAAGAAAAAGATGCAGATGTTATTAGTCAATTAAAATTTAGTGGCATCATCCCTGCCAATTATGAAATTAAATCTGGAGAGTAAGGTTTTAACCTTCTTATCTCCACTACCACTTTCACTACCTCATTTCCACACTTCAAATTATACACTCCACTCGCCATCTTACTTAAATTTATTTACTTTTTTAATGAGTATCAAGTGTCTTAAACTATTTTCAAACTCTCAATTATCTTAGCTATTTTTGTAATTATAGTTAAATCCATCTGTATGAAAATAAGCATCATCAACGGTCCCAACCTCAATCTCGTAGGCACACGCGAACCCGAAATATATGGCAATAGTTCGCTCAATGAATACATCAAATGGCTGACACAAAAATATGCAAGCTTGCACATCACCTATTTCCAAAGCAATATCGAAGGCGAAATCATTGACGAAATACAAAAGCAAGGTAGCGATGCAGAAGCCATCATCATCAATGCTGGAGCTTATACACATACTTCCATTGCCATAGCCGATGCACTCAAGGCAGTCAAAACTGAAAAAATTATAGAAGTCCATATATCCAATGTATATGCTCGTGAAAATTATCGCAAATTATCCTATATAGCGCCAGTATGTATGGGTAGTATTTGTGGCTTTGGTCTCAAAAGTTATGAGTTAGCCATTCAGAGTCTACTTAGTTAGTATAAGTTCACTCGTAGTAATGGTATTGCTTCTATTGCCGGCTTTATCCTTCATATAGATTTCCCATCGCATAGTATCTGTTTCCAAATGAGCCGAGTCGGTTCGCATTAAAAGAAATGCAGCTTCGTAATCTATTTGTATCACGCCTTTGAGCCCACTCGAAGGATTAAATTTATCAGGTATTGTAGGTATCAAAAAAGGCACTACAACGGTATCACGCGTATCGCGCAAAAATAAATTATTGGTTCCGAATCCTATATTGCCATCGCCATCTTCAAAGTCAAATCGTATAAATACAGTAGAGTCACCACCGGCTTTTACTTTATCAGTCGATAAGGAAGTAAAAGTAATTTTTGGTATATTGGAGTATTTCGTTTCTTTGTTGCACGAAACGACCGCAATAATCATTATTACAAAAAATAAAACCTTACGCATACTACAAAATTACATCTTTTTACATGACTAAAACGCAAATACTAGAGCAATTATTTTCCGTAGATGATAAAAAATTTACAGAATTAGCATTGGCAGTATTTCATTACCAATATACACACAACGATGTGTATCATCAATATGTCGATTTAGTACAAAAAGACATTTCTACTGTACAATCCATTACTCAAATCCCATTTTTACCCATTCAGTTTTTCAAAACGCATCGAGTGCTCTGCGAAGATCCCCATGAGAACCTTCCCTATTTTGAAAGCAGTGGCACCACTGGGCATGTTACGAGCAAGCATTATATAATAGATTACACTCCGTATCAATCATCCTTTCGAAAAGGGTTTCAGCATTTTTTTGGCGATATCAACGATTATGTCATTCTTGGCTTACTCCCCTCATATCTAGAGCGAAATCACTCTTCGCTTGTATACATGGTCAATGATTTAATTAAGCAAAGTCAGCATCCATTGAGTGGGTTTTATTTACACAATCATGCCGAATTATTTCAGGTACTTAAACAACTGGAACAAGAAAAAAAACAAGCCTTGCTGTTTGGCGTCACATTTGCCTTGCTTGATTTTGCAGATAAATACCCTCTTAAATTATCCTCTGTTAAAATAATTGAAACCGGTGGTATGAAAGGCCGTAGAGAAGAAATGACACGCTATGAAGTACATCAATTGTTAGCACAATCATTTTCAACCCAATCCATTTATTCTGAATATGGCATGACCGAATTATTTTCACAAGCCTATTCACTTTCAGAGGGACTGTTTCAGTCACCCGCTTGGATGAAAATACTGAGTCGTGATCTCAACGATCCATTGGAAGTAAACAATGCTGGCAAAGGAGGTATTAATTGTATTGACTTAGCCAATATCAATTCTTGTTCTTTTATTGCTACAGAAGATATGGGCGAAGTGAATAAAAATGGCTCGTTTACTATACAAGGTCGTATAGATCACTCCGAGCTCAGAGGTTGTAGTTTAATGGCTTTATAGATCCACGACTTGTTCTTGTACTACATATGTCTTTGGCCATCGATCGTGCCATGCTGTTTGTCCGTCCATCAATAATGAAAATGGTTCAAATGGCACCATCCGTGAGAGGGAACGTAAAATACAATTTTTAAAACTAGGTGGCATTCCGTCTTCATTTACCACTTTTGTTTTAGTCAAAAACTTACCGACTGTTTTACCAAACCTGAATTCCATGAAGGTGTAATACATAATATAGACTATAAATGAAACCCCATAGGTGATTAATATTGTTTGTGGATCTTCTTCGTTTTCCAAAAAACCCTCACCTACCACTAAACCTATTCCTAAAAAAACCGTAAATACCAACCCATAATAAACTGCGGAATCAATTAGGTGATTTACGAACCGCTGATTTTTAGTTCCTAGCTCATAAGGGACAGTCAAATCTAGTTCTACCTCTTGTTGTGTATTATCCATTTTTATAAATTAATGTGCGCAAAACTAAATCAAAAACCATCATTTTGACCCTAAAATTTCAATCGACCCAAATCCTCATTTTTGGTAAAAAACGTTTATATCCCAATTATTTTATATACTTGCAAAATTCCTAGAACCCAAAATAGATCGAATGGCAAAAAATTTATTAATCGTTGAGTCCCCTGCAAAAGCAAAAACTATTGAGAAAATTCTGGGTTCAGACTTTCAAGTAAAATCATGTTTTGGACATATCCGCGATCTTGAAAAAGACGAAATGGGTATAGATATTAAGAACCATTTTAAACCATCATATAAAGTATCGGACGATAAAGTAAAAGTGGTAAACGAGCTCAAACAACTCGCTCGCAAATCGGACGAAGTATGGCTCGCATCGGATGAGGACCGTGAAGGAGAGGCTATTTCGTGGCATTTGTGTGAAGTGCTCGGCTTAGATCCTGCTAAAACCAAACGGATTGTTTTTCATGAGATTACCAAACAAGCGATTCAAAAAGCGGTTGCTAATCCTCGATTGGTCAATATGGATTTAGTAAATGCCCAACAAGCGCGTCGCATACTCGATCGTATTGTAGGTTTCGAGCTTTCACCTATCCTTTGGCGTAAAATAAGTAGAAGCAATTCGCTTTCGGCAGGTCGGGTACAGTCAGTAGCCGTTCGACTTATCGTAGAGCGCGAACGAGAAATCAATGCGTTTGCATCGGTTAGTACATATAAAGTAGAAGCATTATTCAATGCCAATGATATCAATGACCGACCTGTATCCTTCAAGGCCGAATATGCGTCAAGACTTCATGATCAGAAATCGGCGAATGCCTTTTTAGAAAAATGTATTGGTGCTTCCTATAAAGTAGAAGATATACAAGTAAAACCTGCTCGCAAATCACCTTCAGCACCATTTACTACTTCTACCTTGCAACAAGAAGCTAGTCGAAAAATCGGGTATTCAGTTTCACGAACTATGCAACTTGCACAACGATTGTATGAAAGTGGACATATCACCTACATGAGAACCGATGCGGTAAATCTTTCGGAAACAGCTTTACAAAATATACGCGAAGAAATCGTAAGCTCATATGGCGATCGATATCATCAACACAGGGTGTATAAAAACAAAAACGAAAGTGCACAAGAAGCACATGAAGCTATTCGTCCTACCAATATGAATGCTCGTCAGATTCCTGATATTGATTTACAACGTTTGTACGATTTAATATGGAAACGAACGATGGCTTGTCAGATGGCTGATGCCGAACTCGAAAAAACAACTGCACAAATAGGTATTTCTACACAACAAGAAAAATTAACTGCTTCGGGTGAAGTATTGAAATTTGATGGCTTTCTAAAACTCTACATGGAAAGCAAAGATGATGAAGATACAGATGAAGACGAAGGCATGTTGCCATTGTTGAAAGTAAATCAAAGTCTTAGCTTAGACGAAATGAAAGCAACAGAGCGTTTTTCACGTCCTTTGCCTAGATATACCGAAGCTTCGTTGGTAAAAAAACTAGAAGAATTAGGTATAGGTCGCCCATCTACTTATGCACCTACTATCAGTACAATTCAAAATAGAAATTATGTCATCAAAAAGGATAAAGATGGCATCAGACGTAGTTTCAATACCTTGTCGTTAAAGAATGATCATATACAAGCTACTACAGCTGAAGAAAATACAGGTGCAGAGAAAAACAAATTATTCCCAACTGATTTGGGCAATGTAGTGACCGACTTTTTGAAACAACATTTCTCTTCTGTAATGGATTATCAATTTACAGCAGGAATCGAAAATGAGTTTGACGAAATAGCCAATGGCAAAAAAGAATGGAGTAAAATGTTGGGTGAATTCTATACACCATTTCATGAGTTGGTGGAAACTACCATGGATACTGCTGAGCGTGCCAGTGGTGAGCGTGATTTAGGCATCGATCCAGTATCTGGCAAGCGTGTATTTGCACGTATAGGTAGATTTGGCCCTATGATACAAATAGGCAATACCGAAGACGAAGAAAAACCACGTTTTGCTCGACTAAGAAATACACAAAGCATCGAAACAATTACTTTTGAAGAAGCGCTTGAACTATTTAAGTTACCACTTACATTGGGTGAACACCAAGGATTAGAAGTCAGTGTGAATATTGGACGATTTGGCCCCTATGTAAAACACGGCGAACAATTTATTTCACTTGCAAAAGGTGAAGAACCTATGGATGTTACGTTGGACAGAGCTATTGAAGTAATTACATCTAAGCAAATTGAAGATGCTCCTATTGGACATTACGATTCAAAACCTATCACAAAAGGGAAAGGACGCTTTGGTCCATTTATCAAATGGAACGACATGTTTATCAATATTCCTCGTGCCTATGACTTTGATACCATTACTGAAAAAGAATGCGAAGAATTGATATTGAAAAAAATAGACAAGGAAGCCAATCGTTATATACTCAATTTTCCAGAAGAAAAAATTTCGGTAGAAAATGGACGATGGGGACCTTTTATCAAATTCAATAAAAAAATGTTGAAACTGACCCCTAAAACCGAAGGTGGGAAATACACAGCCGAGGAAGTAGCGTTGTTTAGTTTAGATGAAATTAAGAAGATGATTGAAACGCAAGTGCCTGATGCATTCACGAAGAAAACAAAGGCCGCTCCTAAAAAAGCTGCAGCCAAAAAATCATCGGGAACTAAAACTGTAGCCAAGAAAACTGCTAAAGCCAAGTAACACTGCAGTGATGTAAAAAATAAATGGTGGAAGAAAAAGAAAATAAAGCGTATGTGAGTTTTAGAGCATCGGTGGATGTTACTATGGGTGTTTTATATGTTTTCATTTCTGTTTATTGCATGCTATTACCAGCTATACTGGAACAATATGGTCGCAATTATGTATATATACTAGGAGGTTTGTTTTCATTCTATGGTCTATTTCGATTTGTGAGAGGACTGTTAAAATTCAAAAAAGCATTTTTGAACAAACCTACGCGTAGAAGCTTTCCAAGGGAAGATTCATTATCAAATCAAAATTGAGTAACTTTGCATGAAATAATCATCTAACAATCTACGTTATTTTTCAAATCTTAACTGTATGAATTTCATCAAACCGTATTTCCCAATTGCAATTTTAGCATGCATCCTCTCTTTATTTTTCACTTCATGTGTAGAAGAAAAAGTATTAGACAACCAAACAGCAGGTAGCATTAAAATCAGCATTGACGAAACCTATCGACCCGTCATGGAAGAACAATTGAAAATATTTACCGCTCGATTCCCTGATGCTCACATCATTGCAGAATACAAGCCTGAAGCCGATTGTTTCAAGGATTTTTTTGAAGACACGACTCGAGTTATTTTTGTAACACGAGAACTCAGCGAACAAGAAAAACAATTTTGTCTCAATAAACAATGGGTGACTAAAAGCATGGCCATGGCTCGAGACGCAGTAGTATTTATTACATCTACCAAAAATGCCAATCCTGAATTTAAATTAACCAAACTGAGAGAATACATGACAGGTATGGATTCGACCTATAAAATTGTATTTGATAACAAAAAGTCAAGCACGGTTCGATTTATAACTGATTCAATGATAGCAGGCAAAACACTATCAACAAAAATATTTGCTACCAACACAAGCGAAGAAGTGATAGATTATGTTTCAAAAAATGACAACGCTATAGGTGTAATAGGAGTAAGTTGGGTTGCAGATCATAGTGATTCTACCACTGAAACATTTCTTAAAAAAGTGAACGTAGCTGGAATTTGGCCCGATAATGATTCCACCAATGCATTTGTGAAACCCTTTCAAGCTTATATAGGATTGAAAGAATACCCATGCACTCGCAACTTCTATTTTATTTCCAAAGAATCCTGGCAAGGTTTAGGCACAGGTTTAGTGAACTATCTATGTCGAGATGGGCAAATCGTGTTTAAGCAAGCCAAAATGTTTCCACTGAGGGTGAATGTACTTTTGCGCGATGCGAAAGTGAATCAATAATTATAAAGGAAACGTTAATTCAAGTATTAAAAACAACGATGTTGCTTGATTATAGTCAAATATGAAATATGTTTATACCCTCAAAAGTTTAAATAAAAAAACAACATACAATTAAAGTCACAAAAATGAAAAAAGTAATCAGTATCCATTTATTCTTCGCATTATTATTGTTAGGATTTACAACTCAAGCACAAACAATTGACGATGGTATCCAAATGGTGAAATACGAACGATTTGAAAGCGCCAAAAATATATTAACACCTTTGGCGGCAACAGATGCTAAAGCCAATTATTATCTAGGTTTATGCGAATTGGCCAATGACAATACCATGGGAGCAAAAGCATTGTTTCAAAAATATCCTGATGATGCTGCCAACCTTGCAGGTATGGCTCGTGTTTTCTTCAATGAAAACAAAGCACCTGAAGCTATGAGTATGCTTACCAAAGTAGCAAGTAAAGCTAAAAAGAAAGATTGGGCTCCATATAAATATGCTGCAGATGCAATTACATACACAGAAGGTGGCGATCCTAATGTGGCTGTTGATTGGTATAAAAAGGCCATGGAAGTAACTAAAAATGGCGATTTATATATAGGATCAGGAGATGCTTATCGTAAAATACAAGGTGGAGGCGGTAATGCCATGACAAATTATGAATATGCCGAAGGCTATCCAGAAACACAATCAATTGCAAATCAAAAAATGGGTAATCTTTGGTATGCTGCCAAAAACTATGATAGTGCACTTGCCAAATATGCTCGTGCATCTCAATTAGATGCTAAAAATCCATTACCATTCAAAGCATTGGCAGACGCATACTATAGAATTGCGAAGTATAAAATCTCTAAAGAAAATATTGAGAAATATCTTGAATTGTCTGATAAAACAACCGATGATCAAATCCAATATGCAAATACACTTTATTTAGCAAAAGAGTATACACCTGCTATTAATAAAATGACCGAGTTAATCTCAAAAGGAATTGAAAAACCTTATATGTATCGTATCATTGGTTATAGTCAATACGAAACGAAAGATTATACCAATGCTTTATTGAATATGGATAAATTCTTTGCAAAACAAGATCCCAAAAAAGTAATTCCTTCTGATTACACTTATTATGGTAAAATTTTATTGACTGATACTTCAAAAGCATCACAAGCTAGCTCATACTTCCAAAAAGGCATCGATATGGACACAACCAAGGACAAAGCTCCACTATATCGTGAAATAGCTGAATCATTCAAAGATGCTCAAAAATATGCTACAGCTGCAGAGTGGTACAAAAAAACCTTGAATTTAAATACAGCTAGTGTAGAACCACTTGATTATTGGTGGAGTGGCGTTATGTATTTTTATGCAAAAGATTATACAAATGCAGAGCCTATGTTGAAAACAATGAGCGAAAAATATCCAAATGAGCCTTCGAGTTATTACTGGCTTGGTAGAGTGATCGCTTCTTCTAAAGACAAAGAATACAAAAATGGTTCTGCTACTAGTTACTTTACACAATGGTTAGGTATGGTTAAAGCCGATGATCCTGCCAAAAAGAATGACCTTATCAAAGCATATACTTACCTTGCAATGGTGGCTTATAATAACTCCAAAAAGGATGAAGCTATTCAGTTTTCAAACAAACTGACAACACTTGATCCAAATGACAATACAGCCAAACAAATCATGAAAGCTGTTGAAACAATGAAATAATAGAACAATTCAGAATCAAAATCGCCTAGAAATAGGCGATTTTTTTTGTTGTAAGAATAATTTCCACATTTGTGCTGAATTAACTTAAACTAACAAAAGAATGAAATTTCTTTTTTACCTTTGCGCCCAATATTAAACATTCCAAATGTCAGGACAATTAAAAGAAGTAAGACTTAGAATAAAATCAGTAGGTACAACCCAACAGATAACTAAAGCTATGAAAATGGTGAGTGCTGCCAAGTTGAGACGAGCACAGGATGCAATCACTCAAATGCGTCCTTATGCCGAAAAGCTTCAAGAAATGCTTAGTAACATCATTGGTAGTGTAGATGGCAATATCGGTGGCGGACTTAATGTAGAACGTCCAATTGAAAAAGTATTAATCATAGTAGTCACAAGTGATCGTGGACTATGCGGTGCATTCAACTCTAATTCTATCAAATTAGCAAAGAGTGTAATCAATGAAAATTACAAAACACAATACGAAAAGGGCAATGTAAGTATACTACCTCTTGGAAAAAAAGGCTGGGAAAACTTTGTACGCAATGGTTATCCGGTGATAGAACAGTTTTGGACTATTTTTAGCGACTTAAATTTTGACAATGTAAAAGTGGCTGCAGAATATGTACGCAAAGCATTTATCAATAAAGAATTTGATCGTGTTGATTTAATCTATAGTAAATTTCGTAATGCTGCAACGCAAGAATTTGTATGTGAACAGCATTTGCCAATTGCCAAATCAAAAACACAAACTCAAAGTAACAACGACTTTATTTTCGAACCATCCAAAGAAGTATTGATACAGGAATTAATGCCTAAAATTTTGAATACGCAAATTTTCAAGGGTGTACTAGACAGCAATGCTTCTGAACATGGTGCTCGTATGACTGCGATGGACAAGGCGACTGAGAATGCAGAAGAAATGTTACGTTCACTTCGTATCTCGTACAACAGAGCTCGACAAGCTGCCATTACTACCGAACTTACAGAGATTGTAAGTGGTGCTGCTGCTTTAGAAGGATAAACTAATTTATAAATTCATTTAAAAAAACACTGTTTTAGGACAGTGTTTTTTTATAATTTCTATACTTAATGATTATAAGACCTATTCAACAATCTGATAACCTTGCTCTTGCAACGATCATTCGTGAATCCATAGAATCACTTGGATTACCGACTGAAGGAACCGCACACTCAGACCCAACTACCGATGATTTATTCAAGCTGTTTCAATGTAAAAAATCGTATTATTGGGTTTTAGAAATTGACCAAGAAGTAGTTGGTGGATGTGGCATATACCCTACCTATGGTTTACCAAATGGATGTTGTGAGTTAGTTCGATTTTTTCTGAAAGAAAAAGTAAGAGGAAATGGGTATGGTAAAATATTAATGCAAAAATCAGAAGAAACTGCAATACAGTTTGGGTTCAACTCTGTTTACTTAGAGTCTTTTCCTGATATGAAAGCTGCTATCGCTCTTTATGAAAAATATGGTTACCAATATTTATCAAATTCATTAGGTGAAACTGGTCATCATGCTTGCAATGTATGGATGTTGAAAACATTTTAATTACTTATTAAATTTCAATAGCATTGTAGCTTTTTGCTCTCCCCAAGATGGCATTAATTTGTCAGTATTTTGGAAATTGTAAAATAGTGAAATCATTTTTTCAATAGAATTAATTTCATTAGCATCAATATTAAATTGCACCTCTTCTGGCTTTGACTGATTCAATAAGGTTTTACAGTATATATATCGTGGATTTTCAGGATTTCGAACTCCAGCCAATTCTAACTGTTGGGTAATTTAAATCCCATATAAATTATAGCCGTCACTAATTCGTTTCATTTTTAGAATAAGATGAAAGATTTTTAAAATAAAAACCTCCTCATTGTCATCTGTATCCTTAAATTTCAAAACACACTTTATATAATTATCTATATCTTCTTTATTAGGTTTAATAAAGGATGATTTGAGCCTCGAGTATACAGTGAACCAATTTGATGGATTTGATTGGCTTAATTTATCAAATATAACCGTTAATGTTCTCAAGTCTTCATGACTCCTTACTATACTGATTCTTTCAACAATTGATTGTCCTTTTCATTTAGGCCATAACAAATTGAACTTAAGACTAAAAAAATATACTTATTCCAACTTTCATTTTTAATTAATTAGAATACAATTTAAAATGAAAAAAAAAATATTTCATTTGTTAAAATCAGCAATTTTAAAACCGATATTCTTTTCTAGATTTAACTATATTAGAATGTACTTTTGTACAAATGAAACCTGCAATCTTAGTTATTTATTATAGTCAAACTGGTCAATTAAAACACCTGTTGGATAGTATATTAGCACCCATTCAAGCAGAAGCTGATATTGATATTGTTGCCATTGAACCCACTAGGAAATTCCCCTTCCCTTGGACCAATAATGCTTTCTTTGATTGTATGCCTGAATGCGTATTACAGATACCAGAGGAAATCGATGAAATGCTTATTCCTGAAAAAAAATATGATCTAGTCATTTTAGGCTATCAACCATGGTTTTTATCTCCTTCAATACCTATTACAAGTTTTTTAGAAAGTAAATATGCACACATATTGAAAAAATCCAACGTGATAACTGTGATAGGCTCGCGAAATATGTGGCTCAATGCACAAGAAAAAATAAAAGAAAAATTAAAATCATTTGATGCTCAACTTATAGGGAATATCGTATTCAGAGATAAAAATCCAAATCTTACCTCTATACTTACAGTCATTCGTTGGTCATTTAAAGGTAAAAAAGAAGCAGGTAAATTTCTTCCAGAAGCAGGTATAAGTCAACTTGATATTCAAGATGCTTCTAAATTCGGACCTATAATACTTTCAAATTTGACAGAGACACAACATCTTCACAATCATTTACTACATAATGGAAGTGTGTTTCTCAATCCAGCATTAATAATTCTTGAAAAAAGGGGTATTGCCAATTTCAGAAAATTCGCATCTTATATTCGAGAAAAAGGAGAAAGAGGTAATCCAAACCGATTATCAAGAGTAAAATTATTTAATCGTTTGTTATTGGTAGGTGTATTTCTACTTTCCCCGATTAGTGCTATTACAGCCAAACTGAGTGTACTTTTCAATAAAAAAACCCTCGAAAAGGAAGTAAGCTATTTTAAAAGTATAGGATATAAGCAAAATGCTATTTAAGTAATTCGTTTTTTAATGTGAACTTTGTTAAATTGCGCTCAAATTAAGCCATTGATGAGTGAAGTTTATATAACGAGGTTGGCAAAATTTTTACCGAATGATCCCATTAGTAATGATCAAATGGAGGATTATTTAGGAAAAATTGATGGGCGTCCTTCGAAAGCAAAAGGAATTGTATTACGTAATAATCAAATCAAAACTCGATATTATGCAATAGATAAAAATACTGGCAAAAGCACACATACCAACTATCAATTGGCAGCTCTTGCTATAGAAGGTTTGCTAGATGAAAATTTCTCGAAAAATGACATTGAATTAATAGCATGCGGATGTGTTGCACCTGACCAATTATTACCAAGTCATGCTGCGATGGTACATGGTGAACTCAATTGCAAACCTGTAGAAATTGTATCCATTAGCACTGCATGTTGCGCTGGGTTACAAGCATTTAAATATGCATATATGAGTGTCAAAAGCGGCAATAGTAACAATGCTATAGCTTCTGGTTCTGAAAAAGTATCTGGGTGGCTCAAATCAGATAAATTTGATGAAGAAGCCGAAGATCATAAAATATTAGAAACGAATCCTATCATAGCATTTGAAAAAGACTTTCTTCGTTGGATGTTGAGTGATGGATCAGGTGCTGCCTTACTTGAAAACAAACCTAACGAACAAGGTGTTTCACTTAGAGTAGACTGGATTGATATCTTATCATTTGCAAACGAAATAGAAGCTTGCATGTATGCAGGTTGTGAAAAAAATGAAGATGGATCGCTTACAGGATGGGCCGAATTGACACCTCATGATTGGGCTACTAAAAGCACATTTGCTTTTAAGCAAGATACTCGATTGCTAGGAGAAAATATTGTACGACTTGGCGGAGTCATGTGGAAAGATGTCTGCATTAAACGTAACATTGATACAAATCAAATTACTTATTTCCTTCCTCACCTTTCATCTGAATTTTTCAGGCCAAGAATTATGGAGGAATTAGCTAAGGTTGGATTTAATATTCCGGCAGAAAAGTGGTTTACTAATTTATCTCGAGTAGGAAACATTGGCTGTGCATCACCTTACTTAATGCTTGAAGAATTGTTCAACGAAAATAAAATCAAGAAAGGCGATGTAATTGTACTGATGGTACCTGAAAGTGCCCGCTTTAGCTATGGTTATATGCAGTTAACAGCTGTATAGATTAAGCTTCAAATTGCATTCGACTTAACTTTTGATAAAATCCATCTTCCAGGTTTATCAATTCTTGGTGTGTACCCATTTCTTTTATTTCACCTTTTTGTAACACTACAATTTTATCCGCATTTTTGATAGTAGCAAATCGATGAGCAATCACAATACTCGTTCTACCTATCATTAATTGATCGAGTGCATCTTGTACTAGCTTTTCACTTTCGCTATCCAAGCTACTAGTAGCTTCATCTAATATCAATATCATTGGATCTTTTAATACAGCCCGTGCAATGGCAATTCGTTGACGCTGACCACCAGAAAGTTGAATTCCTCGTTCACCCACTAGTGTATTCATTCGCTCAGGAAATGATTGAATAAAATCAAATGCATTGGCTTTTTTGGCAGCAGCAATAATCTCTTCATCGCTTGCATTGGGTTTACCATAAGCTATATTTTCTTTAATAGTACCCGCAAATAATAAAACCTCTTGAGGTACTAATGCAATTTTTTCTCTCAACGTTGTCAAAGGAATATTACGAGCATCAATGCCTCCTACTACTATTTGTCCTTTTTGAATATCATAAAACCTTAGAATTAATGATGCGATGGTGGTTTTGCCCGATCCACTTGAACCTACAAGTGCAACAGTTTCTCCACTATTAATTTTAAACGAAACCGATTTCAACACATCATAATCTGCACGAGTAGGATAATTAAAAGACACATGAGAAAATTCAATGCTTCCATCTTGCAATTGATCATGTAGTGAATTGGGACTATGCTGATTCAATAGTTCTATATCACCATCTATTAATTCAAATACCCTGTCTGTAGCACCCAATGCACGTTGAATAGAAGCAATTTGCTCTGGCAAGCCTCCTAATGAGCCTGCTACAAATAATGATAGCATCATAAAGCGTCCAAACTCTTCAGCAGAAATATTACCTGTTGTTTTGAGTAATAACATTTTCCATAATATAAAAAATACAGAACCGAAAACACATGTAATTACAAATGAAAAAAATGACCCGCGTATAATACCATACCTGATTCCGAATAATTTAATTTCAATGACTTTGGCATTGTAACGATTCATTTCATAATGTTCGTTGGTAAACGATTTTACATTGCTAATACCAGTCAACGACTCCCCGACTATTACATTTGCATCTGCTATTTTATCTTGAAAATTTTTAGAAAACCCTCTTATTTTTTTTGCAAATAATAACGCAATAACTATAATAGGCGGAATGATTATCAAAAACCACTTAGCTATATCCCATGATGTATAGTACATCATTAAACACAAGCCCCCTATACCTACTATACTTTGGCGAATAAGTTCTGCTATATTCAACGTAAAAGCCTCTGATATTACATTAATATCTGTAGCAAGGCGACTACTCAATTCTGCTACTTGATGTTGCGAAAAAAACAACATAGGTTTTTGAATTATTTTACTAAACGCATCTCGACGAAGCCCACTCAATAAATTTTCGGTGACTTGTGTAAACATATAAACACGACCAAATGAAAAGAAACCTTGAATCAATAAAATGACTAATAAAACCCCTCCTAAATTATAGAGGTCTTTGATCATCTCGGCTTGTGGCTTATTACTTTCACCAAAATAGCCAAACATGGTACCACTCTTTAAAGGAAAAAGCAACCCAACACCAGCCGTTGCTATTAAAAAAAACATACCAAGTGCAAACTGCCATTTGTAACTGCCCAAATATGAAAACAATCGAAAAGAGCGTTTAAGATTTGCCCAGGATAATTTTACTTTTGGCAATTCATCTACTTCATCATGTTGCCCTCTATTCCCTCTACGTGCCATATAATCTTATTAGAAACGCAAAGATATGTAAAATAGTTATTTCAATATTTTAAACATAACTCACGACCATCTTTGTAATTACCATATCATCATTTATAGTGAGATTTCCATATGAATAGGAATCGTCAATTGAATTATAAAATTTAAGGATTAACACATTTCCTTTGAAATTAATTTCACTTAACTTGTACTTAAAATAAGGAAATTTTTCTCGTGCAAATTCCCAATATTTTCTCAAGGTTTCTTTACCCGAAATTGTACCATTAGATTCATTTACGAATCTTAAAATATTTGAAGAAACGATTTCAACATCTTCTGTAAAATAATTTAAGAAATCATTTATTTCTTGAGAATTCCAATCAGATTCTAATTGATATGCAAATTTTTCGGCCGATTCTTGATTAAACATAAATCGAAAATAATCTATAAAATAGAAATAAAAAAACAAGTATTAACTTTTTAATTCATCGTCTAAGTGCAATAATTTATTGTTCAACCTTCGTTGAAAGATGAATTTTTTATAATCAGTTGAATTTGAATAAATTGGTATCATTGTAGCTAATTTTTGCTTCCACTGATCTGTATTCATTTCTATTACAAAACATTTTTTCAACACATCCAACATGGCTTTTACTGAAGTAGATGCTCCTGGAGAAGCCCCTAACAAAGCTGCAAGTGAACCATCAGCACTGCATACCAATTCGGTACCAAACTCAAGCACCCCTCCTTTTTCAGGATCATCTTTTATTACTTGCACTCGTTGTCCTGCAATCTTAATATCCCAATCTTCTAATTTTGCTTCGGGATAATATTCTTTTAATGCTTCTACTTTTTCCTCAAGAGACATACTAACTTGTAAAATCAAATATTTCGTCAATTCTATATTATCCCATCCGGCTTGTAGCATTGGAATTACATTATCAAATTCAATAGACATCGGTAAATCAAAATAGGACCCATGCTTTAAAAACTTGGTTGAAAAACCTGCAAAAGGCCCAAACAACAATTCTTTTTTACCATCAATTATTCGTGTATCGAGATGTGGCACACTCATAGGCGGAGCTCCTACACTGGCCTTCCCATACACTTTCGCAGCATGCTGTTCAATCACTTCCGGGTTATTACACACAAGCCATTCGCCACTTACTGGGAATCCTCCATATCCTTTGGCTTCTTCAATATCAGACTTATCAAGTAATGGCAGCGATCCACCACCTGCTCCTAAAAATACAAAATCAGTATTGATGTATTTTTTTACATCATTTAATTCGTCTTTTACTTTCAAACGCCATTGGCCATTTTCTATCTTTTCTACATCTCTTAATTCATGATTCAAATGCAATGTGACATTAGGCAATGATTCAAGATGCTTCAACAATACACGTGTGAGATTCCCAAAATTAACATCTGTTCCAAAATCCATTTTAGTTGCTGCTAAAACTTCATCGGGCTTTCTTGATTGCATCACCAAAGGCATCCATTCAAGGAGTACATCATGATGATTCGAAAATCTCATTTCACTAAACAGTGGATGTGCTTGCATTAAGTGAGCTCGTTTTCTTAGGAAGTCAACATTTTCATCACCCCATACAAAACTTATATGTGGAATATTATTGATAAATGACTCCGGATTTTCAATAAAACGTTTACTCACTAAATAGGCCCAAAAAGATTTTGACATTTCAAATTGTGTTGCAATTTTCACAGCTTTAGATATATCAATTTGACCAGCAATTTCAGGTGTATAATTCAACTCACAAAAGGCTGAATGCCCCGTACCAGCATTATTCCATGCATCGCTACTTTCAGCTGCTACTTGATCCATTCGTTCGAAAAGTTCGATTTCAAATTCAGGATTTAATTCATTTAAAATAATACCTAATGTTGCACTCATGATACCTGCACCAATAAGGGTTATGTGTTTCTTCTCTTTTTGTTGCATATCAATAAATGTATTAATAATATATTAAAAAAATCGTTTCCCAAATCTTGCAAATGCCTCTTGTTCTAAGGCCTCACGATGTGACGGATGAGCAATATCTATCAAGGCATACGCCCGTTGTTTTAAGTTTTTGCCAAATAGATAGGCAATTCCGTATTCTGTAATTACATAGTGTACATGAGCACGAGTGGTTACCACACCTGCACCAGGTTTAAGAAAAGGTACAATTTTTGATTCCCCTTTATTAGTAGTACTAGACAATGCTATGATAGGTTTCCCACCTACCGATAAATTGGCCCCACGAATAAAATCCATTTGTCCACCTACCCCTGAATACTGATAGGTTCCAATTGAATCAGCACATACTTGACCAGTAATATCTATTTCGATAGCAGAATTAATAGCAACTACTTTTGGATTTTTGGCAATAATATATGCATCGTTTACATAATCAGATTCAAGAAATTCGAACTCAGGATGATCATTAATAAAAGCGTATAGTTCTTTAGAACCTATTGCAAATGTGGTTACATTTTTTTGTCGGTGTTTTTTCTTAAATCGATTGGTGATTACTCCTTTTTTGACTAGATCAATCACTCCATTCGAAAACATTTCAGTATGAACTCCTAAATCTTTATGTCCTTCTAATTGTTCCATTACCGCATCAGGAATTGCACCAATACCCATTTGCAATGTAGATCCATCTTCGATTATTGAAGAACAATGTTTGCCTATTTCAATATCGGCCGATGTAATTTTACTTTTGTAATCTACAACTGGCAATTCATCATTAACTTCTACGATAGCACTAAATTCACTCACATGCATCACACCATCACCCAATGTTCTGGGCATTTGGGGATTCACTTGTGCAATGACATACTTCGAATTCCGTACCGCAGATTTAGTAATATCGACTGATACGCCTAACGAACAAAATCCATGTTTATCAGGTGGTGATACATGCACCAATGCCACATCCAGTTCTAAAATATGCTGATTGAATAACCGAGGAATTTCACTTAAAAAAACAGGAATATAATCCCCACGATCATCATTAACAGCCTCTCTGGTATTGGCCGAAACAAACAATGAATTAAAATAAAAACTACTAGGATATTGATCATTTAACAAATTCAACTCACCCAATGTAGTCAGTGATATTATTTCGACTTGTTGTAGTTCAGATGCACGTTGCCCCAATGCTTTTGTAAGCACCATTGGAGTGGCAGCACTCCCTTGTACAAATACTCTATCACCTGATTTTATTTTACTTACTGCTTTTGCAGCACTCAATGAATTGGGGTATCTTCTCATTTAAAAGGGTTCTATTTTTAATTGGTAAATGACAAAATTAACTCATTGTTTATCATCTATGTTGATGAATTCTTTTTAGTTTTTATAAAATTTAATCAAATCTTAATCACTATTAAGTGTAATACTGAATGGTATGGAATTAAGAATAAAAAAAAAAATTGTACGTTTGCCATATGGAAAATTTAAATATTGCTAAACTCAACGAAACGGTTGCTTTTATTCAATCTAAAACAACTACCAAACCTGTTGCAGGAATCATTCTTGGAAGTGGATTAGGAGGATTGGTTAATGACCTAATAATAGAAACATCCTTAGCGTATGAAGATATCCCAAACTTCCCGGTTAGTACTGTAAAAGGACATGGAGGCAAACTATTATTTGGCAGTTTGAATGGCAAAGAAGTAGTAATGTTAAGTGGACGATTTCATTATTACGAAGGGTATACAATGCAAGAAGTTACATTTCCAGTAAGAGTGATGAAAATGCTTGGAGCCGAATTACTAATGGTGTCGAATGCTGCTGGTGGTATGAATAGCCAATTCAAGGTAGGAGACTTAATGATTATCAATGATCATATCAATTTATTTCCAGAGCATCCATTGCGTGGTAAAAATGATGAACAAATTGGACCTCGATTCCCTGACATGACAGAACCATACGAATTAGATTTAATTTCGAAAGCTAAAGAAATCGCAGCAAAAAATAATATCCTCGTGCATGAAGGCGTTTACATTGGTTTACAAGGCCCTACATTCGAAACAAAAGCTGAATATAAATACATGCATATAATAGGTGGAGACACTGTAGGCATGAGTACAGTACCAGAAGTAATCGTTGCAAAGCATATGCATATGAAGGTATTTGGCATGAGTGTAGTAACAGACTTAGGAATACGTGAAGAGATGAATGTAATAACACATGAAGAAGTATTGGAAGCTGCCAATGCGGCCGCGCCAAAGATGGCTTTAATCTTTAAGGAATTATTAGGACAAATCTAGTCTAGAGTGTGTATTTTTGAAACCTTATCTTTCATTCGATTGAGGTTACACTATTTTTCATATCATATTGCTTTTATCGTTTGCTTTCTTTTTTTAGCTCAAAAAAGTGATGCCCAAGTATTTTCAAACAATAAGGTAGGAAATAGTATGCAGAGTGACCAAAAAATCATCTCAGATACGAATAATAAAAAACAAACTACTATTGATGACAAAGTCAAAATAGTATGTTTTACCATACATGATACCACAAAGCTGAAACCTGATACAAGTATTCATTTATTACATCGTAATCAACTCATTGGACTTTGGGATGTAGATTTAGGCAATACTGGATCATCTGTGAATTCTTTGCTTTTTACACCCGATGTTACTACTTCGATGCAATTAGGTATTCGGTCATTAAGACCTTACCTTTTCAAATGGGATAGTCTGAAATTTTACAATACGACCAGACCTTATACAGATGTCTATTACAGATTAGGCAGTAAACAAGAGCAAATGATTGACTTGTTTCATACTCAAAATATTTTACCTCGGTGGAATATAGCCGCCAATTATCATAAAACTGGTTCACCAGGCTTTTACAAACTCCAACGCACGAATCACGATCATTTTTCATTGAACACCCATTATCAATCAATCAATTTACGATATGATTTAAAGGCAGCATTGATATACAACAAAATGCAACAAGATGAAAACAGAGGAATAGTAGATGAACGTTTTCTAAATGATGCAAACTACAACGATAAACGATTAGTACCTGTGAATGCGTTCAATGCTGAAGGCTCCACAAATCGGTCATCTGTTACAAATTACTTTCGTTCAATTTCATTCAATCTTCAACATCAGTATTTTATTGGCAAAGCTGATAGTGTAATGAATATTGACAGTACCGAAACTATCTATACGTTTAAACCTATTATTGGCATCAAACATCGTCTATATTCTACTTATAGTTATTACAGATATAAAGACATGCTACCCGATAGCTTACAATACAATGTATCCATACTACCCAATGACTCTCTCTATTCAAAGTACTTTTTGAATCAATTAGGCAATGCATTTTCGTTGACAGGCGATATTCGATTAAAAGATAAAATTCTCCAATCAGAAGCAGGTTATGGAATAGAGATTGAAAGTCCTACCAACATGACTTATCACAATCGATTTGCCAATAATTATCTTTTTGCACAAATTAATAAAGAAGCTAAAATGCCAAATGAATGGCTTTATAAAGCATCATTGAAATTTTATTTTTCTGGGAATGCAATTGGAAATACATCATTGAATTTACAAGCAGGCCGCAATTTTTCAGATCGAACTGGAAATGTTCGAGCTGGTTTAGATTTTTGTATCAATTCACCTTCTTATATTCAATCGAATTACGAATCTAATTATTTTATTACTAATACTTCTTTAAGCAAACAAAGTATTAATAAAGTATACATTCATTATATAAATCAATATTTAAAAACACACATTGATTTAAATTATTTCGTTGTTGGGAATTATATCTATTTTGATACTTCTTCGATAAAAGCACAACAATACAATAAAGCCATTTCAATATTACAAGGCAAACTGAATAAAGAATTCACATTTAAAAAATTTCATTTAAGAAATGAACTTGTATTGCAAGGCATACCTAATAATCCTGCTATTCATTTGCCATGGCTTGCTGGAAGACATATCCTTTCATATCAAAATTTAATATTGAAGAAAAAACTACAAATAGCTACAGGGTTAGAAACTCGATACAATACTTCTTATCAAACAGATGTATACAATCCATTGATATTTGGATTTGCGAGTCAGCAAAGATATAAAATAGGAAATATCCCTCAAGTCAATTATTTTTTCAATTTCAAGGTAAAACGATTTAGATCTTCAATTTCTTTTGATGAACTACAACAGTTTTTTGTTCGAAACAATCTTAATTACAAAGGTTATGCAGCACAAAATTTTATTATCCGATTTGGATTTCATTGGGTATTTATCAACTAACTTACACAATATTTCAAGACCCATTTAGTTATAAAGTAATGAAAAGTGCAATTCTATGTTGGGTACTTACATGTTTCATTGGCGAAGCGTTCGCTCAAGCATCTAAAGCACCCTTAAAAATATACATGTCTGATGAGACTAAAACTCAGTTAGCGAACGAGGACATGACACCTGTTCAACTTGATTCCATGTCTGCAATGAATTACTCAGCTGTAAAGTATCCTTGTAATTATATGACTGAAAAGGAAAAAGAAGTCATTCATTATTTAAACCTTGCTCGCATGTATCCAAAATGGTTTGTTTATTTTTTCCTCAAACATCCAACAACAGAAAATGAAAAATCATTGCATAAAACAATGATGGAAATGAAAACAATACCTGAACCACTCAAGCCATCGAAGGTTTTATTTGAAAGTGCAAAATGTCATGCAATTTCAAGTGGCAAGGTTGGTTATGTAGGTCATGATAGAATCGCAGGTTGCAAAAGTACTTTCAGTGGGGAATGTTGCGATTATGGGGTTTATGATCCAGCACAAATTGTATTAAGCTTATTGGTTGACGAAGGGGTGCCATCGTTGGGACATCGTTTTATATGCCTATCAGATGGTTTTCAATCAGTAGGCATTAGCATTCAACCGCACAAAACCTATGGTACAAATTGTGTACTTGATTTTGGACATTAAGGCTTCTTTCCTTTGTAAACTACTACAGCCAATAATGTATTATCATTTGAAATCGAAATACGATAAAATTGATTGATACCGAATTCATTTAAATCGGCCAATTCATCCCAAGTAGCATCTTGATTACGAAATGGATTTTTCTTCATGTATAATTTACCTTCATGCCCCATTAGTATACTTCCGTCTTGCATAAAGCAATAATCTTCTTCATTGGGTAATGTTTCTGTCAAAATAGGGTTTGTCACTTTTTGCCCCTTTTTAGATTTAGCTAAATTTTCCTTTGCGACCGTTCGAATCATCCAATGCAAGGAATCCGATTTATCAACGTATACAACTTTACCTTTTGACCTAAGATTGTAAAACGTACGACCGACATTGGTAGCTATCGTATCAGCTGTTTTCTGAATATAATTTCGTTTCACTAAATAAAAAGGTTCTGGTAGCTCAAATGATAAAAATTCATTTTGAGAAATCCAATCATAATAGCCTATTGATTTCAGTTCAGGCATGATAACTTGAGGCTTCTTTCCTTTCATATCATACGTATAGAAATGCTGGGTTGTTTTATCTGATTCTACTTTCACACACGAAATACGTTCCATATCTGGTGTATACTTAGGTGAATATTCTGGCTCTTTTGTTTTGGTTATTCGTTTAGATTTTTTCTTTTCTATATCATAGCGATATAGTTCTGTATTGCTAGTATCTATCGAACTCACATAAAACAACCACTTTCCATCCAATGTAAAATTGGGTTGATTATTATAGCCATTTGTTTTAGAAATGATTTTCGGATTTAGTAACTTGTAACCTTTTGGACTTCGTTGAATTTGAAATAAATACACAACAGTTTCTGGTAATTGAGCATATACATGTGATGCATACAACAACATAAAAACTAAAAACACTTTTTTCATAGTTCAAATTTAATACAAATCTACAAATTCAAATTTTTCTCCATCAAAGAGTCCTTTATCACTTAATTTCAATTGAGGAATGACAAGCAATGCCATAAATGACAAGGTCATAAAAGGAGCTGACAATCTACTACCTAATTGCTTAGCAGCATGATCTAATTGAGAATATTTCTCGGCTATTACTTCTGCCTTTTCATTACTCATCAATCCTGCAACTGGCAATGGCATTACATTGATAGTTTCATTATCAACCACTACTATTCCCCCTTTTGATTCAATCAAAGCATTCACCGCTTTACATATCATCTCATCGTTCACGCCTACACATATGATATTGTGACTATCATGTGCAACTGTTGATGCAATAGCTCCTTTTTTCAATCCCAACTGATGGATAAACGCTTTTGCAATAGGCGCATTCGTATATCTATTAACCACAACCATCTTTAACACATCTTGATCGATGTCAGATACTATTTGTCCATGTTGAATTTTTGGCATTACCAACTTTGTACGCGTTATCAACTGACCATCCAATGCTTCAATCACTTTTATTGACTGAGGTGACTCCTTGATTTCAACAGCAAATTCATGAATTAATTTCGGATTACATGAAAACTGATTAATGCATTTTTCAACAACAGAATCAAATTTAACCTCCCCATTTTCAAAACACACTATCCCATTAATGACTGTTTTACGAATAGTAAAATCAGCCAAATTATCAACTACTATAAAATCAGCTTTGTCACCTTCTCTTAGCAGTCCTACATCCAGTTTATAATGTAACACAGGATTTACACATGCGACCTTTAGTACTTTAAAGATATCAATTCCTTTCGCTAGTGCTCTCTTTACATGATTATTGATATGATGTAGTATTAATTCATCAGGATGTTTATCGTCGCAACAAAACATTATTTCGTTTTCATAATCACTGATTAGATCAACCAATGCATCAAAATTTTTAGCTGCACTTCCCTCTCTGATTAATACTTTCATTCCATAACTCAACTTTTCAGATGCTTCATCGTACGTTACACATTCATGATCGGTTGAAATCCCCGCATCAATATACTGTTTAGCTTTTTCACCTCTTAATCCTGGAGCATGACCGTCAACAGGTTTATTGTATTTATGAGCGATGGCAATTTTTTTCATTACTTCATCATCATGAAACAATACACCCGGATAATTCATCATTTCACTTAAGTAATAAATATCATCTCGTTGCATTAATTGTTCAATTCCATTGGAATCGATTATTGCACCAGCTGTTTCGAATCCAGTAGCTGGCACACATGATGGAGCTCCAAAATGAAACTTGAATGGTACTTTGTTGGCATTCTGTATCATATATTCAACCCCTTCTATCCCACATACATTCGCAATTTCGTGAGGATCACTGATGGTTGCTACAGTGCCATGCTTCACCGCCATTCGAGCAAATTCAGAAGGAATAAGCATTGAACTTTCTATGTGTACATGAGCATCAATAAAACCTGGCAGAATGTATCCTTCACATGGTAGTGACGTTTCTTTTACAGATACGATACGATCATTTTCAACAATAATTTCGGCAGGAAAAATGTGAGATGAATGCAAATCAACTAAATGATGTAATAATGTGGTTGTTGACATATCACAAAGATAATCAACCATCAGCTTATAAAAACAACTACTATAGTCTCAATTATTCTTTCGTCAATTTAATCACCTTTTGTGTAATACCATCATGAATTAATACAGAATATATTCCTGTAGGCAATTGCTCAATAGGGAGAGAAATCACTTTAGTTTCATTTAATACCTCCAAAGATGTATGATAAACTTGTTGACCAATGGAATTAATTATACGAATTTCATAATACCCATCCGATTCATTTTTTACCATCAAATTGGTATAAGCACCAGCTGGATTTGGATATAATTGAATATCACTATTTTCTTGATTACAATTAATCCGTAATGCTTTTTCAGGACTATATTGGAATTTGGAATCTATATCTACCATTTTAAGTCGATATACATACACAGCTGGATTAGGTTTAGTATCAATGTAAGAATAATGTTGTATTCCTTCATTACCCGTTGAATAAACAGAAGCTATTGTTTCAAAATTAGTTGCAACCTTTCGTTCAATATTATAATGAGAAAAATTTACTTCGTCATTTACTGTCCATTTGATTTTAGTGCTACAATCACTTTCATACACTACAAATTCTTTAAGAGTTACAGGTAGTGGCAATGTAGGATCTATTAAAGACATGGAGCGTAATCCTATATTATTCGGATGGAATTGTTCTACTTGGTCTTTCAATGGATTAACTTCTACTTCAAATTTCATATTTGAATACATGTTCAATGTGCTCAATTCATATTCAACTACAATCGTATCGGCTCCTAAAAGCGGTTGATATCGTTTTGACTCAATCAATGTTTTATTATTAAACCGATCATACATGTAAAATGAAATCAACATACTATCCATTGGTACATTTGTAAGATTTTCAATTGCAATTCTAATTAGTTTAGTGTTGAGCATACTTCCTTCCGATACTGAATACAAACTTGCAGGATTTAATGCTGCCTCTGGCATAGGAGTATAATAAATTCTCCAATATTTCATTTGCTCTGGTGTTCTAGCACGTTTGTCAGCATTCAACATTTCTATTTTCAAGTAAGGATATTGATTCGCATCGATAAAACTAAGCGAAGTATCGTTTTGAACTTTAGCAATCAATAATTCTTTCTGATCTTTTCCTATACCATAAATTAAAAACATACTTTTATCATCTGAACCTTGATCCAATGTATAAAGTGATCGTTGGAAATCATTCCAAACAGACGCAGGACCTATCCTAGGTGTAGTGATTGCACCTTCGGTTTGCAATATTTTATAATCAAATTCACCATACAATTTCACAGTTGCATCTGCACCTACATACTGCTTTACAGATGCGGGCACATTTTTTTGAGTCCAAAATATCATTGGTCTGTTTTTATAAAAAGAGTCAATGGTATTAAAGCCCATATTTTTCAATTTATGATAAAGTGAGACATTTGAACCCAATGTCGTCGTATCTGTCTTCCAATGACGAATAAATGTAGAATTAATAATACCACAACCACTACCGGCACATAAACGTGGCTGTATCATTACATAATAACCTGCCGGTATTGAATCAATAAAATCCATGATGGTTTTCCTAGAAGCCGCGGATATAAAACTAAACTCAAAAAATGGGTCTTCTTTAATTGATCCGTTTGCAATACGACATGGGTCGAAACTGCCATATTTACCCATTGCAACATTAATATCTGGTCGAGTGTTCAACCATGGTTTCCCTGTCAATGTATCGATAACAATAAATTGAAGACTTGAATATCCAGGATAAGGATCACAACCAAATGTATACAATGTACTACCATTCATCTTTACTAAATATTCAGGCCATATATAATTAAAAGGTACAGCCCCGTTCATACATACATTTTGTACTTGAAGCAACTTATTTGTGCTTGTATATGTAAATTGTCTTGATGCAGAATCCAAGTTGATTTTAGAATAATCATCTTTTTGAAATTGATAATAATGCGATTGATTCCAGCCTGGTAAACTTTGATCTATATAAATAAATGAACTAGTAGCCCAAACAGCTGAACCATTGTTGTTACTAGTACGCCAGTAATAAACAACACTATCATTGTAAACCAATGTAGGCGTCCATTTAACAACTCCACCAGCACTTGTAATAACTGATGACTGTTTTAATGGACTATTAAATTGTTCTGTTGTATCTATTTCAAATGTGTAGTCCATTATTTCTTCAAAAGGATTCAATGTAGATGCTTTCAATGTAACTCCTTGATTGCCAATAATGCTAAATTCAGAAGGATAGACAGGTGTGATCCCACTGCTTCGGATTACAAATGTTCTAGTAGAAGTATTATTCGTCTCCGACATTTCAGTTATGGTGTTATATCTATCAATGGAAACAATCAATTGATTTGTACCTTTTCCGATATCACCCATGATAGGTACTCTTAAATTCAACGGTAAATTATTTGAAAAGCCAGGAACTTTTTGAACTAATAACGTTTTTTCAGTAAAATCATTTAATCTTCTTTTTACAACGATTTCAACACTGTCAGAACTATACTTACCTAAATTATTATATAAAACAGACACATCAAACGAATCCATAGCCAGCGACAAATCAGATTGCTTAATTACAATATCTTTTAATTCTATTGAATAATCAGGTAATGTTGATGCTGCTAATCGTATAGCAGGATCGCCATTCAATAGAATTTGTTCAGCATGCATTTTGAAAAGAAAATCATTTTGAAAATTAGGTAGTGAAATTAATGAGGTTATATTATTAATTAATTGTTCTCCTATACATTGACCATACATACTCATTCCAATTCTTGCATACAATGAGTCGGTGTAAAAACCTAAGTAACCTGAAAATCCAGTATTAACACTAGCTAAAAATCCAATTGCTCCTGCATTGGGTGTAAATAAAAAACGTTCGCTTAAATATTTTTGACCTGTAAATAAAAATATATTTCCAGCACCACAGCCATTGGCTATCATTAATGGATATTTTTTGAAGTTTGTATATTTTTCAGGGAAATCTAAACCATAATCAATTGTGGATGCTGATGAATGACCGAAAAACTGAACAATGGACGAACCATTATTAATAAATGAATCAATGATCGTATTATTAATAGATTCTTGTTCGGCGTTACTACTTTTATATACGTTGGTCGCATTAGCACCAAAAAAAGGATTCTCAATAATTTTTTTATGCTTTTCAAGAGAAGAAACTATTGGCAATAATTGAAGACTATCTGAAGCACCTGCAATCTGCAATACTCTTTTTTGCCACATCTTATTCTCACTTGTTTGATTTGTATTTGTCAATGCTATTTCTTGATCTTTAACTTTATCCAAATAAGTTTTAATATCATTTGCATTGAATGCTGATAATCGACCAATTGACATTACTGGCCTATCGTTACTTCCAAAATCGGTGAATAACAAATCCGAACCAGGCTGTCCAAATGTAGGAACAGCAGTAAATGGATATGCAAGCGAAGAAGCGGCTTTGTATGCTAGGTAGGTATTATACTCAAGCCCTTTTCCAATTATAAACACATGCTTTGGTTTATCAGTCCATGATGCATTCGTGTAAGCGTATTCTAAAAAATTACGAATGGCTAATCCACTGAAATCATACCCATATCCAAATTCATTGTAAATATCATTGACAAATGCAACAGTTGAGTTGTAAGCACCACCGGCTAGCGAAGAACGATAATTTTTATAAGACTCAACATAGTTATTTCCATTTCCATCATTCGTATATTTACTATCTGTTATGATAATATAATTTCCTTGATACGAGTTTTGAGTAAAATTCTTAAATGATACATTCGTTAATCCCAAAGTAGATTTATAAGCAATATCATTTTTGCTTTGTAATACATAAGAACTAGCTGTCCCAGATGCTGGTAATAAAAATCTTACTATTCCAGGAATTGAAATATCACCTAGTATATAATTTGAAGTAGTAAGATTATACAAAACTGGTTGACCCCCTCCATGATTGAAATTAATTATTTCTATGTAATGACTAGCTAGTTTAGGTTCTATTTCAAATTTAAAAGAAGATAGGTTGTTGAAATCATATGTAACTGGATATTTAATTTCCATAGAAGAAATTCCATAGTTATCATTTGCAATACCAGATGGTTCATACATTATTTTAAATGTATTAGATGCGGATATTGTTGACATTGGAAATGACCTATTTAATCTAACAAAATCAAAACGAGCATAGGTAGTATCACCTAGCAAATTATTGTTTGCATACAATTTTATATTATGATTTCCAATGTATCCTCTACCTACAACAGTTGTTTTTATAGATACATTTGGTGCAGATGGGTCTATATAAGGATTTGTACAATTGACTACAATTGAATCTTTGTTTGAAGTAATTGATTTTATATAACCTTCTTGTTGAAAATGTGACAAGTTAAGATGATACATTATTGGGTTTTGATATTGTCCTTCTGCAGCTGAAGGGCCTGCAGTAAAAGAATTTCGATAATTAAATCGTTGACTTACTAAACAATAATTTTCTTTGACAGGCAAATTAATTAAAATGTTAGGAAGAGAATGATAGCGTTTATGTCCTGAAGCATTATTATATGTAATAAAATAAACAGCAGTATCTGAAACCAAGTTTTGCGTAGGATTTAAATTGAGCGTAGAATCTTTGTACAACCGTTTTTCAACATTCCCATTTGCTTTTTCACCATAAAATTCTATAAAATCAGTTGAACTTAAAACTCCAGTATTAGAAACAAAAATTGGCTGTTCAACACCATCTCTATATAATTGTAAGTTATCACCTAATACACCAGCGGGTAAACCAATATTGGTTAATGCTGAGATAGATATTTTATAAAATCCATCTTGATATACTTTACACTTGTAATATGATTGATTATAATTAATCCACTCGTTGCCTATATTTTGAGCACTCGAGTAAGTCGTAAATCCAAGTATGGTCGCTAAAAAAAAAAGTGAAAATTTGTTCATGTTTGTATGTGAAGTTTTTATAGTAGGGGGTGCAAATAAATTGTATTTATGAGTTCATTCGTGTTTTAGAATGTTGTTTAACTATAGGTTTTCAATACTTTATAGGAAGAATTGTGCCAAAATTAAAATTACATTTATATAATTATAATACCAATTATAACGATACATTAAATATTAATATTTAATACATACATAATAAATATATGTTTTAAAAAAACTTGTTATACTAAATTAGTAATTACTCTATTTTAATTAAAAATGAATGAGTAGGAAAATTAAAAACGATATCCCATGTTGAAATTTAACTGAAAAGTTTGTGAGACTGAACTGTTTCCATTGCTACCGAATGGGAATAAACCAGCGTTATTGTATTGATTGGGCATACTATCATAATATTTTAACCCAAGACTAAAATCCAATGCCAAATACAACGCTTTAGAAAAGGTAAAATTAACACTATTGTTGATCAAAAAACCAAGTTGACTTCTTGTATCAGTTACTAGTTTTTCATATACGATTCCACCTGAACCTGTTACATAAGTTGAATAAGTTTCTTCTCCTGTTGCAAATAAAAACTGAGGACCTATTGCATATTTAACTAAACCTTGTTTTTTAGGATATAATTTAATAGTAGGCATAAAATAATAGGCCTTTTTTTCGATTGATACACTCACAGGCAATCTAAAACTAATCATATCATTATTAAATATGCGCTCATAACTTAATCCAATTGTCAAATCAGGATTATCGTTGAAGATATCATTTGCAATAATTTGTACAGGTGTAAAAGAAATAATATTCTTACCCAATTCGCCATTTCGGATGTTTACCTTTTTCTTTTCTTCGGTGCGATTCACTCTATACCCTTGGGCAAAACTAGTAACCGACATGATCAACAGGAAAGTAGAAGTTAGTATTGTACGCATTTGAAAGAATTTATTGATTACCGAAATTAACCAAATATAACTACTTCAACCATTTTCTACATTGCATTAACATCGCATTCATATCTCTTGGAAGTGGCGCCTGTACATCCAATTCCTTTCCGTGCATAGATAAAAATTTCAATTGAAATGCGTGCAAGCCCAATCGATTTAGTATTGGCTTTTCTTCTTCTACATCTTTCGACAAATTAAACTTGCGTTTAAATCCTGAAAGATAAACAGGCTTACCATCACCATACAATTCGTCGCAGACTAAAGGATAACCAATGAATGAAGTATGCACTCGTATTTGATGTGTACGTCCTGTATGGAGTTGAAATTTAAGATAACTAAAAAGCCCAAATGATTCCAATACTTCATAGTCGGTTATACTCATTTTGCCGATTCGATCATTGATCACCATTTTACCTTTTACAGTAGGGTGTTCTATAATACCATGTTCAATTCGTCCCGTTTTATTGACCGGACTACCATGCACAATGCCCGAATAAAATTTAGCTACTTCTCTCTTTTCAAATAGCTGTGAAGTGTATTTATGTGCAATTTCATTTTTAGCAAAACACATACATCCGCTTGTATCTTTATCTAACCGATGTACTATATATAATTCCTCATATTGACGTTTCAACAATCCAGACACAGAAGGTAATTCAATTTTATGCCTATCAGGAATGGATAATAATCCTGTAGGTTTATTCACAAATACATAATCATCATCTTCAAAAATAATATCTAATTTCAGCATGCAATTTTCTTTCTATTTAAAATGTTTCAGATATACAATCTCCTTTTCGTCTAATGCTCTCCATTTACCTCTCGGTAAATTCTTTTTAGTAAGACCAGCATACACTACTCTATCAAGTGTCTTCACTTGATAATTTAAGTGTTCAAATATTCGACGTACAATTCTATTTCGTCCTATATGAATCTGAATACCAATCTCTGTTTTATCCTTCGGATTTGTAAATGCTATTTCGTCCACTGTAGCTACTCCATCTTCCAAAGTTAATCCATTGGCAATGGCATCAAAATCTTGCATAGTCAATGGCTTATCCAAGCCTACTTGATATATTTTCTTGGTGTTATGCTTTGGGTGTGACAATCGTTGGGCAAGCTCTCCATCATTGGTAAATAAAAGCAATCCAGTGGTATTTCGATCCAATCGCCCTACTGGAAATATTCGACTATCTTCGATTCCCTTAAATAAATCCATCACAGTTTTTCGACCTTCTGGATCGTCGGTGGTGGTGATATAATCTTTTGGTTTATTTAAAAGGTAGTAGACTAACTTTCGTTGAGCAACTACTCTTTTTTCTTCGTAAAGAACAATATCATTGTCTTTTATTTTTAATCCTGGGGTTAATTCTACTACACCATTGACTTTTACTTTGCCTTTTTTAATCAACTCTACGGCATCTCTACGAGAACAAATTCCACAGTGAGCTATAAACTTATTCAACGGCATTTCTTCTTCCTTCTTATCTTCTTCTATATTTTTAGGAATACGAGGTTTCTTGATTGTTGATTTGTAAAACGAATGATCTGAATCATTGAATTTCTTATCATCACTTTTAGCAACTCTTGTATCATTCCCTTTGGTATAAGTACGCTTAGGCTTATCTTCAAATGAACCCGCCTTTTCATTGCGCTTAGGATGCACTGCAGGTGCTCTTTTATCGGACTTATTCGCAGCTCTATAATCGTTGTAGGATGATCTTTCATTCATGAAAGTTGAACCACGTTGTTGTTTTTCATAAGGCCCATCATCCGTTCTGAAATTGCCACCGCTTTGTTCTGATTTCGAATCGTATGATTTACAATCTCTTTTGTCATTTGCAAATCGATCCGATTTGAAATTCCCTTTTCCATGAGCCGGCTTAGCATCAAATGATGTTCGGGTTCTTTTTTCATAAGGAGCCTTATCTGACTTGTATCCACTTTTAGACTGCGAGGATTTTGATCCATAAGCATTTCGTTCTTTCTTTTCAAAAGAGGATTGCTCACCTTCCGATTTATGTTTAAAACCTGCAGACGTTGAACTACCTGCACTACGATCGTATTTCTTAGTAGGTTTACTTTCATCAAATCGAGGCTTGTCCGATTGAAATGGCTTTCGTTCTTTTTTTTCAAAAGGTGGTTTGTCTACCTTTCTAGAATTTGTGACAGGTTTCTTTTTGGTATAATCAGATGGAATTTTAGATACTTTCTTTGCCATGTTTATTTGGAATTTGTAGGATGATTAATATTGGCCAATTGACCACACGCTGCGTCTATATCCTTACCTCTACTTCTTCGCAATCGAGCATTGACTCTATTGCGATCAAGATACTGCATAAATGTTTCTACTTTTTCTTCAGAAGGTTTAGCAAATGATGCTAATTCGATTGGATTGTATTCAATGATATTGACTTTACTAGGCACTTTTCTACATATCTTAATTAATTCATCTGCATCTTCGACTGAATCATTAAAGTTAGCAAATAAGATATATTCGAATGTGATTGGATTTTTTGTAGCCCTATAAAAATAATTCAATGAATCAATTAACACCTCTAAATTATTGGCTTCATTGATGGGCATGATTTCGTTTCGCTTCGTATCATTCGCAGCATGCAATGATAATGCAAGATTAAACCTTACTTTATCGTCAGCTAATTTTTTAATCATTTTGGAAACGCCTGCAGTAGAAACTGTAATTCGTGAAGGTGACATGCCCATTCCATCGGGTGCCGTAATACGCTCAATAGATTTTAATACATTATTGTAATTCAACAAGGGCTCGCCCATTCCCATAAACACTATATTGGACAATGGTTTGCCATAATTATCCAATGCTTGCTTGTTGAGATGCATCACTTGATCTACAATTTCATCAAACTCTAAGTTTCTTTTACGATCCATATAACCTGTAGCGCAAAATTTACAACTCAAACTACATCCTACTTGAGAAGACACACAAGCAGTCATACGAGTATCAGTCGGTATCAGAACCCCTTCTACATAATGGCCATCATGTAATACAAATCGATTTTTAATCGTTGTATCTTCACTCAATTGTGTATGATCTATATTCAGTTTGAATAAATCATAATCTTGCTTCAATTTTTCTTTAAACGCTTTTGATAGGTTACTCATATCATCTATAGAGGTAACACCTTTTTGCCAAAGCCATTCGTGAATTTGTTTTGCTCTATAGGGTTTTTCTCCCATATCAGAAACGAGTGTTTCTATTTCAGCCTTTGATAAATGTCGCAGATTTTTCATCTGTGTATAGTTTTAAGATTCAGGTTGCAATTAAAATACAATGAACTTTCTTTAAAATTCATTTTAATTGCAAGCTACAAATGTAACCTTATTCTATGATTTAACGTAAGACTCGCAAACACTATATTGTTAATACACTTCTTAATGAATCATAAATAAACATCCATGACAGATCGAACAAATTGTTCAGTAGTGAATTTAGATAGTGCTTCTGTACCCTTTTGAATCAACTGATTTCGATCAGAATCATTACCAAGTATTGTTTGAAAAGCATCGATATACTGTGCTTCATCCAATGGATCTATTAACAATGCTGCACCTTGCCCTATCTCTTGCATACTCGAACAATTGGATGTAATTACGGGTATAGAAGAACTAAAAGCTTCTACAATCGGTATACCAAAACCTTCCATTTGTGAAGGATATATTAAACCCATCGAACGTTGGTACAACAAGGGTAAATCTCGAAATATATCGGCAGACGAAAAATGATCTTCGAGAAAAATAACTTGATGTTCAATTCCTTCTTTTTTGATTAAATCAACCACCTTTTGTTTGTATTCACTCCCCTTTCCCACCACGACTAATCCTATGTTATTATTATCAAGTTTTGAAAAGGCGCTAAATACTTTTAGTAAATTTTTTCGTTCTATAATACTACCCACTGAAATAAAATATTGATCAGGTAATGAATAGCGTTTATTCAATTGTTGAAATTCTAAATCTGAAAATCGACTCAAAAAACGGTCGTCACATGACTGATAACAAACAGTGATTTTTGAAGAGTCAACTCCATACAATTTGATTATATCTTGCTTAGTAGCCTCACTGATTGCGATAATTTCATGAGCAACATCACATGCTTTTTTAAACTTGTGTCGATAAATCTTCACATCGCTTGCATTGTATTGTTCGGGATAATATTCAAATATCAAATCATGAATAGTAACAATATTGCGGGAAGTACATTTTTCAATACCTGTTGGCAACTCATTGCTTAAGCCATGAAAGACATCTATTTTCAATTCATTGATTTCTTTCTTCATTCTTGAAGATCGCCACAAACTCGGCAAACATTTATCAAGGAAAGAGGTAGGATTTACTTCAATATATTTAGTGTTAAGCCCAACGCTATAATTCAAATTTCTGACGGGATTGAAACCATAATATTCATGCATAGGGTAAAAATGCATCAACCCATTCATTAGTGTACGGCTATAATTACCCAAACCAGTTGAATTATGATAAGCCCTTTTAGCATCAAATCCTATACGCATTGTATCCTTGAAAATTGTTGCAATTTACGCACCTCAATGTATAGAGTCCTCAAAATTTCGAATTATTTAATCCCATGATTCTTCTCAAAATATTTACAAGCCATCGTAATACCACATTCATTGCATTTTGGATTTCGAGCCAAACAAGTATACCTTCCATGCAGTATTATCCAATGATGAGCTTTATGCACCAACTCCTTGGGAATATGTTTGATCAATTGAAGTTCAGCTTGTAAGGGCGTTTTAGCATTTGTGGTTAATCCAACTCGAGCCGAAACTCGAAACACGTGGGTATCCACTGCCATATTCGGCTGTTGGTCTACGACGGAGGTAATTACATTGGCTGTTTTACGACCAACACCGGGTAATTTTATCAATTCGTTGACTGTCAATGGCACTTCTTCATTGAAATCTTGCACTAGCATATGCGCCATTCCAATCAAATGTTTGGTTTTATTATTGGGATAACTAATACTTCGTATGAGTGGAAATAAATCGTCAAACGTTGCACAGGACATGCTTTTAGCATCAGGATATTGGCGAAAAATAGCAGGTGTAGTTAAATTGACTCGTTTATCTGTACATTGAGCAGAGAGAATCACTGCTACCAATAACTGAAAAGGATTATCGTACAAAAGCTCCGTTTCGGCATTGGGTGCATGTGTTAAAAAATATTCAATTATAAATTCATACCGCTGTTTTTTAGTCATGGGGCAAAGTTAGTGTCTATAAGTATTGGGATAAAATTATACATTTAATTAAATTCTCTGTTAAATTTGTGACTTGTCCATGAAAAAATTAATATTATTAACTGTTTACGTGTTGCTCGCACAGTACATGTATGCACAAACGTTGGTAAGTAGCAATCCTGAAGCAAGAGAGTTATATACCAATGCACGAAACTATTTACAAAATGCCGATTTTGCCAATGCCATCATGGTATTTAATCAGGCAGTACAAGTAGATCCCGAAAATCTTATATTAAGACGAGAACTTGCCAATGCCTATTATATGCAAGGCGATTTAATGCGTGGCGAAAAAATGGTGATGCCGTTGTTGAAACGTGATGAAGCCGATGAACAAACTTTTCAAGTTGCTTCAAACATACTTGCAGGTATGAATAAAATGGATGATGCCAAAGATGCAATTAACAAAGGTATCGACAAGTTTCCTAATTCTGGTATTCTATATTCAAACAAAGGCGAGATATATACCAAACAGAAAAAATACAAATCAGCCGCCGCCGCATGGGAAAAAGGAATTGAAAAAGACCCACGCTACCACTTGAATTATTACAATTTAAGCAAAGTATACTTTTTTACTAAAAACTACATCTGGGCTATTTTATATGGCGAAACCTTTGTGAATCTTGAAAGCTTTTCGAGTAAGTCGCAGGAAATGAAAAAAATTGTTTTTGAAAGTTACAAATTCATGATTGCAGAATTGAACAATATATCATTGGATGGAAAACTAAATCGATATGATAATCCTAAAAACTTCGAACAATCCTGTTTGAAAATTTATGACAATCTTCGAAACGTAGTCACTGGAGGTATCAATGCAGAAAACCTTACGATGCTTCGCATCCGATTTTTATTAGAATGGAATCGTAGCTATGCTAAAAAATATCCTTCAGAACTAATAGACCATCAACAACGTTTTTTGACCAAAGGCTATTATGACACCTATAACCAATGGATGTTTGGAAAATTAGACAACGATAAAATATACAAAAACTGGACTCAGAAAAATGCTGACATAATGAATCGATTTGATCAGTATTTTAGAAATAATAAATTACAACCTCGAGACAATCAGTATTACCATATCAACTAATATAGTGTATGCATCATATCAAACGACTATTTGATTTATTAGATAATTATTCTACCCAATTTCCTACTAAAAAAATGCTATATGCAAAAATCCAAGGAAGTTGGATTGGTCATACTTCATCAGAAGTAAAAGAAAGTAGTTTGCAACTAGCTGCCTCTTTAATCAAATTGGGAATCTCTGGCAATGATATGACGCCCGATCATCAAGATAAAATCAGTATCATTTCGGCCAATCGTCCTGAATGGGTTATTACCGATTTTGCTGTACAACAAACAGGTACAGTATTGGTTCCAATCTACCCTTCTATCAGCAATATTGAACTTGCATATATTCTCAACGAAGCTCAAATCTCAATTCTATTTATTTCAGACAAACATATTTATAAAAAAATTGCTCAAATCAAAGATCAGCTTCCTTTTCTTAGACATATTTATAGCTACGACGAAATAGAAGGTGTTGACCATTGGACTACATTATTATCGCAACCTAGTTTAGAAAGTTTACAACATATTGAAACTATCAAAGCAAGCATTTTACCCGAACATTTAGCCACTATCATTTATACATCTGGTACTACAGGCAATCCAAAAGGGGTCATGCTTTCGCATTACAATATTGCTAGTAATGTAACGAGTAGCATGGATGCATTTAACTTTTGCAATAGTGATGAGTGTACACTAAGTTTTTTACCGTTGAATCATATTTTCGAACGTACCGTTTTATATATCTATTTGTGCAAGGGTGTAGCAGTCTATTTTGCAGAAGGAATGGAAACAATCGGAAACGACCTGAAAGAGGTAAAGCCAGTTGTATTTACTACAGTTCCGAGACTACTCGAAAAAGTATATGAAAAAATTGATGCAAAAGGAAGTCAACTAGAAGGTTTCAAACGAAAAATATTTGACTGGGCTGTTAATTTAGCTTTACAATATGACATCAATAAACCAAAATCATTTTTTTATTCAATACAACTATCTATTGCCGACCGTTTAGTTTACTCTAAATGGAGAGAAGCAGTAGGAGGCAAAATCAAGGCAATCGTAACTGGTTCAGCAGCTTGTCAAGTAAAATTATTACGACTATTTACTGCAGCCAAAATAATTGTAATGGAAGGTTATGGACTTACTGAAACATCTCCCGTTATTAGTGTGAACCGATTTGAAGAAGTAAATCGAAAATTCGGCACAGTGGGAACAATCTTGAATGATGTGGAAGTGAAAATAGGATTCGATGGCGAAATTATTTGTAAAGGTCCCAATGTTATGATGGGTTACTACAAACATCAAGACCAAACTGATGAAGTACTCAAAGACGGATGGTTTCATACAGGTGACATTGGCGAAATAGTAGATGGTAAATTTTTAAAAATTACAGATCGAAAAAAAGAAATATTTAAGCTCTCTGCTGGGAAATATATAGCTCCATTGGCAATAGAAAACAAAATGAAAGAATCTCCCTTTATCGAACAAATCATGGTGGTTGGTAGTAATGAAAAATTTGCCGGAGCGTTGATAGTTCCTGCTATTGACAAAATCAAAGATTATTTTCAACGCATGAGCGTAACGATCGATGCTGGCATTGATATCACTACGGATAAAGACATTCTCAAACTAATACGCAGTGAGCTCGACAAATTCAACAAGCTATTTTCTGCACATGAACACGTGAAAAAATTTCAATTGATTCCAAACGAATGGACAATTGATGGTGGCGAATTAACACCCACTTTAAAACTCAAGCGAAAAAAAATCATGGAGAAATATGGGCATTTGGTCGAAAAAATATATGCTTAATAAAATAAATCACACATCTTTGAGCTGAGAATTTAAGAGTGTACTTTTTCTTTTATTTTTATATACAAGCTGTTGGTCCCATAGTTTAATGGATAAAACGGAAGTTTCCTAAACTTTTGATCCAAGTTCGATTCTTGGTGGGACTACATTTACTAGTATTTATTTTTTCTGTTACATATTCATCAGATTCTAACGCACTAAATTTCAAGCATATATATTCGTATACCTTCATAGGAATAAGTATATTTGCCGACATTTTTGTGGAATGGATAAAAATATTTTATTACGCGCATACAGACTCATGATGACTGCCAAAGCAATGGCTGAAATATATGAAGAAAATAGACCTATATGCAAATATGTACATAGCACATCGCGTGGACACGAAGCCATCCAATTGGCAACTGGTCTTCAACTAAAACCAAGTGATTATATAAGTCCCTATTACCGTGATGAAAGCATCATGTTGGGCATGGGTTGGCGACCATATGAAATGATGTTGCAACTATTAGCCAAAGGCGACGACCCATTTACAGGTGGCAGAGAATATTACAATCACCCTAATTCTCGAAGAGAAAATTTCCCTAAAATAATACACCAAAGTAGCGCAACAGGCATGCAAGCAGTACCGACTACAGGTATTGCTCAAGGATTTCAGTATATAGAAAAACTACTAAGCAAAACGACTGAAACTGCATTAAATGAAGATGAAAAAGACAGTTTTCAAGCTATCGTAAAAGACAAACCAGTTGTAGTTTGTTGCTTCGGCGATGGAAGTATCACAGAAGGTGAAGTGAGTGAAGCATTTCAATTTGCTGCACTTAAACAACTCCCTATTATTTATTTAGTGGAAGACAATGATTGGGGCATCAGTGTAAGTAGCGATGAAGCAAGGTCTATGAATGCGTATGAATTCATAGCAGGATTCAAAGGCATTGAACGATTGCAAGTAGATGGTAGCGACTTTGAAAAAAGTTATGCATGCATGGAAAATGCAATTCATTATGTACGCGAAAATCGCAAACCTATATTAGTGCATGCCACTGTTCCATTACTTGGCCATCATACTAGTGGTGTTCGTAAAGAATGGTATAGACCAGAAGATGATTTAACCAAACATGCGAAAGATGATCCGGGTCCAAAATTAAGAATAAAACTTCTTGAAAAGGGAGTTTCAGCATCCGAGTTAGATACCATCGAACAAGAAGAAAAAGAATTTATTACAAAAGAATTTCAACTCGCAGTTGAAGCACCCGATCCAAACCCATTAAGCGTAAGCGATTATGTATTTGCTGAAAATCCCATCACTGAAGAAGTAGGATGCAGAACCCCTGCCAATGGCGAAAAAGTAGTGATGGTAGATGCGGCTTTACATGCCATCGAAGAGCTTATGCGCAAACATCCAGAATGTATTTTTTACGGACAGGATGTTGGTCGTCGTATTGGAGGTGTATTTCGTGAAGCAGCTACCTTAGCCGAAAAATTTGGCGACGACAGAGTATTCAATACCGCCATACAAGAAGCCTACATAATAGGTAGTACCATTGGCTTGAGTGCCTTGGGACTCAAGGCGTTTGTTGAAGTCCAATTTGCAGATTATATCTATCCGGGTATTAATCAATTGGTGACAGAAATTTCAAAATCATGTTATTTAACTTGTGGTAAATTTCCAGTTAGCATGGTTTTACGAGTACCTATAGGAGCATATGGCGGTGGAGGTCCTTATCACAGTGGAAGTATTGAAAGTTTATTGGCCAATATCAAAGGAATTAAAGTGGCCTACCCTAGCAATGCAGCGGATTTAAAGGGATTATTAAAAGCAGCTTACTATGATCCAAATCCTGTGGTAATGCTTGAGCACAAAGGACTTTACTGGAGCAAAGTACCTGGCACTGATGATGCAAAAACAATAGAACCTGATGCAGATTATATACTACCACTTGGCAAAGGACTAAGTGTATTACAAGCCAATGATGAAGCTATTGAAAATGGCGAAAGCATGTGTATTATCACCTATGGCATGGGTGTACATTGGGCTAAAAAAGCAGCACAACAATATCCTGGCCTTGTAGAAGTAATCGACATACGAACCATATTTCCATTGGATGAAGCCTTGATTTTCTCCACTGTAAAACGCCATGGCAAATGTTTGGTATTAACTGAAGAACAATTAAGAAATTCATTTGCCGAAGCGATGGCTTGCCGAATACAACAACACTGTTTTTATCAATTAGATGCACCTGTAAAAACATTGGGAGCATTGAATTTACCTGCGGTACCAATGAATACGATTCTTGAAGCTGCCATGCTTCCTACACAGGAAAAAGTAGAAATAGCTATTGGCGAATTATTGGCATTCTAATCAATTTAAAAATTTGAATTGATTTTAGTTTTAAATGAAAAATATTGACAGATTAAACAATATGTTGTAATATTGCACTCCTCTTTGAGCTCAGATGGCGGAATTGGTAGACGCGCTAGACTCAAAATCTTGTATTCGCAAGGATGTGCAGGTTCGATTCCTGTTCTGAGCACTTTAAAAGCTTCGTATTCATACGGAGCTTTTTTTATTATAGCCTATCATTATTATTTTAAAGCATTTTTTATTTATCTGAGTGTTTTGCATTATTTTTATGAATTTTAAACTTTTTTTCATGCAAACACAATATGATGTAATTATTCCTGGCGGTGGACTCGCTGGACTCACACTAGCCATACAACTACAACGAGCGAAGCCCGACATTTCAATATTAATACTCGAAAGCAGACCAAGTGTGGCAGCCACTGCAGCTCACAAAGTAGGTGAATCGACCGTAGAGTTGGCCACGCATTATATGCGTGAAGTACTCGACCTCAAAGGATACCTAGAAGAACACGAGTTGCCAAAACATGGTCTGCGATTCTTTTTCAAAACGCATAATAAAGAAGTTATAGCAGATAGAGTTGAACTTGGTCCCCGTATCAAATTACCTGTGCCAAGTCATCAATTAGATAGAGGTACGCTCGAAAATCATTTAGCTAAAGTTGCATCAGAAATGGGTGCTACGTTATTACTTGGCGCCAAAGCAAAGGAAGTCAACTTTTCGCCTGAAGGGCATGAAGTAATCTATATCAAAGATGAACAAGAAGTAACAGTAACTGCACGATGGGTAGCTGATGCAACGGGGAGAGGTAGCTTACTCAAACGCAAATTGAAATTTCAAAAACCAATGGATCATGCCGTGAATGCCGTATGGTGGAGAGTAAAAGGCGTTGTAGATGTTGATGATTGGAGCGACAATATGGAATGGCGAAATCAATTAGAACCTAAATTACGTTATTTAAGTACTGTCCATTTTATGGATAAAGGCTATTGGGTTTGGATAATTCCATTGGGTAGTAAAAATACAAGTATCGGTATCGTAGCAGACCCTGCTGTACATCCTTTTGAAGAAATTAATAAGTATGATAAAGCATTGAATTGGCTTGAGAAAAACGAACCATTGTGCTTCGAACACTTGAAGCCTTTTGGTGAAGGTGATGGGCTACTTGACTTTAGAGTATTAAAACACTTTGCTCATGACTCAGGTCAATTGTATTCGGCTGATCGATGGGGTGTGGTGGGAGAATCAGGTGCATTTCTCGATCCATTGTATTCACCAGGTTCCGATTTAATATCGCTTGCCAACACTTGGTTGTCCGATTTAATATTGCGCGATTTGGATGGCGAAGACATTGGATTCCGTACCAAGATTTATGAGCAAGTTCACTTATCACATGTTCACAATTGGATACCTATCTATCAAAACAAATATTTGTTGATGGGTAATACCCAAATCATGGTGATGAAGATATTCTGGGACTGGGCTATCTATTGGTCTATTCCATGCTTACTATTTACCAATAAGGCATTTACCGACCTTATGTTACTCAAAAAATTATTTGCATCCGAAGATAGCATCGGTCGTCGATTTGAGAAATTGAATAAAGTAATGCAGGATATGTTTTTGGAATGGCGACATTTCGAAAACGAAACTTTTTCGAATCACTACATCGATCCATTGGATGTATCTTATCTTAAAAAATTTCAGCAAGGACTTGACTTCCAACATGGTGCTAACTTAGTAGCCCAAATAACTGAGAATATTGAAATACTTGAAAAAGTAGCAGCAGAAATATTCAGACTTGTAAGTAATCAAGCGAAAGGCACCCCATTGGATATGCGTGTAGATCCTTATGCCATTTCATTGGCCGATGATGCTGATATGACTCTACATGAAAAAGGCATGGAACGAGATGAAGCTATTGCTGAAGATGTAGATCATATGTGGTTTTACAACAAGCAAGAGATATTTCAAACAATGTAAGTTTTAGTAAGCATTATAATTTAGGTCTTGATGAATCAAGACCTTTTTTTATTGAAAAATAAAAATCAAGTATTTAAATAAATAATAAATCGTTTGTAAATATCCGACAACCCTTTCCATAAGGGATCGCTGCCCAAGGAGAAATTATGCCATATAGTAATCAATGTACCATGTACATTTTTCACCTCATTGGTATAATTCACTAACTCTTCATAGGCTTGTTCGGGTGTCAATTTTTGTTCAAAAAAAGAATTGCATTCCATAAAACAAAATGGAAATAATCGCAACGATGTGATACTGTTCTTTTCTAAATCAAACCAAAAATAAGGATGCGATGTAGACGCTCTAAATCCATTGATACTTCCATACCCCATGGAGTAATCTTCTTTGATACCAAGCAATATTAAGTTTCGATAGGTTTCGGGCAATGTAAAACGGATATAATGCTGACGGCTCAATTTTGTGCCTGCAAGTTGATCCAATTCTTCTTGTAACAGATTGATATTATCATGACTTTGCCAAGATGGATGTATCCCGATAGCATATTTTGAAGCTAGTTGGTCTATCAACGCTTTCATTAAGGGATGCTCTCTATCTATATTCTTATCCATGGGGCCTCCCTTACTCAATAAGAAAAAATAAATAGGATGTAAATTATATGTTTGATGAAGCGAATCCAAAAGAGCATAAGAGTCATATGGATCATTCTCTTTTTTTTGAAGCACTCGAATTCTTTTTGCAACCGAATCTATTGCACCTTTTTGAATATCATTCACCACACCACCTATCGTGCGCACCCATCCCTTACCTAGATAGCTATAGGCAATATCAATGTCATAGGTAGGTATAAATGCAAAGGACTTATCCTGAAAAACCAAAGAAGGTTGAAGATGTATTATTTGTTGTTTGAATTCCTTCAACCACAAATCCACCAAGGGTATTTTCAAAAAATCATATTCATATGCTAAACTATGTGTATGCGGGAATCGTAGAAATTCATCGGGCTCATAAGGAAGATACTCCTCGTATCGAGTGATGAGATAAAATACAGCAGAGAATAAATCAAACGGAATTGCCTTGTCCGAACATTGAAAAAAAATAGGCAAGTTATTCCAATATGAAATGGTGATTTCTTTTTCTACTATATCTTCTTCATCGAGCAAACCCATGGAATCGAAATGCAAGTCACATTGTAATGTACGATGAGAATAATTGATTCGAAAAAAATCGGATTGTTGAAATTCATCTTCATCATGTGTCAATACATAATTAATACCCAATACTTCCTCAAATACATAATCCAATACATAACTCAGCCTATTGGACGAAAACGTACTGTATAGAATGAGATTGCTCAATAAAGATTTGTTTTAGTTATGATGATTACACAACAATTAGAACTTGCTATTGTTTATTTCGCTCTGCAAAAAGTTGCTTAAACGATTTATGAAATTCCAATCCATCCCGTCGTTTTCCCCACGACCCTTTAAACAATGTATTCACCACTTTCGTTTTAATTCCTGCACC
>JBIIJQ010000010.1:0-55611 GCA_044233655.1 Chitinophagaceae bacterium | reverse complement strand
ACTTTATCTTAATGAATTCTGCTACAAACTCAATAGAAGATACTTTGGGGCTAAATTATTCAATAGGTTAACTTTAGCAATGGCGAAAATTTATTAGGTATGAATGCGGAGATTCAATAATATTTTTATTGAATTTAATATTTTTCAAAAAATAAAAACAAAAACTCTATTAACTTTTATACAATAAATCGTTTTTAGATGCAGTAATAATCAGAAAAATTATATTAGATATACTTATCGATTACCAACGTGATCAACACTAACGGCAGATAAACAAATGATGCAAACATGACTTGTCTGGCATTTGCATCTGAATTATCTTTTAGGAACAAGATAGATTTATACAACATCCAAAATCCACCTAATAAAAGCCCTATTACTGAAATAAATCCACCTAACCCTACTACCATCGGCAAAGCGCTCAATGGTATTAAAATGGCACTATATAACACACATTGCGAAGCAGTAAAATGACCTATTTTGCCTTTACTAGGCAACATTTTCATACCTGCTTTCTCATAATCCTCATGACCTATCCAAGCAATTGCCCAAAAATGAGGGAACTGCCAAAAAAATTGTATGATGAATAATGTCCATGCAGCAATACTTCCCATATGATTTGTTGCAGCAACCCATCCAATCAAGCAGGGCAATGACCCCGGAATGGCACCAACCAAAACAGAAATTGGGGAAATCCGCTTTAATGGGGTATATATAAACGTGTATAACACATAACAGAACAATGCCAATAATGCGCTTTTGACATTGAATGTATATAATATAATTAGACCCGCAACCAACGTAACAATTGAAAATACAATTGCTTCCATTACACTCATACGTGTATCGGGCAATGGTCTATTCATTGTCCGCTTCATCAATTTATCAGTATCTCTTTCAAGAATTTCATTGGATGCATTAGCCGCAGCTGTTACCAATATACCACCCAATAATAATAAAATCAATTTCGTGAATTCTACTTTAAGCTCAGGTACTATCACATAACCAACTACACTCGAAAAAACTACGAGCATACTCAGGTTGAGTTTCATTAATTGCTGATAGTCTTTTAATTTTTGTATAAACAACTTCCTCTATATTATGTGTTCAACTTTAAAGCAAAATTCCAAATTCCAACTTGAATTGATTCGTTGGAATTTGGAATTAGTTTAATTAATTATTATTTCAATTTAATGAGCTTCTTCTCCGTCCTTTAAAGGCACTGTTTGTGGGATGAAATCGTTTCCATTTCCATCATCTTTGTAATCATATGCCCAACGATGTACTTCAGGTATTTCTCCATCCCAGTTACCATGACCTGGCAAAAAAGGTGTAGTCCACTCCAATGAATTGGCTTTCCATGGATTTGGATCAGTCACTTTTTTACCTTTCCAAATACTTACAAAATAATTAAATACAAAAAGAAGTTGAGCAAAGAATACAATGATAGCAGCAACTGAGATCATTTTATTTAAGTCTCCAAATTGATTGAACGATTCCCAACTGCTAAAGTCGTAATAACGACGAGGCATTCCCGACACACCTTCATAGTGCATTGGCCAAAATATTACATACGAACCAATAAAAGTGATAAAGAAATGTATATACCCCATAGTATTATTCATAAATCGACCATACATTTTAGGAAACCAATGATACACGCCTGCAAACATTCCAAAGAATGCAGAGATACCCATTACAATATGAAAGTGAGCAATTACAAAGTATGTATCATGTAAGTGAATATCCAATGCTGAATTCCCTAAAAATAAACCAGTCAAACCACCAGATATGAATAAGGATACAAACCCAATTGCAAACATCATTGGTACTGTGAAACGTATATTTCCTTTGAAGATTGTCGTCAGCCAGTTAAATACTTTTACAGCTGATGGAATGGCAATGAGTAACGTTAGTAATACAAATACACCACCTAAGAATGGACTCATACCAGTTACAAACATATGATGTGCCCATACTAAGAATGCTAGAACTGTAATTCCTATAAGCGACAATATCATAGCAAGGTATCCAAAGATTGGTTTTCTCGAATGGGTAGATAATATTTCTGATGCCATACCCATAGCTGGTAACATAATGATATAAACCTCTGGATGTCCTAAGAACCAGAATAAATGTTGATATAAAATAGGCGATCCACCTACATTTGGCAATGCTTTTCCTGCAATGTAAATTTCAGATAAATAGAAACTTGTACCAGCATGACGATCCATTAATAACAACACTGCTGCTGAAAGTAATACAGGGAAAGAAAGTACGCCTAGAATAGCTGTGAATAAGAATGCCCATATTGTTAAAGGCATGCGTGTCATACTCATGCCTATTGTACGCATGTTTAAGATAGTTACGATATAGTTTAAACCTCCTAATAATGAAGACACAACAAATAAGGCCATACTAATTAACCATAAATCCATACCAATACCAGAACCCATTGAAGCTTCTTTCAATGCACTCAAAGGAGGATAGGTAGTCCAACCACCAGATGCTGGTCCAGTAGAAACAAATAAAGATACAAACATAACCAAGCCAGCAACTGCAAAAAACCAGTATGATAGCATGTTCAAGAAGGGCGATGCCATATCACGTGCACCTATTTGTAAGGGGATTAAGAAATTACTAAATGTACCACTTAAGCCAGCCGTTAATACGAAAAATACTAAAACGGTACCATGAATAGTTATTAATCCATAATACATTTCAGGATCAATAATACCTCCTGGAGCCCAGTCACCTAAAAAGTAACTTAATACTTTAAATGATTCTCCTGGATAACCCAATTGAAGACGAAAAAGTACAGACATTAAGCCTCCAACTATTGCCCAAAAAATACCAGTCACTAAAAACTGACGCGATATGATTTTATGGTCCATGCTGAACACATACTTTGAAAAAAAGTGTTGTTTGTGCTCATGATGATCGTGATGTCCATGATCATCATGTCCATGATCGGAATGATGGGTATGTACCTCGTGTTGATGTAATGTAGCTTCGTTACTCATTTTATATTCTTATTTATTTCATTGTTATTTTTTTTGCAGAATCTGCAGGGGCTTCCACTGGTTTAGCAGCTGGAAATTCATCAGGGTGATTTTGAACATAATATGACTGCTGTTTAGCCATCCAAGCATCATGTTCTGCTTGTGTTTCAACTACTACGACCGCTCTCATAGAATAATGTCCTTTACCGCACATTTGATCGCAAGATATTTCATATACAAATTCTTCATTCCCAGTTTTAGCTTTCATTTCTGTAGTTGTAACTGTTGGTGTAAACCAAAGTCTTGTTGTAATTCCTGGTACGGCATCCATTTTCATTCTGAAATGTGATAATCCAACATCATGAATTACATCACGAGAACCAATAATTAATTCAACTGGTTTCCCTTTGATTAATCTTAATTCACCATTCTGTACAATAATGTCATCCATATTGGCTTTATCTTTCCAATCTTGACCCAATACATTGTCTTTGTCATTGATATTGGTAAAATATCTTTTTCCTAAAACACCATCAGCACCAGGATAACGTGATATCCAGTTGAATTGTTTTCCAACAATTTCAATTTGCATAGCCCCTTTAGGTGCATCTCCAGTCATTTGGAACCAAGATTTTAAACCAATAGCTACCAATACCGCCATTGCTAAGGCTGGAACTGTTGTCCATATCATCTCTAGCTTATTGCTATGAGAGAAAAACAATGGTTTACGGTTTTCATCACGTTGGTATTTAAATGCAAACCAAAATAATAGAAACTGAGTCAATAGAAATACGATTCCAGTAACCACTAAAGTTACCATGAACATAAAATCATATTGCTCTCCATGATCTGAAGCAGCAGCAGGCCCCATTAATGGCATCATATATTTGTGACAAACATAAAAGCCAATCATTAATACAGCAAACAAAATGAGCATTGAAAAGCCCAATAACTTGTTTCTTTTCTTATCAAATAAATCTTCTCCTTGAATACTTGCTACCAATTCACTCGATCGTGATACCTGATAAAGGACCACAAAAATCAAGGCGACTAGAAGTACTAACAATAATCCTGACATAAATAGTGTTGTTTTAGCTTATATGAATGATTGTTTCTTTTAATAATGGATTGTTTTGAGGCACCAAAGGTGCTTTTGTCAATTTATTACTAACTAAAAATATAATTAGACCGATGAATCCGCAAACGATTCCGATTTCAAACCAACCGATATGCCAATTTTCTCCAACTGTTGCTGGCATTACCATTTGATAAAAATCGATCCAATGACCTAACAATATCAATACAGCTACCAAAGATACGACAAAGTAGTTTCTTTTATTTGGTCGAGGCATCAATATTAATATTGGGCAAACGAAATTAAGTATGATGTTAATCCAATAAAAAAACTTATAAGGTCCATGCATACGTATTTGGAAATATATTGTTTCCTCTGGAATATTTGCATACCATATCAACATGAATTGCGAAAACCATAAATACGTCCAGAAGATACTAAATGCAAACATGAACTTACCTACGTCATGAACATGCTCATCTGTGACAATTTCAAGATAACCATGACGCTTGGTGTATAGAATCCACAACATAATCATGCTCATACCACTTACAAACGAACTTGCAAATGTATACCAGCTGAACATGGTTGAAAACCAATGTGAATCTAAACTCATAATCCATAACCAAGGAATTGTAGATGCCAATGATAATGCAAATACAAATATAAATCCTGCTGATACATTAAAATTAGCCCAATAAGTTTTAGTTGACCCTTTAGCTTCTGAATCTTGACGAACAGATAACTCACGAATTTTCACACCAAACCAACCCCACAATGCAAGTACAATTACTGTCCAAATTGTAAAAAATGGTTTGCTTAAGAAAAAGTTTTTCAGTGCGTTTAATGAGTTCTTAGGAATGTAATCCCCTCCATGTTCGTTTTTGCCAAGCCAATGATAGATATTATGATTGTCGGTCCATATAAGTGTAAGCAATACAACGCCAGCTATGATAGCTAATACCCATACAATACTACCAATAGCTTCTGGTATTCTTCGAAAAGAAACAATCCATGCACCTTGTGCAAGCGTTGTTGCACTCAAGATAAATACACTCGCTAAGCTGATTAGCAAAAAGAAAATACTATTTTGTAGTAATACAGCCCAGAATCGATTTTGAGCCATTTGGTCTTTGGACATTAATAACAAACCAGCACCAGCCAATAAGGTAATTACACCTATTGCTAATAGGACCATACTGGTTGTTTTCAATTTTGCTGGTACTTTAAATTCTTGATTTAACATCTTCTATCAGTTTTTATATAGATTAGTTTTAAATAGGATTAATGAGGTTTTGCAGTTTCGGGTGCTTTGGCAGTTTCAGTTGCTTTGGCATCTACTTTTACTGAATCTTTTTTAGTTTCAGTTGTAGTTGTTTTTATCATAGTAAATGCTTGACCTCCATTTTCACTTTGTACTTTTTTGATATAAGCCACTACTTGCCAACGTTGTTTTGTATCTAATTGACTTGCATACGATCCCATAGCATTTTTACCATACACTATACCATGGTAAATTCTACCTTCTGACATTTTAAGGTATTTTTCACCACTTTTTAAATTAGCAGGCATAGCCGCAAATTTACCACTTGAATACAAAGGTCCATTTCCGTCAAGAGCAGTTCCATGGCAGATTCCACAATAGATCATGTATAAACGTTGCCCTTCTTCTACATCTTTTTCCGCCAAATTGATATTACATGTATGAGCGTTTGCTAATAATGTATCATTCTCTCCAATATGGTCAGGCAGTGACTGTTCACGTGCAACAGTTCCTGGAGCAGGCATTTTAGTGTAAGAGCCTTTTTCGGCTTCAATTTTTTCTGTTCCATTGTAATAATCTACAGCTCTAGAATAAACCATATCTGGAGCGTAGGTTTTACCTGGATTTCTTCTGTACTCGCTACCGCAAGACGCTATAAGTCCTGTGGCGGTTACGAATAATATGAATATACTTAACTTCTTCATGAGAATTATGCTAGTTGTTGTTGAATTTCGTAATCTTCTTTTTTATCAAATCGACCATACCACCACTCTGATTCAGCTATCTGAATGTTAGTTTCTACAGCTCCAGTTGATTTTAAAAACGCTTCAGTTTCTGCAGCATTGCTATCATCTACTTCAATAGCCATTACAAATAAGTCATCTGTTTGTCTTGGATGAAAGATATGTTTTTTTACACCTGGCATGATTTGATTCAAATAACAAAACGTCAAAACCATACCTACTGCTGCAAATAATACAGTCAACTCAAATGTGATAGGAATGAAAGCAGGCAATGGAAAATGTGGTTTACCACCAAAATTCTGAGGCCAGTCAGTTGTAAATATCCAACCCATAAAACCTAATGCCGTACAAGTACCAGTAATACCATAGATAAAACCAGCAATGTGCAAATCACTTTCTTTTTCTCCTAAAGCTACATCTAATCCATGCACTGCAAAGGGAGTGTATACATCATGGATTTTATAACCCGAGCCACGAACTTTCTTCACTGCTGGGAATAAAACTGCTTCATCGTCGTAAGCTGCTACAGCAAATTTTTTTATACTCATTTTACTAAAATTATTTTTAATGTTTTCAGTCGTTTATGTTGAAACTTCCTGATACTTTAAATTGTTTAATGATGATGACTTTGTTCTTCTATAAAATGTTCATCCGATTGCTCTTCAATTGTATTCATTTTATCCTTATAATTTTGGCCGCTCGTTTTCAAAATAAATTTAATCTCTGCAATGGCAATTACTGGGAAATATTTCGCAAATAAGAAGAAGCATGTAAAGAACAATCCAAATGAACCAAGGTAGAAACCAACCTCTGTCCAACTTGGAGTGTAATAACTCCAACTACTTGGTAGATAATCTCTGTGCAATGCCATGATGATTACAAAACGTTCAAACCACATTCCAATATTCACGATAATACTCATAAAGAACGTAAACCAAATATTTCGTCGTAAGTTTTTGAACCAAAATAACTGAGGCGAAACCACATTACAAGTCATCATAGCCCAATAAGCCCACCAATATGGCCCCATTACACGCAAACGAAATGCCTCTTGCTCCCATAATACACCACTGTAATATGCGATGAATAACTCTGTCAAATAAGCAACACCTACAATTGATCCAGTTAATACAATTACTTTATTCATTGCTTCAATATGTCCAATTGTAATATATTCTTGTAAGTTTAAAACTTTACGTGTAATAACTAAAAGGGTTTGTACCATTGCAAAACCAGAAAATACCGCACCAGCAACGAAGTAAGGAGGGAAAATGGTTGTATGCCATCCTGGTACTATTGATGTAGCAAAGTCAAACGATACAATTGTGTGTACAGAAAGTACAAGTGGAGTACTCAAACCAGCTAATACCAACGATAACATTTCATGACGTTGCCAATGTTTTGCACTACCAGCCCATCCAAATGATGCTAAGCCATAAAGTCTTTTTCTTAATTTAGTTTTAGCACGATCACGAATTGTAGCAAAATCAGGTATTAAACCAGAATACCAGAATAATAATGAAACAGTAAAGTAAGTTGAAATCGCAAATACGTCCCACAACAAAGGTGAAATAAAATTTGGCCAAAGTGGACCACGTGTATTCCCATAAGGTAATACGAAGAAGGCATCCCATACACGGCCCATGTGCCATATCGGGAACTGCCCAGCACACATTACAGCAAAAATAGTCATCGCTTCAGCAGCTCGGTTTACACCTGTACGCCATCCCTGACGGAATAATAACAAGATGGCTGATATCAACGTACCAGCATGACCAATACCAACCCACCAAACGAAGTTGGTAATATCCCAACCCCATCCGATTGTTTTGTTCAGGTTCCAAACCCCTGTACCCCAGTAAACTTCCCAACCTACACTAAATGCTCCAAACGCTAAAAGCGCAGCTGAAAGGAAAAAACCAATTTTCCATAGCTTGGTAGGTGGATTCTCAATAGGAGCACAGATATCTTCAGTTACCTGATGATAATCTTTGTTGCCATCTACTAAGGCTTCTCTAATAACCGATTCGTACTTTAAATGCATATCTTTTTCTTTTTTTTCAATTGTCGTTAGACAGTTGTTAGATATATTAATTTCTTTTTCTATTAAACATGATGTTCTGCTTCAGCACTGTGTCCACTATGTTCTGGATTAGCACTTTGTAAAACATTGGTATTTCTAATTTTTGATAAATAGTTCACATTTGGCAAAGTATGTATTTCTTCCAATACGTGGAATACACGCTCTTTTTGATCTTCATATCTTAATTTGTAAATCGAACTTGCTGTGTCATTTACATTTCCGAATACAATTGCATCGGTAGGGCAAGCTTGTTGACAAGCTGTTCTTGCTTCACCATCATTCATGGTTCTACCTTGTTTTTTCGCAGTTGCTTTTGCACCTTGAAGACGTTGTACACAGAAAGTACATTTTTCCATTACTCCACGACTACGTACAGTTACATCAGGATTCAATACCATACGCGTGATATTGTTATTGATATCATCTCGACGTCCATCTTCATATGCGTTATCATCAAAACAATCTGCTTCATTCCAATCTCTCCAGTTGAAGCGACGTACTTTGTAAGGGCAGTTGTTAGCACAATAACGAGTACCGATACAACGATTGTAAGCCATTTGGTTGATACCTTCACTACTATGATTGGTTGCATTTACTGGACACACATTTTCACATGGTGCATTGTCGCAATGCTGACAAATCATGGGTTGGAATAATGTTTGAATAGAATCAGGCTTGCTTGGATCTCCAGCGAAATAACGATCGATACGAATCCAATGCATATCATGCGCAAGTAATACTTGGTTTTTACCAACTACAGAAACATTGTTCTCTGCTTGACAAGCAATAGTACATGAACCACAACCAACGCAACTACTCAAATCTATACTCATACCCCATTTCATTCCCAATGATTCATGATTAGGATAGAGAGTACCATTTTTACGATAAGCATCTTGCCAGTCTTGGTCTGCCTTGGTAGGTTCTATGTGCGCATTGGCTTCATGACCACCTTCATCATGTCCTGAACCAGCTTCAAAACTGTGTGTATAATGACCCAATTCTTCTTTTCTTTCATTGAAAAGTTCCATTGGATTCTTTTTAAATTCATCGAATGTAAACTCGTGAATAATCGGACGATCATTTTGATAGCTATGGTGTGTTTGTGTGATTGCTAATGGATATGTTGCAGATGTACCAGTTAATTCTACATCAGAAGCATAGAAATAGGCATTTCCATTTTCTCCTTTAGAAACCATTGGGTAAACATTAATACCTGTTCCAGCTGCTGCTTTACCTGCTCCTTTATCACGACCATAACCAACTGCCACAGCAATTACATCATCATGCATACCAGGCAATACCAATACAGGTAGTTTAATTTCTTTTCCACCTGATTTGATACTGAATACTTTTTTCTCACGTTGAACTTCGTTCAAGTCAGTATGTTCGGCACCCATCGCTTTAGCACGATTAGGCGACATTAATACGTAGTTGTCCCAAGTACATTTTGTAATTGGATCTGGCAATTCTTGTAACCATGGATTATTACTCCACGCACCTCCACGACCAATACCAACCTTTTCGTAGATAATCATTTCGGGCTTACCATCGGCGCTACCTTTCATTGCTGCAATCTTTGCAGTTGCATCAGCTACATTTCCTGAGAATGATGCACCTGACATTGGCATTGTTTCTGGCTCAATAAGACCACTTTGGATTGCTGCGTCAAACGCTCCTTCACCTCCAAGCTTACTCATCCAAAATGATTTTACAAAATCATAGTGCGAAATAAGATTACCACTCCATTTCAATAAAGACTCTGCAAAATGACGAGTTTTAAATAATGGATTTATAGTTGGTTGCATTAAAGATGTATAACCTGTATGCGGCTCAGTATCACCCCAGCTTTCAAGCCAATGGTGTGTAGGTGCCGCTATTTTACATACTTGCGTAGTCTCGTCATTTCGGTCATTGAAAGAAACTGACAATTTCAACGAGGCTAATTTTCCCTTGATAACTTCACCATGAATACTATCGTAAACAGGATTACAATCCAAGAACATTGCTCCACCCACTTGGCCATTTTTCAATGCCTCAGCGAATGCATTCAAGTCTGAATCATTTCCTTGTTTTGTATTATTAACTGCACCAAATGAAATAGTGGTCCCTAAGGCCCCAATTGCATTGTTGATTGCATTAACTACTGTTTGAACACTAGGATCATTGCTACCGCATACTACCAATGCATTGCCTTTGTTGGCGTTTAAATCAGCCGCAATTTTTTTAATTGCTTCGTTGATACTAGGAGAAACTGCAGCAGTACCTCCATTTAATGCATTCAATAAACCCAAGGCAACCGCACCGTATTGTGATGGCTTGCAAGTGTAACGCTCATCGGCACTACTTCCTGTCAAACTCATCATTCCTTCCAATTGGTAGTGCTTACTCATCGTAAGATTTTTAGCACTTATTTTACGCCCTTTGCTGTATTGTTTTGCATAAATTTCAGGAGAAATCCATGTTCCTAAAAAATCTGCACCAATGCTTACTATTACTTTTGCATTATCAAAGCGATAGGCTGGTATTGCTCGTTTGCCAAATGATGACAAATTAGCATCCAATAAGCCACTGTAAGAAACTGCATCATACATGATATGTTTCGCAGTCGGGTATTTTGAGGCAAAAGCAGCAACTGCCTGAGCAGTCGATGCACTATTTAATGTAGATGTAATGATGTAAAGTGGTGCACCGCCCAAACCAGCTAATGCATCCATCACCATTTTATCAACTGCTTCCCATGTACTTTCTTTTCCTTCTATGGTTGGAAATTTAAGCCGAGTTGCATCATATAAATTTAAGACTGAACCTTGAATACGGGCTGTAGTAGCGCCTCCAGTCAGTTTACTATCAAAATTACCTTCTACTTTAATAGGACGACCTTCGCGTGTACGAACCAAAACAGGCACTGCTTCACCGCCATCTACATAGGTAGAAGCATACATCAAAGGCACCCCTGGTGTTACATTTTCTGGCTTGATAGCATAAGGAATCGCCTTACGCACTTCCATTTCACAACTTGCAGCCATTGTAGCTGCAACAGTACTGAAACCTAAATACTTCAAGAAATCTCTTCGTGATGTAGTTGCTTCAGCAATGGATTCAACACCGGCAAATGGAAGATCTTCACGAAACTCGTTCGCTACTTGATCATTGAACTTATCTGAAGGGTTTAATTCTTCAAGTCCTTTCCAATATTGTTTTTTACTCATATTATACTGGTTGTCAGTTGACAATATTTTTAATTCTCTTGTTAATTTAATTTCCTATTTCTAAAAAATTAATAATGACATCGTTGACATTCCAAACCACCAATTTCACTCACTTTTACATCTTGGCGTGTTCCTGCTTTGATTTCATCATGATATTTTTGGAAGATTGAATAGTAATTGTTGTCGGCAAATTGAACCTTAGTTTCACGGTGACAGTTTACGCACCATCCCATGCTCAAATCGGCAAATTGATACACTTCATCCATTTGCTCAATGTTTCCATGGCAACGTTGGCAAGCCAATTTACCAGAAACTACGTGTAATGAGTGATTGAAATATACGTGATCAGGCAAGTTGTGGATTTTAACCCACTCTACAGGTTTTGCTTGTATTGCTCCTTTATCGTCGCGGATATAATCCTTCTTAGCAGGATCCCATCCAGCATATTCGTATAATTTTTTAATTTCAGCATTACCATCTACTTTTTTACCTTCAAGGGTTACCAATGGATGTGTTTCAGCACCAGTATATTCATTGATTTGCTTGTGACAATTCATACATACATTGGTAGAAGGAATCATTGCATGACGACTTTTCTCAGCACCTGCATGGCAATACAAACAGTTGATTTGATTGATACCAGCATGTACTTTATGCGAATAGAAAATTGGCTGCTTAGGCATGTAGTTCTTTTGGCGACCAAATTCAGATGCATTGGTCAACCAAACACCAAATCCAATTAATATTAAAATTGCGATAACGGCTACGATTACTTTGTTCTTGAAGAAAGGCACATCTTTAGGAGAAGGCAAACCTGATTTCACATTGGCAGAGCGACTCAACACTTTGTTGACTTGTGTAAGAATATATACAGCTAAAAGTAATACCAAGGTTAAAATGGCATATAGCAAGGTATTGTCCCCTGCTTCTTTAGGCGTTTCAGCTCCTGGTACAACTTTTGGTCCAGGCACTTCATACTCATCTACATATTTTACAATAGCATCAATATCTTCATTGGATAAAGCAGGAAATGCTGTCATGGCAGTTTTATTCCATTTGGCATAAATTTCATTGGCATATTTATCACCACTTCCAATTACAGAAGCAGAGTTTTTTACCCATTTATAGAGCCATTCTTTACTAGGTACTCGACCTGAAACCCCTTTAAGAGCAGGACCTGTAGCATCTTTGATTGGATTGTGACAAGCAGCACAATTTGCCTGAAATAGGGCTTTACCATCGGGCTGAGCCACGGTAGAATAGGTGTGAAGGAGTAAGAATGCTAGAAGCAGTAAGTATCCTTTAAAGTCTTTCGCCATACGCAATGAGTAACTTAACATCAGTTAAATATAATTTTGTGTTAAATCAAATGTCTGCAAATGTAATTCTCGAACGTTAAAAATTATACACATTTGGTAAAAATATTTTTATATAGCTTAGAAGACCATTATAACTGATATTTATCATGTTTTTAGTTTGGTTTTTTTGAAGTAAAGATGTGTATTGTCATGAAATTGTCATTCGGTATTCATAAAACTCAAATACATGGTCAATTATAAACAATTAGATTATAGTATTCGATTCAGATTATAATACTTTTGTACACATCATGAACTTTACGTTAAATATAGATTTTCCCAAATTAAATAAGCCCATTAATTACACGAATAAGATTGTATTACTAGGCTCATGTTTTACAGAACATATCACCCATTTTTTGCATCGTGCTAAGTTTAAAACCATGCAAAATTCGCATGGAATTGTATTTAATCCCTTGAGTGTCTGTAAAGCCATAGATGATGTGATAGAATGTAAGGAGTATAATGAATCTGATCTTTTTCTATTAAACGAATATTGGAATAGCTGGTATCATCATTCAGATTTTTCGTATCGTGATAAGTCTAAAACACTGGATAGAATTAATCAAGAAATCAAGTTTCAACATGAGTTTTTGAAAACGGCTGACACTCTATTTATCACCTTGGGTTCAGCGTTTGCGTATAATCTAATTGAGCAAAATATCTATGTAAGCAACAATCACCGAGCACCTTCACAATGGTTTCGAAAAGAGTTGTTATCGATAGAAACAATCAGCACTTCGCTTGAAAATACCCTTTCAAATCTAAAAAAATTCAATCCTACTATTCAGGTTGTTTTCACCATTAGTCCGGTAAGACATATACGCGATGGCGTAATTGAAAACAATCGAAGCAAGGCCCGATTGCTCGAAGCTGTTCATAGCCTTGAGGATATTTACTATTTCCCTTCTTATGAATTGGTGATTGACATTTTGCGCGATTATCGGTTTTATGATATGGACATGGTGCATCCTAATTATCAAGCGACTTCCTATGTATGGGAACAATTTGTATCGCATTGCATTGACTCCAATTGCCTGCCATTGATGAAACAACTAGAGCAAATATACAAAGCGAGACATCATCGATCCAAAGACACTGGAAGCGAAGCACACCGAACTTTTTTACAAGATCATTTTGAGCTTTGTAGTAAACTAAAACAAAACTATCCTTATCTTGAGTTAGAGCAGGATATTAACTATTTTTCAAGCCATTCTTCTTTTTAGTTCAACTTTATTTTTTGAAAGTATAAATACTATATGTCTTTCATTTATTTTTTATCCTAATTCTTCGCATCTTTGCATCCTATGAGCGATTTGTATTCAAAGCGAGGTGTTTCGGCACAAAAAGAAGATGTGCATTATGCGATTAAAAACCTTGACAAGGGGTTGTACCCAAATGCTTTTTGTAAAATATTGCCGGATATGTTAACCGGCAGCAAAGACCATTGTTGTATCATGCATGCCGATACTGCAGGCACTAAATCAATCATTGCTTATTTGTATTGGAAAGAAACAGGCGACTTGAGTGTATGGAAAGGCATAGCACAAGATGCCATTGTGATGAATATCGACGACATGATATGTTCAGGTGCTACCAATCATTTTGTATTGTCCTCTACAATTGCTCGAAACAAGCATTTAATCCCAAAGGAAGTTCTTGGGGCTATTATACAAGGCTGTGATGAATTAATACGCGAGTGGAAAACGTATGGCATTGACATACAAATGGCCGGTGGTGAAACCGCCGATGTGGGCGACCTTGTTAAAACGATCGATGTAGGTTATACTGCCTTTGCAAGATTTGAACAGAAGAATATCATAACCATTCAACCTCAAGCAGGCGATGTAATTGTAGGTTTTGCATCCTTTGGACAATCCTCTTATGAAAGCGAATACAATAGCGGAATTGGTTGCAATGGATTGACAAGTGCTCGTCATGACCTATTGGATAAAAGCTATGCAACGAACTACCCTGAAAGCTACGATGGCAATTTACCACCTGAGGTTTGCTATATAGGCAAGCATAAACTTACTGACCTTGCCGAAAATGGCATTCCGATAGGAAAATTATTATTATCGCCTACTCGCACATTTGCACCTATTATAAAACATGTAGTAGAAAATTATCACCATGCAATACATGGCATCGTGCACAATACTGGTGGAGCTCAAACTAAATGTTTAAAATACATCGATCAACCTGTGCGTCTTATCAAAGATAATTTATTTACACCTCCACTCGTTTTCAATCTTATTCAAGAGGCTTCACAAATCAGTTATCATGAAATGTATCAAGTCTTTAATATGGGTACACGACTCGAAATCTATACGGATGCACAAACTGCCGAAGCAATCATTTCATATGCAAACACATTGAATGTAGAAGCACAAATTGTAGGTCGTGTAGAAGCTTCAGATAAAAAAGAATTAATCGTACGAAGTGAATTTGGAGAGTTTAGCTATTAAAAAGTTTAGAATACAATTTAAAGCAATGTATCACAAACTGTATTGCGATTAAAAAAATGTAGTTTTATAAAGTGATTTATAATTTACCCAATTTACCTTCTATACCATAATTTACATCTTTTCCCAATGTCCCTTTCAATCGTTGAAATATATTTTTTCTTGCTTTTATAGAAACAAATCCATCTTTTCTATTTTTTTCTAGTTCTAAATTCACTTGTTCAGGCATCATTCCTGCGATGTATTTATATACAATTGGTATGTGTTGTATATGAGTGGCATATCTATTTCGAGTATGTTTTTTTAGCATCATTGACTGATAAGGATCAGTAACTAATGCAATTTTTTTAAATCCATTTTGTTTGGCAATTTTGTATGAATAATACACATTTTCAGTACTGTGTTCAGCAAGATTTTCTACAAAAATATGTTCTTGTTTTACGCCTAGTTGAAGTGCATAAGCAGCCATCACATTACTCTCGTAGTAGTCTGTATAAACTGCGCCACCAGAAAAAATTAGATTTTTTGTCACACCTGTATGGTATAAATATACGGCCCATTGTACTCGCTCCTTCACTGTCTTATTTAATTTACCATTATCAACAGGCATACCTGTTACAATTGCTGCGTCATAAACTTCTTTATTAGACATCACTTTTTGATAAAGGGATGCAGCCCTCTTGTGAAATTTGGAAAATGTAAAAGAGGATAACATGAGTTGGGTGACTAATAAAAGTAAGAACGTTTTTATTATGTGCTTTGATTTCAACGATTGTATTTGAGTGGTCATAATTAATAAGTTTATTAAGCACAAATATAAATATCAATAACATCTATATAAATTGATAAAATCAATAGGTTATTTCTATATATTTAATTGGAGCCATTAATATACAAAAAGTGAAAACCTGTTTTAGGACAAATCATATTGTCAATTGTTGCAAACAATTGACTTCCAACTACTTCTTCGTTTCGGCATTTCTAATGCTCAATCTGGGTTTAAATTAAGTACCCAAGAAGAAACAATGTCCTTACATACAAAAACCCCGCTGTTGCGGGGTTTTTCTGACGTAATTGCTACGTGAAAGTTTTGAAGCTTATTTCTTTTTAGGAGCTGCTTTCTTTGCTGCTGCTTTCTTAGGAGCTGCTGCTTTCTTAGGAGCTGCTGCTTTCTTAGGAGCTGCTGCTTTCTTAGGAGCTGCTTTTTTTGCTGCTGCTTTCTTAGGAGCTGCTTTTTTTGCTGCTGCTTTCTTAGGAGCTGCTGCTTTTTTTGGAGCCGCTTTTTTTGCTGCTGCTTTTTTTGGAGCTGCTGCTTTTTTTGCTGCTGCTTTTTTAGGAGCCGCTTTTTTTGCTGCTGCTTTTTTTGCTGTTGCCATTTTGTTTTGAATTTTAAGGTTAGTAAATAAAAGAACTTTATGACGACAAATATATATAATATTTATTTATAATTACAAAATAGATACGAAAGTTTTTTCTTTCGACTTTCTAAATGTAACTGTCCCATCGTTTAATGCAAACAATGTAAAGTCTTTTCCTTGACCTACATTTTCACCTGGGTGGTATACATTACCACGTTGGCGAAGTATGATGTTTCCTGACTTTGCAGCCTGTCCACCAAATAATTTTACACCTAAACGCTTGCTTTGAGAATCGCGTCCGTTTCTTACACTACCTTCACCTTTTTTATGTGCCATGAGTTAAAAATTTTTTTTGAAAATTGATAAATTTTTTTGAAATTATGCTATTGAAGTGATTTTCACTTTAGTCAATGCTTCACGATGTCCTATTTTTTTCGTGTAACCCTTACGACGTTTTTTGTGAAAAGTAATTACTTTATCACCTTGTAAGTGTTCAAGAATTTCTGCTTTTGCAGAACCATTCATGGCGATAGAACCATCGTTTGAGGTCATTAAAACTTTAGCGTCTACAACATCTCCTACATTACCTTGTAAGCGGTGTACAAAAAGACTGTCTTCATTTTTTACTTTAAATTGCTGACCAGCAATATCTACTATAGCGAACATAGCTTCATTTTTAATTTTGGGAGTGCAAAGATATACATTTTTTCTTTTCCACCAAATTACTTTCAAATGTTAATAATTCTAATGTATTCAGGGAGGTCAAATATATATGCTAAATAGTTCAAAACTGTATTATATGCCCTATTTAACTGAATTGATTGAAAAAGAGTGCTAGAAACACCACATTCATTTTCATCTTCCTTATTGTGGTTGAATTATTTTACTCAATTTGGATTGAAATAGAATCGTTTTATTTCACATCTTTGCATCAATAAGCAATGTATGCATATCAAGTCACTACTGGCAAAACCATATGCACAGTATATTTATAATGGTATTCAAAAACAGCGAAAAACAGCCCTTCGAGACCAAGAAGCTATTTTGCAGTTTTTAGTATCCAAAGCAAAAATGACTGCTTTTGGTCAAGATCATCATTTTCTTCAAATTACATCTCATCATGATTTTGGACAAGCTGTACCTTTACGAGATTATGAAGAATTTAGACCTTATATCGATAAAATAAAAAATGGCGAAGAAAATATATTATGGTATGGGAAGCCATTGTATTTTGCAAAAACAAGTGGCACAACCAGTGGTGCTAAATATATTCCGATTACTAAAGAAAGTATGCCCTCGCACATCAATGCGGCAAGGAATGCACTCCTTTGCTATATAGCCGAAACAGGTAATAGTTCATTTGTAGATGGCAAAATGATTTTCTTATCGGGCTCACCCGAACTTGAAAAAACCGCTGGAATCTTAACAGGTCGATTGAGTGGAATTGTGAATCATCATGTACCCGATTATTTAAGAAGAAATCAACTACCTAGCTATAAAACCAATTGCATTGAAGACTGGGAAACTAAACTAGATGCTATTGTAAATGAAACCATTAATCAAGACATGACACTCATCAGTGGCATACCTCCTTGGATGCAAATGTATCTGGATAGACTCACCGAGAAAAGTCATTTGAAAATAAAAGATCTCTACAAAAATCTATCATTGATTGTGCATGGTGGTGTAAATTTCGAACCCTACAAAGCCAAACTATTTGATACCATTGGTAAAGAAATAGATACCATTGAAAGCTTTCCAGCAAGTGAAGGTTTTTTTGCATATCAAGATACTCGAATTGAAGAAGGATTACTTCTTAATACAAATGCTGGCATGTACTTTGAATTTGTTGAGGCATCTGAAATTTTTGATGAGAATCCTAAACGTTGTTCATTGCATGATGTAAAAACAGGTGTGAACTATGCACTCATTATTAGTAGCAACGCCGGCTTATGGGCTTATAATATTGGCGATACGATTAAGTTTGTCTCTCTAGATCCATATCGTATTGTAGTAACAGGGCGTATCAAACATTTTATATCTGCCTTTGGAGAACATGTAATAGCCGAAGAGGTAGAACATGCACTATTGAGCATAGCCGATCAATATAAAATACCAATTACAGAATTTACTGTTGCACCCTTCATCTCTCAATCAGGAGGCAAAAGCTATCATGAATGGTTTATAGAATTTGAACATATCCCTGATAATTTAGCTGAATTCTCAATGGAAGTAGATCAAAAACTACGTTCTAAAAATATATATTATGACGATCTTGTAAGAGGAAATATACTTCAACCATTGTTAATACGCCCTTTGAAGAAAAATGCCTTCATCGATTATATGAAAAGCCAAGGCAAACTAGGTGGTCAAAATAAAGTTCCTCGACTCAGCAATGATCGAAAAATTGCAGATGAGTTGAGCGCTTATTTTTAAACAAACTTAAACAGCCTTAATCGCAAAATATTCACTCTCATTTTCTTTATCAAATTATAAAGACTACATTTATTCTTTATAAAAAAAGTATACTCAATGAAAAACAAATTTTTACTCCTCATTGCATTCCTATGCAGTCACTCACTTTATGCACAAATTACATTTACAGACGATTTCGAAAACTATACTGTAGGCAGTCCGCTTGGACCCCAATCACCCGACTGGACAACATGGAGTGGCGTACAAGGTGGTGCCGATGATATCAATGTAAGCAATACAGATGCACATAGTGGCACTAAGAGTCTCTATTTCAGTTCTATCGCTGCAGCAGGTGGTCCTTCGGATATTGTACTTCCATTTAGTGGTCCACACAATAAAGGCACTTTTACGTTTACTTCATGGTTCAAAATGCCAGCAGGAAAAGGTGGATATTTTAATTTTCAAGGAACCAATGTCCCTGGTACTCTTTTTACCTTAAATACATTTTTCAATCCAGATGGCACCTTAGATATACAAAATTCAAAAGAAGTTGTACTGAGCAATACGTATCCTCAAAGTACTTGGTTTGAATTCAAATTAGTTGCAAATTTGAATACCAATTCTTGGGAAGCATTTGTAAACAATGTATCGAAAGGTGTATTTCAAAATGCCGATTTCGATATTGCATCTATCGACTATTATGCTACTAGCCCTACAGATGCTTTTTGGGTAGATGATGTTTCATTTACTTACACGCCTTATACAATGCCCAATTTGAATGGAGCAGTTTCTTATTTAACAGTCAATAACGGCTTGGTATCTCAATCTCGTATTCCGGAATTAAAAATCAGAAATCTTGGAACAACAGCTATTACAAGTTTTAGTATGACGATCAATGCAAATGGAAACAATACGAATCAAAACTTCACAGGTTTAAATATTGCAAGTGGTGCTACCTATACTGCTGTGCTTACAAGCCCTGTTACATTTATCAATGGATTAAATACATTGACAGCTACAATTTCTAATGTAAACGGATTAGGTGCAGATAATGACGCTACAGACGATATTAAAACATTCACGTTTACACCAGTATTAGCAGGTACCGATAAAATGGTTGTTGCTGAAGAAGCTACAGGAACATGGTGTCAATGGTGTCCCAGAGGAGCAGTAACTCTTGATAATATGCATAAAGATTTCGATGGTTACTTTCAAGGAATTGCAGTTCATAACAACGATCCTATGGAAGTAACTCCATACGATTCTGTATTGGGCATTTATATTTCAGGCTACCCAAGTGCATTAGTAGATCGATTACCTAAAATAGATCCACTTGCTATTAAAAACGATTTCATGCAACGCATCATATTAACACCTGTTGCTAAAATGAAAAATGGTGCTACTTACAATAGCACAACTGGCCAATTAGATGTTTCTGTAACAACTACTTTCAAAACGGCCGCTACGGGGAATTACAAAATTGCTTGTGTGATAATTGAAGATAGTATCAAAGGGACAACCGCAGGATATAATCAATCCAATGCTTATTCTGGTGGAGCTAATGGTGTAATGGGTGGTTATGAAACGAAGCCTAATCCTGTACCTGCCGCACAAATGCAATACGACCATGTTGCAAAAGCTATTGCACCTGATTTTAACGGAATCCCGAATGCTTATCCAGCAAGTGTAACAGCCAATAGCAATTATATTCATAATTTTTCTTTCAACACGACTGGCTGGAATAAAAACAAACTACATATCGTAAGTTTATTTATTGCTCCTGATGGAAAAATTGATAATGCGGCTTCTACCACAGTAGATCAAGCAGTTGCTAATGGATATGTAGTAGGGTTAACAGAAAAGAAAATTACACCTTCATTCATGACAGTGTATCCTAACCCTGCAAACAATGTAATACAATTACAAATCAATTCAAAAAAATACCAATCAGCTGATCTTTTAGTAACCGATATCAATGGAAAAATAATCATGAAAAAAGTAACAACAATTCAAGATGGCGTTAACCTATTTCCGATATCATTGGCTGGATTGGCAAGTGGCAATTATTTAATCGTCGTGGAAATGGATGGTGATACACAAACAACGCTGTTTACAAAAGAATAATATCAACGTGTAGAAATTATCAAAAAGGTCGGAATTTTCATTCCGACCTTTTTGATTGAAGAATGTAGTCAATTCAACAACTCTATAGTACATATAATGCCCAAATAATTTTACAATGGTTAATGCCGATATAAAATAACGAACATAGTGAAATTTGGACTATAGAATATTTATAATCGGTATATCCTCAACTAGTATGAGTAAAATTAAAATCCTAACTTCGCAATCTTAAATTTGAACAATGAAAACCTATAGTGCCGATATACAAAAACTAGAACGCCAATTTTTACCCAATGATTTTAAAATTACAGATTGGGAATCGTTAAAAATCTACTTTGAAGAATTATCAACAAGAGATATTTCGTCGAAAGTATTATTAGAAAAATGGCTACTAGACTCTAGCGAATTACAAGCTGTAATCAGTGAAGACGCTTGCTGGAGACAAATTAAAATGACATGCGATACGGAGAATAAGGAGCTTGAAGATGCCTTTACTTTTTTCTGCATGGAAATAGAACCACATATCAAACCCTTTGCAGATGCGCTCAATAAAAAGTTGATGACATCTCCCTTCATCAATGAACTTGATCAAAAAACCTATTATACCTATTTGCGAAACGTAGAAAAAGATATAAAGCTTTTCAATGAAAAAAATATTGCATTGAGCGCAGACTTAAATGTATTGGCTCAGCACTATGGTGCTATTACTGGCAAGATGAGTGTGGAAATCGATGGCAAAGAATATACATTACAACAGGCTGCTAAATTCTTAATGCAGAGCGATAGAAATCTTCGTGAAAAAGTATACACAAAAGTAAACGAACGTCGCATAAAAGATGTAGATGCTTTAAATAAACTATTTGATGAATTGCTCGAAAAAAGACATCAAGTAGCATTGAATGCAGGATTTGAAAATTATCGCGATTATAAATTTGAAGAGCTTGGACGATTTGACTACTCAGTTAAAGACTGTAAAGATTTTCATGAATCTATCAAAAAATATATCACACCTATAGTAGAAGATATTTACGAACACAAACGTAAACAACTTGGTTTAGGCATCTTAAAACCTTATGATACCGATGCAGAACCCGAAGGTCAAAAACCATTGGAACCATTTAAAAATGGAGAAGAACTATTGACTAAATCTATAACTGCATTTTCAAACCTTAGACCTTACTTTGGCGATTGCTTACGCAAAATGGATGACTTACATCAGTTTGATTTGGAATCGAGAAAAGGAAAAGCCCCAGGTGGATATAATTGCCCTTTGGCTGAAACTGGCTCACCATTTATTTTTATGAATGCTGCCGGCACAGCCGATGATGTTGTTACTATGATGCACGAAGGCGGACATGCATTGCATTCATTCTTAAGTCATGATTTAACACTCAGTGCCTTCAAAGAATATCCAATGGAAATGGCTGAATTGGCCAGCATGAGTATGGAATTGTTTAGTATGGATGAGTGGTCCATATTTTACCCAAACGAATCCGAACTTAAACGTGCTAAAGCCGAAGAGTTAGAACGTGCATTGTCTATTTTCCCTTGGATAGCTACTATCGATAAATTTCAACATTGGCTCTATACCAATCCTGGCCACACGCACGAAGAACGCACAAATGCTTGGCTCCGTATACACATAGAATTTGCTCCCAACAATATTTCATGGGAAGGCTTAGAGAAATACCAATCCATCCTTTGGCAAAAGCAATTGCATTTATTTGAAGTTCCCTTTTATTATATAGAATATGGCATCGCGCAACTTGGTGCATTGGCTATGTGGAAAGAATATAAGCTTGATAAAGAAAAAACATTGGACAATTATATGCTGTCATTGAGCAAAGGCTATACACAGACTTTGAAAGAATTATACCAAACAGCAGGCATTGCTTTTGATTTTTCGGCCAACAATGTAAAAGCCTTGAGCGAGTTTGTAAAGGAGGAGATGAAATCAGTATTTGGCTAAGTTTAAAATAAATAAAGTCTTCTTTCCTTAAAACTCCACTTTGTAATTCAATATTGGTAGTATGCCTGTTTGATAATATGTCTTAACAGTATTGGATTCTACATTATAAAATCTATCATACACATTTTGTCTATTGATTACATTTTGAATATCGAGTGACAAGGTACTTGTAAATCGTTTTCTATTCCATTTCATACTAACTCGAATATCAGGTCTTATATAAGCAGGCAATTGTTCCGAATAAGCTTTATCTTGATAGTACACTGTCTCGCCTGCTTGTTGTGATGCAAATTGATCAATGGGTGTAGTTCTATAACCTCCCGCATACACTGCTTTCAAATTTAACCCCAACGTACGTCTGTTATTTTTCGAAACAAATTCTTTTCCAGATACTATATTAATAATTTCGTTTCCATTGAATCTTGTATTGAATTCTCTTCCGTCTTTGCCTATATATTTTGATTGATAAAATGACGAACTCATCATGAAATAAAAATTATGACTTAACTGTTTTTCCAACGAAATTTCTAAACCGTAATTTTTCCCTTTGCCTTTATTAATCAATTTTTCTCTCACATAATCACCCTCAGAATTTAACACAGAAAACGTACTAGAATCTAATGCACTAACTGGTATATCATAAAGATGTTGGTAGTAGATTTCTGTTTTCAATTTCAAATTTTTGGCAATGGCATAACTATGCGATAAGACTAGATGATGCGCTTTTGAAAATCCAATTTGATCATTTGGCTTCAAACCATTTTCTTGATAAAAATAAATCCCTAACGCTTGTACTTGACTATGCTTTCCATATCCAAAAGCTACGCTTTGTTTTTTATCAACTTGCCATTTTATTGAAGCACGAGGTTCTATTGATTGCGAATGATTATAAGCTAAACCTAAATAATGTAATCCTGCATTGATTGTAATTTTTTCCGAAGGCTTATATTGCATTTGAGAATACGCTTGAAATGTTTCAGTTCTTCCTGTAGAATTGACAAGTAATCGCAAAGGATTTGTATACACATCTCTTACGTTTTCTTTAAAATTAAAACCCATAGAATTAACAATAATACCAGAACGTAAAAGCATTTGTGAGTTTATCTTTTTGTTCAAACTCGATGTCAATGTTAATTTATCTACTTGATACGAAACTTTGTAAACATCCAGCAATGAATAATCATTTTGCATATAATTTCTATTGTATCCAATATTCGTTTTTGAATAACCAACTGCTGTTTTCAATAATATAGTTGAGCCTATATTGATGGCATGTGTAATACCCCACATACCCGTATTGGAAACAAAATCATCACTATGTCGTTCATTTCTTGTTGTCCATTTTGTACTATCTTTTTTTGCATTAAAAAATTGATTGCTCAAGCCCCCAAAACTAAATAGTGTAAAGTCGCCGAATCGCTTGGTTGGCAAATAAAAATTATACGATAAATCTTGAAAATTAGTTACTGACGGCGTCAGATTAATTCCAATTTTTGAGAACACACTCAAGGTCGAGTAACGATAATTGATCAAATACGAACCTTTATATTTTTTACTAAATGGACCTTCAGCAGCGGCGTTGATTCCTAATATGCCTGCTTGCAATGTATATTCTCTTTTTTCATTATTTCCTTTGCGCAAATGCAAATCAAATACACCACTCAATGCATTTCCATATTCAGATGCAAATGCACCAGTTACAAAATCGGAGTTGGATAGCAATTGTGTACTCAATATAGAAATGCCACCACCACTACTTCCAGCAGCCGCAAAATGATTTGGATTTGGAATATCAATTCCTTCCATACGCCATAGCATTCCTTTAGGCGAATTTCCTCTTATCACTATTTGATTATTACCATCGTCTCCAGCTATCACACCTGGAAAGTTAGTAGCCATACGAGCCGGATCATTCACCGAAGCTGCATATCGTTGCGTTTCTTCAACAGTAAATGCTCTAGCACTCACTACACTCATATCATTGAGCGGTTTATTTTTCTTACTCTGAGCTTTTATTACTACTTCTTTGTGTTCTACTATTTTTTCTTCAAGTTTAATTGTGAGCACTATTTCCTTTCCAGCGTTGACAGACAATTGCGAAACCATATTGTCTTTAAAACCCATAGCAGTTATAAATACATTATGTGTTCCCACAGGCACTTGTTCAATTTTAAATTGCCCTTCAGCATCACTTACTGCACCTAATTGTGTGCCTTCTATTCTTATAGTAGCGCCTATTATGGGTTTATCCAAGGCAATTTCTATTATAGCTCCTCTGATGGTTTGTGTAAAGTGTTGAGCCTTTGTATTCAAACTTACCAATTGAGCAATCAATAATAAAAGAATGATTTTTGAGTTCATAATATATATTTCATACAAGACAACTTGCTTTTAAAACACCCTTAGATCGAAATCTTTTTTTGTAGTATAAGGGTAATTTCGTAGATTGTTGTCTTATTTATATACAATTGAAAATGTTACACTTTTGTTTTAATATAAATGAAAAAATTATGCTCACTGTCTTCTCAAAAAAAATACATCACATAGTAAGTGGTACTCAATTTTTACTCATGTTCTGTTTCTCGTTTTTAACTGTTATTGCAAATGGCGAAGCGCTTGTTTATACTGTCATGAAAGGAGATGACAATGTAGGAGAGTTTAGAATTGATCGAAAAAAAATCAATGATATAACCGAATACACATCCCAATCAGTGGTGAAAGTAAATATGCTAGTGACTATAAAAGTGACAGACAAAATGAAAGTGAGTTACAATGGCAATAGAATGGAAAAAGCCGAATTGCACAGAACCTTGAATGGATTAGTGCGTGTCAATAACTTAGCTATTTGGAATGGCAGTTCCTATCATATGACAAATAAAGACAAAGATGTAACAACATTAAGACATTTAATTCATTACAGCACTGCATCACTCTATTTTTTGGAGCCTAGCAATATTCCTTCCGTCTTTTCCGAAAATTTTCAAAAAATGATTGCTGTAAAATTTAATGGAAATAGAAAGTATACACTAGAATTGCCAAACGGAAATAAAACAAGTTACACCTATGCCAATGGCGTTTGCACTTTAGTAGAAGCCGAAACCGACTGGGCAGATATTCGATTTGTATTGAGTAAGCGGATTCCTTAGTTGAGTTAGCTATTACTTTTTCTAGGTACACGAAGTATGAATCCTACACGATGTTTAGCTCGTTTCCCTTTTGAAATATTTATCAAACCAACACTAGTTCCATCGGTTCCATCCGTTACATTCACAAAACCAATTTGAAGTCCTTTGATATTTTTTGCCTTATTATACAAGCTAGCTATTTGAATTCCTTTTACTTCTTTTTTGGCTACATTAGCTAATCCTGCTATTTGAGTTCCTCGCACTGTATCATTCACTTCATTATAAAGTGAAGATATTTGAACACCATCCATCTTTCCACCTACAAGATTAACAGCACCTGCTATTTGACAACTTTTTACATCTCGTTTGTCGATATTAAATATACCACCAACTTCAACGATGCTTGTCCCGCCACTATAGCCACCTATCAAGTTAATAGAGATTCCATTCACCACTTGTGGGTTCATTTTTCCATGTGTTCCAATACCTGGTATAATTGAAAACTGATAACCACGCGTTGTATAAAATTTCTTCAAATTCAAACTTTGTATTTTTTGTTTTGATGTCAAAAACAAATTCGTGAACCATTTCTTTTCTAACACGAGCACATAATCTTCTTTTCTAATAGTACCCGTTTCAGCTTCTTCATTTTTAGTTTGAGCTTCTTCCATCGCCACAAATTCTGGTTCTTTTTTGGCAAGCGCGATTGTCAATTTTTGATTGAAATTAGTTTTAATTTCAACTGTTGTGTCCTTATAATCTTGTTTACTTATTGAGACCGATGCAGTTTTGAATTTGTTTTTCAATTTGAGCGAAAAATTTCCCTTTTCATCCGTCATAGACGAAATCAAATTTTGTTGTTCATAGATCGTTGCATCAGGAATTTTATCGCCCGTTTCTTCATCTATAATTACACCTGTAATATAAAAATGATCGCTGGTAACAGGCGAATTAGATATCACGCTCGATGTAGTGATAACCTTTCTTCGAATAATAATATAATTGCCACTTTCTTTAAAATCGTAGCCTGACTTAAAGAGTGTACGCAAAATATCTTGCACCGATTTACTCTTTGCCGTTATGCTTACGATAGAATCTTTCTTCACTACTTTGCTATTGTACGAAAATGCAAAATCACCTTCATTGCTTATGACCATCAATGCATCTTGCAATGGCAATGATTTTACATTGACAGATATAATTTTACTCAAATGATTTTGTGCAAATACAATTTGAGTCAGCAATAAAATAGGAATAATTACAATGCTAATTTTTGTCATGATTTTCTTATTTCAATATATACTTTTTACCTTTCTTCTCCACTTGAAACTCAAATGTTTCACTCAATACGTCTAATACACTTTCCAACGATTCGTTGTTGAATTGTGCAGTCAATGTCAACTTTTTCAATTCATTATTTTCTATCACGATAGTGTCTTCATAGGCTTCATTCAGCACTTCTACTACTTTCCACAATGGTGTATTATCACATTCAAACTGCTTGCTTCTATAGTATTTATACAATTTATTCTTGCTTTTAATGACTACAATAGTAGAGTCGTCATTGTTTATTCTTGCTCTTTCATTCGGATGAAGCAATATTACTTTATCAAATTTTTTCAATTGAACAGTACCTGTTTCAACGATTACTTCTGTGTACTCATTGTATGATTTTACATTGAACGAAGTGCCTAATACTTTTATCTCTACTTGATTTTGAGTTTCAATAATAAATGGTTTTTCTTTATTGGGTGTGATAGAAAAAAACGCTTCTCCTTTTAAACTCACTCTACGTTCTTGACCTTCAAAAACGGTGGGTGCTTTCAGTTCGGTATGCTTATTCAATGTTACAATACTCAAATCCGACAAGGTATCTATCAATGTCATTTTATCAGAAAATAGTACCTGTTGCTTTATGGTATCTTCTACTGAATGAACCACCACTTCATTCCCTTTATTATTATTATGATTGAAAAATAAATACAAGCCTACCATCAACAAAACGCTTGCTGCAGCTGCAAATGTCATCATTCTAAAAACCGATCGTTTGGGTTGTATCATTTTTGATTTCAACCGCAACCAAACTTCTTCTTCATTGATTGGAATATCAATGTCAAGTGTTTTGCTTTGGTCCCAAATAGTTTTTATTTGATTAAAATAGTGTTGATTCTCTTCGCTAGCAGCAAGCCAATTTTCAACCTCGATTGTTTCTTGCATGGAAGTTTCCTCTAGCAAATATTTCACCAGCAAATCATCTTCTATATGTAAATTTTCACTCAAAGAATATTATTTTTTAGGTGAATAAATAATAGTATCAGTACCACAATAAAATCAACCAATTTCATACGAAGTAGTTTCAACGCTTTGCCCATATGTCCTTCTACAGTCTTTTCAGAAATGCTGAGTCGCTCTGCTATTTCTCTGTATTTCAATTCTTCAAATCGACTCAATTGAAAAACTGTTCTACATTGTTCTGGTAATTCATTCAGAGCTTCACGAAGTTTGTTTTCCAGATTTTTATACATCGTGGTATGTGCTGGGGTTTCGCTTTTAGTGGTTTTCATGGCATGTGTTGCATAGGTTTCGTATTGTTGTTTTACTTTTTCATGTTTTATTACATTCAGACTTGCGTTGTGTACCGACCTATACAGATAGGCTTTCAACGAAGTTTGAATATCGATTGTTTCTTGCTTTTCCCACAGTTTCAAAAAAATAGTTTGCACAACTTCTTCGGCTTTCATTTCATCGTTCAACATGGTATAGGCGTAGACATACAAAGGTTTGAAGTAGTTTTTATACACCACTTCATAAGCCTCTATATTACCATTGAGCAATAATTCTATGTCATTCCTATCCGTTACGACCACATGCCAAAGTTAAGGTTACAGTTTAGTTTCTTTACAATTTTATCAACTTTCCCGAACCTGAAATATGAGAACTTACTGATGGATTCCCTTTATAATATACATCACCACTGCCCGAAATAGTTGCATTCAATGTTTCCAAAGCCCACACTTTCATAGTGCCCGAGCCACTTGTAGTTGTAGTAACTGATTGAGATTCTACCTGCTGCAAATCCGCTTTTCCGCTTCCACTTATTTTGGCAGATGTATTCTTGCATTGTCCTTGATAGATTGTAATTTTTCCACTTCCGCTTAAAGATACATCCAAGTTCGAGGTGCTAATATGATCTACACTTATTTCACCACTTCCACTCACAGTAAAATCCATTGAGTTTGATTCATAATAATTAGTCAAGTTGACCAAGCCAGAGCCGCTCACTGTTGCGCCATCAAATTTCGGACTGTGAATCATTACAGTAATTGGATCATGTTTAATAATGTTTATCATATTTTTAAATCCAATACATAATTCGCTTCCTCGTTTTTCTACTTTCATTGCATCCAACACATTTTGTTGGGCTTGCACTTCCACATAATAATTGCTGTCTTTTTGATAATACACATTGGCATCGTTGGACAAATTAATACTTGAAAAATCCTCTATAGAATACGTTTTACTGACTAGTTCTCCTTGGCCAACCAATCTTTTTCCGCAGGAAGACATCATTAAAATGGAAAGAAAACCGATTATAATTGCTACCAATACTTGTTTCATACTATTTATATTTTGTGTGTTTATAGTAATGAGACAATCTAGATTTACTTTACCCCTACTTCTGGTAAAAAAAATTAAAATTTATAGTTTGAAAGAATTTGATCAACTCTTTTCTCAACCTCAACATCTTTCTCTACCGGTGGTGCATGATGTGGTTTGATGCGAGCATCAATGATAAGCGATGCCTTGCATCCCCAATGTTTATGTTCTGTATACTCTCCTACACCATGTAAATCGTGCGATGGATTACAACGAGTGAATGTAACCCACAAAAAATTATTGAGTTTTTCGGCCACAAAATCCGCATCATCACATAATATGATCATTGGTGTTTCTTGAAGTTCGTTGATATACGGCTCCAATTTCGCTTGTATATAGCCTACCTCTTGATTCGCATATGGTTCGTGTGCAGATTGAATAGCCACAATGCCTGGCATCACTATGTTGGCATTCCATTCTTTTAAGCATGATGGAACTTCTGTAGATAAAGTTCGTTTCACATCGCCATAGGAAGCTATCACTACTTTACTGCCGCTGTTCAGATTTTCGCCAGAATAATCTAAGGTATCAATGGTAGTTTTTGTATAAAAATGTATGTCGCGTGTCAAATCTATGCGCTCTAATATATACTTGAAATACGATTCTATATGATGTGTGCTTAATTGATTGGTTTCGTCGGCTGTGATAAATAAAAATTTTGCCAAACTTAACTGTCCAGTGCCTAATGCATGATTCGCAATGGTTAATATTTCGGCGGGTTGCTTGGTTTGTGCATATGGCGTATATCGTTCACTTCCAATCGCTAACAATAGAGGATGAACACCTGCAGCATCTACAGCATGTACTTCTTTCAAGCCAGGTATTTCATGCTTGAGAGCATTGCCTGTCATTTCATGAATGAGTTGACCAAAACTTGTATCTTCTTGTGGTGGACGACCAACTACTGTAAATGCCCAAATAGCATTCTTGCGTGCATATACTTTATGTACTCTCATCACAGGAAATGAATGTGTGAGACTATAATAGCCTAAATGGTCGCCAAAGGGCCCTTCAGGTTTTACTTCATTAGGATATACTTCGCCCGTGATGACAAAATCTGCATCTGTACTTACACAAAATCCATCTTCATAAGTATATCTAAATCGACGATTCCCTAGTATGCCTGCAAAGGTCATTTCGCTGATACCTTCGGGCAATGGCATGACTGCAGAAACGGCATGCGAAGGAGGACCTCCAACAAAACAACTCACCTTTAAGGGTTGATTCTTTTTGTTGGCCTTTGATTGATGCACTCCAATACCTCTGTGCAATTGATAATGCAATCCAATTTCTTGATTGGGCACATATTCATTTCCTGATAATTGAATACGATACATACCCAAGTTAGCATTCATAATACCTGGCTTATCAATATCTTCAGTATATACTTGTGGTAGTGTTACAAATGCACCACCATCCATTTTCCAATGATGTATATGAGGCAAATCTGAAATGGAAATCTCTTCATACATCACTGGTTTCGACCAAGGATTTTTCAACGGTAAGGCTTTCAAAGCTGCCAAGCCTGTTTTGAAATTTTTTATTGGACTTTTGATCGCTTTAATAGGATCATTTTTTACTTCAATCAAATCTTGTACTTGCTTCAATGTATCTCTAAATATGAATTTACTTCGCTCCAGGGTTCCATAAATATTTGAGGCACACCTGTATTTAGAACCTTTTACATTTTCGAAAAGTAGCGCAGGCCCTCCTTGTTCATAAACCCTGAGATGAATAGCCGCCATTTCAAGATATGGATCTACCTCTTCGCGTATACGCACAAGATGACCATTTTTTTCGAGATCAATCAAACAAGCTTCGAGGGAAGAATAACTCATTGGGTGCAAGTTACAACGAAATTAAAAATTCTTATAGATGATGTATCTATAGTGTGTAAATAGTATAAATAAAAAATGCGACTAAGTAACTAGCCGCATTCAAAAAATCAGTTATTGATTATTTTTTCTTAAAAATATATCGTGTGATAAAAATTCCTTTGCCATCTTTTTCGCCAGCATCACTTTCTACACCACTAGTTACAAACATTAATTCCCACCCCTGCTTTGCCATATCATTTAGTTTGGATGAAACGATTGCATCATTGGATGCTATATTTTGGAAATTGATACCAATCATACTATAAAAATTAAGCAATTTGGTTTCTTCCAAATTCTCTATTTTAGCATCATTTCGATCTACCTTACCTTGATCACTGTCTTTGCCATCACTTCGTGCTGTCGTAAATTTTTTATAATCTACTTGTTCTGTATTATCTATCATACGTGATCGACCCATTCCACCTGGCACAATAGATTCTACCGTTGTTATTATCTTATATTCTTGTGCATTTACGAATGTACCTGTAAGTATAAGTATAGATACTAACGTTATTAATTTTAATTTTCTCATATAAATTATGCAGTTTCTTGTACAACTAATCTAAAACCATTCCCGTGAATGTTCACGATTTCAACAGCTTCATCATCTTTTAAAAATTTGCGCAATTTGGCGATATACACGTCCATACTACGTCCATTAAAATAAGTATCACTACCCCATATTTTCTTCAAAGCTTGTTCGCGTGGTAGTAAATCGTTGATATGCTCAGCAAGCATTTTCAATAAATCATTTTCTTTAGGCGAAAGTGTATGAACTGTGTCTGCAATTTTCAATTCGCGTAATTTACTATTGAAAGTGAATTTACCTATAGAGAATTCAAAATTTTCATTTTGTTTTTCTACAGCATCTGCATTTCGCTTGATAATAGCTTTGATTTTTGAAAGCAAAATTTCACTATCAAATGGTTTCAATATATAATCATCGGCGCCTAATCGATATCCATTCAAGATGTCGTCTTTCATGTTTTTGGCAGTCAAGAAAAACAAGGGAACATCAAGATCAATGTTTCTTATTTCTTCAGCAAGTGAGAATCCATCCAAATTAGGCATCATGACATCGAGGATACACAAATCAAATTTTTCTCTTCTGAATGCAGCAAGTCCAAGAATACCATCTCGAGCTAGTTCTACAACGTAATCATTTAATTCTAAATAGTTTTTTAATACTTTCCCAAAGTTGGTATCATCTTCAACTAAGAGAATTTTTGATTTTACTGTTTCCATGATGTTTTGTTTTTCTAGCCCAAAAGTAACTCACATCAAATAGGGACACACATATTAGCGTGTAATATTTTGTTAAATCACACCACAGAATCAATGATGAAAAAAATGAGAAAAATCAATTAATTTCACCATTTCATATGGTACTATTATTTGCATGGCGATATTTTAAAGGTAAAAAGTCAACACAGGCCGTGCAGATTATTTCTTGGGTGAGTATTCTTGCAATGGCAGTTGGTACTGCTGCATTAATCATTGTTTTATCTGTATTCAATGGCTTTGAATCCTTTATCAAAAATTTGTATTCCGATTTTTATCCTCAAATAAAAATAACAGCAATAGAAGGAAAAACATTTATACCTAATGACAGTTTGTTAATTAGACTTAAAAACATTCAAGGAATACAATCAATCAGCACTTCGCTCGAAGACAATGTATTGTTCTCCTATGAAGAAAATCAAGTAATCGCTACTATAAAAGGAATTGACACTGCCTACAACCATGTAACGAATATGAATAAAAATGTTCGGTATGGCAAAATGGATTTTACTTCGGTTGAAGAAATTGCACCTATTGTATTAGGTATAGGCATTTCCAATCGATTAGGCGCAAGCGACGAATCGCCTTTACCTATCAATTGTTATTCATTTAAAAAAGGCACTTCGACATCCTTTTTAGACATGGCACAAGCATATAACAGCGGTTATTTTTCAGTAACTGGTGTTTATTATCTTCAAGAGGAGATTGATAATAAATATGCATTTGCACCGCTTCATATTGTGCAAGAGCTTACACAAAATGTTGACAAAATTAGTTCAATTGAAATTTCACTTAGTAAAGATGCAAAACAAGCAAGCTTAGAAAAGGAAGTTAAACAACTAAGCGCTCAATATCATTTAAAAACTGAAACCAGGTACGAACAAAATAAAACCTTGTATTTTATTCTTAAAAGTGAACGATGGGCTGTGTATGCAATTCTTACACTCATGCTCATTATTGCCTCTTTTAATATCATTGGCTCCTTGTCGATGCTAGTCATCGAAAAACAAAAGGACATCTCTATCCTTAAAGCAATGGGAATGCAACACGGACACATCAGAAATATCTTTATGGCTACAGGGATATTATTATCAACTATAGGCGCAGGTATTGGATGTGTACTAGCCACATCAGTCTGTATCTTACAACAGCAATTTGGATTTATAAAACTAGGTGGTTCTGGCTCGTTTTTAATCGATGCTTACCCTGTAAAAATGAAATGGGAAGATTTCTTACTTGTAATGCTAACTGTTATTGTAATTGCAGCTATTGCATCTATTATCCCTTCTATCAAAGCGGCCAGTAAGCCCATTGAATTGAGGGTGAAATAATTTAAAAAATTTCACTTTTATATTTAGTATATTAGTATACTAGAATATAAGTGTTTTGTATAATTTTCAGAAATTACTTTTTTTTGTATTCATAAGTATTGCGAATTCCTTGTTCGCTAAAGATTCTATTTTGCATTCATTTAGAATCAAAACATTGACAATGGACGATGGTCTATCGCAAGGTTCCAATTATTTCAAATACGAAGATAGTAAGGGGTTTATGTGGATTACTGGGAATGATGCTATAAATAGATATGATGGTAAAACAGTGAAGGTTTACAATAAAGAAAAATACTTTAAAGGCTGCCCAATCCTTCAACAAGGCTATGGAATTACAGAAGACACTAAATGCAATATTTATATCGGTAGTATCCGTGGTTTGTATATCTATGTAAGAAATGAAGATCGGTTTATATTAAAAAACATTTTCCCAAATGAAAAGGAACAGGTCGCAATGCCATTTGGGTATTACAACGGAAAAATATGGTGTTTTAATAAAAATTATAACATTGTATCTTATGATGTTGAAAAAGGTATTGTGAAGCACGAATTCAAACTGAATGTATCTCCAATAAAGTCGATTCATATTTATGAACTATCAGGTAACGCTTTTTATTTTCATTATCCATTCATTGATCATAATGGAATAATTTGGATTACAACTGAGAAAAATGTGTACACGTTGAATCTAAGCTCAAAAGAAATAATAACCCCACTTTCAACCTTCATTTATCCCAAACAATCTAAAACATTTTTCTGTTGCCATTATGATAAAACTAATAACCATATTTATTGGGGGACTCAGCATAGCATTATTGATTATGATATAGAAAATAAACTATTTCAAGAACTATTAAATATAGGCTCCTCAAAAATATCGATCGTTGCTTCCATTACATCTAACGAAAATATGTTGATCTTCAGGGAAGGTAATCAACTAGTTTTTTTATCAAAAAATGAAAAAAATAAATTGCCGATTTCACCTGTTATAGTCAAAAAATATAATAGGTCTTATGGGTTTACTTTTGATAAAAGTAACAGGCTATGGTTATGTGATGATGGTAATAGGCAGGTAATATTTAATTTTAATCAGCCCTTACTAAATAAAGAACCTAATGACAATTTAATTTTGAATTTTTTTGAGAATATGGGCGCAAATCGATTTGTCGAAATGCCCGATTCAACAGTTAGTATTCCAAACTATCATAATGGTTGTAATATTATGGTTAGTCATGATAACAAAAAAAGAACTTTTCAAAAACATGATTTACCTTTTCTAAAAGATATATTTATATATGAATGCACAACAGACAAAGTGCGAAAAGGCTTTTGGTTGATCAGTGGATTTCATTCAAATACAAATCAGAAAAGAACCATTTCATTTATAGATCAAAATTATAGACTCAAATACAATATTCAATTACCTAAATATGACACCTTAGGAATTGCACAAGACATTCAAGTGCTAAAAGACGGCAGCGTATTGTGTTCATTTGAAACTGGATTGTATTGGATCAATACAATTTCGAAAACACTTGAAAAAGCGCAAGGTGATTACTTATTAAAACCGTTTAAAATAAATCAACTGTATGAAAATAAAATAGCCGTCAGTTATTTAAACGGCCATATGAATCTTATTAAAATTGAAAAGGACAATTTACTTCAATTTGAAAAAGCAATACTACCGGGTGTACAATCATTTTATATACAAGTTGATACGATACGTAAATGTTATTGGACAGGAACTAATCAGGGTGTGTATTTATTAGATAATAATTTTCAAATTATTAAAAAATTTGACATTAGCACCGGATTGGCAGGCACCTACATATATGGTCTATTATTAGACAACGATGGCAATGTGTATTGCAGTCATCAACATGGGTTAAGTTCTATAAATGCTGAAACTCATCAGATAATTAATTTTGATAAAAGTGATGGGATTCAAGGGTGGGATTACAACAATAGGTCATTTCTTAAAACATCGGATGGCACATTATTTTTTGGAGGAAACAATGGATTTAATTATTTTAAGCCCCCATTAGATTTCACTTCTTATTACAAACCTGAAGTATATGTAGATGAAATATTAGTAAACAATATCACATATAACTCGAAACTAAATGCTGATATAATTAATAAACTTGAGCTAGATTACAAACAAAATAATATATCAATTATAGCCATTGTAAAAGATCTCTTAAATGCTGATCAACGGCAAATAATTTACAGAATTACAGAAAAAGAGACCACGTGGAATTACTTGCCCAATAATAGTACACTGCGATTTACTAATTTAGCTCCAGACAATTATACATTAGAGTTAGGCACGTATGACAAGTATTCCAACAAAGAATTAATTCAAAAGAAAATAATTATTTCTATCGCTTCGCCTTTTTATTATAAAAGTTGGTTTTGGATTCTTAGTTCAATTGCTGCCACAGCTTTGGTATTTATTTTTATTAATAAACGAAAACAGGCCAAACATAAAGTATTAAAAGATCAACAAATAGCACTAGAAAAACAACGCGCAAAAACAACTGCTGATCTACATGATGATATAGGTGCCACTTTAAGCAGTTTGCAAATTAATAGCGCGGTTGCAAATAAATTGATTGCTTCAAATACATCCAAGGCACAACATGTATTGAATAAAATCGAGGATCAATCTCGCGAATTAGCTGATAAAATAGGTGATATTATTTGGAGTATGAAACCGGGCAAAGATGAATTTATGACCATGAGTAGTAGAATTAAGACTTTTGCAAATGATATACTTTCTTCTACAAGTATTCACTACACAATTCAAATTAACCCAAAAGTTGATACACTTATACAAGATATTTCAGTTAGAAAAAATATTGTACTTATTACTAAAGAAGCTATCAATAATGCAGCCAAGTATAGCAAGGCTTCAGAACTCGAAATACGTCTGAACTATGAACACAATAATTTAGTGTTAGAAATTTCAGACAATGGCTTAGGATTTGAGCTTGAAAATGTGAAGGGTAATGGAATTCGCAACATAAAAAAAAGAACTGAAGAATTACATGGCAACCTTGAAATAAAAAGTTCACTTAATTTAGGTTGTCATATACGTGTTACTATTCCCTGTCCCTAATTTTAGTTACATAATAAAATAAATAAAATCTATATGTTTGCTAAATGCAAATACGCCTTTTTATATATGATGACAATGCCGACCGAAGAGATAGTTTAAGAGCATTATTAAGTTTAAACGACAACTTAAAATATGTTGGCGAAGCTCCTAATTGTTTACATGTAAAAGAAGAAATTGAAAAATATTGCCCCGATGTTGTACTTATGGATATCAATATGCCAGAAGTAGATGGTATTGAAGGACTAAAAATTATTAAAAGTACTTATCCAGAAATTAAAGTTCTAATTCAAACAGCCTTTGATGATAGTGATAAAATATTCACATGTATCAAAAATGGTGCTAGTGGCTATATTCTCAAGAATGATAAGCCTCAGCGAATTTTGCAAGCTATAGAAGAAGTATACCAAGGTGGCGCTTCTATGAATCCTGCCATTGCACAAAAAGTATTAGATTTTTTCACACCACAAAAAACAAAATCACCTTTAAGCCCTAAAGAAAATGAAGTTTTAGCATTACTTGCAGAAGGACTAAGTTATAAAATGGTTGCTGATAAGCTAGGTGTAAGTTATTCAACTATCAACACACATATAAAACGAATTTACGAAAAACTGCACATTTCATCGTTGGGCGAGGCCATAGCCTACTATTATAAAAATGTAAAATAAATATCTCATTTCATACAATTTACGAATCAATAAAAGTCCCTACAATTAGGGATTTTTTTAGTTTAAATAGTTATCATCTTTGTATCATAATTATTTCACTATAACAACAACAGAGAAGCCGAAAACTGATTAGAGTAGGCAAAAAAATAACTAAAATTTACAATTATGAAAAAACAACTTTTAACGATAGCATCATTACTCGCTATTCATTTTGCAAACGCACAAGCACCACTTATTCCAGCAGGTAATTCTTTTCCAAATGGATTTGGGATTGGCGTTCCTGTTGGAGCTAATTATTCAGATGCTGCATTACATGTAAGAGCGTTGGATAACAACTTTTTTGGCTCTGGAAATGGACAAACAATTTTTTACGGCGAACTACAACGAGCACAGAATGGTGACAATATTAGAATTATGAATGCAAAGGGTGGAGTAGGTAATTCATTTGCTCCTTGGCTTTTGGGTACTAATGTAACCGACAATTTATCATGTGGGTTGACTGTTGGAGCAAATATTAGGAGCACGACTGACTTAGGTACAGTCCCTGCAATGTTATTTACTACAATGGTTAATTACATGCCTTCTACTAGTCTTGAAACTCCACCTATTCCTTATGGTACTGTAGGACCTGTTATAACTAGACCATTATATCAGTGGAGAAATTCTTCAGCTCAATTAATGACTATCACTCCTCAAACCGCTGCCAATGGAGATGCTCGATTAGGTTTAGGCACTGCAACACCAGCTTGGAAATTGGATATTGCTTCACCTTTTACCAATGATGGCATTCGAGTGACTCAAACTACTACTTCAGCTGCCACTTTGAAACTCAAAGGCGGTGGTACAGGTTCAAAAGAATGGTCGTTATGGTCTGGCGGCTCAGGCAGTAGTTTAGGTGCTGGCAATTTTGGCATTTGGGATCCTACGCCTAGTAGATATAGAATGAGTATTAATGGAACTACAGGTAATTTACGTATTGGTGGGACAGCAATTCTTGCAAATGCTACTCATCGATTACATGTAATACCAGAAAGTCCAAATTTCGATCCAGTTCGCTTTGAAGGATTAAATTTTGCTGCAGATCCATTTATTATTACTGCAGATATTAATGGCGTTTTACACAAAATTAATTCCACTGGCTTTGGAGGGATTTCAAATAGCTGTACAACTGCTAGTTTTATCCCAATGGTTCAAACTACAGGTTCTGGAAACCTCACTTGTAGCCAAATCTTTGACAATGGTAATGTAGGAGTAAACACAATTACTCCAACGAACAAATTACATGTAGTACCTGTAATTGGTTTCGATCCCGTTCGTTTCGAAAATTTAAATTCATCAAACGATACTACAATTGTTACAACAGATGCTTTGGGAGTATTACATACAATTGGAATAAGTTCTTTATTTTCAGGTACTGGAACTACTGGAATCAATAGCAGTTGCAGCACTGCAAATTTTGTTCCTAAAGTACAAACTACAGGTTCTGGCGATTTAACATGTAGTCAAATATATGATAATGGATCTGAGGTTGGTATTGGTACTTCTTCCCCCGCTGCTGGTTGGGAATTGGAAGTCAATGGAGATATAAAATGTGTTTCTCTTTGGGCAACTTCAGATGCTAAATTCAAAAAAGATATAACTCCATTAAAAAATGCAAATGATATTATCAGTAAACTTCAAGGTGTAACTTATAATTGGAGAACAGAAGAATTTAGATCAAAAAAATTCTCTTCCGAAAATCAAATAGGATTCATCGCACAAGAAGTACAAAAAGTATTGCCAGCTGCTGTAACCAAAGATGCTAATGGTGACTATGCAATTAATTATATCGAAATAATTCCTGTATTGACTGAAGCTATGAAAGAACAAAATGAAACCATAGAAAATCAAAATTCTAAAATTGAAAATTTAGAAAATCAATTGGCTGAAATCAAAGCAATGCTTTCAAATGGCAATAAATCAAGTTTGAATACCAATACACAAATTGCAAATAACAATATCAAAATTTATCCTAATCCTATACGCAATAATAATTTAAATATTGAAATGTATACTCACAACGAAGGATCTGTTTGGGTAACAATTTCGGACATGCAAGGTAAAGAAGTAGCACGCAAACAATTTACAACATGCGCTAATTGTACAAACAATCTAACATTTGATTTACCTCAATTAAGTAATGGCAATTATCATGTTAGTATACTAGCTGATGGACAAATAACTACTGAGAAATTTACAATCGCTAAATAAATCCAACTATGACAAAAAGAGAAGCGCAAGTAAAACTTGCGCTTTTTTTAATTCAGCTATTCACCACTATCGTCTTCTTTCTTTTTCTTTTCAAACAAATCTTTTTTAGGCACTACTTTTACTTTCATATCCTTTTTCAATGTACGGGCAATGGCACTAAATGGAGCTATCACTACCTTATCCCCTTCCTTCAATCCTGATATTATTTCAATATGCAAATTATCTTGTACACCTGTTTTTACTTCTTTTAATGTTGTCTTATTATTTTCATTTACAACAAATACATACTCTTTGATTTTATCATCTTTTACTTTGACCTCTTCCTCGGTGGTCTCTTCTTCACGAGTTGTAACAGCATTGATAGGAACAGATACGACTTGCAATTGGTGCCGAGTTAGTATTTCTACAGAAGCTGACATACCTGGTCTGAAAGGAAAATTACCAGTATTTAATGATAATAAATCCTGATAACTTTCAGTCAATAATTCAACACTCACCGTATAGTTAGTTACTTGATCGGTTAATGATGATATGGATTGTTGCAATCCTGTTGCAGTACTCGATTGTGAAATTTTTACTACTATACCTTTAAATACTCTTGATGGATACGCCTCCACTTCCACATTGGCCGTATCGCCATACTTTACTTTTTGTATATCATTCTCACCTACTTCCACATCCACCTTCATTTTACTCATATCAGCTACTCGCATGATTTCAGTACCAGCCATTTGAGCAGTACCAACAACTCGCTCTCCTTTTTTCACAAACAACTTTGATACAATACCCGTCATAGGCGAATAAATCGTAGTACGTTGCAAGGACTGTTGAGCTTCATTCACATTAGCGCGTGCACCATCTACACTGTATCGATTTCCATTGATACTTTCCATAGCTGCATTATAGGTAGCTTTTGCGGCTTTATAAGATGCTTCTGCATTTTCAAATTCCATGGCACTAATTACCTTCTCTTCAAATAAACTTTTATTGCGCATATAAGCAGCCGTAGCTTGTTCGAGTTGCGCCTTTGCTTGTTGCATCAATGCGCTCGCATTGGACACAGATGATCGTGATTGATTTAATTGCGCATTGGCCTTATTCACCATCGATTTATACATGGTAGAATTGATTGCTGCCAATACTTGTCCTTTGCGAACACTATCCCCTTCTTCAATATATAACTCTGTAATTTCTCCCGATACATCAGGACTAATTTTCACTTCCGATACTGGATATATTTTTCCACTAGCCGAAACTGACTCTATGATATCATGTTTACTTACAGGCTCTATAGCCACCTTAGGTGTATGATCGTTCCCTAATAATCCTGCTTTTGAAAGCGCAATAAGTACTCCAATCACCACAACTACCCCACCTATAATCCAATACAGTTTTTTACCACTCATTTTTTATTTCGGTATTATAATTTTAACGGATTACCCATATAATAATCCAATACTTTTAATTTAAAAATCAAATCATACTTAGCTGCTAACGCTGATGTACTTGCATTATTGAAACTATTTAGACTTGATGTATATTCAAATGTGTTTATCATTCCTATTGCATAGCGTTTTACTGAAAAATCCAATGCGCGTTGCGCAGCATCTTCAGCTCGCTTGGCTGACGAATATTTTTGTGAAGCTGCTTTGGCTTGCTCATAAGCGGTGTAAATATCTTGCTTAAGTCGTTGCATATCATTATCCATTGCTATTTGCTGACTTACTAATCCAATTTTCGCTTTTTGAATGTTTGTTTTGGCTGAGAACCCATTAAATATTGGCACATTCAAACTCAACCCTACATTTAATCTTATGTTATTACCATATTGCTTAAACAATGGTCGAGTTTGCGTGGTATAACTATAATCCGGTCGAGTAATTGCATAACTTGTACCTGATATATTTACATTGCCCAATGATACTTCTCCTAAATAATTTTGTCCAGTAATATCTTTTACATTGGATGAAAAATTGGTTCCAAGGTTTCCAAATATTGACAACTGAGGATATTGAACAGACTTCACAATATCAAGGGCTTTATTTGCTGACAATAATTTAGTTTGATTGTATTTCATTCTATTTTGATTTTCGATTGCAATAGAATAAATAGCCTCAGGTGAAGGTAAGTTGTACATGTTGGTAATCTGCATCATATCAAGATTCGGCGCAGTAACATCAAAATTATCTTCGAAATTAAAATTCATCAACGCACGAAGTTGTAACAATGCGATTCGCTCATCTGCTTTATTACTTACGAGTGTTGCACTGTCGGATGACAATTGCGAAAGCATCTGATATGAATTCAATTCTGGTAATTTACCAGACGTAACTAATTTGATAGTTTGTTGATATTGTTCATTATCCAACTTCAACTGTGATTCACTTATTTTCACTTGCTCGCGAGCCAATAAAACTCTAAGAAAACCTGTAGCAACATTTAATGACACATCCTCTTTCAATTGATTATAGGCGTAAGTGGCAGCTTCAATATCATACTTGCTTTGATCTATCTGATGCTTTTTCTGAAACCAACCAAACAAGAGCGCTTGCGAAGACAAGCCTGTGGTATTGTACAAAAAGCCTTTTGTTACAAATTGATTGGATGTAGGGTCAATTGATCTACCATAGCTTTCGCCCAATGACATTTCGCCATTTAAATTGGGCAATCGGCTTGCTTTATTTTGTTCAAAAACCAATTTTGCCAATCGCTCATTTAATTCCGATTCTTTTACTTGCAAGTTATTCTCTCTTGCATAGGCAACACACTCATTCAGCGGCCATACCCCTTGATAGTTTTTAGATGGCTTTTGTTTTTGCACTACTTCAATAATAGGTTCACGTTTAATAGGGGTTTCTTTTAGAACAGGTGGCTTTGTTTTTTCTTTTGGATTAATTACTTTTTTCTCAGGAGTACTTTTTACCACTTTTTCTTTGCCTTGCTTTTTTTCTAGTCTTTTCTTTTCTTCAGCCTCTTTTTTATACGCTGATTCTTGCTTTAACCTCAATTCTTCAGCTTCTTTCATTTGTTTAGCTTGTAGTTCCTCAGCCAATTTTTTTGCATTCGCAATTGAATCTGCTGTTCGTGCTGCTTTAGGATTGCCATATACTTGTTGTGGCACTATTTTTTTCACCCCATCCGCTTTGGTAGGTATATATTTTCCTTTCGTTTGAGCTTGGGTAAAGATGCTTATGGCATTCAATAGAACTAATAATAAAATGCTTAGACTATTTTTCATGTGTGTTTTGTTCATTTTTTGTGTGCATGTTGAATAAATCAATCAATTAAGTTCAATACTATTCAAGGTTTGCAAAAATAAGGTATTGAACACCTTTATCTGCAGGTTAACGATGTAAATTTAACAAACTAATTTCTAGTATATTTGATTTTTATTTAAAACAATTACATGACTACAGACGTACTGGTGATTGGCTCTGGCATAGCAGGCTTGACTTACGCACTACACACTGCGATTGAACGACCCGATTTAAAAATAATCGTGTTGACAAAAACCAATGAAGATGAAACTAATACTAAATATGCACAAGGTGGTGTAGCTGCTGTTTTTGACGATCAAAAAGATAGTTATGATAAACATATAACTGACACCCTTATAGCTGGCGACGGACTTTGCAATCCATCTATTGTTGAAATAGTAGTAAAAGAAGGCCCTCAACGTATGCGTGAAATTATACAATGGGGGACTGATTTTGACAAAGAACAAGATGGCGATTATAAATTAGGCAAAGAAGGAGGTCATTCTGAAAATAGGATTCTACACCATAAAGATATTACAGGCAAAGAAATTGAGCGTGCCTTATTAGCAAAAGCACATGAACTTCCTAACATCGAAATTATTGATTATTGCTTTGTTGTAGACCTTATTACCCAACATCATCTTGGAAAACTAATTACAAAAGCAACTCCAAAAATTGAATGTTATGGTGTGTATGTTATAAATCTTGAAACCAATCAGACTGAAAAAATATTATCCAAAGTAACACTATTAGCAACCGGTGGTTGTGGTCAAGTATACAGAACAACGACTAACCCTAAAATAGCAACTGGCGATGGAATGGCAATGGCCTATCGAGCTAAAGGCCGTATTGAAAATATGGAATTCATCCAATTTCATCCAACAGCTTTGTTCGAACCCGGCAAACGTTTTGGACAAGCCTTTCTGATTACAGAGGCCGTAAGAGGTGATGGCGGTATACTCAGAAATAGTAAAGGGGAGGATTTTATGATTAAATATGACAAACGCCTTTCATTGGCTCCTCGCGATATTGTAGCTCGTGCTATCGATAATGAATTAAAAGTTTTAGGTGATGAGCATGTCTTTCTTGACTGCAGACATATGGATATAGATAAGTTTAAAGATCATTTTCCCAATATTTATGAAAAATGCATGAACATTGGAATTGATGTTTCAAAACAAATGATACCCGTAGCACCTGCAGCCCATTATAGTTGTGGTGGAGTGAAAACAAATGAAATGGGTAAAACATCCATTGATTATCTATATTGTTGTGGCGAAGCATCTAGCACTGGATTGCACGGAGCCAATAGACTTGCAAGTAACTCTTTATTAGAAGCACTTGTATTTGGATATCGGTGCTTTGAAGATACTATTCAGTCAATCGATACTATTTCTATTATGCATGACATTCCTGATTGGAATACAGAAGGTACTATTGACCCAAAAGAAATGATTTTGATTACTCAGAGTATTAAGGAACTCCAATTGACCATGAGTGATTATGTTGGAATTGTACGCAGTAATGTTCGTCTCGAACGTGCAATGAAACGACTCGATTTGCTACATCAGGAAACCGAACAACTTTATAAAACGACTACACTTTCACCTCAACTTTGCGAACTTCGAAATTTAATTACAGTTGCTTATCTAATTGTAAAATCAGCTCAATTTAGAAAAGAAAGCCGAGGACTTCATTTCACCCTTGACTATCCAGAGAAAAGCGATTTAGTTCAAAATATCGTATTGTAATTTTTATCTATTTCAACCTACTTTTGTTTTACATTTTATCAATTACATGTATTATATATTATACGGTTTTATTTATGTTATATCTCTACTTCCTTTCAAGGTATTGTATGCAATAGCCGACATGCTATATATACTACTCTATCGAGTATTAGGTTACAGAAAAGAAGTTATAGATAACAATTTAATCATTTCATTTCCTGAAAAATCTGGAGAAGAAATACAAGAAATAACAAAAAAATATTACCGCAATTTATGCGATAGTATAGTTGAAACCATCAAGCTATTATCTATCACAAAAGAAGAATTAGATCGAAGGATTGCATGCAACTGGGAGATGTTTGATTTGATGACACAACAAAATAGAAATGGACAAGGCTATATGTCGCATCAATTTAATTGGGAATGGGGTACTGTCATATGCAATTGGAAAGCACCTCGACGATTTACAGGCCTCTATATGCCATTGACCAATAAAGCTTTTGATAAACTTTATTTAAAAATTAGAGGTCGTAGTGGTACACGATTAATCAAAGTACAGGATATGCAAAAAGAAATGGCATCAGTACAACAAGACCAATCACTCTGGGGGTTTATAGCCGATCAAAATCCTAGCGATCCTAAACGCGTATCATGGAATGATTTTATGAATAGAAAAACAGCGTTTGCTAAAGGACCTGAAATGATAGCAAGGCGTTATAATAACTTAGTTTTCTTCGGTGAAATTATTAAACTAAAAAGAGGATACTACGAGATAAAACTAAAGCTGGCATTTGAGAATCCCCGTGATACGAACGAGGGCGACATTACAGAAGCTTATGTTCGTCATTTGGAGGACAGCATCAAACGCCAGCCTGAGAATTGGGTTTGGTCACATCGAAGGTGGAAACACGTCTACCCCACCCAACAGAAACTGAAGTAATTCCAACTTCGCGGACCAAATAAAATTGATAGTAAAGATCAAACCATATATCAAAGTTTAAAAAAAGGAATGATAATGTCAAGTCTTTTTTTGCACATTAACAAAACTTGGCTTAACTATGTAGCATTAATAGGTTTCTTAACAAATGTTAAAGTTTTTATAGACAATTTATATCATGAAAATCGGACTATATTTTGGCAGTTTCAATCCCATTCACATTGGCCATATGATTATTGCAAATCATGTATTGAGTCATTGTAATATAGATCGATTATGGTTTGTGGTTTCACCGCACAATCCATTGAAAGAGACATCAAGTTTATTAAACGAAAATCACCGTTTGCATCTTGTAAGACTTGCTATTGAAAATGAAAGTAAATTCAAGGCAAGCAATATAGAATTCTCGCTACCTCGCCCTTCTTATACAATTGATACAATTTCCTATTTATCAGATAAATACCCTCAACATGAATTTTCCATTGTGATGGGTAGTGATAGTTTTTTCAATATAAAAAAATGGAAAAATTACAAGGAGCTTTTGAAGCAATGTAAAATAATCATATACAAGCGACCTGGTTTCGAACCCGACATATCGCTTAGTAAAAATATAGAACTGGTAAACGCTCCATTACTCGATATTTCATCCACTTATATTCGAAATTTAATCAAAGAAAAAAAATCAATTCGTTATCTTGTAAAAGATGAAGTTATGGAAGATATTTTGGCCAATGGATATTATAGTAAGTAACTATTCGTTTTGTCCCAACACTTCTTCTATACTTTTTAAAATATGCTTACAAGCACTTTCGATTTCTTGTAACGAAATAGTCAATGGAGGTGCAATACGTAATGCATTCGATGCAAATAAAAACCAATCGGTAAACATCCCATTCATAATACATTGATCAATAATTTTTTTATTCAATTCGTAACTTTCAAAATGAATCGCAATCAATAAGCCGCAACTGTTTACATGTTGAATGCTAGGATGAACAAGCAATGATTTAAATAATGATTCTTTGTCGTTTACTGAAGGAATTAATTCTTGTTGGTTCAAATATTCTAATGCAGCCATCCCTGCAGCACAACTTACTGGATGACCACCAAATGTAGTAATGTGACCTAATACAGGATTATTAGTTAATGCATCCATATTCTCTTTAGAAGATACAAATGCACCCAATGGCATTCCACCTCCCAATGCTTTGCCCAATAATAATATGTCTGGAATTACGTCAATTGCTTGAAACCTAAATAATGAACCTGTACGACCAAAAGCTGTTTGTATTTCATCCAAAATCAACAAACATCCTGTTTCATCACATTTTTGTCGAATGGCCTTAAGCCAATTTACATCTGGAATAATTACGCCAGCTTCACTTTGCACTGGCTCTAGAATAATACTGGCTGTTTGATTATCTATTGCATTTATCACGTCAACGTTCCCATATTCATATTGATAAATACCTGGTAGTAATGGTCTGAAAGCTTGTTGCCAATACTCACTCCCCATTACACTCAATGCACCTTGTGTACTTCCATGATATGAATTTTTACATGAAATCATTTTACTCCTGCCTGTCAATCGCTTTGCTAACTTCATTGCCCCCTCTGTAGCCTCGCTTCCACTATTGGTAAAATAAATACTTTGCAAACTAGGTGGTAAATACGATGCAAGTAAAGTAGCATATTGTACTTGAGGACTTTGAATCACCTCACCATATACCATTACATGTAAATATTGATCTACTTGATTTTTAATCGCATCATTCACATGCTTGTTACCATGACCTATATTACATACACTAATACCTCCTATTAAATCAATATGCTTTTTGCCATTTATATCTATTAAATAAATGCCTTCTGCTTTAGCAACTTCAAAACATAAGGGCGTTTCTGAAGTTTGGCCTACATGGTTTAAAAAAAGTTGTCGTTGTGTCATGAGATGCAAAGTTATGTAAATACAATACAGATAAAAAGTTCTTATTACATTTGCATTCAACTTATTCTTATGCCGATCATACTTCCAGTTAAAGGTATTACGCCTACAATTCCAGCATCTTGTTTTTTGGCCCCCAACTCCACTGTTGTAGGTGACGTAATAATGGGTGAAGAATGTTCTATTTGGTTCAATGCTGTTGTGCGAGGCGATGTGAATAGTATTCGAATTGGTAACAAAGTAAATATACAAGATGGGGCTTGCATACATTGCACTTACGAAAAAACGAAAGCTATAATTGGCAACAATGTATCCATTGGTCACAATGCATTGGTACATGGATGCACGGTCGAAGACAATGTACTCATTGGCATGGGTGCTATCGTGATGGATAATGTACACATAGGAACGAATACAATTATAGCAGCAGGTGCCGTGGTGCTCGAAAACACCAAATGTGAAAGCGGAAGCATCTATGCAGGTGTGCCTGCTAAAAAAGTGAAAGACATTTCTCAAGAACTTATTTCTGGTGAAATAAATCGCATTGCAAATAACTATATCATGTACAGTAGTTGGTTTAAATAATCTTTCAATTGATTTTGTTCAATTGTTAATTTGTTTTATTCTTTCAAAAACTTCTTTATCTTAGTTGGAGAAATTGTGTTAGCAAAACAAAAAAACTCTAACTATATGAATAAAAAAATATTTTTTCTTTTATTTATAGTGCTTTGTATTATTTCTAAAAAAGATATTCACGCACAGGGTGGTCTTTGGGCTCATATGGGCGGTAGCCTTGGATCAGGAGCAATGGGACTTTACGGCACCAAAGGTGTAGCTAATGCAACAAACATGCCTTCGGGGCGTTATCAGGGCGCTTTTTGGACCGACCTTCAAGGCAACTTTTGGCTTTTTGGAGGGTTCCTTCCTTATGGCTATGGTAATGATTTATGGAAATATGATATTACTACAAATCAATGGACATGGATGAATGGTCCACAATATGTAACCGATCAAAATGGCGAATGGGGCGTAATGGGTGTGCCATCAGCTAATAATTATCCTCCCGCTCGCACCTTTGGACCTAATTGCTGGACAGATAAAAATGGAGACTTATGGCTTTTTGGTGGTTTTGGATTTGATAAAAATAGCAATCAAGGAGGACTTTCTGATTTGTGGAGATACAATATTGCGACGAATCAATGGACTTGGATTTGGGGTGCCGATACTGTTAATAAATCTCCAGTATACGGAACCATGGGTGTAGCAGCCAATACCAACGACCCTGGATCAAGAGCTGAATGCAAATCGGGTTGGGTTGATGATAATAATAATCTTTGGATGTATGGGGGACAAGATGGTGCAACAGCGCAAACAGTTGTAAACGTACGTAGTGATGTATGGAAATATGATATAGCTGCTAATGTATGGACTTGGATGAAGGGTCCTAATACGATGAACTCAGGGCCTGTATGGGGTGTAAAAAAAGTAGAGGATCCAGCTAATAACCCAGCCGCTCGATTGTCCTTTACAAAATGGAAAGGTAAAGACAATAATTTTTATGTATTTGCAGGTGGTAATAGCGCAAGTGCCCGAAATGACTTATGGCGATTTAATCCATTCACAAATAATTGGACATATATGTCAGGATCAAAAGTGGTAAACAATCTCGGCACATACAATGGACAATGCATGCCAGATACAAGTACTTATCCTCAAGCACGTATCGAAAATCAAACCGTTGCAACCTCTACATGTACAGAAGTGTTCTGGTCATTTGGTGGTTTTAAAACTCTCACCAATACTGAATCATTCAATGACTTATGGCTCTATAATCTTACTACTAATAAATGGACATGGGTAAGTGGTGGTAATGCAACCAATGTAGTAAATGCACCTGGACCTATAGGAGTGGGTTTGCCAACTAATATAATTGGCTCGCGTGGCGGTGTATACATATGGTCGGATGCTCAAAATAATTTATGGGTATTTGGTGGATTAGCATATGATAGCACAACTGCTGCATTAGGATTAAAAAATGATTTGTGGAGATTCCAACCAGATTCAACTTGTTTTGATGCAGGATTTTCATCAGTTTTAAATTTGGATGGACCACAAGATTTAGATATTTGCCCAGGCGATACTACTTCAATGTCAATACCTGCAAATATCAATATTGACATTCAGCCTTCAAGCGAGTATGTATATAATTCGGATTCTTCTCGTATTATATTTTCACCAGTTACTACTACAACCTACACAGTAATGGGAAGTGAAAAAGGTATTTGTGCTGGTAAAGATACCATTGTATTTACTATCAATGTTGTACCTTATCCTATTGCAGATTTTACACTTGCTCCTCAATCAGCATTTATAACTGACCCAATATTTAATTTCACAAATACATCTCAATTAGCTTCATCATACGAATGGATTTATAAAAATACAAACACCGCTTTTTCAAATGCACAAGATGCCACTTATACTGTAACAGATAGTGGCCAACATTGTTTTGTATTGATTGCACATAACTCACTAGGATGTGCTGATACTGCTGAGCATTGTGGTATAAGGCTTATGCCAGATTTTGTATTTGTACCGAGTGCCTTTTCTCCCAATAATGATGATAAAAATAATACATTCAATATTGTAGCAAGTTATATCACTCTCAAGAAATTTGAAATATACAATCGCTGGGGTCAAATGGTCTTTTTTACAAATACACTTGGGAAAGGCTGGGATGGTAAATACAAAGGTCAAGACGCAGAAATAGGTACCTACTACTATTACATCGAGTATGAAGCTTATGGCAAGAAAAAAACGCTGAAGGGCGATATTAATTTAATTCGTTAAAAGTGTTTTATCGTTTAACGATAGTCGTTTGCTTTAAAAATTGATCTACCTTATCATGACTAATTGATATTTGATACTTTGGTTTTAGAACTAAATACCCTCCATCGCTTTTGACATAATCAATGATGTAATCTTGGTTTACAATATACGATTTATGACATCTAAAAAACAGTGGATTATCCTGCAAAGTATCTTCAAAATTTTTCAAGGTTCTACTCACCGTCAATTTAGATTCATCCTGCATCATGATTTCAGTATAGGAATTTTCAGACTTAAAAAAAACAATGTCTGCCAATTGGATAAATCTTACGGATTGGCCTACAGGTACAGCTATTTTTTGTAGAGTTGTAGTACTTAAATTTTCTTTCAGCAATTGAATGGATTCCTTTTTAAAGATTGATTTTTCGTAACGTGATACAGCATCAATTAATTCTTCACCATCTATTGGTTTTAGTAAATAATCAACAGCTGATAATTTAAATGCCTTAACGGCATATTGGTTGTAAGCAGTCGTAAAAATTATACCAAAACTAATATCATCTTCATCAAAAAAATCAACAAGCTCAAGACCACTATGTCCTGGCATTTCAATATCTAAAAAAACCAAATCTGGTTTAAGTTTTCGAATAGCTTTTACACCGTTGGGCAAATCTTCGCAATCAGCGATTACCTCCAACTGTGGGCAATATTCTTTTAATAGGTTTCTCAATAATTTTCTAGCCTGAGATTCGTCGTCTATAATAATTGCTTTCATGGTGTTAGATTGGTATAATAATTTTTACTGTTGTCCCTGCTGCTTGATTGACATTATCAAATTTATCAATATATACTTGATCGTTAAATTTAGATATATATGTTATCAGCTCCCCATTTAACTGAATAATATACTGATGTGTAATTTCACCTTTTACGTTTAAGACACAAATCAAACTATCAAAAGCTATGTATAATTGGTTCTCAATTTTAGCTACAGCTGATAAGTTTTCTGTTTTAATCTTAAGTGATTTTACATGTTTAAAAGTTTCAATTGAATAGACATCGATTTTATCGAGTTGTATAAAAAAAAGATTGTTTTCTAATATTGTACTAAAACTATTAATACCTGGTTTTTTATTAAATAACTTTAAAGAATCATTTTCGGTGTAGTATATATAATTGTCAAATGTCACATACCATATTCTACCATATTTATCTTCTTGTAAATTATTTCCAGCTTTTGAAAATTGATTATCGTAAGAATAATTTTTAAACTTATAGCCATCAAAACGGGCTAACCCTTCTTCACTCGTAATCCATATATACCCTTTAGAATCTTCGAAGATCTCGTATACTTTATTTGATGGCAACCCTTTTGTTTTATCTAAGGTTACACCAAAAGGATTTTGTGCAATGCCAACAAAGCTGAAACACATTTGCAAAATCAGAAATATAGATGAGATTTTAAACACGATTATAAACTAGCCAAAAATCGTCTAATATATCTACAAAAGCAAACTAGAGTTTGTAAAGCATCCCTTTGAGTTAGTATAAAATAAAATTTGCACTACACTAACTAGGCTATAAGTTACACTAACTTGAAGAAAAGACAAAAACAAACTCAAGATAGATTTGCACTATTAAAATTAAAAACATGAAAAAAATAATTACATTATTATTCCTTGGCCTGAATTATTGCTCATTTGGCCAAGCAACAAGTGGACCTTACTACAATTTATCCTCAGGTCCTTATTCTTTTACAGAACATTTTTCTAGCACCATTTTGCCAGCAAACATGCAATTTGGCAGAGATGTTACAAACTTTGTAGCACCTTATACCGGCGATTTTACACTCGATGCACCCAATGGTAATGGATTCGGTTTTAATGAATGGTTTCCAACACAGGTAAATCGGGTAAGTATGTGGTCTGCTGTAGGAGCTGGCTGTTGTGCTACGCTATTTTTAAATACACAAGGTCAAGAAGTTATCAATGTTTCTTGGGTTGGAAGAGTTTTTAATCAACTTGCCGGTCAAGGAACTCTAAGAGCTCAATATAGAGTAGGAAATACTGGCGCTTGGACTGATATTGGATTATTTGCATCTACCATGTTTAATATGAATATCAATCTTAATACCCCTATCACATTTACATTGCCAGCAAGCTGCAACAATCAGCCTGATGTTCGCATACGCTGGGTATTTGAAGGAATTGGACCTGGTCTTCCCGATGCTATGGATCTTGATGATATTTCTGTTACTTCAAGCGGAATACCTTTACCTACGTTTCTTTCTTCGTTTTCTACTACATCATTAGGCAACAAAACAGAAATAAAATGGAGTACAAGTTCTGAAAGAAACACATCTAGATTTGAAGTAGAAAAAAGTAAAGATGCTAAAACATGGCATGTTATCAACCAACAAAATGCAGCTGGAAATGCTGATATAGAAAAAAACTATACCTATACTGACAATGAAGTATCCTTCGGTACAAGCTACTATAGAATAAAACAACTAGATATTGATCATCAATTTACTTACTCAAGCATTCAAAAAGTAATTAGAAAAAATGAAGCCGAAATTTCAATCTATCCAAATCCAGCAATTAATAAAATACACATTGCCTTAAAGGACAATATAGAAAATTCACTCCTTGAAATCTTAACATTAGATGGTAGAATACTTATAAGTGAACCAATCAGAAATATGAATTATACTCTAAATATAGAAAACTTAGCAAAAGGAACTTATATAGTACGTGTTAGCAATAAAGAAAATTCGTATACATCAAAATTCATTAGGCAATAAGTAGTGGTGTTTTTCATGGGCGCAAATCATATGATTTGCGCCCTTTTTATACAATTTGCATTTATATACATTCAATGAAATTATAGTTTAAAGAATCAATTATACAATGTGATAAAAACAACAATAAACGACCACCGTTTTACTTTGGCATTGTTTTTGAAACTACATCCTATCCAATTAATAAAGTAATCTGAACAAACGAATAGTACTACCAAAACTATGGCATATGAAATTAAAGATTCATAACTTAAAAGAAATATCTAAGATCGAATTATTTACAATTGATGGAAAAATGTTGTTTCAAAATACTGCAACATTTAACAACGAAATGATATCTATCCCTGTTCTTAATAAAGGTACTTATTTGCTTCGAGTCATCAATAAAAACAGTGTTTGTACATCTCGCTTTTGTAAGCGTTAAGGTTTAAAATGGTAAATGACACATTCAAATTGATTGAATTATTTTTTACCATCTTAAATTAAGAATTACTTTCTTGATTATTGAAAGCTGATTTGAATACAAGAAACAACCCAATTTATTTCATACTCTCATCTAAATCAGGTTCATGCAATTGAACTGGCTTTGCAGCTCTTTTTCTCAATTGCATATTGAGTATCTCTACTGCAAATGAAAATGCCATAGCAAAATACACGTAGTTTTTCAAGTGTAAATCATGTGCTTGCTCAGCATCCCAACCTTCTACTAACAATACAACACCAATCATCACTAAAAATGATAAGGCTAACATCTTCACTGTAGGGTGCTTTTCTATAAAGGCTGCAATCTTAGGCGAAAACAAAAACATAATAAACATCGCTATAACCACTGCGATAATCATTACCTCTACATGCTGTGCCATACCGACTGCCGTAATGATACTATCAAATGAAAAAACCATATCTACTAGCATCATTTGTACCACTACTTGCATCAATGATGCAACTACTTTTTTACCTCCTATTTGATGCTCTTCACCTTCTAGTTTTTGATGTATTTCACCTACAGTTTTGATTAATAAAAACAAACCTCCTCCTAACATAATGAGCCCTCTTAGATTGAATGACTTTCCAAAAAGTGAGAACAATTCTGAACTGCCATTTTTGACCAACCAAGACAAACTCAACAATAAAAGCACACGAACTAAAATGCCTGTAAACATCCAAATTTTGCGAGCAGTTTTCTGTTTTGCGAGATCAAGTCTACCCATTATGATAGAGACAAATATTACATTGTCAACTCCCAATACAATTTCTAAAATAGTTAACGTAATTAAGCTGATAATCGCATCAGCGGTTAATAAATATTCCATATTATTTTATAATCATAGATTTACAAATATTTTTCGCAATGGCCGGTCCTTGGTAAATAAATCCAGTATACACTTGAACTAACTTAGCTCCAGCTTCTATTTTTTCCTGAGCATCTTCGGCTGTAAAAATTCCACCTACTGCAATTATCGGCAATGTACCGTTTGTTTTTTGGGTGATGTATTTTATAATCTCAGTGCTTCGTTCCTTCAATGGCTTTCCACTTACACCACCTGCACCCGTTTTTTCAATCATTTGTTTATCGGCACTCAATCCATCTCGATCGATGGTAGTATTGGTGGCTACTATACCACTCAATTTTACTGAGTTTACAATTTCTATCACATCATCCAATTGAGAATCGGTAAGGTCTGGTGCTATTTTTAATAACAATGGTTTCGGTGTAGGATAACTCAAATTCAAATTT
>JBIIJQ010000120.1:0-4266 GCA_044233655.1 Chitinophagaceae bacterium | reverse complement strand
ATTTAAAATATTCATTGTACTTATAATTTGAGTACAAAGTTCAACTCCAACTACCCATCCAGTTTACGTAGTGGTAAAGAAGCGGAGATTCAATAAAATTTAAAATAAAAAATGGGATTTCTAAGTTTCTTACGAAGGTCTACACTTTCAAACATACAACACATGGTTTCACGTAACGTACGATTTTTATTGGCTTTGCGAACTACAAAATTGAATAGCCAAGGATAATTGAGTGCTCTTAAAAAATGAGTACTCAATTTCAATTCAGGCCCTAATCGTCTATATACCGATTTATCATAAATTGATAACGAAGATGCATTAAAATCAGGTTGATCTATGTTTGCAATAACAGTTTCAGCAGCCTTCATTCCACTTATCATTGCATTGCTAATGCCTTCACCAGTGAAAGGATCTATCAAACTAGCTGCATCACCAACTAACATATATCTATTGCCCGACAAGGGCCGTTGTTTACTTCCGAGTGGCAAACCAAAACCTTTAATATCACCTATCAATTCTGCTTCAGCGAAACGATTTTTAAATGCTGGATGAGCTTGTATTAATTCCAACATTTCTTTTTTAAGATTCATTTTACTTTTTTTGACTACATCGCTTCTTACCCCTACTCCTACATTGGCTTCACCATTGGTCAATGGGAAAATCCAAAAATAACCTGGTAAAAATTCTTTTAAAAAATGCAATTCGATGTAATTCTCTTTATCCATGCCTTTTACATTTTTGTAATAAGCCCTGAGACCTGCACTATAGTGCATATCCTCTTTTTCTATTCCAGCATGATGTCGTGCAAATGGGCTATTAGCACCACTAGCGTCAATCAATAATTCTGTCTCAACCTCATATTCATTGGATTTCAATATCCAGCCATTTTCTATTTTAAGGATTTCTTTAACACCACAATTTTCAATTAACTCAATTGTAGGTTTTTGTTTTACATATTTTATTAAAAATTGGTCAAAATGAACTCGCTTTGAAATAAAACCAGCAATTGTATTTTTATTTCCAGTGTTAATCCCAAAGGATAACTTTAATACCTCTAAGCTAGGGGCAATAAAATTGATACCTGCACTTTCTACCTGAATATCTAGGTTTATAAAATCATCCAACATTGCAGGATCTATTTTACGTAACATGTCAACACATTTGGCACTCAGTGCGTCACCACAAACTTTATCACGTGGGAATGTCTCTTTTTCAATCAACAGACATGGAATCCCAGCTTTTGCCAAAAACAATGCTGTAGTAGCACCACCTGGCCCTGCACCGAGAATAGTTATTTTAGACGAGATTTTTTTCACGATGGTAAATATAAAACTAAGATGAATAAGATTTAGATAAAATAAAGATATGAAACGTGTATTGTCTTTAAAACAAAGAATCCCGATCTTTTGATCGGGATTCTGTACCTCAAAGCCCCGATTTTGAAATCGGGGCACGGACATTGCTGCATATAGTTTTTTATATTACCAATCGTTTTTCAAGAGTCTTTCTATGTATGTTCTACTTTCATTTTTTTTATTCGAAGTTCTTCTCCTCTCGCTTCAATTTCTAAATTATACCCTTTTTTCTTTTGTAATTCATAAGGTAAACAGTGTTTTGTTGCATTCACTATTCCTTTATTATGTCTTTCATGAAGACGTTTTTCTGGATTCTCTGAATAACCTATATAATATCTATCACATTTAGCAGAATAAAGTATGTAAACATAGTAAGGCATCTAAAAAAACAAAAAATCCCGATCATATGATCGGGATTCTGTACCTCAGGCGGGACTTGAACCCGCACGGACATTGCTGCCCACAGGATTTTAAGTCCTGCGTGTCTACCAATTTCACCACCAAGGTATGTGGCCTTTGTTTTGACATTGATACCCATCCCGATATATCGGAACGTGTCTACCAATTTCACCACCAAGGTATTAGATAAAAAAACCATTCATTTGAATGGCTTTGGAGCGAAAGACCGGGCTCGAACCGGCCACCCCGACCTTGGCAAGGTCGTGCTCTACCAAATGAGCTACTTTCGCATTTTATATTGGTTGGTTTAATAAAGATAAGAACTGGATTGGGAGTGCAAATATAAGTTGTTTTTCTAATTTTCAAAATATGAATTAAAAAAAAGAAAAACAAAATGAATTGAATCCATTATTGACCAAGTATCCAAGCAAAAATAAGTGGCGCTACAATCGTTGCATCACTCTCTACTATGAACTTTGGTGTATGTATGTCGAGTTTCCCCCAAGTGATTTTTTCATTAGGTACTGCACCACTGTATGAGCCGTACGAAGTCGTAGAATCAGAGATTTGACAGAAATAACTCCAAAATGGCACATCATGCCACTCTAAATCCTGATACATCATAGGCACAACACAAATTGGAAAGTCTCCCGCGATTCCACCACCGATCTGGAAGAAACCAACGCCTTTGCCTTCGCTATTGTTGCGATACCAATCTGCTAACCATACCATATATTCAATACCACTTTTCATTGTAGTTGCTTTCATTTCATTTTTTATAATGTATGATGCAAAGATATTTCCCATGGTACTATCTTCCCATCCTGGACATACGATTGGAATATTTTTTTGTGCAGCAGCCAACATCCAACTATTTTTTGGATCTATTTCATAGTATTGTTCCAATACACCACTCAACAACATTTGATACATAAACTCATGTGGAAAATGACGCTCACCTTTATCATCGGCATCTTTCCATAATTTATGAATGTGTTGTTGCAAACGTCTGAACGCTTCTTCTTCGGGTATACATGTATCAGTAACACGATTGTAATGATTTTCGAGTAAATCCCATTCGTCTTGAGGGCTCAAATCGCGATAATTCGGTACTCGTTTGTAATGCGAGTGTGCAACCAAATTCATGATATCTTCTTCAAGATTTGCGCCGGTACAAGAAATAATTTGAACTTTATCTTGACGAATCATTTCGGCCAACGAAATGCCTAACTCAGCGGTACTCATGGCACCTGCCAATGTAATCATCATTTTACCACCTTCTAATAGATGGGTTTCGTAGCCTTTGGCAGCATCCATAAGAGCTGCAGCATTAAAATGGCGATAATTGTGTTCTATAAATTGTGAAATAGGCCCTTTACTCATGATTCATTGTTTGAGGTGCAAATATATTTGTTCATATTGAGAAGTAAGATTATTTTTTCAAGAAAGAATACAGCAAATAAAGCTATTTTTGGAGCGGTGTCATCGTTCAATAAGAATATTATCTATAGTTATTCGGCTCAGATTGTAGCTGTATTATCTAATTTGATTTGTTCTATCCTAGTGGCAAGAATGATTGGCCCCTCTGGACAAGGCGAACTTGGTTTGTATACCAATTTCATGGCTTTTCTTACTTTATTACTTGGTATGGGCATCCCATCTGCATTGGTTCATTTCATTGCATCTGGTAAAATAAAAAAAGAACAAGTAATGACATTATTGTTATTTGGCACAATACTACCTTTTGTTGCAATTTTTTTAATATTCACCCTTTTAAATCAATTGGGATTGCTTTCTATTTTCTTACCAGAAGACATACTATCATCTGGCAAATGGATAGCCCTATTATTTGGACATTTATTATTAATGATGTTTGGTCAATATTTTCAATCTATTTTTCAAGCAGAAAATAATTTCAAACTTGCCGGAATAACAAGCACAACAATGAGTATCAGTTTATTGTTTTTATACACTATTCGTTATTTCAACGTAGTAGGCACTAGCTATGAACCCTTTCATTGGATACTCTATTCACTAATTAGCATGGCATTGCTTCAGGTTATTATATATAAATTAGTATTGTTAAAATCCAACCCATCTTATCTCCAATTATCTAAAATAAATATTGTTAGCCTTAAGCCTATGATTGTTTTTTCAAGTATGGCATTTCTTGCCAACTTAATTCAATTTTTCAACTATAAAATAGATATATGGTTTATCAATTATTTTCATCATAGTGATGAAATGATAGGTATATACGTGTTGGCTGTTTCGTTAGCACAACTTGTTTGGCTTTTACCAGGCGCACTTCATAATGTATTATACTCATATGTTTCAGGCGATGATTTAATAAAAGAGAAAATAATTAAAACACAGCAATCAGCGATGAATCTATTGATATATGCAGTATTAGCAGGTATTGTAGGCTATATAGCATCAATTTATCTTGTACCTATCCTTTTTGGTATTCGTTTTCAAGAAGTTCCATCCATAATACTCATTTTATTAATTG
>JBIIJQ010000009.1:0-57062 GCA_044233655.1 Chitinophagaceae bacterium | reverse complement strand
AAAGATTTAGTTTTAGTTATGATGCATTACACAACAATAAGAGATTGCTATTGTTTATTTCGCTCTGCAAAAAGTTGCTTAAACGATTTATGAAATTCCAATCCATCCCGTCGTTTTCCCCACGACCCTTTAAACAATGTATTCACCACTTTCGTTTTAATTCCTGCACCTGCAATATCCATCAGTCCACGATGAGTAACAGCAAGCTTCCACATTTTCCAAGCGGTTTTCTCCGACAGTTCCACATCATTTTTTTTCACAGCCAACGTACGATTATAATGTAACATACCATGTATATTGATTTTCAACGGACATACTTCGGTACAATTGCCACATAAGGTAGAGGCATAACTCAAATGCTTAAACTCTTCAAAATCTTTTAAGTGTGGTGTGATTACTGAGCCTATAGGTCCACTGTAGGTAGCACCATAGGTATGACCACCAATGTTTTTATACACCGGACAAGCATTCAAGCACGAACCACATCGTATGCAATACATACTTTCACGCACATTAGGATCCTTCAGTAAGTTCGTACGACCATTGTCGAGTAAGATGACATACATCTCCTCAGGTCCATCTACTTCCTTGCTTTTTTTAGCCCCTGTAAAAATAGAATTGTAGACTGTTACATTTTGCCCTGTACCATAAGTAGCAAGCAAGGGCCAAAACAAATTTAAATCCTCGATCGAAGGAATCATTTTTTCAATGCCTACGATCGCAACATGCACCTTGGGGAACGCAGTCGTAAGTCGGCCATTCCCTTCATTTTCGGTAACACATACACCACCTACATCGGCCAATAAAAAGTTGCCACCTGTTACACCTACCCCTGCGCTCGTATACATTGCGCGTAGATTTTTACGTGCTATCAAGGTTAATTCACTGGGAGTAAGATTGGCTTCCACACCCAATTTTTCGTGAAACAATTTGGCTACATCCTCCTTGCTTTTATGCATAGCTGGGGTTACAATATGATAAGGTGGCTCACCATCCAATTGCTGTATATATTCACCCAAATCTGTCTCCACACTTTCGATCTGATGCTTTTCGAGAAAATCATTCAAATGAATTTCCTCCGTCACCATGCTCTTACTTTTCACCACTTGCGTAGCATTGTGCTTCTTACATATTTCAAGTACAGCTTCATTGGCTTCTTTGGCATCTTGTGCCCATATCACTTTGCCTCCATTGGCTGTGAAGTTTTTTTCAAACTCTACCAAGTATTTATCCAAATTTTCGATGGTACGCCATTTGATATTCTTTGCCTTTTCACGTGCATGACTCAAATCCGAAAACTGTTGCTTCCCCTTCACCACCACTTCATTGTATTTGCCAATATTAAACGATAACTTTCGCTTATGCTCGGCATCCATGGCTTTCACCTCGCTTTTGTTTAAAAATGTTGACTTAAGATTATGACTCATCGACTGGTATTTGCCTACAAAAATAAGCCATAGAACATGAAAAAGAGAGAATAAATTCAAGCCTTCACTCTATGCCATGTTGAATGCATCAATAAAGAAAGAGGAGTTCAGCTATCCCAAACCATGTAGCCACTTCGTGCTATCCGTTGCGCACGGCGCTTCCTACTATCTCGACTAGTTTTCGAGGACATGTTCATTGTGAATCGGATCAAATGTTTACCGAAATTTACACCCATGTAAATACTCGAGAAATACAAAAAATCAAGAGTCCATTTGATGACTTGTAAGCTTATAATATTTATATTTGTTTAGCCATTAACAATTTATTATAGGCTCTTTGCTCCTTATAGTGTTCATGCATTGGGAGAAAAGTAGTTCCTATAAACAAGTTATAGGCAACCACCAAAAGACACTAAACTGCTTATAAATACAATTATGGGCACATTATCAATTAGAGTTAAACACCGAAATTTTAAAACTATTTTTCTAGGTGCAGGCTTTGTAAATTATTATCGATTGACCACCTACTAAACTTATCTAAGAACCCTTTGCCAAGTAGCATAGAATTGCTAACAGATATTGTCAAATTCTTTACAGTAAACTTACCGACTGTTAGACTTGGTAAAATAAATCTTCGACAAGAAATTATACTCCCATCGGCAATTCGATATAACGAAGAAGATAAATAATATTCTTTCTTTACTACCCCTAACTTAATTAATTCTTTTTCCACATCATTTGATATTGTAACGTCACTCGCACCACTATCTAGTACAAACTTTTTCTTAACAATCCCAATATTAACCCAAATTTCATAAACACCATTTGTTGACAACAAGGGAATAACTTCACTTGTTGCTCTACCTATAATATTTGCTTCATTGTTACCATAATTACTTGGAGAAAACGGGTCATTTTCACCCCTATTATACCTACCACTTCCTTTCATCTCAAAAAACAAGTATTGAAATGCATTATACAGACGATCTAAGGAATAGCTATCCCAAGCCATTATTCGCCACCAGGTTTTCGGAGTATAGTCATAGCTTCCATTACCGTTCTGCGACGGCAGTCCTACAGTTATACAATTAGGTTCATCAAAACTGTATTTATCAACTTTTTTGCAATTAAAATGAATTTCACAACTACGGCTATAATACTTTTTTTCTATTCTGACATCATCAAAATAAAATTGAAATTTAAAAATACCCTGAGTAATATAGCCATTTGGTGAAAGTACAATAGTGCTATATTTTGTTTGGTATAATGGATTTGAGGGTGATTTAGAGAGATCTTCAAGTAGCACTTGATTAATATAATCAACGGTTTCTTCGATACTTAAACGTTGTCCATAGCACAATGAGCGCATAGATAAAAGAAAAAGCACTAATAAAAATTTCCTTTGCATAACTTAGTAACTTAATAAAACATATACTGTTAAACAGCTAATGTACATTGTAATTTCAAAATTAAAAAAAATACGTAGGAGGCAAGATCGTAAAAAATAAATTTACAAAACAACATTGAACAATTTGCATAAAATAATTATATACTCGGATTCCACTTGCTAAACACAAACCGCAAAAAAAATGAAAGCAAGTATTTAGCTTAGAATTATATCGCTTCAAAATAACTTGAGAATCTATGAAAATCTTCTTTGACTGGCGTTTCCCATTTAATTGTGTCAGATAATTTATTATATCGGCCCATTTTCGCAATAATTGGTTCAATAACGTAGTCATTAGTGGAATAGGAAACATCAGTCGGAACACCTAATAGATATACTTCACACAAATCAAATTTACTATCAACTATTTCCGTCTTAATCGCGTAATTTCCAACACCTCTTTGCCTTTTGATACTTTGAAACATTAGCCCATCGTAGACTTCTGGGAATGGTATCTTTAGTATATTCATTGTAAGAAATGCGGTGTATTTGTATAAGTACTTTTCATAGTCCGCTATATTTTTTACAAATTCTTCATTCTGAAAAGAATAAAGTAGTCTATAAGTTAAAGCTCTTTCACGACCCATAAACTCTACCAAGCTATTAAAATAGTCGTCTATGTATCTAATCGGAAATCTATTATCAACATTCTCAATAAAAGGATACAGTTTTATCTCGCTTTCAGTGTCTTTTAAAGTCCATCTACTTAAAAAAAACAGATTTTCCAAAGCGGCCGTTTCAATACATGCAGTATGTGGACAACTAGAACCGTAAAATATAGGATCTCCTCTAAAATTGCATCTGTAAATATCGGTGCAACTTGCAGGGGGATATTGAAATGATTTTTTTTTGCAGATATTATCATTAGAAGAAATAGAATCAAATGAACGTGCCCTAAAAATATTAGTTCCATGCTTAAAAGGTACCGCCGGTATGCAAATGCTACTACGAAGAGCCACGGGCAAAGCGTCAAAAATCTCGTTTTGGGGAATCTTACTCCAATCGATATTTTTGAATTCATCAATTGACTGATACACTAACTCCTTAGTAATATCATCGACTCTATTTTCCATTTTAGAAGTATTTTTTAAGAAATATATTCTTTACAAATTTACAATTATACAGCGTGCTTTATAGATATTCATATCCACAACTATAACTTAGGAATTTATTCATTTCAAACAGCACTAAAATGTTCAGTCGATACGAAACTAACTGCTAAGGTGGTGTGCCTATAACATAGCGCAGCAAGCAATGCCGGGGATATCCAAGGGTTCAACAATAAAATTTCTTTTGGCTGAGAATAAATGATATGCTTTTTCTCTATCTTTGTCTGGCACTGCTTCTGCGCTCGGAACGTTAGTGGCAACCCCATATTAAACGCCATAAATCATTACAAATTAGAAAATAAGACTTTTTATAATGCAATACAGATGGAACTCATATCATTTAGAATATAGGAATAGTAAATTCGATTCTGCACTAGAACTAACATGGTTTTTATTTTTAGAACAAATTAAGATTACAAAAAACAACTTATCATCTCAACCACTTGACTATAAATTTGAACTAGGTTGGTATCCTGATTTAAGATTTGTAATTTTTAACCCAAAACATAATGAGATATTTGCTGAAATAAAGCCTTTAAATAAAACAGAATTTGAAAAAGAATTAAGTTTGTCAAAATATAAATACAATGACAATAAAGTTTGCATTCTTGGAAATGACAATACTGAATATCTCTTTATAAACGACAATGAAGAACTCTCTAAATTATTTGATATTGAAATTTTACCAAAAGTAGAACTTTGGGAAAGTTGTAAAACCCAAGCCCTTGAAATAGCTCGGAAATTAGGTTCAAATATTGGACATTCAGTACCTAAATTAGACTTTGGAAAATATAAAGGATATACATTAAAAGAAATACAAATTAAAGACCCCAGTTATTATAAGTGGTACATGGAAACATTTGATTAAACTAAAATTAGTAAAAGTTGCATAAAGAAATTTGCTCGATAAAAAACAAAGCAAAAAATTGAATAACATTTGACATGAATAAACTAAAATTCAAAAAATGGGCAGCCACTAACATGAGTAACTGATGCACAACTCCATTTTCAAAGTCATAAAAATTCTATTATCGTTTATGGTTGATGACAGAAGTGAGAAAAAAAATCAGTTAGTGATGAGAGAATCTATACAACCTTAAAAAATGGCAGAACTGATATTGAAAAATCTTCACAATTCTTCTCACTTCGATTGGTTTTATCTATCTTCGATTGACGCAGCTGATTGAGTTTTTTCATACTTGTCGCGCCTCAAGCGTGATACTGAAGAAGGTGTCAAGCATTCCGAAACTCATAGAAAAACAGAACATTAAAAAAAATAAAATGAAAATATCAATTGTAATATTAATTTTTTTCTTTAATATATTTATTAGTCACGCACAACAAACTGATTTAGATATAAAGACATTAAAAGCTGACATAAATGCGAATGGACAAATCGATGTGATCAAACCAAGCACGAATGAACTTAAACTGAGCATTGACAATAAGAACTATACAATTTCGTATGAACTTTTAGGCTTTGAGTTTTTGTCTGAATTAAGTTTTACAAATAATATTCTAACTATATCTGGATATAACAGTGGAAGTGGTGCATATAGTTGGACTTATAAATTCAGACATAATAAATTAACTAAGAAAATAGAACTAATTGGATACGACGATTTCAATAAATGGGTTTCAGGAAATATTAGTACAAATATAAATACTATAACAAATAAGTGGGAAGTGATATTAGAAGAATATAACCATACAAAAGAGATAATGGAAACTACAAAACATACAGGGAAAATTTCAATTCGAAAAATTGGGTTGACAGATATCAAAGAACTTGATATAAATAAACTTATAGAAATTGGCAAGAAATATTGGCACTAATAAATATGCTAGCCACAAACACAGGTATCTGATGTGCAATTCCATTTTCAATAAATTGTATATAATAGAAGGCAGAATTGATAAAAATAAAAATTTAATTAGTGATACGAGAATCTATATAACCATAAAAAATGGCTGAACTGATATTGAATAAACTTCACATTTCTTCTCACTTCGAATGTTTTTATCTATCTTCGATTGACGCAGTCGATAGAGTTTTTTCACAGACTGCCTTTAGTAGCTAGTATAAGTGTCATCACAGCATAAATCAGACAATCATTTAAATGATAAACGGACTAACAAGTATTCAAGCAGCAGAAAAAATAAAACTTGAAGGTTACAATGAATTAGCATCTGCTAAACCAAAGAACATACTAAGCATTGCGTTGGAAGTAATAAAAGAACCTATGTTTCTTTTATTAATAAGTTGTGGAATTCTTTACATGATTCTGGGAGATTACAAGGAAGGCATCATTTTACTATCAGCTATCTTCATCATCATCTTCATTACCTTTTATCAATATCAAAAAACAGAAAAAGCCTTAGATGCACTCAAAAAACTTTCTTCGCCTCGGGCATTGGTTATTCGTGATGGAAAAGAAATAAGAATACCTGGCAGAGAAGTGGTAACTGATGACATTATAATAATAAACGAAGGCGACCGCATACCAGCTGACGCTGTTCTACTTGACAGCTTGAACATATCCGTTGATGAATCATTGCTTACGGGCGAATCTGTTCCAGTGGTAAAAAATGTTCAGTTAGATGAAGCGAATACCCAAGTAATGCTTTTCAGCGGCACACTTGTGGTTCAGGGAAAAGGAATAGCGAAGGTTTTAAGCACAGGAACTAAAACACAATTTGGTAAAATAGGAATATCATTACAAAGCATTGAACAGGATGAAACCCGATTGCAAAAGGAAATGAAAGTTCTTATTCGTAATCTCTTTATTGCCGGTGCTATTATCAGCGTAGGTGTAGTTGCAGCATTTTATTTTACACGAGGAAATTTAATACAATCAGTACTCAATGGACTTGCAGCTGCCATGGCCATTTTACCTGAAGAATTTCCAGTTGTGCTTACTGTATTTCTTGCATTGGGGTCATGGCGATTATCTAAAAAAAATGTATTGACTCGAAAGCCATCAGCTATTGAAACGCTGGGTTCTGCAACTGTTTTGTGCAGCGACAAAACAGGAACCATTACACTAAACAAAATGGAAGTAGTGGCTTTGTGTGACGATAATAAAATCTATCATAAAAGTGACTTCAAAGATAATAAAGAACATCTGCAGAATTTAATTACGTCTGCATTTCACGCTTCGCAAAATGATTCCATTGACCCTATGGAAAAGGCTATTGCAAATGCATATCGAGAAATAGTAACAGAAAAAAATCACTCAGAAAAACTAATAAAGGAGTATCCATTAAGCAAACAACTCTTTGCCATGACAAGAGTGTTGGAGGGCGTATCTCATGAAACCTATTCAGTATTTAGTAAAGGGGCGCCAGAAGCTATCTTTACTTTATGCAAAATGAACGAGCAGGAAATTGCACCGCAAATAGCTGCTGTAAATCAAATGGCAGAAAAAGGCTATCGGGTAATTGCAGTTGCGACGACTTCATGGAATCAGCAAACATTACCAGAAATTCAATTCGATTTTGATTTTAAATTTCTCGGACTCATCGGCTTTGAAGACCCTATACGACCCGAAGTTCCTCAAGCCATCAAGGAATGTAATGAAGCAGGAATAAAAGTAATTATGATTACTGGAGATTTCCCCGCAACTGCAACTAGTATCGCCTCTCAAATCGGGCTTCAATCTGCTGAAAATGTATTAACCGGTGAAGAATTGAAAAAAATGAATGATGTTCAATTACAGGAAAAAATTAAAACAGTGAATGTTTTTGCACGAATTATTCCTGAGCAAAAACTCCAAATCATTAAAGCATTAAAAGCAAATGGTGAAATCGTAGCCATGACGGGAGATGGCGTAAATGATGCACCTGCATTAAAAGCAGCTGACATTGGAGTAGCTATGGGTGGTAAAGGTACCGATGTAGCAAGAGAGGCATCTTCCTTGGTTTTGCTTGATGATAACTTCGCTTCCATTGTTTCAGCTATTCGCTCAGGAAGAAAAATATACGACAACCTGCAAAAAGCAATGTCATATATTCTTGCTATTCATATACCGATAATTGGACTTACGCTATTGCCTGCTTTTTTCACTTCGCTGCTATTACTCTTAATGCCATTGCACATTGTTTTTATGGAACTAATTATTGACCCTGTTTGCTCGGTTGCTTTTGAATCGGAACAAGAAGAAAAAGGAATAATGCAACGTCCACCTCGAAACCCCAATGAATTATTTTTTGGTTGGCACAAAATGGTATTCAGTTTAATTCAAGGATTATTGCTATTGATAATGGTACTAGTCGTTTATTTTTTATCCATTCACGAAGGACATAACGAGCGTGAAGTTAGAGCAATTGCCTTTTCCTCACTTATAATCGGAAATATATTCCTTATTCTTACATCACTTTCAAAAACCAGAAATTTCATTTCAATATTGATGGAAAAAAATATTGCAGTATTGCTTATTATTGCAATCGCATTGACGCTATTGTTTCTGATAATATCTGTTCCTGCACTGCAACAAATTTTCAACTTTCAATTTCCTGGGTATAACCATTTTATTTCTTCGATAACTGGTGCTGCTATCATTTTACTGATATTTGAATCATATAAATTTATCAAGACAAAATGGAGATAAATATGAGCTGCATCAGCTTTCTACTTTTATCAAAAACGAATAACGAATGAGCTATTACATAAAAATACATTTTCAATAGGCAAGATTTTGTGATCAGCAGACTTTAATGTGATAACCGAAAGCTCAGTTTTCTGTATTTACATTTGTGGTCAAAAATCCACTCATATTAAATCTCTAAAAGTTATATAATGAAAAAATTTAGTTTTCAATTTGAGTTCAATTAGAATCAATTGTAAAATTTTACTAGTTTTCATTAGAAATTAACTAAGTGACTAAATTAATTATTCCACTAAAATCTTTTTCACCATGAGTTGCTTACCTGCTATGATTTTAACGGGATAAATACCTTTTGCTAATTGCAACGGTACCTTTGTTTCATTTACAAAAGAACTAGTTGACACCAATTGTCCTTGCAAGGTATAAATTTGATAAATAGCTTCCCCTTTGATGCCTTCTATCGTTAACATATGATGTGCAGGATTAGGATACAAGGTGCATTCGAGTGATACTATATCTCTTATTGTTGTAGGATTATACCAAATCTGACCTACATTATTCCCATAGATATAACTAGCCAACTCGGGCATATCAATAAATGGATTTCGATTGAGTTGCCATGTATAAATATAATTGTTTCGATACATTTCAAAATCATCGCGTGGGTCTGAAAGATTCCATGAAAGCAGGCTATCTAAATCTCCCAATTTATAGGTAGTGGTATCATCTGGATTACCACTTACAAGAGACAATGCATTGTATCGTACTGCCATATAAAACAATGCACGAGATACATCACCTCGCCAACTATTCATGGTTCCTACAGGCCCATTGTAATCTGTGCCTCCATAATCCTTGTTGTTACGCGTACTATTTTCTGGACCATCCTCTGCACGTAAATGATGTGCATCTGCATGACCAGCTAAAAGGTCATTTGCATTCGTTGGCAAATACACATTAATGCCATCGGCCGTATCGCTTGTACCATTTGAATATCCACCTCTTGATTGTGGGAAGATATGTTCTCGATTCCATTTGCCTGTTCCACTGCCTGTAGTTTGATAATCTAATTTAGCACGAGGTGTTTCTACATACATCAACCAAACTTGATTCCCGTTTTTAGGATTATGATCGGCCTCTTTGAGCAAGTCTGGCATATCACCATAGCAATGAGCATGTACCACATTGGAATCGGCAATAATATTTTGCAAAGCCTGTTTCAATGCAGCTCCAGATAGACCATTGATCGAATTGTAATAACCTGCAGGCGCTGTACTAGTAACAACACCATAAGTTGGTTGCAATGGCGTACCCCATGGGTCAATGGTATAATCATTGTCCACTAAACGTATCTCTACATTATCGTTCAATCGATTATAACCTGTAGGCAGAGGCGCAAATTTTATTTTCAACACTTCATCCCCTTCATTAAGTATATCGTCGACCAAGGTAATGGTTGTTGAAGCAGAATTGAGTCCAGTAGGTATTGTCATATTGATTACACCTGTATAATCAGAAGTATTAAAACTTCCATTAGTTAAACTAAAAGAAAAATTCAACGTTGATACAACATTCGTTTGTGTGGTAAACGTAATGTGCATTGTATCACCCTCTCCACGATGGGCTGTATTAGCCCATATCTTTACTCCATTATATACAACTCCACTTCCATCATTCATGGCTCCAGGTGTTGGCAATTTTACTTCGTAGGTCCCATCATTTTTTCGTTGGATGGATTCAGTAGATTGTGCGCTATTCATATTTTCATCCATCTGAACCTGTGGTGCTACAATACCTAATAAAGCCATCAATGTTACAGCATCTGGATCGCTTGTATCATATGCCAATGCATGCACCAAGTTGGCAGTTGTAGCCAAGGTACCATCTGGAAAATTTGCAACAGTTCCTTGATATACTGCCACAGCATCTTCCCCATTTTGAATAATATTATCTGAAAAAATAATATCTGGCACTGGAGATACAAGATTATTACCTAGCGTTGCTATCCCGTTAGCATCGGTTACTAATCCATTTAAACTAAGTGTATAATAACTCATGTTGGCATTGCTTGCTGTGGGATTACCATTGAAAAAAACCAATACATGTCCATTTAACGAAGTGAATGGTATCAGCGTACGTAACTCTACAAATTCCATATTATCAATGCCTGGAGTATCCGAATCCAATTCATTGATAAAAATTTGTGCTTTTGATAGATTGCTGATGAAAACAAAAAATGTGAGCAGCAGCAAACTAGTTAGTTTAGATATATTCATTGTGTATATTTATAAAAGGAAATAATATTTATTGATTTTGTATAGTAAAGATAACCCATTCAGATAATGTAATAAAAAATAATATTTAAGAAATGATATTACCTTCACATTCAAATTTTACAAATACCTAAAAAAAATCCAATGAAATCGATCAAACTATTTAGCATTCTCTTTTCAATGAGCCTTTTTTCATTTAACTGTAACGAAACATCCGAATCAGAGAAAATCGCATCAGAAAATTTATCGGACAATAAACCTAAAACGGAAGTAGCGCAACCAATTGACACACCTAAATCCAATGAAGCTGATATCCGTACATTTCTTCATTCTATCGAAGGAACCAATGGTTGGCAAACAACTTCAGATAGTATCTCATACGATTATTTTGAAGATGGTCGACTACATATACAGGGACCCGATGGCGAAGCTACTATGTGGACTGGCACATGGAAATTGGCAGGTGACCAATTAACGATGGTTTGCAAAGACATTCAAAAAGATGAAACTGTAACTGTAAAAATCGATGGTGAAAAATTAGTCTTAGGCGATAAAGTCTATACAAGATATAAACCTAATTAATCATTTCAAGTATTTACCAATAACAGGAAATGAAGCAAATTCCTTTTTCTCTACTTTGAGTATATAGATTGTATATGAAACAAATAAGAATGTACTTAATGCAATCTTCATCCATAAATTTGGCAAGTATTGATTACTGACCATTGATATGATTGTAAGCGTAGTAATGACTAAAATGAAAATTGCTATTTTTCTTACATCATACGGTACTGGAAAATATTTTTGCCCCATAAAATAACTGATAAGCATCATTGATAAATAACAAATAAAAGTGGCCCAAGCACTTCCAACATAACCATACTTAGGTATCCAAAGTATATTTAATAAGATGGTAATTACAGCTCCGAAAATTGTAATCCATGCACCATACCAATTTTTATTAGTCAATTTATACCAAATGGAAAGATTGTAGTAAATTCCTAAAAACACACTCCCCATCGCTAATATTGGTACTATCTGAATCCCTTCACCATATTCTTTATACTTTAATGTCATTATCTCTTTAAATACATCGAGGTATAATCCTACTAATAAAAACATAAATGAACATGCAACTACAAACATATTCATTACGCGTGCATAGGTTTCGGGTGCATTTTTATTTTTCGATTGATTAAAAAAGAATGGCTCAGCAGCCATGCGAAACATTTGAATGAATATTGTAATCAATACAGCTAATCGATAATTGGCTGCGAACACCCCGAGTTGTCTTTTGGCCTCTGCTGCTGGCAAATCGGTCACGTGTTGAAAAACCAATCGACTCAACATATCATTGATCATACCCCCTAAACCCACAATAATAAGTGGATAAGAATACTTCATAACTTCTTTCCAAAGATCTTTGTCAAATTCAAATTTAAATCCTTTGAATTCTCCTAACAACAATAAAAAGGTAAGAATACTTCCTACAATATTTCCTATAAGATAATACCCAATTCCTATTGATGAATTGTAACCCAACAGCAATATACTTGAAGGATTTTTAGCAGCTATGTTGGGACAAAAACCTATAAACCAAATCACTACGATCACATTGATAATAATACCTAATAATTTTATAAACGCATACTTTCGCGGACGTTCTTCTTGTCTTAATTTGGCAAATGGCAATGCAGAAAGTGTATCAAAAAAAACAATGGCAGCCATCCATGTAATAAATTCTGGATGCTCTTCCATCGCAGTGAATTCAATCAATGGACCTCTGCAAACAATCATGATTGCAGTTAATAATATAGTTGAGAAAATAATAGAAACACTCAGTGTATTAAACAAGGTTTGATGTGGCTTGTTTTGTATAAACCTAAAATAGCTCGTTTCAACACCATAAGTAAATAAAATATTGAGAAAAGGAAAGATTGCATATATCTGCGTAAGGTCTGCTGTGCTAACAGCCTGATACAAAAATATAAGAGAGAAATTTAAGATATATCCAATGAACCGGGTTGCGATACTTGGCACTCCATACCACAATGTTTGTCCTGCCAATTTTTTAATACTCAATCGTGCTATTTTTTAGTATGGTAAAAATAATTCAAGCATATTATATTTAAGACTTTTTAACCAGAATACCGAAGTAATAACTAAATATTAGCCTATTCACCTTTACTTTTGTATACAATAAATAAACGAAAAAACATGAAAAAGCAATTTTTAACCTTAACAGCTTTACTTTCACTAAGCTTATCATCATTTGCACAAAATCCTCAAACAGGTACAACCGTCATTAATAAAGCTAGTCAGCCATGCGTATATGCCGATTACCAAATGCCAGGTTCTATAGTAGAGGGAGCATTGAAAAAGAAATTGACAGATGCAAAAATTGGCTCAGATAGCAAAGCAAGCGATGGATTCAGAGTATACAAAGGAGTCGTATTTCAACAAATCTCTAAAGACAAAATGGATTTGTATGTAAAAGTAGAAGAGAAAAAACCTATTTCAACTGTTTACATTTTAACTTCCAAAGGATATGATAATTTTATCAATAAAGAAACTGATTCAAACGTTATCAATAATAGCATGGCTTTTTTAACCAACTTTATGAATGATGTGAATGCATTTAAATTAAATAAGGATATAGAAGCTCAACAAGATGTGATTGAAAGTGCTGAAAAGAAAAACAAAAGCATTGCTAAAGATGGTGAATCATTATTGAAAGACAAATCAAAAATTGAGTCAAAGATTTCAAAAACGAACATCGAAATTGGGTCATTGAAATCGGACATGGATAATCAACAAAAGCAACTTGAAGCTGTAAAAGCAAAAACTGCTACAATCGACCAAATGGATGCATTGAAAAAAGAAGTAAGCAAACAAGAAGATGCAGCTCGCAAATCGATTAAAAAATACAACGATGCTTTAAAAGATGCAGAAGACTACAAGACTGATTTGAAAAAGAATGAAGACGAAATTGCAAAGAATAAAAAAGAGCAAGAAGATCAGATTGCTGAAGTTAAAAAACAAAAAGAAGCTTTAGATGCTATCAAAGTAGAATTGTCTAAAATAATTATTAAATAATTACCATATTTTATATTCTAATAAAAGAAATGGTGCGCCTGCGGCGCACCATTTCTTTTAGGTAACATATTTAGTAATTACGCTTTGCTCATTTCTGCAAAAAACTTATGGAAATAAGGAATGGTTTCTATTCCCTTGTAATAATTCACTAGATCAAATTTTTCATTCGGAGAATGAATATTATCATTATCTAATCCAAAGCCCATCAAGACTGTTTTCAATCCTAATACTTTTTCAAACAACGCTATGATAGGAATACTTCCTCCACCACGAGTAGGAATAGGCTTTTTATTAAACGTAGTTTCAATGGCTTTTTCGGCGGCTTTGTAAGCAACAGAATCAGTAGGTGTAACCACTGGCTCTCCTCCATGATGTTCTGTCACTTTAACCTTCACACTATTTGGAGCAATTTTATTAAAGTGTGCTGTAAATAATTCAGCTATTTCATGTGAATTTTGATGTGGGACTAATCGCATTGAAATCTTCGCAAATGCTTTCGATGGCAAAACAGTTTTGGCACCTTCGCCAATATAACCACCCCAAATACCATTTAATTCCAATGTAGGTCTTACACCTGTACGCTCCAATGAAGTATAACCATTTTCACCCCAATCTTCTTTAACACCTAATTCTTCTTTATACTCATTTAAATCAAAAGGTGCAGAGTTTAATGCAGTCCGCTCTTCTGAAGTTAATTCGACAACTTTATCGTAAAAACCATCTACTGTAATGTGATTATTTTCATCATGCATACTCGCAATCATTTTACTCAATATAGTAATTGGATTGGCAACTGCACCACCGTATACGCCACTATGCAAATCACGATTCGGACCAGTAACTTCTACTTCCATATAAGCTAATCCTCGTAAACCCGTTTCGATACTAGGATGCTCCATACTTATCATAGATGTATCACTTACAAGTACGATATCTGCTTTTAAACGGTCTTTGTTTTCTTCTAAGAATTTACCTAAGTTGGTACTACCAACTTCTTCTTCACCTTCGATAATAAATTTCACATTGCACGCCAATGTATTAGTCGCATTCATTACCTCGAGTGCTTTAACATGCATAAACATTTGACCTTTATCATCACAAGCACCACGAGCATATATTTTACCATCTGTAATGACTGGTTCAAAAGGTCCACTTGTCCATAAGTCCAATGGATCGGGCGGTTGCACATCATAATGACCATAAGTAAGAACAGTAGGCAATGATGGATCAATCATTTTTTCTCCATAGACAATTGGATGCCCTGCGGTCGTACATACTTCAGCTGTAGTACAACCTGCAGCAATAAGTGCATTTTTCACTGCTTCGGCACAACTCGCGGTATCTCCATTGTGAGCTGGCACAGCACTTACGGAAGGTATTTTAAGTAATTCAATTAATTCATTGAGAAATTTGTCTTTATGTTGGTTTTGATAATCTGTCCAGACTTGCATGTTTTATTATTTTAGTTATATTAAAAAAAAGTTGTTTTAAGGAGTGTAAAATAACTAAATTAACTTCACATCTTTGCACCCGAATATGGAAATTTTAAAACCTTCATTGAACGACATTCCAGCCATCATTTCGTTGGCAACTCACACTTGGCACACGACCTATTCAAGTATTATTTCGAAGGAACAAATTGAATACATGTTGCAATTATTTTACAACAATGAATTAATAGCATCTCAATTTTCTGATCCATCTCATTTTTTTCTACTAGCGAAAGAAGAAAACCAACTACTTGGGTATTCGCATTGCTATATCGATCAAGACAAACTTAAATTGAGTAAACTTTATATTTCACCTTTAGCACAAGGAAAAGGAATAGGCAAAAAACTTCTCAACCAAATTGAAGCTGACATGATTCAACTTAATATTCATACACTCATCTTGAATGTCAACCGAAACAATCCGGCTCTTCATTTTTATATAAAAATGGGGTTTGAAATTATAGATACAATTGATATCCCGTTGGATAAATTTTGGCTCAATGACTATGTGATGCAGAAAACTATTTCTTAATAAAAATAATATTATCAGACTCTAATTTTGAATGTCTTAAATAAGCATCCAAGTCCAACTCAGGCGCAAGCAACCCTTTACCATCAATAATATAAGAATGATAGTGAAGTGATTTTAATAGTTGAACTGCTGATTTGTGCGATTCGTTTCCTCGTTCAGGAGCCAAATATTCCATTGCAAGAATGACAGAATGAGATGAAAATAAATCAATAGCTCCACGAATTGCTTTATCCTCTGCACCTTCCACATCCATTTTAATAAACTTAGGGAATATTCCATTGGAAGCACAAAATTCATCAATGGTAGTAGCGTCTAATACTGTTAATGTAGGTTTATTGTCTTGAAACCATTTTTCATCTTCGTATTGTTGTTGATTCGTTGAATTATATTCTGAATAGTAAACAGGAAATTCATAAAAATTAATTTTTTCAACACGATCACTTATTGCCAAGTGCCTGATTTGTATATTTTTTTTATTCAACGCATTTTCTTGCAAAACGTTATAATTAATTTTAGACGCCTCGAAAGAATAAACCTTCCCTGTTTTTACAAGACTGGACATGAATATAGAGAAAAAACCAAAATGTGCACCGATATCAAAAACAATATCCTTGTCTTTTAAATTTTTAATTAAAAACTTACAAAGACGTATTTCAGAATCATGTGTCTTACCTCCCGACAAATAAATATCAGATGAGGCTGGAAGTAAAACTGAAAAATCATCGCCCCAAAAAGTACGTATTTTTTTCAATACGCCATGAGGTGACTTAATCAAATGCCTTGTCAACATTAAATGCCAATATTTATGAGGCATTGAAATGAAACGCTTTAATCTGGTCGCATTCGCAAATGATTCTACTTTTCTTAACTTAGTTTCCAATAGCTTCTATTATCTTTTTTCAATTTTATATGATTGCAAAAAGTTGTTTTGCTCATTTCTTAAAATTACAAAATAAATCCCTTTTGACAAATTACTCAATGTCATTTTCATTTCATGCTGACCTGCAATTAATTCCTTTTTTACTACCAATTGACCATATATTGTTTTTAATTCAACAGAGGTAAAATCATTTTTACTCAAGCCTTGAATTGTAATTTCATCATCGGCAGGAATAGGAAAAATTGAAACAACTGATCTTTTAATTTCTTCACCTGTAGAGGTCACACAGCCATTATTAATCGAAAGTAATATTGAATTTGGAATAGCAGCTTGATTATTGGGATCTATAATTTCAAGCTTAGTGGTATGAGAACCATTTGCAGCACCAAGTTCAAAAAGATATGTAAAAATCAAACTACAAGAATCGATTACACTCCCATTGGTATCACTTTGATAATATGAAAATGAGTAACACTGATCGCAATCACATACATATGCACTCCATCCGCTTGGCAAAGCACACTTATCTGTTCTTTTCCATTGGTACTTTTTGATGGTACCAGACGTGTTGTGTAATTTCAGCTTTAATTCAATATTTGCTTCAAAGCCAGAGTATGTTTTATCGGTATCACTCGAGTTGAAATAAAGATATGATTGACTTTGTACACCCAATGCAAAACTGATTAATAAAAGAAAAAGCAGACTTTTTCGCATTTAGAAATATAATTTACTAGGTAAATATAAGTAGAAATCGACAAAATGCCTCAAATCTATTATTTTTGAATAATGCATACTCCCGAAGATTATATATATTCCATTGAAGATGTTACGCTACGCGAAACGGCTCTTTTTCTTCATTCGTTTATATTATCTTATGAAGGCTTTACTTGTAAATTAGCCTATAAGATACCCTTTTATTATCGAAATAAATGGGCATGCTATATCAATATTTATAAAAAACATTCTATAGAATTAGCTTTTATCAGAGGGAATGAGATGAAAAACGAAGCAGGCATGTTGGATAATCGAGGGCGAAAATTGGTCTATGGCATTATTATTAAATCAATAGACGATTTAAATGAATTGCTTTTGGATGAGTGGATGCAAGATGCAATCGAAGTAGACGAAAGAAAGAAATAATTCTAATTTAAATCGATTAATTTTGCACTACTATAATAGTAGAAAAATGAAATTAACATATTACGGTCACGCATGCTTCAGTGTTGAAATCAATGGGAAAACATTGCTTTTCGACCCCTTTATATCTGCAAATGAATTAGCCAAGCATATTCATGTAGTAGAAATAAAAGCTGACTATATTTTATTATCACATGGTCATGCCGACCATATATTGGATTGTGAATCCATTGCTTTGCGAAATGGCGCAAAAGTTATTTGCAGTTGGGAAATACATGAATGGCTGAATGCTAAAGGAGTAACTAATACGCATCCTATGAATACAGGAGGCAAATGGACATTTGATGAATTTACAGTTAAATGTACTGTAGCCCAACACAGCAGTAGCTTGCCTGATGGCAATTATGGTGGTAATCCTATGGGATTTATTATCTATGCCAATGGTGAGTCCTTTTACTATAGTGGGGATACAGCGCTTACACTTGATATGCAATTGATTCCACTCTGGGCCAACATTAAATTTGCGGTACTTCCATTAGGTGACAATTTCACCATGGGAATTGAGGATGCTATACTCGCGGCACAATTTACAAAAACGGCCCACGTATTAGGTGTTCATTATGATACATTTGGATTTATTAAAATAGACCATACCGATGCGGTCGAAGCATTTAGAAAAGAAAACCTAGAACTTACTTTATTGACTATTGGCGAACAAAAGGATTTTTAGATTACAAAATACCTTCATCTGCAAAACTAAAATAAGCATTTTCGGCTAGTATTACGTGATCTAACAAAGTCAATTCGAGCACCTTGCCACCTTCTTTTATTCGTTGTGTCAACACTTTGTCGGCTTCGCTTGGTGTTAAATTGCCGGATGGATGATTGTGCGCCAATACAATTCTCGAAGTTCCTGTAATCTCAAGAGCTTTTTTGAAAATAATACGAGGATCAACCACAGTAGAAGTCATACCCCCTTTACTGATAAGTTCTATGGACAATACTCTGTGTGCCTGATTGAGGTATACTACATAGAATTCCTCCGCTAGTTTGTCAAGAAAATAAGAGTTCAATAAATTAAAAATGTCTTTACTAGTATTGATTTTAGGTTTTTCGAGAGCGGAAGCCAATTGCCGTCGTTTTCCCAATTCAAGAGCTGTCAATATTGTAATAGCTTTCTTTTCTCCAATTCCTTTCACTTTACTGATATCCTTTAAGGTAAGCTTTCCCAGTTCCAACAAATTGTCATTACCTAAGGAAAGAATTTCCTTTGCAATATCCAAGGCACTCTTCTGTTTTGAACCAGTATTAATCAAAATTGCCAATAATTCAGCATTCGTTAAGGCACTTGGGCCTTTTTGAATCATTTTTTCCCTAGGTCGCTCATCTAAAGTCCAGTTTTTTATACTTTTAAAATTTTCCATATTTACCAAATTCTAATTGAAAACTACCAAATACTCATTAAAAAGTGCAATTTACTCATTTGTCTTCAAAAACAATAGCCTACCAATATACATTTGCATCAAGTAGGTTATTTATGTGATTTTTCAATCAGAGCCCATCGTTAAGATGGGCTTTTTTGTTTTTATTCCTTTTTTTTGAGACTTTATCATTATAATTCATATTTAAAACTAGTTGATTATTTAATAGCTTAAAAATCAGAAATTGCACTTGAAAGAAATTAATTTAAAAGTTCAATTGAAACATTTAATTCACCAAATACTCATCTTAAACTACCAAATACTCATCTTAAACTACCAAATACTCATTTTACCCAACAAAAATATACATTCACTTTATATTTGCACTCAGTAGGTATTTATGTGACTTTTTCAATCACAGGCCCATCGCAAGATGGGCTTTTTTTTATTTCCGTATCTTGATTTATTACATACATTTAATTTATCGATATATATGTGTTTGAATACCTATTTATCCAAATTCTCATAGATTATTACCAAATACTCATTTAAAACGACCGAATACTCATTTAACTGTATAACGTTAGCTCAATAGATCTACATTTGTTCTTAGTAGGTTATTTATGTGATTTTTCAATCCGAAGCCCATCGCAAGATGGGCTTTTTTTTATCTAAATAAATAGTATTCATAGGTTTACATATAATTCTTTTGGGTATAAACTAATTTTTTAATCCCAATTACTCAGTCTCAGTTACCAAATACTCATTCGAAATTACCATATACTCATTTACCCTATTATAAATTGCAGACGCGCAATACATTTGTTCTCAGTAGGTTATTTATGTGACTTTTTCAATCCTAAGCCCATCGCAAGATGGGCTTTTTTGTTTTTGATTATTTTAGATAGCATGCTTAATAATAAAAACAAGATAATTTCGGCTTTCTTAATTCCATTTTCCATATAAAAGCTACCAAATTCTCATTCAAAACGTCCATTTACTCATTTGAGTTATAAACTTTAGAGAATCAATCTACATTTGTCTTCAGTAGGTTATTTATGTGATTTTTCAATCCGAAGCCCATCGTAAGATGGGCTTTTTTTTATACTATCCGAAACAAATCTTGAATAGATTCATAGGTATTGTTTAATTGAAATTGAATATTGTTCAAGTGTATCCATAGCGCTTTTTTAATTCCTTCGGCCTCTTGTGGAATCAGTATCAAGTCATCTGATGTCATTTTGTACCAATAAGTAGTTTTAAAAATCATGGTATCTTCTAAATAAAAATGGTAAGTAGTTAAAAGTTGATGTTGAATAACCAATGACTGAACACCCGTTTCTTCTTTTACTTCTCGTAATGCACATTCTTCAATGGATTCACCTGGATCTAATTTTCCTTTTGGCAAATCCCATTTTTTTCTACGATATATAAACAACACTTCATTCTTTGAATTAAAGACAAGTCCACCAGCTGCAGTAATAGAGCTGAGAGAAGATGAAATGATTGATAAATTAGTTTCAATATTTCCTTCTATAATGAAATGCTGAATATCTGATACCATTAGCTGATCTAGAATATAATTCAACTTTTGAGCATTCAACTCAAATACGATAAAGGCATTTTTTAGTTGCAATTCATCGATCAATGTTCGATGATTCTCGATAAGATATATTCGTTTATCGTTAAAGTTGATTTTTATCATTGTTGCTTATTTGTATTTTATGGTTTCAAAGTGTAGGTTTGCGGACTATGAAGCGTGAATTAGCTGTTGCCGAAAAATTACTACAAATTAATGCAGTAAAATTAAATCCTCAAAATCCATTTACTTGGGCAAGTGGTTGGAAAAGTCCAATTTACTGTGACAATCGTACTATACTATCTTATCCTCATGTAAGAGATTTCATAAAAAGCGAAATGACCAATGCTGTATTTACTGAGTTTCCAGATGCAGAAGTAATAGCTGGTGTAGCTACTGCAGGAATACCACATGGTGCGCTCGTGGCCGATTTATTGAGTTTGCCATTTATATATGTTCGATCAAAACCAAAAGAACATGGTATGGGTAACCAAATTGAAGGTGTATTGCAAAAAGGCCAAAAAGTAGTCGTGATAGAAGATTTAATCAGTACAGGCAAAAGCAGTATGGAAGCTGTTGTTGCCATTCAAGAAGCTGGTGGCGAAGTAATTGGACTCACGAGTGTATTTACCTATGGTTTCCCCTTGGCCGAAAAAGTATTTGGCGAAGCGGGCATCAAAACATTCAGTCTTAGTAATTATAATGCTCTTCTCGAATTAGCCATGCAAAAAAATCTAATATCGGAAACAGAACTTGAACTTTTAAAACAATGGAGAGAAAATCCATCAGAATGGGGTCGATAAATTAATGTATTGACTTTATCTGATTCAAGGTTTCAACATCCAACGCATTACTATACAAAAGCTGAAAATCTTTATCTTTCTCTACATTGATATTTTGATTTGCGATTCTAAAATTACCATTTGCAAAATTCAATTTGCAACCCCATTTTTTATCTGTATTCCCATTTTTATAATATTGAATATAGTAGCTACTTTTAGACTGTTTAATATCATAACGATGCGTAACTCCAATCAAACGAAGTGTTTTTACAGTTTTCAAATGAGCTAATAAATAATTGGCTATCCCTTTTTTTACACTTGATTGAAAAACCGACACTTTAGACAACGAAGCGTAAAAAGAAGAATCTTTGTAACTATACTCAAGCATACCTTCACCATCATCATTGCCATAACTTGTGTGCTCAATGACTGTGCTAGATTGATTGTCTATGGTTGTGGTAGATATATCATTCGAATCGGCATATTTATCTTCACATGAGACTATAATAACTAAGAATACAAATAATGAAATATACTTGAGCATTTTATGATTTAATTGCATTTAATACAATCGCTTTCACATCGCTCATTTTCACACGCTCTTGATCCATGCTATCACGATAACGAATAGTCACAGTTCCATCTTCTTTGGTTTGATGATCTATGGTTACACAAAAAGGAGTTCCTAAAGCATCCATTCGTCTATAACGCTTGCCAATACTATCTTTTTCTTCGTAAAAGCAAAAGAAATCTTCACGATATTCATTCATCATTTCGCGAGCAAGCTCAGCCAAACCATCTTTTTTCATTAATGGTAAAATGGCCAATTTAATAGGCGCTAATTTAGCAGGGAATTTCAATACAACTCGGCTATCTTTTTTATCATCTGTGCTCAAATCCTCTACAGTGTATGCTTCACTCAATACCATTAAAATAGTGCGATCCAATCCAATAGATGTCTCAACTACATAAGGGATATAATTACCATATGGCTTACCAGTAGCTTCATCAATGTCATTATCAAAATACATTTGTTTTTTCTTGCTGTACTCTTGATGTTGACTCAAATCAAAATTAGTTCGTGAGTGTATTCCTTCTACCTCTTTGAAACCCATAGGGAAATCAAATTCAATATCACAAGCAGCATCAGCATAATGCGCTAATTTTACATGATCATGAAAACGATACTTTGAAGCTGAAATACCCAATGCTAAATGCCATTTCATACGAGCTTCTTTCCAGTACTCATACCATTCTTTTTGAGTCCCAGGTCTTACAAAAAATTGCATTTCCATTTGTTCAAATTCACGCATACGGAAAATAAACCCACGCGCTACTATTTCATTTCTAAAGGCCTTCCCTATCTGTGCAATACCAAAAGGAATTTTCATACGACCTGTTTTTTGTACATTTAAAAAATTTACAAAAATTCCTTGCGCCGTTTCGGGACGTAAATAAATAGTATCACTATCTTCAGCAACAGAACCTAATTGTGTACTGAACATCAAATTAAATTGGCGTACATCAGTCCAATTGCAAGTACCACTTACAGCACATTTCATGTTGTTGTCAACAATCATTTGTTTCAAACCTACAAAATCATCTGCAGCTAATAAGGCATCCATTTTTACCAATAATTCATCGGCCAATTGTTTATTGCTACTTGCTAACGCTTCACAAAATCCTTCAATTAAATGGTCAACTCGATAACGTTTTTTACTATCCATATTATCAATCATTGGATCACTGAAATTATCAACGTGTCCACTAGCCTTCCATATAGTAGGATGCATAAAAATTGCAGAGTCTATTCCAACAATATTTTCGTGCATGTATACCATACTTTTCCACCAAATATCCTTGATATTTTTCTTCAACTCTACGCCCCATTGTCCATAATCGTATACCGCACTTAAGCCATCATAAATATCGCTTGAAGGAAAAATAAAACCATATTCTTTGCAATGAGATATGATATCTGGTAAATTGTTTTGTTCTGTTGCCATAAGTGCGCAAATATACTTATTTCAAGTTTTATATTAACATTTCGACAATCCTAGAAATGATTTTTTATTCATACAAATGCATAACTTTGCATAGTAACACTAAAAACAACAAAAAGTCATGCAAGAATTAATCAACAAATTGATGAGTGAAGTAGGTTTAACTGCTGAACAAGCTCAAAAAACAACCACAACCGTTATGGATTTTGTCAAATCCAAATTACCATCTTCACTTTCAGGTAACCTTGATGCTATGTTCTCTGGCGTTAAAGGTGAAGTAAAAGAGGAAAGTTATCAAGAAAAAGCAAGTGAGTTTGCAGATGCTACTAAAGAAAAATTAGAAGATTTTGCAGGTGATGCAAAAGAAAAATTAGAAGATATAGCTGGTGAAGCAAAAGAAAAATTATCTGAAGCTGCAGATAAAGCTGAGGAAATGGCTAAAGATGCTTTAGGCAAATTGAAAGGATTATTTGGTGGTGGAGATAAATAATTATTTCTACTCATAAAATTTCAAAAGCCACTTATTATGAGTGGCTTTTTTAATTCATTTTATTAACAACTCATTTGAGTGAATCTCTATTTACACCGAAAAAATAAAGTAAATTTGTTACGTATGAAAATGACATTCAAACTGATAATCACCTTGTTGCTTATTATTTGTTTTAAACAATATAGCCTAGCACAAGACTTTGAAAATTCTGCACCAGCACGATATCAAGTACACCAAACAGATATTAGCACATTGACAGAACTTGAAATATTAGAAGACTCGTTGGTTTTCTTTGCAGATAGCATGTATAATTCACCAGTAGCAGAAAATAGAATTGAGGGCAACGATCGATTTATTCAAGTAATGAAACGATTTTTGAGAGCCAACAATAGTTATAATTTCCCTTGCAAAAAATTATCGACCAAAATTACCTTATTAAGTTCCCCAGACAATGCTTTCAAATTATACAATTGGGAGATTATGCAAGCAAATGATGCTGGTCGTTATTATGGTGTAATACAATTGGCCGATGGTAATATAGTACCGATGGTAGATATCTCGGATAAGGTATTGAGAGGTGGTGAAGATTCTGTATTTACCGATACTCGATGGTATGGATGTTTATACTACAATATCATTCCACAAGACATTGGTGGACAAAAAGTATATTTCTTATTAGGATGGAATGGCAACTCAATCAATAGCGAACGAAAAGTAATAGAACCATTTGGATTCAACTCTCGTGGTAAAGCTATTTTCGGAGCACCTATGTTTAATATTATAGATCGTGGTAAACGTAAGAGTGCCAATCGATTTATGATTGAATATCAGAAAGGAGCACGAGTATCTATGAATTTTGATAAAGAAACAGATATGATTATACTCGACCACTGCGAATCACAAATAGGAGATCCGGCCAAAAAATATACTTACATACCCGATGGCACTTACGATGGACTTAAATGGGATGGTATGAAATGGAACATGTCTGAAAATGTAATTCAAATACAAGATTTACAACAAGGTAATGCTCCAGCCGACAAACCCATAAAGTAAACCATCGCCCATTATTCTATTTTCAGTTCATTTCTTTCATTTACACTTCTCAATTATTCTAATTATTCATGCATTACGCTAGTATCGACAATATCTCCAAATCATTTGGAATCCGCAATCTTTTTTCAAACATTACCTTTCATATATCCGAAGGAGATAAAATAGCCTTAATTGCTCGGAATGGATTTGGCAAATCAACCTTACTTAATATTCTAACAGGGAAAGACCATCCTGACTCCGGAACAGTGTGGGTTCACAAGGATATTAAATTGGTGATGCTACATCAAGAAAATGAATTTGAAGGTGAGAAATCGATTTGGGACAATATCCTTTCGATGAAAAACGAAATAGTCAATGTGGTGAAAGATTATGAAGAGTATATGGAAAGTGGCTCAGAAGATCCCGATCATTTGCAAGAGTTATTGAATAAAATGGAAGAGCTCGATGCTTGGAATTTTGAAAATGAGTTACAACAAATACTATCGAAACTAAATATTCATAATCTAAATCAAAAAGTCAATACACTGAGTGGTGGTCAAAAAAAACGAGTCGCTCTTGCACAAGCGTTGATAGAAGCGCAGCTCTTTGCTGGCAAGTGCTTACTCATAATGGATGAGCCAACCAATCATCTGGATGTAAGTATGATTGAGTGGCTTGAAGATTTTTTAAGTGCTCAAAAAGCCACTTTACTAATGGTAACCCATGATCGATATTTTCTAGATGCTGTCTGCAATGAAATCATCGAAATAGATCAAGAAAAAGTATTTATCCATAAAGGAAATTACGATTATTTTTTATCTCAAAAAGCCCATCGTATTGAAGTAGAATCGAGTGAATTATTAAAGGATAAAAATATTTTTAGAAAAGAGCTTGAATGGATGCGGAAGCAACCTAAAGCACGTACTACCAAATCTAAATCAAGGCAAGATGCCTTTGTAGAAATCGAAGATCGAGTAAAACAAAAAAATACAGACTCGGATGTACAATTACAAGTAAAAATGACTCGACTTGGTGGCAAGATTCTTGAAATGAAAAAAGTGTACAAAAGCTATGGTGAAGACAAACCTATCCTGAAAGGATTTGATTATACATTCAAACGAGGCGAACGTATTGGAATCGTTGGAAAAAATGGCGTAGGAAAAAGTACTTTTCTTCAAATTGCATTACAACAGCAACAACCCGATAGTGGCAAAATCAATCATGGCGATACCGTCATTTTTGGACACTTTTCGCAAGAAGGCTTACAATACAAAGAAGATAAACGAGTTATTGAATTTGTGAAAGATACAGCCGAATTTTTCCCATTGGCTGATGGTACAAAATTGAGCGCATCCAAATTCTTGGAGCGATTTGCATTTACATCCGAACAGCAATATACATACCTGAGCAAATTGAGTGGAGGCGAAAAAAGAAGACTTCAATTATTGTCCATCCTATTTACAAACCCCAATTTCCTTGTGCTAGATGAACCTACCAATGATTTAGATTTGCAAACATTGCAAATACTAGAAGAGTTTCTTCAAGACTATCAAGGTTGTATTTTACTAGTCAGTCACGACCGCTATTTTATGGACAAACTAGTCGATCATTTATTTGTGTTTGAAGGCGATGGAGTTATCAATGATTTCCCAGGCAATTACACGCAGTATCGTATCAAAGAATTGGATAAAGCAAATAATATTCATAGTGGTAAACAATACACATCTCTTAGTATTGAAGACCCTAAACCAAAAGCTGATTCAATACAACAATCTAACGAATCTAAAACAGAAAAACGCAAACTCAGTTACAACGAGAAAAGAGAATTTGAACAACTGGAGGCAGAAATGCCAAAACTAGAAGAAGAAAAAGCAAGCTTGGAATTGAAAATGTCCAATGCTTCCATTTCCTACGATGACCTTCAAGCAGCTTCAAACCGCATTGGTGAAATTATCGTCTTGTTGGAAGAAAAAGAATTGCGCTGGTTGGAACTCAGTGAACTCCAATAATCTTATTAATCATTTGAATGAAAAGGATATTTTTACTAAACCTACTAATAGTATTAACACAACTTGTCATAGCACAAAAAGTTGACGTCTCAATATCAGCAGGTGGAGCTTACAATAAATCCGAAATACGCAAATATGGCGTTTACCAAAAAGAGACTCAAATGTTAGATGCATTCAATTCATATAATATTGGAATTCGAATTGCTGCACACATTTCGAAAAGAATTGATTTCAGAACGGGTGTATTTATAAGCGAAAAAGGTTATCGTTATAATGAAAAATTGTATGATGGTGGAAGTCCATATAATAGTTTACAACCTTATCAATCTTCCCATACCTATTTTCTAAATTATGCTGATATTCCCTTCATGTTTTCTTACAGATTTACAAAACATTTTTCAGTCAATGCAGGCACAAGCTTGAGTTTACTTTTAAACAGGGCGAAAATTATCAGCACATCAAAATTTGATGTTCCACTGCTTGGGGGATTTACATTTACTAAAAATAGATTTACAATTGACCTCACATACTCTCATGGTCAAATGCCATACTTGACAAAATACTATGAATACTTAAATGGCACTCGAGATTATTACGAATATTTCCACAAACAAATCTCTTTAAATTTAGGCTATTGCATCAACAAAAAAATAGAGGGGTGCTTGAGTTGTAAACAAAAAGGATTTTAATTTTCCACATTGCCCAATGCTATATTGCCTACTTGTCAATTTGTTTTAGCTTTGCTTTATGCAACAATATCAAGAATTATTACAACATATATTGGATCATGGTACGCAGAAAAGTGATCGAACAGGCACGGGCACTATCAGTCATTTTGGCTATCAAATGCGATTTAATTTAAAGGATGGCTTCCCTATGGTGACTACCAAAAAGTTGCATTTAAAATCTATCATATACGAATTGCTATGGTTTATCAAAGGCGACACCAATGTAAAATACCTACAAGAAAATGGTGTAAAAATATGGGATGAATGGGCGCGTGAAGATGGTGACCTTGGTCCAGTATATGGCAAGCAATGGAGAAGCTGGAAAGGTGCAAATGGAGAAACATTCGACCAACTAATGGACATTATACATCAACTTAAAACAAATCCTGATAGTAGACGCATGATCATTAGCGCTTGGAACGTAAGTGAATTAAAAGATATGGCATTAATGCCTTGCCATTCATTGTTTCAGTTTTATGTCGCTGATGGAAAATTAAGCTGCCAATTATACCAACGAAGTGCTGATGTTTTTTTAGGTGTACCGTTCAACATTGCTTCTTATGCCTTACTCACTATGATGATTGCTCAGGTTTGCGATTTAGCAGTCGGCGATTTTGTACATACATTTGGCGATGTGCATATTTATAATAATCATCTGGATCAAGTCAAATTGCAACTGAGTCGTACACCTTATCCATTACCAACTATGAAAATCAATCCTGCCAAAAAGAATATTGAAGATTTTGTTTTCGAAGATTTCACCTTAGAAAATTATCAATGTCACCCACATATAAAAGGTGAAGTAGCTGTCTAATATCTATTTGAAATGACGTACATTATTGCAATTTTACTTCTACTATCAATTTTTTCAATTTATTATTTCAATTACTCAAATCGTAAACGGAAAGAACGAATGAAAGAACGTAGGGATAAACTATTGAATAAAAAAAAATAACACTAAAAAAAACGGCCTCTGATTTTTTGAATGATCAAACCCAATGAAAAGGTAGGTTCAGACAACTTTCCTACATACTTACTTCCTCGCTTAATATAATAATGATGAAAAGCAGATTGATATAATTTCCATTTGGCTACAAATTGTTTACGACCATTATTTTTTACTATTCTACCAGTGCTTTTGCATTGAAAATGATAGACTAAACTTTCCCCTATCCCGATAAAATGCCGACAACCTAATTGCCACATTTTCATACTAAAATCATCATCACTACTCATACCAGGGCTAAATTCTTCACTGAAACCTTTTATTCTTTCCCAAGAAGATCGACTAACAATATTGGGTGGCCAAGTGCTTCCATTCCAATTTGGAAATGACATTGTAGCAACCTCTAATTGCAACAGATCCTCTTTGAAAGTAAGAATATCTTGTCCATAATTCTTAACGATCACACAAGAGTTATTTGTATCAGTAGGTTCAATCATCGTAGATGACAACATGAATAGTTCATCACCCAATGAATGTATCATATTGTGTAATGGCTTATCCCAATGATGCGTACAATACATATCATCGTTCATATACATGATATATTGCTTTGTACTTTTTTCAAAAGCCAGATTCATAGCTTTACAAATTCCTATATTTTCTAGAGAATGTGTATATACAATTCCCATTTCGTTCAGCCACTCCAAGGTCCCATCACTTCCATCATTGACATGAACAATAATTTCATGTGTGAAGAAAGAATTTTTCTGAATACTCAGTATACAACACTTCAAATAAGCTAAGCTATTCCATGAAGGAATTAAGATTGAAAACATGTAGACAATTTATAAAAGAGTACAAACCTAATAAATAAGCAATGAATACATTCATTCTTATCAATCAAAATTAGATTGAATTAATATCTACCTTACAATAGCTTAAATTTTGAAAAACACCTTCCATTCTTTTTCCTTTAAAATTCGTGTAGCCTTTAATCACTCTACTCAATCGAGGATAAGTTACGTCTTCACACAAATTATATTCATTGTTGGTGCACAGAATGCATCTACGCTGATGCATTCTTTCGGCATTCATTTTCATAACAGCATGGGCAGTACTACCTGAGCCTGCAAAAAAATCAAGCACCAATGCATCCGAAGAACTCCCCAATTCAATAATATATTCAAGCAATCCAAGTGGTTTCACATTATTAAAACTTAAGTCCAATTCTTTGATTTCATGATTACCTTGCACAGATGGTATATCTATAAAATTACCAGCATTTTGAGTATCTGCGGCAACTTCCAATTGAGCAATTTTGTATTGACCCGATTTAGATTTAGTTGCTTTTAATTCTCCATTTAATAGTCGTTGTAGGGCTGTCTCTTTTCCATTTTCCCAAAACCCATTTTCACCTTTCGCATCCTGAGGAACAATTACAATATCATGTTCATTATTGGACTCCAACGACAAGACATTCAGTTTCTCATTGAAATAAAATGGATAATGTTGCTTGGGCCTATAGCGTTGTTGCCATTGCCCACCCGATTTTCTAAAGTCGCGCCATTTATGATTACCTGCATTATCATTCTTTAATTTACGAAGCTTTGCTTTCGATTTATCCTTGGCATAAATAAATACAAATTCAGTTTGCGTTATGACTGATCCATCTCTTACTTGTCCACCAGTACTTCTTTTTTTCCAAAGTAGATAATTGACAAAATTTTTCTCTCCAAACAACTGATCACACAACAATTTCAAATGCGCAAATTCATTTTCATCAATAGAAATAAACATGAAGGCAGTATCTGCCATTAATTCATAAGCAATCTTTAATCGAGCATACATGAAATTTAACCAAGTAGAATGTGCATATACATGATGTTCAGCTCTTCTCTTATCATGGTAATTAAATCCTTCCTGATCTTGCTTAAATCCTGTATTATACGGAGGATCTATATAAATCAAATCAATTGAGGACAAATATTTTTTTTTCAATGCTAACAACGAAGGCAGGTTATCTCCTTCAATTAAAAAATGTGTCGGTTGTGCTGAATCGACCAGAATTGATTTGTCGGTATCTTCTATGATTTGCAGCTCTTTCTCATGACATTGCAATTCGAACTCATCTTGTTCCATCTCCCATAGCAAGCCAAAACGCGTGAAATTATTCATGTTACTTTCTTCAGAATGTATGTTTGCCATAGAGGTTTGATATCATTATTTACGTTCTTTTACCAACTGATTGGCGACCATTAAAATTTCTTGTACAGAAATTTTATTCATACAATTAAAATGCTTTTTAGGACATTTAGCATATCCTATTTTACTACATGGTCTGCATTTCACTTTTTTATTTTCAATTATAAAACTTTGTGGTGCTATATTCGATTTTAAATTGTTGTACCCATAATAAGGAAACATACCAAACTCAGGAACAGTATTACCCCAAATAGAAATAATCGGCTTTTTGAAAGCAGCCGCTATATGCATTAATCCAGTATCATGTGTAATCACAAATCGAGAACAACTTACGATATGTGCACTTTCATTCAGTGAAAATTTACCACATGCATTGTATATTTTCACTTCATCCATTTTACGTATTTCATCAGCCATGGCTGCATCCTCTTGACCACCTAATAGTACAATAGGAAATTGCAATTCTTTGCACAATGCCTGCCATTGACTGAGTGGCATTTTTTTTGTTTCATGTTGTCCACCTATTGAACAAGCCACAAAACCGAGCGAATGACTCATAGGCAAATCATCTTTTTTTATCTCTTCTTCTATTGGTACAAAAAAATCAAGTCCTTGACCATCATTTTTTACGCCTAGCTTTTTTACTGTTTCAAAGTATCGTTCAACAATACTAACATCAGGAAGAAGATTAATTTTAAATCTGGTTAAAATCCATTTTTTTACATTCAGTTTATTGAACGAAAAAGATTCTACTCGACTATTGAAAGCTTGACGAAGCAACATTTTTACATACTTTGTACGCAGGTTATGATGCAGATCAATTACATAATCAAACTTCTCTTTGAGCAATTCCATCATCAATGGTTGAATATCACTTTCGAGATAATGAATTTTATCTAAGTAAGGATTATGAGCTACAACATCTTTAAATTTTGCTTTTGTAAGATAATGCAATTGAACATGGGGTAGCTGTTTTTTAATGCATCGTATTACTGGGGTGGTCAACACAATGTCACCAATAGACGAAAAACGAATAATAAGAATTTTCATAGAATTGACCCCAAATTAAAAATCGAAAGTAATAAAAGGAAATTAATAATTCACTTTTACAGAGAAAGAACTTCCTTTTTGCCCCAATGGCATCTTAGCATTATCGCTTAATTTCAAAATCAAACCTTTGGATATATCAGCATTTGGCAAGGTGGTCATTACCTCAGCCATCACATATTTACCATTATCAGGATTTATTACTTTTATTATTTGTCCAATAGGTGCAAGATTAGTTGCTACATAAAATTTAGCTCCATTAGGTCCAGAAAAAAAATAAGATGCTCGTCCTATTTTGGAATTATTTAATGCAATTGTTTTTATTTCATTTCGCACAGTTGGATCAAATTCTTTATTCTCTTCTACTTTAACAACATCAACTGGCTTTGTAGATTCTTTAGTTTTTATATTACTTGAAGTATTAGAAGCCGTTTTTGTTGATGTAGCTTTCGGTGTTTTAGAAGCTGTAGCAACTGGCTTATACGATGTTGTAGGCTTAGCAACTGGTTTTGCATTCGTTTTAGCTGGTTTAAATGAATTTTTAAAATCATTCCATACTACCTTAGCCTTGCTTTCTGGCTTTTGACCATACAAGCGATTCGGATCATTTTTCACTACTTTTGGTGTAGCTGTTTCAATAAGGTTCTTGTTGTTTTTTTCATTTTTACTTTTGAATGAAGAAACAAATTCACTCCATCCTTTCTTAAATTTTTGTTCCTTTTTCTTTGGTTCTTCTACTTTAGGATCTTTTACTAATGGCTCTTTTACTTTAGGAGATTTATTTCCTAATGCAAGTGATGTACGATTATTATTCAATCCAGGTGTAGGCTTTGCAGGTATTGTTTTTGGATACACCTTAGTTGGCAAGGAAGATTTTTGAGTTGTAGACTTATTAACTTCAATTGATGGCTTAAGAGATTTCTTGCTTTCTGTAGTTGTATTTTTAGCTACGCTAGATTTAGTTTTTTCAGATCGTTTGAAAATTCCTTTTATTTTACCCCACATGTCTTTGCTATCATCTTGAATCGATTCCACTTCCTTTCTTACAGGTTGTGGCGAAACAGGCTTTGAATATACTGGTGGTCTTGGATATAATTTTCGAGTTGGAGGTGCAGGTTTGGTTTTATTGATTGGCAAATTCGGATCTATATATCTAGGATTCAAGTGTTGTGCAACTATTGGATTTGACTCACTCGTTTGATATATAGGCGACTTAGTAGGCTTTGCCTCATTCACATTATCTTTCTTAATCGATTCGGTATTTGATGTTGGTTCTGAAGAAATGGTAACATCAGATTCATTTTTAATTTCTGACTCTTTTTCAATTGGCTCAATTATGTCTTGTTTTGAAGTGGGTTTAACTGCAAGTACATTTTGATTTGAGGACGAATTCGATGAATACTTTAACCAACCTACAATTACCTTACTCCCTTCTCTTATTGAATTTGCATTGGAAGGATTCCATAGATTAAATGTTGATTCCGAAATTTGAAACATTTTCAATATGTCCGATTTTGAATTTCTTGCTTCTAAATAAACAGGTTCAAAACCACTGGCTGAAGATAATCCTGCCATTCTGAAAAAATTTGTTTCAGTTAATGGAATATCAATCAGTTGATTTGTTTTTAAATTTGTTTGATAATTGACATTATTAAATTTTGCTAATACAGCTGGTTTTAATGAAAAGTCACGAGACAATTGAAACAATGTTTCGCCTGGTTTTACTTGATGAGTGATATAATTGATATTATCTCTTCGTTGAATTGTAAAATGGTCGCTAGCAATAGTATTTAAAACGCAGCAAAATAAGGCTAAAAAAAGTAAATGTCTTTTCATGATTTTTGAAAGTAGGAATGCAAAATTCATGTATTTTATCAATAGGGCAAAATGTTTTTGCTTAATATCCTGTAATTGTTTGGATAGTAATTATTGATTCTATTTCCTAAATTTTTAATCCAACCTAAAGGCATTTCATTATAAGTAACTAGGTGCCAGCCTTTTATACTTGATTCAATAACAATATCCTCTTTTTTTAAATATGCTAAGGCCTGACTTGTAGATAATTCAATACGTTGCGGATAAATTACTTGATGATACATGGCTAATTCATGCTCGGGTATTACTTCATTTCGAATCAGCTTACCCAACATGACCCCTTTTTTGATAATTTTAATTTTAGTTAGGCACTTTTGAAGAATCAAACTGTGAGCATTATGAATAGCCATCAATAGTCCATTTTGCTCAAGAATAATTTTATGATTCAAATCTATAAATGGCAAGAGACTTCCATATTTCTTATTATCAAGCACTTTAGGTTCAAAATCTTCACGAACAAATCCATCCTTTTTACGAAAGCAGGAAAGAAAAAACCCTTCCCCTTTTAAAAGATGCGGATAAAACCGATATCCATAGCCTTTCTTTTTTTCACTTTCTGTTTCTACGACCCCCCATTCTTCATCCACAGGTAATCTACAAGATTCCACTTCAAATTCCTGTAGTATTTCATCTACAACTTTTTCGTTTTCTGCTTCGCTAAAAGAGCATGTCATATAAATAAGAATTCCATTTTGCACCAAACAATTATAACTATCGTGCAATATTCTTTTTTGACGCTGAGAACACAAGTTTACATTTTCAATCGTCCAATCATTTAAATAATCAGGAATTTTGCGAAACAAGCCTGAACCTGAACAGGGCGCATCAATTACCAATAAATCAACCATATGATGCAATTCGCCAAATTGCTTAGGATCGCTGTTACTCACCCAAGTATTGAGCTTCCCCCATTTGCACATATTTTCATTTAATACACTTGCTCTATTTTGAATTACTTCATTTGATATCAACAATGACTCGTCGTTCAAAAGAGAAGCTATTAATGTGCTTTTGCCTCCTGGAGCTGCACATAAATCCACAGCGACCAACTGTTTATCAAAATCCACTAAATGTCTTAATGCAAAATCAAGAAACATACTCGATGCTTCCTGCACGTAATAGCAACCAGCATGCAACAATGGATCACCAGTAAAAGAGGGTCTTTCATTTAAATATTTCCCATCTACACACCAAGGAACATTTTCATTTTGGTCAAATTGATGGATTCGTTTTGATGGATTCAATCGAATAGAAACTACAGGGTCCGTTAACTGCGATTGTGTAAAAGCTTCATTGTCAATCGCAACCCAATTTGGGAATGTATTAAATAGTTGTTTGGGTATTTTTGAACTCAATTAGGATGTTTTATACGAAGTTTGTATTTTGAAATCAATACAAGTACAAATATGCGATTTTTCCTGATAGGATTTATGGGTTCTGGCAAAAGTTTTTGGGGTAAGCGATTGGCTTCTTTTACTAAAATTCCATTCATTGATCTTGATTATTATATCGAATCTAAAGAGGATAAAAGTATTGATGCAATTTTCAAACTGAATGGAGAAGAATTTTTCCGAACAATAGAACGAACCTATTTAGAGGAAATATATGCCAATAATAATTCGTGTATAATTGCTACCGGAGGTGGCACCCCTTGTTTTAACAATACAATGGAATGGATGAAAAAAAATGGCATTACAATTTATTTATATTCCGATATTGATACTATAATAAAACGGCTGCTAAAAAACCCACATAGAAGACCTTTGTTAAACAACATGTCCTTAGATGAAATAAAACCATTTGTAGAAAAACTATTATCCAAAAGAGAAATTATATATAAAGAAAGTCAGTACTTAGTAGATGTGAATCAAATAGATGAGACTAAATTTGCTCAAATAATTTTAAATCATGTATAAACCTGCACTTATTTCAGGCTCAATATTCGCTATGTTATCTGTAGTATTAGGAGCATTTGGAGCTCATTATCTTAAAACAATTTTTACACCAGAGATACTAAGCAGTTTCGAAACTGGAGTCAAGCACCAAATGTATCATAGTTTGGCATTGTTATTTACAGGTATCATTTCAATGAATATTCATCAAAAAGCCAAACTCATTACGATCTTATTCATAACGGGTATCGTACTTTTTTCTGGTTCAATATATGCACTTTGTATTTTAAAAAGCAATCTTCAAATAGGACTTGGTGGTCTGGGTATATTGACGCCAATAGGTGGTTTGTTTTTTATAATGGGATGGGGACTTCTTGCATTGAATATTGCAAAATCAAAATAACCACTAGGCAATCATTGCTTTATACATTTCTTTTTTAATTTCTTCCATTGGCAAATTCATTTTCAATTTGCCATCAAATGCTATGGATATTCTTCCAGTTTCCTCAGATAAAATTACGACTAACACATCACTGTGTTCAGTAGCACCCACAGCAGACCTATGACGCAAGCCAGTGCCAGATGGAAGTTCAGTACTATCACTTATTGGCAGTACCACTCCAGCTGCTATTAATATATCTTTGTCTATCAATACAGCCCCATCATGCAAAGGACTACTTTTTTCAAAAATACTTTCTAGTAATTTAGCACTAACTACGCCATTAATTACTTTACCCGTATTCGTATCAAATTCAAATTTCTCTGATCGAGCAATTGCCAATATCGCGCCCATTTTTTTATCTTGCAAATATTTTAAAGCGTGGCTTATCTCTTCAATCACATCTTCTTCCACAATATATTTATTTAAAGAATTTGACTGAAACAAGCGGCTAATAAAACCATTTTTTCCAAGTGGAGATCGTCTACCCAAGGTTATTAAAAATTTTCTTATTTCTGGCTGAAATACTACAATTAGTCCTATCAAACCGATACTCACCATTCGATCAAGTATCTCACTCATCAATGGCATTTTGAGCCTATTTACAATAACCCATAATATATAAATGGCTAAGCCACCAATAAAAATATTAAACGCTATACTTCCTCTGAGAGCTCTATAGAGTTGAACAACTAAAAGCACTACTAATATAATATCAATTATCTCAATAAAGCTTAAGTTTTGGAAATAGTGTAAAAAATTATCGCCCATGGGTCACAAATATAGTATTTTTAACCCGACAATAGAATATGGCAGAAGTAATCAAAATTGAAACGTTATATAAACAGTATAATTTAGGAACACAAATCATACCTGTATTAAAAGGACTTGACTTGTCAATTTTTAAAAATGAATATGTAGCATTGATGGGACCGTCGGGTTCGGGCAAGTCAACATTGATGAATATAATAGGATGTTTGGATACGCCTACCTCAGGCACATACATTCTAAATGGCAAAAATGTTAGCCAAATGAATGACAACGAATTGGCTGAAGTAAGAAATAAAGAAATAGGATTTGTTTTTCAACAATTCAATCTTTTACCTCGACTAACTGCACTTGAAAATGTTGCTTTACCTTTGGTATATGCAGGTATTGTAAAAAAAGAAAGAGAAGAGAAAGCCAAATTTGTTTTAGAACAAGTTAATCTGGCAGATCGATCTCATCACAAGCCTAACGAACTTTCTGGTGGACAATGCCAACGTGTTGCCATAGCAAGAGCATTGATTAATAACCCATCTATCATATTAGCTGACGAACCTACTGGAAACTTAGATTCAAAAACTTCGGTAGAAATCATGAACATTTTTAATAAAATTCAAAACAATGGAAACACGGTAGTCCTCGTTACTCATGAAGAAGAAATAGCGAACTTTGCTCATAGAGTTATTAGACTTAAAGATGGTTTGATTGAAAAAGATATTCGAAACAAAACTTTCAACTAATAAATTATTGCTTTACAAGCTTTTTGACAAAAGATTCACCCGTGTTTAAATCAACTATTCTTATAAAATAATTTGAAGCACTAAGAACTGATAATTCATTCAATTGGATTTTATTATTTCCTTTCACTATATCTGCATTTTTACTATACACCACTCTTCCCGAAATATCTGACAATTGGATTGACAACGAAGTTTCTTCAGATGATTGATATTCTACATTTAATTGTGAATTAAATGGACATGGATAAAAATTTACAACTTCTTCAATATTAGATTTCTTTCTTGTAGTTACAGTATTTGAAATCAACTCTTTTCCATCAATATCAATCATTCTAATTCTATAATAAATAACAACATTCTCTTCAATAGATTGTATATCATCTGTTATGCGATAATCTGTTCTAGTTGAGGTATTGATTGAAGAATTAATTTTTGAAACAGAATTAAAATCAACCCCGTTTAAACTTCGTTCAATACTAAATTCTTTTGTATTATACTCTTCAACTGTAAACCAATTTACATTACAATGATTTGGATCTAGAATAATTGCACTTATTGCTGCGAATTCTCTTGAAGGCAATGCTGTATTTTGATCTGCAGTATGTAAATAAAATTTACTAAACTCTGTTACTGAAAATGAAGCTTCCCAATAATTTCCATTCCATGTTAAGTTAGGCGTTATAAGTGTTTCAACTCCAACTCCCAATACACCACCACTCACTTTTGTTATTCTTACATTTCCAATATTAGGATCAGAATTATTACCTGAAAGTGGCATGTTTACATATGAATTATTGTTTAAATTATAATCATCAAATTCAGCTTGTGTAAAATACAAGGTCAATTGAGCAGGACCATTATTTGTTGGTGTAATTTCATACCATCTTTTTGCAAATGGCCTACCTAATAGCATTTGAGTTGTAGGCTCTATAAATACTTGTGCATTCGTTATTCCTAAGCTATTACCTCCCAATGAATCATTGATTACTAACAATTGACTACAATTACTATCAGTGTATGTCAATTGTGTTCCATCAGTTTGAATATTAGATGATGTAGATGTTGATGCTGAAATAGACGTACTTAAATTATTTACAACTACTTGAATAATGGCGGAGTTTGAACAGTTCCCATCACTTATAGTTATTATATAATTGGTCGTACTATCTGGGACTACAATTTGATTAGAATTCAAAACACCATTATTCCAAGTATAAGTCAAACCACCTGTTGCTTCAAGTTGAGATGAATTTCCTTTACAAATAATCTGAGGTGTAGCTGAAACATTCACTAATGGCAACGGATTTACTTTGACAGTTAACGAGCTAGTTGTACTACATCCATTTGCATTTGTTCCAGTAACAGTATAAATAGTATTAACACTTGGGCTAACCTGTGTTCCATTTGAATATTGATTTCCATTTTCGCTCCAATTTATACTTGTTGCTCCTGACGCTGAAAGTACAATTGATTCTCCAACACAAATGGTATCATTCAAAATAGTATTTAATATTGGGTTTGTTTTGTTTAAACCAACGATCACACTCGATGTAGCCGTACATCCATTGCTTCCTGTGACAGTGACTGAATACGTGGTAGCAATTGTTGCACTGCTTGTTGGTTGTGCAATAGTTGTATTGTCCAATGCTGTTGCTGGACTCCATGCATAGGTATTACCTGCTACTGCTGTTGTGCCGATTGTTGCATTGGGTGTAGTACAAGTCAAACTTACATTCGATCCTGCATTCGCTGTTGGGTTGGTTTTGTTTACACCAACGATTACACTCGATGTAGCTGTACATCCATTGCTTCCTGTGACAGTTACGGAATACGTAGTAGCGGTTGTTGCACTAGTTGTTGGTTGTGCAATAGTTGCATTGTCTAATGCAGTTGCTGGACTCCATGCATAGGTATTGCCTACTACTGCTGTTGTGCCGATTGTTGCATTGGGTGTCGTACAAGTCAAACTTACACTTGGTCCTGCATTCGCGGTTGGGTTTGTTTTGTTTACACCAACGATTACACTCGATGTAGCGGTACATCCGTTACTTCCTGTGACCGTTACTGTATATGTTGTAGCGGTTGTTGCACTGCTTGTTGGTTGTGCAATAGTTGTATTGTTCAATGCAGTTGCTGGACTCCATGCATAGGTATTGCCTGCTACTGCGGTTGTGCCGATTGTAGCATTGGGTGTCGTGCAAGTCAAACTTACATTCGTTCCTGCATTGGCCGTTGGGTTTGTTTTGTTTACGCCAACGATTACACTCGATGTAGCGGTACATCCGTTACTTCCTGTGACCGTTACTGTATATGTTGTAGCGGTTGTTGCACTGGTTGTTGGTTGTGCAATAGTTGCATCGTTCAATGCAGTTGCTGGACTCCATGCATAGGTATTGCCTGCTACTGCGGTTGTGCCGATTGTAGCATTGGGTGTCGTGCAAGTCAAACTTACATTCGTTCCTGCATTGGCCGTTGGGTTTGTTTTGTTTACGCCAACGATTACACTCGATGTAGCGGTACATCCGTTACTTCCTGTGACCGTTACGGAATATGTTGTAGCGGTTGTTGCACTGGTTGTTGGTTGTGCAATAGTTGCATTGTCCAATGCAGTTGCTGGACTCCATGCATAGGTATTACCTGCTACTGCGGTTGTGCCGATTGTTGCATTGGGTGTAGTGCAAGTCAAACTTACATTCGATCCTGCATTCGCTGTTGGGTTGGTTTTGTTTACGTTTACATTCACCAATGAAATGCAAGAACCATTCACTGTTAACGTATAAATTGTTGTATTAAGTGGATTCGCAATTGGCTGAGCAATAGATCCATTATTTAAACCAACTATAGGACTCCAAGCATAAGTAAAACCAGCAACTGCAGTCGAACCTAATTGACCACTTGGTGTTGTACAACTTAGTGAAGTTGAATTTCCTGCATCATTTAAACATGATCTAAATCCAAAATCATAATTTTGATTGTGCTGACCAAGTGATTGAGTATTTACTATAATCGTTGGAATGCCTGAAATCATGGTAGCATCATTGTCTCGAACATCTGCCTGTCCAGCACCCCCAATATTTTGTTGGGTAAGCATAAAATTATTTAAATCAGCAACACCAAATCCGCCACTCCAATCAACTGTACCAATTCGAATTATATAAATCTTACCAGGTTGTAATCCAATTTGATTTCCAGATTGAGTTGGGTCACCATCTAGTACATTTGAATTATTAAAAGCATAAATTCCATTCGCGTCTGAAATAGAACTAGCCAATGCGCCCCCATCAGGAGTACCATCATTATTGAAGTCAGCAAATAATTCAAAGGTTACATTTGCCAATCCCAATTCTAAAGGGTCTTGAATTCCATTTGAGTTAGCATCATTCCAAATTCTATTTCCAATTTCAATTGATGGCTCATCACCAGCAATTTCTATATCACCTAATCCATTTGCTTTTGAGAAATCCCCATTTGAAACTGTATTTTGATAAAGTTGATATTCCAATGAACGAGCACCATTGGTAAACGAAAAGTGGCCTGTTCCTCCTGAAAATTCATTGATAGGATCCATTAATGTAAACACACCTTCGTTTGCACCTCTCATTAAAGCCATTGAACCTTGACTAGTTTCGAAATGATAAACAGGAAAACTATCTTTACTAAAAAATTCACCCCCACCTGGTCCATGTAAATTGGAAGGACTTCCAGTAAATATTGTTCCATTGGAGTTATATGCCCCAGCATTTTCTAAAGTGTAATTACCTGTATTACAATTTTTTCCAGCTATTAAAATATCACCACCAATATCAAAATTCACCAATGTAGTTCCAGTTAAATCTCTATAATTAAAATACCCCCATTGATGTCCTGAGCGATCTGTAAAATTTAAAATCATATCACCACGATCAGTAAAATCAATAGCACTTAATAATGGTGTTGGATAAATTGATTCTCCATAAGCAGGTGTTAGAAGTATTTTAGTATTGTTAGTCCATGGATACCATTTTGTTCCAAAGGTTGCTAAAGCAGGTCCTTTAGAATAATTCAATGGCAAAGTTAAAATTGGAGTTGACGTAAATGTTGCCGATCCTATAGGACTGTTTAATTCAAAAACATATGAATACATATCGGTGAGCCCACCCACTGTGTTTGTACCATTATTTTCACCTGTACTAACTGCACCTATATATACTTTATTACGATAATACTTAACTGCAAAACCTCTTAAAACACCATTACTCACTGCAATAGTAGGCAATGAATAACTAACTACATTAATTACTGAAGTAGGGTTATAAGCATTATTCAATTGAAGGCGGTATAATTTTTTATCATACAAATTCATAATAAATAAAAACTCGCCATTGTCACTAATATCCATGCCACCTAATCCTACTTTTCCTACTTGATCAAAAGCACTTGGATCATTATTTTCTAATGTTTTATCTGATGGCAAATTGCGACCTGAGGCTCCATTATCTCCTACTACACCATGGCCAATAGGTAAACCACTGTTATTATCTATAGCACCAAGAAAAGTGATGATATTGCCGGTTCCGTTTATTGAAAAAGAACTACCATTTCCGTAAACAGGTGCTCCTGCGCCTGCTCTTGTTCTGTATAATCCACTGTATCCTGGATTGTCAAAATCAAAAAAATTCGATACAGCAAATGTATTCCCATTTGGAGTAAGCATATAAATCCCTCCTGATCCCATTGGGCCCAATCCCACATGGCGTTTTATAAAAGCTGAGGTAAATATTTTTTTAGCTTGCTTACTATATACATTACCCCATACAGCACCTATCGAAGATGATGATAAATTTATTGATGGAGCTGCTGTTCCTGTGGTATTGTATTGAAAACCATCTATTGCGCTTCCTTGTCCAGCTGTACCTCCACCCAATGGATTCCCATTCGTATAATGTGGCACATATAAGGTCGGATTGGTATTTGATTGAAAGTCTTCAATATAATTAATACCATAATTAATACCAGAAGTTGAAGTTGTTAAAAATCGAACATTATTTCCATCGATATTTGTACTTGTGAAATCAAGACTATTAGACAAACAATTGGTTGAAATAGGAATTTCAAATTCAATACGAACAGGTTCTGAAAAAGGAAGTGAATATGTACCATCTGCCTGCGATTCAGTACTATTTAATAAAACATTTGATGCATTGTATGCTTTAATTAAAACACCAGGTACACCTGGCTCAATGGATGGATAAGTCGATTGACGACTACCATTATTATTATAATCTCTATATACTATCCCACTGATTTGCGAAAACAGTTGTGTTGTAAATCCAGTTAAAAATAGTAGTAGTAAAGTTATTTTTTTCATGTATATCCCGCTATGCAGAATACATTATCCAAAAATGTTGCCAAAAAAGCCCATAAACATTAATATTTTTTACATATTCAATTATAATATACATATAATGTTGATTATAAAATAAAAATGAAAATTAATAATCTACCAATTCAGTAAAATAATAAAGAATTTCGGTTTAAAACTCGCAATTTTTGGGTGTACGAGGAAAAGGAATTACATCACGGATGTTGCCCATACCAGTAACAAATAATACAAGTCGTTCAAATCCTAGTCCAAAGCCAGCATGTTTACATGTTCCATAACGTCTAGTATCTAGATACCAATACATTTCCTCACTTGGAATATGCATTTCTTGCATTCTTTTTTCCAAATAGTCTAATCGCTCTTCACGTTGTGAACCACCTATGATTTCACCTATACCTGGCGCAAGTATATCCATCGCAGCAACCGTTTTACCATCATCATTTTGACGCATGTAAAAAGCTTTGATATCTTTAGGATAATCGGTCACGATAACTGGTTTTTTGAAGTGTTTTTCAACCAAATATCGCTCATGCTCACTTTGCATATCGATTCCCCAGCTTACTTCATACTGGAATTTTTTCTTTTTATACGCAGGAGATTGTAGAAGTATCTCAATTGCTTCGGTGTAAGTCACACGTTCAAAATCGCTGTCAAGCATAAAATTGAGTTTTTCCTTCAATCCAAACTCGGATCGCTCGTTGGTAGGTTTTTGTTTTTCCTCCTCTGCCAACCTTGCATCCAGAAAATCAATGTCATCGGGGTGCTTTTCCATCGCATATCGAATTACATATTTCAACATTTCTTCCGCTAAATCTGCATTTTCCTTTAATTCATTAAATGCCACTTCGGGTTCTATCATCCAAAATTCGGCCAAATGGCGAGCAGTATTCGAATTTTCTGCTCTAAAGGTCGGTCCAAATGTATATACTTTCCCCAATGCTAATGCTGCGAGCTCAGCTTCCAATTGTCCACTTACAGTCAAATTTGCAGCTCTACCAAAAAAATCATTTGTGTAATCTACTGACCCATTTTCGTGTTTAGGAAGATTTTCCATATTGAGTGTAGTCACTTTAAACATCTCTCCTGCTCCTTCTGCATCAGATGCAGATATGATAGGCGAATGCATATAAATAAAATCTTTCTCTTGGAAAAATTTATGAATCCCATAAGACAACGCATTACGAAGACGAAAAACGCTTCCGAACGTATTCGTTCTAAATCGCAAATGAGCTATTTCTCTTAAAAATTCTAAACTATGTTTTTTGGGTTGTAAAGGATACTTTTCAGCATCGCTATCACCCAATATTTCTATTGACTCTGCAATTAACTCCACGGTCTGACCCTTTCCCTGTGAGGCTTGAATGATTCCAGTAGCACTTATACAAGCACTTGTTGTAATGCGCTTTAGGAGAGCCTCATCCATATTATTAAAATCAACAACTATTTGAAGATTTTGATTGGTACTTCCATCATTCAATGCTATAAATTGATTGTTACGAAATGTACGCACCCATCCTTTTACTGTTGTGGAATATTGCACCTTTTCGCCCTTTAATATTTCTTTAATATCGTTTTTCATTATCGCAAAGATAATGTGAAGCATGAATCTTCAAAAAACAATTCATACATAGACATTCTAATATCTAGTTTAAATTATAACATTTCTTTAGTTGTCCGAAAGGCTATCTTGAGTATATTTGCGTTCTTCAATGAAAAAACATCTCCTATTTTTCTTCGTTCTTGTAGCATTTTTCACTTCTTGTAAAAGTAGTTTTGAAAAAGTACAAAAAAGTAAAGACTTCGCTTATAAGCTTACTAAAGCAGATGAATATTACGATAAAAAGCAATATTCGAAAGCCAATACTCTTTACGAAGAGCTTTTAACAGTATACAAAGGAACCAAAAACTTTGAAATCATTTATTACAAGTATGCTTTCACTTTTTACAACGACCGCAATTACCTAGCCGCCTCTTACCATTTTAAGAATTATGCCGATTTGTTTCCAAAATCACCCAAAGCAGAGGAATGCGAGTATTTAAACAGCTTATGTTTGTATAAACTTTCTCCAGATTATACGTTAGACCAAAGTAACACAGTGAAATCAATTGGCGAAATGCAAAGCTTTGTAAATACACATCCTGAATCTAAACGAATCAAGGATGCTAATAAAATAATCGACGAATCACGTCAAAAACTTGAGAACAAAGATTTATACAGTGCTGAATTATACTATAAAATAAGACAACACAAAGCTGCATCCGTTGCATTTGAACAAATAATACGCAAATACCCAGATTCCAAACAAAGTGATTACTATCACTTTATGGTAGCCAAGTCCTATTTCAAATATGCTCAAAATAGTATCCCTGAGAAACAAGAAGAGCGTTTTAATCGTGTAGTTTCAGATTACAAGGATTTTTTGGAAAAATTTCCGAAAAGTCAGTACAGAAGTGAAATAGAGAAAATAAATTCATTATCTTTGCAATCCTTAAAAAAAATAAGCAAATCATGACAAACAACAAAAAACTATTGATTAACACGACAAATCCCGCTATTGAGGCAAGAGATTTATCCACTATTCAAGAAAAAACTGGAAATTTGTATGAGTCAATTTCAATTATTGCTAAGCGTGCAAATCAAATTAATACACGTATTAAGGAAGAATTACACAGAAAGTTGGAAGAATTTGGTAGCTTAAATGACAATTTAGAAGAAATAAATGAAAACAAAGAGCAAATAGAAATCTCACGTTTTTATGAAAGAATGGCAAATCCTGCTATTCAAGCTACTAATGAGCTTTTAAATGATAAAATTTATTTCAAAAACAAAGACTAAAATGAATCATTCTTGATTCATTTTTTACATTTTTTAACCTACTACTCCCTCCAAACTCCAAATGAAGGTACTTAACCTACCCTTCACTAAGAGAATAGGCATTGAGAAATCAGACAAAGACGGCTTTTTACTCAAACTTTCCTTTAGTGACAAATTATTTAATCATCTAGAAATTATTCATGGTTCAGCATCTTATTCTCTAGCTGAAATTACAAGTGGATATTTTTTAAATCTCCATTTTTCTGATATTGCTGATCAAACTATACCTATTCTCCATAGTTCATCAATTAAGTATAGAAAAATTGCTACTACCGACTTGTATTCAAAAGCAAAACTAAAAAACATTACTATTGAAGACATTCTTTTATTATTAAAGTTCAAGCGTAAGGCCTTTTTTACAATAGAAGTAAAACTGTATGATACAGAAAATCAAATCATTGTATCAGGTGAATTTGAATGGTTTGTAAGTATGAAATAGTAAAATCTTTCTATTTCCCTTTCTTTTTTCAAGTTCATTTTATAAAACTTTTCACATACGAAATCTATTTTATTCTCGATTTGTTGCATCTTTGTATACGATGAAAGGTAAAAAAATATTGATTGGCATTACCGGTAGCATAGCTGCTTACAAGATTCCTTTATTGGTAAGACTATTGGTAAAAGCCGAAGCCGATGTGAAAGTAATTATGACCCCTTCCGCTACCGAATTTGTTTCACCATTAGTATTAAGCACCCTTTCAAAACATGATGTTTCAGTTAATCTTTCTTCTGAGAATACATGGTCTAACCACGTAATGCTAGGCCGATGGGCTGACCTCATGCTTATTGCACCTGCATCCTGCAATACAATAGCCAAAATGGCCATTGGCATTTGCGACAACTTATTAATGTCAGTCTATTTATCAGCAACCTGCCCTGTGATGATTGCACCTGCAATGGATGAAGATATGTGGAACCATCCTTCACTTAAGAAAAACATCCAAACACTCCAAAATTATGGACACCAAATGATTGAAAGTGAATTTGGTGAACTCGCAAGTGGGCTTATAGGTATGGGTCGAATGGCAGAACCAGAAAAGCTTTTTCACGAAATTGAACTTTTTTTAAATAAAAAAAAACGACTAATTGGTAAAAAAGCACTTGTTACAGCTGGTCCTACATACGAAAACTTAGACCCTGTACGTTTTATTGGCAATCATAGTAGCGGAAAAATGGGAATTGCAATAGCAGAGGCACTCGCTAATGAAGGATGTGAAATCGAACTTGTTTTAGGCCCTAGTCATTTGAGCACAAAACATCCTTTGATCAATACTACTCGAGTTACTTCGGCCCAACAAATGTATGATGCCTCTATAGCTGTTTTCGACCAAATGAACCTAGGAGTAATGAGTGCAGCAGTTGCTGATTATACACCATTGACAGTTTCAGAATCCAAAATCAAAAAAAAGGATGAAGAGTTTACTATACAATTGACTAAAACTAAAGACATACTTAAACATTTGGGAAGTATAAAAAAAGAGAACCAACTTTTAGTAGGATTCGCTCTCGAAAACAAAGATGAAAAGACTTACGCATTGAAAAAATTAAAAGAAAAGAATGCAGATGCAATTATATTAAACTCATTAAATGATGAAGGTGCTGGATTTGCACATGATACTAATAAAATTACGATATTTGAAAAAAACGGAACTGAAACCGCTTTCCCATTGAAATCAAAACAACAACTTGCAGTAGATATTGTCGAAAAAATAATAGAATGGAGCGCATAATTAAAATATCAATTTTACTAACTGCTATCAATATGATGATAGCTACTCTTTTGCATGCTCAAGAACTGAATTGCAAAGTAATCGTAATGGCAGATCAGGTGCAAGGCATCGATCCAAAAGTATTTAAAACCATGGAACAAGAGGCCGCAGCTTTCATTAAAGCCCGTAAATGGGGCAATGACGCCTTTGAAAATAACGAAAAAATTGAATGTATTTTTACTATAGTATTAAATAAACAAATTGAAGGTACGGAAGGTGGTTTCATGGGTAGACTTTCAGTTCAAGCTACTCGACCTGTATTTAACTCAAGCTACACTAGTTCTCTTATCAACTATACAGATAAAGACTTTGCAATTAAATACATACAATACCAACCATTTGAATTCAACGATAATCGTGTATCCGGAAACGAACCTCTTGTATCCAATCTTTCTGCAACATTGGCCTATTATTGCTACCTAATATTAGGCTTAGATTATGATAGTTTTGCATTAAAAGGTGGTACTGAATTTTTCAACAAGGCTCAAAACATTGTAAATAACGCTCCTGAAAACAAAGCAATCACTGGATGGAAGGCTACAGAAGGACAGCGAAACCGATTTTGGCTATCAGATCAAATACTCAACAACCGATTTGTAAATATGCGGGATGTCTTTTACAAATACCATCGACTTGGTCTTGATCAACTTTCTACTGAACCAGAAACAGCTCGTAGTTTGATCAATGGATTGTTTCCAATTTTACAACAAGTCAATAGCGAAAACCCTACGAGCATGTTAATGCAATTTTTCTTTTCGGCTAAAAGTGATGAAATAAGAAATTTTTTAGCCATGACACCCATGGCCGATAAACAAAAAATCATTCCAATATTATCGCAACTCGATGTGACCAACGCAGCTAAATATGCTGAATTGATGAAATAATACCATGCGAAGAATATCCATCCTAATAATTCTCATTGTTACGTTGTATACATCATGTTATACATCACCAGAACCAATTCCAATCAATAAAATGACCAAACTATTATTGGAAATGCACCTGGCTGAAGCATATGCACAGCATATTCCTAAAGATTCGGGTCAGACTTCTATTAAAAATGAAGATTCCTTGTTGGTTTACAATGCGCAGATACTGAAAGCCAATAATATCACGGAGAAAGACTTTCAAAACAGCATAAACTGGTACAAAACCAAACCAGAATTACTTGATTCAATTTATCAAACTATGTTGACAGACATAACTATATTACAATCTAAAGTAAATCAATAAAATTTATAATCATTTTAAGAAAATTGTATAGCTATTCATTGTGCATGCATTACTTTTGCGTACATTTTTGAATTAAAATAAACATATTTCATGGGCCAACTTAAAGATCATTTTTATAATAATGCCATCAAATCGGCAGAGGATATCAAAGCATTAATAAAAGAACACGGCGAAACCGTCATTGACAACGTTACCCTTTCTCAAGTTTATCAAGGCATGAGAGGTATTGTAGGGTTAGTTACCGAAACTTCTTTATTAGATTCAAATGAAGGTATTCGATTTCGTGGATTTTCAATCCCAGAATTAGTAGAAAAGTTACCCCATGCCGAAGGAGGTTCACAACCATTACCAGAAGGACTTTTTCACCTGATGTTAATTGGTGAAATCCCAACAGAAGAAGATGTTGATCATTTGTCAGCAGTATTTGCACGTCGATCTCACGTACCAAATTATGTTTTTGATGCTATAGAAGCTCTTCCTTTACATACTCATCCTATGACTCAATTTAGCATTGCTATCATGGCATTGCAAACAGAATCATTATTTGCAAAAGCATACGGAGAAGGTATTAATAAAAAAGAATATTGGAATTATATCTACGAAGATACCATGAATCTTATTGCCCGTTTACCACGTATTGCTGCATATATTTTCCGTCGTAAATACAGAAATGGCGATCATATTCAACCAAATGGCATGCTCGACTGGGCTGCAAACTTTGCACATATGTTGGGGTATGAAGATGAAGGCTTCCGTGAATTAATGAGATTATATTTAACAATCCATGCTGATCATGAAGGTGGTAACGTAAGTGCCCATACCACTCATTTAGTTGGATCTGCTTTAAGCGACCCTTATTTATCATTTGCCGCTGGTATGAATGGCTTAGCGGGTCCGTTACATGGTCTTGCCAATCAAGAAGTGATTCGATGGATTGAGGAAATGAATAAAGAGTTGAATACAGAAGCTCCAACGAAAGAACAAATTGCAGATTATATTCAAAAAACATTGACACAAGGAAAAGTTGTGCCTGGGTATGGTCATGCTGTCCTTCGTAAAACAGATCCTCGTTTTATAGCTCAAATGGAATTTGCAAAAAAATATTGCCCAGATGATGCCTTAGTACAAACAGTTTGGAACATCTATGAAGTAGCTCCTCCAATATTACAATCTACTGGTAAAATCAAAAACCCATGGCCTAATGTTGATGCACATTCTGGTGCATTATTGAAACATTATGGCTTGATTGAAGAAGATTTCTACACGGTAATGTTTGGTGTATCACGTGCATTGGGAGTTCTTGCTAGCTTATGTTGGGATCGTGTATATGGCTTCCCTATCGAACGACCAAAATCTGTTACGACCGCTCAAGTAAAACAATGGTTGAATAAAGAAATCAGTTCGTTAGAGTAATTAGTTACTCATTAAATATAAAAAAATCCGATGCTTGAACATCGGATTTTTTTATGAAACAATTACAATTATTTTCTAGCATTCTGTACCAAATAAGCTGAGACCATTGTATAATGATCAGGCGACAAATTGGCTTTTGGCCCCATTTCTCTCATGATTGAAATCCAACTATCGGCATTTCTTGTTCCAGGAGAATATAGTTCATGACATTTTTTACAACTTGCTTCAAATACAAGTCGACCTTTTGACACACGATCTGGTGCTAGTGTCATAAGTGAATTAATGGTGGCTGCATTAGAACTTGAAGACGAACGAGAAGAACTGGTAGTTGAGCTTGGCGCAGAACTAGAAGTAGACGTACCAGACCCAGTTGATGAAGATGTACTTTGAGGTGTATTTGCTTCTCTTTTATCATTATTTGATGATACAGTCGACTTTGTTGTTTTTGGCGAGCAATTGACAAGGATTAATAAACTCAAGCTTATCATTGAGATTGAAATAACTTTTTTCATTTCTTTTTTTGTCAAATCTACTAAAATAAATTAGAAGGAATTTACAAAATCGATGGCAGTTTCTAAACGCTGACTTTCTGTTCCTTTTACAATTACAAATGGCTGTTGAGTTGCCTTTATTAAATCGCAATAAATTGAAAAGAAATAATCTCTTAGTGATTGATCAGGATGTTCACGTAATGGATCTGGTTGCCAAGGAAAATCAGGCGAAGTAATGATATACCCATCATACGATTTTATACTTAATTGTTCTAAAATAAAAGGATAGCAATGACCATACTTAAATTCGCTCCATACTTTTATCACATGTAAATCAGTGTCATAAAATAGAAATCGATTAGCATTCATTTCCATTCCATTTTCTAAATCTAATTGTCCTTTCGCTATTTCAAGCAAATCATCTTCATTGTATTCTCTCCCAAGATTCTCTAAATATATACGAGCATATTCCTCCACCCACTTCGTTTCAAAATGTTGCGCTAATTGCATGCAGAGTGTACTTTTCCCAGTGCTTTCACCACCAATGATCACAATTTTTTTCAATGGTTTCATACTATACAAATGTACATCTTACTCTATTGTTTCAATTCGTTTTTAGAATTGAAATTTTCAAATCTGTTAATAAAAATAAAAAAAACAAGCTTTTGATATGGAATACAAAACTCTCTTGCATCCTAATGGTAATATTTCACTTTTAAAATTTTATTACTATGAAACGAGCAGCTTATTTATCCGCATTTGTGGTTACAGGACTTTTGTCTATTTCCTTACTATCATCTTCTTTCCGAACAAAATCACAATCAGATCTGAATACACGAGATGATGATGAAATTTCGTACAAAGCCAATGGCAAACAAAGTAGACAGGAAGGTCATTTGCAACTCTCTACTGCATTCGAGAATGATTACTACACACGCAACAATCGCACAGGGCACTACTATGCCGAATTACATGCCGACAATTATCAAAACAATGAATCCAAACACCTTCCGCTTAATATATCTGTTGTGATAGATCGAAGTGGCTCTATGAGTGGCGATAAAATTCGAAATGCAAAACAAGCAGCTAAATTCATAGTTGACCAATTGAACCCAGATGACTATTTCTCAGTGGTGATGTATGACCAAACCGTGGACGTAGTACACGAAGCTAGTAGAGTAGAAAACAAACAAGCTATCAAACTCAAAATAGATCGCATTGTAGACCGAGGTTCTACCAACCTAATGGGTGGCGCAATGAAAGGCTATGAACAAGTACGAAAAAACTATCGCAGTGGCTATATCAATCGTGTATTACTATTAAGTGATGGTCTTGCGAACGAAGGTATTACAGATGCTAAACAAATCGAACGAATCGTACGTAAAAAAAGCATGGATGAAGGCATATCGATTTCAACCTTTGGCGTAGGAAACGATTACAACGAAGATTTAATGACTGCTATGGCAGAATCAGGCACAGGTAACTATTACTTCATAAGCAATGCAGAAAACATAGCCAGTATATTTAAAAAAGAATTGAATGGGTTAAAAGATATCGTAGCGCAAGATGCTGAACTCGTAGTACGGATTCCTGACTATGTAAATATTGACAAAGTATATGGCTTTAAATATATACAAGATGGAAGAACCTTACGTATCAAATTTAGAGATGTATTTGCGAGCGAAACCAAAGGTGTATTGATAAAATATACAGTCGATGCCAACCGAAATACAACTATTCGATTTGATGCAAGTTTGAGTTTTACAGATGCACTTACTGCTGATACGAGACGAATTGCATTGAATAATAAAAATGATTACACCGACAATCGCTCACTTTTTCAAGAAAGCTATAGCGAATGGGTTTCGGCTCAAGTAGCACTGTATGAATCCAACGAACGACTTGAAATGGCTATGCAAGAAGTAGATAAAGGCAACTATGATGAAGCCAAAAAAATGGTGAAACAAAATAAAGAATACATGAAATCCAAAGCACCACTTGTGAATAAATCAGTTGAATTACAAAAAGCAGAATCCGTGAATTCGACCTATGATATGCAAATTAAAGATGTAGAAAACATGCCACAAGAAGATGTCAAATACATGCAAAAGGCAAGTAAAAGCAGCAACTACGAAATACGTACTAAAAAATAGTCTTGTTTGTTTCGATTTGTTAGAAATCCTATAAGTGAAAACTTGTAGGATTTTGTTTTCTATTTCCACACTTTCAACATCCTTTCATTGCCATATATATCATTTCGTAGTTCGGTGTGCATACCTTGTTGTTCAAAAAAGTTTTTTACTTCCAATGCATGTTGCTTCCCCACTTCAAAAAAAAGAAAACCTTTGTCGGTCAAATGGAGTTTAGCAAAATGGTAAATCGCTTTGTAAAATTGCAAAGGATCTTGGTTACTTACAAATAATGCAATATCAGGTTCAAAGTCAAGTACATTGGCTTCCATATCGTTCTTTTCATCTAGCGTGATATATGGAGGATTTGAAATGATGATATCAAATCGAGTACTCAACATAAGCGTATCATCTAATATATCTGCTTGTATGAATTCAATACCTACATCATATCGATCTGAGTTTTCTAAGGCAATTGCCAATGCGCCTTTGCTGATATCCATCGCCGACATTTCAATACGAGGACATTTAGATTTGAGCCAAATGGGTATACATCCACTCCCGGTTCCAATATCTAATACTTGTATTCTTTTGTCAGTTTGATTTCGTTCAATGGAATCAATCGCTTCTTTTATCCAGCGAACTAGTTCTTCTGTTTCAGGGCGAGGTATCAATACTTGCTCATTTACCTTCAGTTGCAAATGCCCAAACCATTCGTACCCTAAAATATATTGAATCGGTTTGTGTGTTTTGAGTTGAACCACGATATGTCTAAACTCCGTTTCATCCAATTCAATTGCAGGATTTAATCTTATCTCCATATATGATTTTTGCGTGAGATGCTCAGCAATTCGTTTCATACATTCTTTCAATTCACCTTCGCTATAGAGTGATGCACACTCTTGTATGATTACTTGTTCGGCTTCCTTAAAATTCATGCTACAAAGTAATACAACTTTTAATATAACTTTTCCAAAGTTTAGAACTTTGGAAAAAGTTATATTACAGGAAAACGAGATGCCTTCGCAGAACCTCGCCATGACGAATAAAATTAAAGTCACTGCGAGGAACGAAGCAGTCTTGATACTAGAGAATGAGATCGCTTCGCAGAACCTCACCATAACGAATGAAAAATAACGTCACTGCGAGGAACGAAGCAATCTTAATTCTAAAAATGAGATGGCTTCGTAGAACCTCACGATGACGAATAATAAATATTTTTAAAATAAATTTCACTACGTAAACTCAGTACGTAGTATGGCTCATACATTTGTATCGAATTAAAGGTTAGTATAAGCCCTTCAGGCTATCAGCAGGTATATCGCTCGCTGATAGCCGAGAGGCAACAAAACTTATCAACATTGGATTTACCAAACAGATTAAGTAATAAATTTGTTCGAAACACATAAAAAATAAAAAACAACATAAAATGGCAAAAGAAGTAGTCGCAGTAGAAAACGAAAAATTGAAAGCTCTCAAACTTACCATGGAGAAAATTGACAAGGACTATGGTAAAGGTTCTATCATGAAATTAGGTGACAAAGAAGTAGTAGAAATGGATAGCATCTCTACAGGTTCTTTGGGAGTCGATATCGCTTTAGGTATCGGTGGATTTCCTCGTGGTCGTATCATAGAAATATATGGACCGGAATCATCTGGTAAAACGACCATTGCAACACATGCAATTGCTGAGGCTCAAAAGAAAGGTGGGATATGTGCCTTTATAGATGCTGAGCATGCTTTTGATGCTGGTTATGCCAAAAAACTAGGCGTAGATATTGATAATCTTTTAATTTCTCAACCCGACTATGGCGAACAAGCCCTTGAAATTGCCGATCGCTTGATTTCATCGGGCGCTATTGATTTAGTGGTAATAGATTCTGTTGCTGCCCTTGTACCAAAATCTGAATTGGAAGGTGAAATGGGTGATAGTAAAATGGGTTTACATGCACGATTAATGAGTCAAGCGTTGCGTAAACTGACTGCTACTATTGCACGTACAGGATGTTGCGCTATTTTCATCAATCAGCTTCGCGATAAAATCGGGGTAATGTTTGGTAGTCCTGAAACAACAACCGGTGGTAATGCGTTGAAATTCTATGCATCTGTAAGATTGGATATACGCCGTATTAGCCAAATCAAAGATGGCGACGAAGCTATCGGTAACCGTGCTCGTGTGAAAGTAGTGAAAAATAAAGTGGCACCACCATTCCGTCAGGCTGAGTTTGATATCATTTTTGGAGAAGGCATCAGCAAAGTAGGTGAAATAGTGGATTTAGGCGTAGAACATGGCATTATACAAAAAAGCGGTTCTTGGTATAGCTATGATACAAGCAAGCTAGGACAAGGTCGTGATGCAGTAAAACAAATATTACATGACAATCCCGAAATGGCTGTAGAATTAGAAGCAAAAATCAAAGCAAAGTTAGAAGCTGATAAAGCTGAATAAAAACAAATCGTTCCTTATACTACAGCATAATCTGCTTATTCGTTCAGAATCAGATTATGCTGTGGTTTTTTTATTGAACAAGCTATTGCAAAATACCTATATTTGCACCCAATTTGAAAATCAAATATGGATAAAAATACAATTGCTGGGTTTGGATTATTAATGTTGTTGCTAGTGGGTTACATACTGTACAATCAAAATGCAGATTCAAAATTCAAACAACAAAAAATAACCGATTCAATTGCCAATGCAAAGTTGCACCCTCCGGTTCCTAAAAAAGCAGATTCAAGCATAATACAAGCTAATACCAATGGCATAGATTCTAGTATAGCACAAGTTATTCCAGAACAACTATTAACTCTAGAAAATGAAGACCTTAAACTAGCGTTTACGAATAAAGGAGCATTTGCACGCAGTGCTGAGTTGAAAAAATTCAAAACACATAATGGTAAACCTTTAATGCTATTCAATGGAGAAAAAAACTATTTCGACTTTGGATTTAAATCGACCTCAGGAAGTATGGTGCACACACAAGCACAACTTTTTGAGGGAACCTTGAGTGCTGATAAAAAATCATTGACTTTCAAAAACAATGATTTCTCCATTGTATATTCTTTACCAGAAAAAGGTTATCTACTTAAAATTGATGCATCTCCATTAACAGCAGATCGCTCACAAAGTGTAACCTTGGATTGGAATGCTGAATCCATTATGACGGAGCATGATCCTGTCAATCAACAATTGTATACGCAAGTATGTTACAACCTTGAATCTGAAGGATATGATTACTTTACAATCAAAGAAAAAAAAGATATTGACTTTAAGGAAAGTATCAAATGGTTGAGCTTCAAACAACAGTATTTTAATACAACCTTGATAGCCGATCAAAAAATCATTACATCGGGAAAAGTAAATGCTGCTCCATCCAATGCTGATACAGCCTTGCATACCTTATCAGATTTTAAAGCTAGTTTGGTAATGGCTCCTCAAAACACCTTGAACATGACTATGTTTTTAGGTCCTAATGATTACAAATTACTGAAAAGTTACAAAAACGATTTAGAAGAAATCATTCCATTGAGCTATGGCATTTTTGGATTTGTAAAATACATCAACAAATGGATTGTGATTCCAATTTTCAACTTGTTTGCAGGTTTATTTAGTAGCTATGGTATCGTGATTTTATTATTGACATTTATTATTCGTTTAATCATGTCGCCTTTTACATATAAAAGCTATGTATCAAGTGCCAAAATGAAAGCTTTGAAACCAGAATTAGATGAATTGAAAGCTAAATTGGGTGACGATCAGCAAGCCTATGGTGTAGAGCAAATGAAATTGTACCGACAAGCAGGAGTAAATCCACTCGGAGGATGCTTGCCCGCCTTGC
>JBIIJQ010000067.1:0-16788 GCA_044233655.1 Chitinophagaceae bacterium | reverse complement strand
ATCCAATATACCTTTTGTATACCATAGTAATCACGCTGTTTCTTCATCAAATATGGGTTGGCATATCGAACATAGCTTATTAACAATCAATGGTATAGTTGATGCTTTAATCAATTCAAATCCACAAGATTATAAATGGAAATTTAACTTTACTCGAATGTTGGTTATGAATATGAAAAAAATTCCACGTGGCAGAGCAAAATCCCCCGATATAGTCATCCCTTTCATTGACTATAACGAGAACACACTTAAACATCATATTTCAAAAACCAACGAATCCATTTCGAAATTGGCGGCCTTGAACAAGATGCATTATTTTGAACACCCCTATTTCGGAAAATTACGATTAGATAAAACTATCGTATTTTTAGAAATTCATACTAATCATCATCTTGAAATAATAAATGATATTGTAAAGAATTCTTCAAGTCCAATTAACTAAAAGATAATTAAATTTTACAAACTGCTTTCATGTATCAAAACGCAATTGAAAAAATAAAGAAATCCTTATTCCCTATATTCTATTCCGTATCGAATGGCACTTCAACCCAAATTGGTGTTTCTGGAACAGGTTTTTTCATTGACGATCAAGGTCATTTTTTAACAGCACTGCATGTGATAACAGAAATACCACCTAATTCGATGAGCCATTATAGAGGCAATATACCCGATCATATCATGAATCCGCCTCAACCTATTATAGAAATCTATCGAGATCCAGTGCGAGATATTTTTTTGGGTAAAATTGATTTACCTGAAACAATACCTGTTGCCATTAAATTAGACAAACCTAAAGCAGGCAAATCAGTTTGCCTTTGTGGATACCCACTAGCACAACTTTCAGTAAATGCAGATGGTGGTATTAATGTGGTGGCGGTAAGACAATATTGGCAACCAACTTATATAATTGATAGCATGACAGTGGTGGATGATGAGAAAAATTATGTTGGATTTATGACTCAAGACATTTCATTGAATGGAATGAGTGGCGGGCCGGTATTCGATACAGATGGCGTTGTGCATGGCATTGACACTGCTTTTCTTCAACGAGAAATTCCTCAAAAGAATAAACCTGCTTTGCAAGTTTTCAATGGAATAGCCATTGAAAATACTTCTATTCTAGATATTTATGCAATGATAAATATTACAATGTAATCAATTTCTAACAACATGATTACAAATTTCTAACTTTGATTATCAGCTTTAACTTATTCGACTCCATACTTCCTTATCCTTTCTAGTCAATAAAAAATCTTTTAAGTTTCTATTAGAATCCATAATCAAATCAGGGTCCTGTTTTAAAAGTGTAATAGCAACATTGCGTGTAAGTTCCATAAGATTTACATCTTTTACAATATCTGCAATATGCAAATCTAGTGCTCCACTTTGTCTAGTACCATCAATCTCTCCTGGGCCTCGTAATTCAAGATCTTTTTCAGCAATTGCAAAACCACTTGTTTCGTTCACCATTGTCATCATACGTTCTTTTCCATTGGATGTTATTTTAGATGATGTAAGTAATATACAATATGACTTATCAGCTCCACGCCCTACTCTTCCTCTTAATTGATGTAATTGTGATAATCCAAATCGTTCAGCACTTTCGATCAACATCACACTTGCATTTGGAACATTTACACCTACTTCTATTACAGTAGTTGCTACCATAATATGAGCATTTCCTTTGATAAATGCATTCATATTTTGTTCTTTTTCATCCTGTGGCATTTTACCATGTACCATACAGATATTGTAGGTATGTGCATGAAAAAATTGTTTGACTTGTTCGTATCCAGTCGTTAGATTTTCGTAATCCATTTTTTCACTTTCTTGTATCAATGGATATACAACATAAGCTTGACGACCTTGGTCAATTTCATGTCGAATAAAATCCATCACCTTCGCTCGATGTATTTCATTCCGATGTATTGTTGTAATTGGCTTTCGACCTGGTGGCAAATTCTTTATAACAGATACATCTAAATCGCCATAACTAGTCATAGCTAAAGTACGTGGAATTGGAGTTGCTGTCATTACGAGTACATGAGGAGGTAAGGTGTTCTTTTTCCAAAGTTTAGCACGTTGCGCAACGCCAAATCGATGTTGCTCATCTATGATACTTAATCCTAAATTATTAAATACTACAGGATCTTCAATCAATGCGTGTGTGCCTATTAAAATTTGAATATCTCCATTTGCTAATTGTTTCAAAACTTCTTTTCGTGCCTTGCCTTTGATATTGCCTGTAAGATATTCTACATGAATAGGCATATCCTTTAGCAACTCTTTTATTCCAACATAATGTTGTTGTGCAAGAATTTCGGTTGGCGCCATCATACAGGCCTGAAAACCATTGTCTATGGCAAGTAACATACATAACAAGGCTACAATTGTCTTGCCACTACCTACATCTCCTTGAAGTAAACGATTCATTTGAGCCCCTGTTTGTGTATCTTGTCTTATTTCTCTTAATACTGTTTTTTGATCATCGGTCAATTCAAATGGCAAATACGTTGAATAAAACCGATTAAATATATCTCCTACTTTCGTAAAACGATATCCGTGTATAAATTTTTGATTGAGTTTGAGTTTACAAATACCAATTTGATGTACAAATAATTCTTCGAACTTCAAGCGATGAATAGCTTTCTGCAAAAGGATTTGATCTGATGGAAAATGAATTTGCACAAATGCTTCATATCGAGGCATGAGTTGATGCTGAGTAATCATATCATTGGGGAGATTCTCAATGATATCTTTTTGTGATAGTTGAGAAAATAATGTTTGAACTAATTTGACATAGTTTCTTCCTGCTAAACTTTTAGCCTTCAGCTTTTCGGTAGAAGAATAAACAGGTTGAAAATTAGGAAACTGATCAAGGGACAAACTTTCGAGTTTATCCATATCAGGATGAGTCATACTCCAATATCCATTAAAACGAACAGCTTTACCATATACTAAAAAAAGCCCTCCATTGGCAACTACTTTTTCCATCCAAGAAATGCCTTGAAACCAAACAAGTTCAAGCATGCCCGTTTCATCTTTGAATGTCGCTACAAGCCTTCGTCCTCTTCCTGTCCCAACTATTTCTGAAAATGTAATTTTTCCAATAATTTGCACATAAGCACCATCTTCAGGAATCAGATTTACTTTTACGAAGCTGCTTCTATCCATATATCTAAATGGATAATGTGTAAGCAAATCGCCAAATGTATGAATTTCTAATTCTTTCCGAAGTACTTCTCCACGATGTGGGCCAACACCTTTCAGGTATTCAATGGGTGTAAGTAAAATATCATTTTTGTGGGTGAACATCGAAGTTCAAAAATAAAGAACTCTCGTAAATAATATTTTTTTATCTTAGAGTATGTATAAAAAAGGTTTTAACATACGTGTCTATGGAATTTGGATCAACGAATCAAATCAAATTCTTTTAAGCGATGAAAGAATAGGTGATTTTGAATTTACTAAGTTTCCGGGTGGAGGAATGGAATATGGAGAAGGCACTATTGATTGCCTCAAACGCGAATGGATAGAAGAAATGAATACACCTATCGAAGTATTGAAGCATTTTTACACTACAGATTTTTATCAACCATCTGCATTTCATAGTGATACACAAATCATCAGTATCTATTATTTTATCAAACCAATTACCTATCCTTCCATAGATTTTAAATTCATTCCTAAAGATTACACTTATGTGGGACATGAAGAAGTCCATTTTCGTTGGAAAAATTTAAATGAATTGAACGAAGATGACGTGGATCTTCCAATCGATAAGATTGTAACTAAGTTGTTGAAAATAAATGTATAACAGGTTATTTTATTGTTTCCAATTAGTATACAATGACATATACTTGGCTTAATTATATTAGCTTTGCAAGTTGAACTGAATTTGAAAATCCTATGCAAAGAGCTCTATTTATTTTATCCTTACTTTTTATCTCTTACTATTCGTCATTTTCACAATGTGGTTCATTTGTAAATACTTTTCCATATAACGAAAGTTTCGAAGCTGGACTATCCGGTTGGACTAGTGGTGGTACAAGTAATGATTGGGCTTGGGGAACACCGTCTAAAAACTTTATTCAAACTGCTGGAAGCGGAACCAAATGCTGGATGACTGGCGGCACATCAGGTTCTTTTTATAGTTATGGTCAACGGTCATATGTAACTAGTCCTTGTTTTGATTTTACTAATATTCAAAATCCACATGTAAAGGTGAAAGTATATTGGGAAGGAGAAAATCAATATGATGGTACAATATTTCAATATTCACTCAATAGTGGTGCTACATGGAATAATGTGGGAACAAGTGCTGACCCTATAAATTGCCTCAATGAAAATTGGTTTAACCAAAGCAATATTAATGCATTGAATACACTAGCAAACCCTAAACCTGGTTGGGCTGGTACTATATTGCCTACTACAGGTGGATGTTTTGGAGGCAATGGTAGTGGCGGCTGGGTAGTTGCACAACATTGCATGTCTAACCTGGCAGGTGAACCAAATGTTCAGTTTCGATTTGCATTTGGTGCTGGCACAATTTGCAACGATTTTGATGGCTTTGCATTCGATGATATTACCATTGGAGAAGCTCCGGCTAATAATGCCAATTTCACATATGCGTGCAATGCTACTCAGCTTGGATATCAATTTACCAATACATCAGCACTTTGCCCTTCTTTATTCTCTTGGAATTTTGGCGACCCAGTTTCTGGAGCGTCGAACACAAGTAATGTTGCCAATCCAGTGCATGTATTTTCATCTCCAGGCACTTACAATGTGACATTAACTGTTAGCGGACCTTGTAATCAACCTTCTACTATTATTCAAAGTATTACAACTATCAATTCAACGTTGACTGCTATCAATCCTACATGTAATAACGCAAGTAATGGATCGATCACTACGATAGTATCTGGTGGTATAGGTGCAATTAATCAACTTTTACAACCAGGTGGCACTTCAAATTCTTCCGGATTTTTTAATAACTTAAATGCTAATACATATACGGTTACAACTTCAGATGCAGCTGGTTGTTCCATAACTGAATCAATTACCCTCATTAATCCATCAGCAATTAGTTGGGCAAATGTTACAAGCATTCCAATTACATGCAATGGCAATCAAAATGGGCAAATAACAGCAGCTGCTAATGGCGGCACAGGTGTATTATCATATACTTTAAATCCAGGAAATAATACAAATACAAGTGGGCTTTTTACAAACTTAAATATTGGAACATATACAATCGTAGTATCTGATGCAAATAACTGTTCACTTTCTACTATTGTTTCAATCGTCCAACCAAATCCATTACTTATTAATTCAGTGAATACTACTAACATCAATTGCTTCAATGCTCAAAATGGCATCATCAATGTAATAAGTAGTGGTGGCACTGGAATATTAAATTACACTCTAAATCCTGGAGCTCTATCAAATACAATTGGCCTTTTTAATAATTTAACTATTGGCACTTATACAATTGTAGTTTCAGATGTAAATAATTGCACGGCGTCTTCTACTACTACCATAACCCAACCTACACAAATTATAATTAATTCAATTAATGTAAAACAACCTAGCTGTAATCCAACGAATAATGGAGAGGTGACCGTAATTGCAAATGGAGGAACTGGCACATTATTGTTTTCTATTGGAGGTATATTTAGCACATCAAATACTATTGGTAGCATGACTTCCAACACATATACTATTACTGTAAAAGATGCTAATAATTGTACCACTACTTCTTCAGTTACTTTACTAAATCCGAATGCTCCTAGTATTCAAACTACCACAGCTTCAAATGTAACTTGTCATGGATTAAATGATGGATCTATCAGTGTATCAGCCACCAGCAATTCTACAATTGATACATACACTTTATCTCCTACCAATCAAGTTTCTTCAGATGGCAATTTCAATTCATTAAGTGGTTCAATATACACCATTACTGTAGTAGATATTAATGGTTGTTCTAATACAACTGTGATACAAGTCTTAGAGCCTGAAAAAATGGTTGTAACTAATATTAAATACATTAGCAATGGATGTGGTCAAGATTTAGTAGGTACATTACAAATAGAATGTACTGGAGGAACTGGAATTAAAACATACACACTTTCTACTAACTCAATATCAAACAGTACAGGTTTATTTCAAATCAATCAAACTGGTGAATATTCATATCAAATTTATGACCAAAACAATTGTTTTGTAACTGGCAATTATAGAGTTCCTGAGATTGCTTGTTGCGAAAATGTATTTGTACCAAATGCATTTTCTCCAAACAATGATTTACGAAACGATGAATTTAAAATTATTAATCCATTTGGTATCGATTTAAAAAAATTCATAGTTTATAATCGTTGGGGCCAAGCAGTATTTACAGCTCAAAATATCAATGATAGTTGGAATGGGAATACAAAAGGAATTGAAGCAACTATAGGGACCTATTTTTATTTAATTCAATATACATGTTTATCAACTGGCAAAGAGTATACATTGAAAGGTGATTTATTTCTAATTAGATAAATTACGAAATTTATAAATAAAGTAAATAAGATAACTTACTTACGACATCTTTCACTACACTATAAACATCGGCTTTAGGTATAGTCACTCTTCTTCTTTTTTCATCCTTCATCGTTAATAAATCACATTCACCTTCTCCATTAGCATAATTAGCCTCTGCTACTTTAATACCATTGATATCTTTAATAATAATTTGATATCCATCTACATTATTAGTAGTAATTGTTTGTGCAGAATAAGTACCAATATCTTTAAAATCCTGCCTTATAGTTGTTCCACTTAAAAAGATAGGTTGATCAGCATCTCGTTCTATAATTGGATAATCATATTCTTTATCTCTATCAACTGCAATTTCAGTTTTTACAGAATCCTTTATTAATTCATTCGATTGAACTAAGTCGTCCTTTATCTCTTCATTTTTATTTTCGTTTTTATCAGAATTTGATTTAGTTATTTCTGGAGTTAAACTTGGCTCAGAAACAGGCAATTTATTTGATTTTAAATAACCATTATAATTTCTACAAAAACGGTCTACACCCTTTACATTTAATTTCCCATTTTCAATTAAATTGTAGGTTACAATAAGACGAGCTAATTGTTTTTTAAATCCAAATTCAATTGGCATAAAAGCTTCTTTATTAGGCATATCAGCAAACATAAAACGAAGAAGTATATTACCTTCAGCATTTCTTAATTGGGACTGATCTATTAATATCAATTCTTCGTCCTGCATACTTTTAATTGTATACGCTTGATTTGTAATAGTTCCTATAGTGAGAAATTTACATATTGGATCTTTATCGGAATATACAATTTCTTTTCTCAGGTCAACCTTTTGGGCGTATAATTGACTGAAAGAAAAAATAAGTAAAAGAAAAAAAGTTGATTTCATATATTGGCATTATTGATGTAAATATAAAAAAACCACCTTATGAAAGGTGGTAAATTTTTGTGAAATTAAATTATGTTATACGATTAATGATGATGATGATGAGCGGTTGGTAATTTCGAAAATTCTTCTAAACCAACTTCTTGTTCTTGTATATTAATCATGTTCTCTAATTGAACAAATAATTTATCAGTGATGATTTTATTGTGTAACTCATCAGTAAATTTCTTATCCGCTAATTGCTTTTTGATAAACGGATCTACCCACTCAGCGTCCATTGTAGGCATACTTCCCATTTGACCAAAATAACTCATTATTTGTGCTTTAGCTGCATCTTCAAGTTCTGTATTAGTTACTTGCAACTTGTTTTCGTCAATTAACTTATCTGAAATTAATTGCCAACGCAATTGATGTTCAAATCCACCAAATTCTTTATCTACTGTCTCAGGAGATTTGTACGTTTCACCACCTACACTCATCCATCGCTTTAAAAATTCAACTGGTATATTAATAGGTGTTTCATGTACCAATCGTTCAAATAATTCATTATGCAATCGATTTCTAGATTGAATATTCCAATATTGTTGTATTTCTGATTTTAATTCAGCTTTAAATTGATCTTCAGTTTCAATATTTCTACTAGGATAAATTTTTTCAAACATTTCTTGATTTAAAACAGCTTTCTCTACTAACCCTACTTTCGTTATTATCATTTTGAATCGCTTCATTTTAGCTGCTTCATCCATTGGATCAAGATCCAAATCCTTTAAAATTGCAGGCAATAACTTTTCATCAAATGTATCATTTAATGAAAACTCAATAGAGTCATTCATTTTTTTACCAGTCAAACTTTCTTGAATAGAAGGTGCGAAATATTTAACCAACAAAGAGTTGTCTTTTTTTATTCCATTTTCAATTTCATTTCCATTTTCATCTATTTCTTGAAATACAACATTCAATACATTATCTTCTCCTGTCACTTCCTCAGGATCAGTCATATTCCCTGCCTTATATTGCAATTTTTCGATTTCCTCTTGCAACATTTCATCAGTCACTATGATTTTGTGAAAAGGCATGGTTTCTTTACCACTAAGCAATGGAATTGTAAAATCAGGTCTTGTACCTATTTCAAATTCAAATGTTAAATCCTGAGGATTATTCATATCAAATTTAATATTTTCCTGACTTGCTGATGGAATTGGACGTGCAAATATTTCAGCTTTTGTTGAAATCAAATGTTCCTCCAATTTAGTTCCAGCAGTTCTCAATACTTCATCATTAAAAACAGATTGACCGTATTGTTTCTTTATCATTCCTACAGGCACCATTCCTTTTCTAAAACCAGGAATGGATGCGTTTTTAGAATATTGCTTTAATGCTTTTTCAAAAGAAGGTAAATAATCTTCTTTTGGCAGATGAATTGTGATTTTTTCGTGTTGAATACCAATGTTTTCTTGTGTAACAGTTGCCATTTTTTTAGGACGTTTAGTTGTTTAAAATATTCTATTTGTTTAAAAAGCCCACAATGTGGGCTTTTTGGGTGCGGGCGGAGGGACTCGAACCCCCATGTCAAAGACACTAGATCCTAAGTCTAGCGCGTCTACCAATTTCGCCACGCCCGCAGCTAATTTTCAATTGGAGTGCAAATGTATACCATTATTTCGAAGCTACAAATTTTTGTAGATGTATTTTGATTTGTATTTAACCCAAATTGCGAGATAGGATTTTAGTTACTAAAATTCTAGCATGTTCGTTGTTGTTACTCCAATTTAGTAGTTGTTTTTAATTTGGATAAAAATGTTGAATTACAACTACTTAATCCCTTCAACCCCGATTTTTCTTCGAAGCTGAATCTGGGTTTTAGAACTATCTAATTTTTATTCTAAATACAAAAAGAGGTGTCAAATTTGACACCTCTTTTTGTTATATTAGTAACTAATAAATTAGTTTCTTCTTAAGTTAGGGAACGGAGGAGGCATATTAGATGGTCCTTCTTCTCCTTCACCAGCAGAACGATAATTTACTGAATTAGCATCTCCGCTTTGACCATATTGGAATATGAAACGATCTCTGTCAATACCTTGATTATCTACCATATAGTTGATAACAGCATTTACACGATCCCATGAACGTTGTTGTTCCATTTTGCTTCCGCTACCATTACCCATTACTACAACTTTACATGTAGGGTTAGCTCTCATAGCATTAGACAATTTGCTCAATGTGCTCATTGAACCACTTCCAAGTTTTGTAGCTCCTAAAGGGAAAGAGATAGCACCAGATGAGATGTTTCCACAACCAGCTTTCACTGGTCCGTTTTTACAACACTCAGGATCAGGACAATTACCAATACCATCAGCATCTGAAGGTTGACATTCTGTAGGAGTAATCAATTGTTTGTCTTTGAAATCAGGTACACCATCACCATCTGTATCGATAGGACAACCATGCGTATCAACTGCAACACCTGCTGGAGTATCTGGGCAACGATCGAAACAATCAGAAACACCATCACCATCAGAATCAGAATCACAATTACCACCAGTTCTAGGACGTTTCATTTCTGTATAACCATAATCCAATGGATTCATCCACCACAATGGTTCTACTGATTTACCACCTAAATGTAAGTTAAGACCAATTGAAAGATAGTTGTATGTATCAAAATCACGTGTCATAGCTGAACCACCATTGCCTGGGTTAGGCCATTCTTGCCAACGTTGACCATCAACTAAGTCATCATTTGTATAAGACCATTTATCTTCAATTGATAACGAAATTTTACGACCTAATTTAAATTGCATACCTAAACCAGCAGTTAAAATAGTTCTATATGTTTTTTCTTTACCAAACCAAGGTCGATTGTCATGACGCTCAGCTCTTGACTCATACTTACCATCAAATAAATTTTTCAAATCAGTATTCTTTGCTTTACGAGATTTATACTCATTATTCCAACTTGGTTGGTCTGCAGCATAATTCTTATAAACAATTTTTGTAAAATCATAATTTTTACCAGTTGCGTTTTTGGCATCAACCCAAGTATCATACAAACTTCCACCTATACCTGCTAAAGCATATAAACTAGCTTTATTTCTCGCTTTGTGGAATTTCACATTATTTAATGAAGCGACTAATTGAAAAGAAAGTTCACTAATATTAGTTTTGTAGTTATAAAACACTTCATTTCCTGCAGAATAGCCTGGAATTTTATAATAACTGTTCCAAGGATTTCCTCCATGATCTGCATAACCTGTAGATGGTTGCCAGTTAAAACCTGAAGCTGTCCCGTGCAAGAATTGCAAACGAGTTGAAATAATATATCCCCAAGCTTTACGCAAATGAACACCAAAACCTAAAGTTTGACCAGGATTCTTAGCAGTAAACATGTTCTTAGAACGAACGTCGCCAGAAACAGAAAAATTGCCGAAACTTATACCTAGTTCCCATTGATTACGAGGTTTAGACGGGAAATCATACTGATTAGTAAGAAAATCTCTTTGTTGATCCATTCTTTTTGTTGGAATTAATGATGTATCTAAAACATCATATCCTGCTCCGCGATATACATTTGAACCACCACTCGTCTCATCTTGTGCAAATGAGGAGTTAGAAAACAAAGCCATAACGACAGTCAGAATTGTAAGTAGGTACTTTTTGCGTGACATATTTTTTTTATTTTTATTAACAAGGTGCAAATATATAATATTTTCACAAAAAAAATTAAATTCGAGTAATTTGTTTATAAATATAATTATCCTTGTTATCATTGTGTTACAGGATGCAAGAGATTAAAAAATACCTACAATTTGAGCTCAAAGAATTTGAGTCAACATTTAACAAAGCTGTTGAGAGTAATGTGTCATTATTGGACAAAATAATGAAGTATATTGTTAAGACGAAAGGAAAGCAGCTAAGACCAATGTTTGTAATACTTTCCGCCAAATTATGTGGCCAAATAAATGATAAAACATTCCGAGCTGCTTCACTTATTGAGCTGTTACATACCGCAACTTTAGTGCATGATGATGTGGTAGATGATTCAAGCAAACGACGAGGTTTTTTTTCAATCAACGCACTCTGGAAGAATAAAATCGCTGTGTTGGTGGGAGATTACCTACTTTCAAAAGGACTTTTACTATCATTAAACAACAAAGATTTCAGAATTCTTGAAATTTTAGCCACTGCTGTGAAAGAAATGAGTGAAGGCGAACTCTTACAAGCTGAAAAAGCTCGAAAATTAGATATTACAGAAGATATTTATTTTAATATAATACGTTGCAAGACTGCTTCATTAATTTCTTCTGCTTGCGGAGCTGGGGCTTTTTCTGTCAACGAAAATGAAGAGGAAACTGCCTTATTGCAAAAATTTGGAGAAAAAGTAGGAATTGCTTTTCAAATAAAAGACGATTTGTTTGATTATGGCAAAGAGGATGTAGGCAAGCCAACTGGTAATGATATTAAAGAAAAGAAAATGACGCTTCCTTTGATATATACCCTTAATAATTGCGATAAAGCTACTAAATCAAAAATTATTAATATTTTCAAAAATGCTAATAAAAAGAAAAATGAAATTAGTTTCATCATAGAAACCGTTATCAATCATAGAGGAATCAAATATGCTGAAGAAAAAATGGATGAGTATATTCGCGATGCATTCGAGATATTGAATCAATTTCCCGATAATGAAGCAAAGCAATATCTTATCAAATTGGTAAATTACACTACCGAACGAAAGTATTAATATGAATAAAAAAATTACAATCTTAGGAGCAGGCTTAGTAGGCTCCCTTCTAGCCATTTTACTTCAAAAAAGGGGATACAAAGTAACTATTTTCGAACGTAGAGCAGATATGCGAAAAGCCCTTTTATCTGCTGGCCGATCTATCAATTTAGCTATGAGTGTCAGAGGCTGGGCTGGACTCGAATTAGCTGGATTGAAAAATGATATTGAAGAAATCGCAATTCCAATGTATGGCAGAAAAATTCATAATTTAGATGGATCGGCCCCTTTTCAGCAATACGGCAAAAACAATGAAGCTATCTATTCAATAAGCAGAGGAGAATTGAATAGAAAATTAATGACCTTAGCTGAAAAGGAAGGTGTTGAAATCCATTTTGATCAACGGATTGCTGATGTAGATATCAATTTAAATAATATTATCATCGAACATTCTAATGGTGAAAAAACAAGTTATAATGATCATGAAATTATTATTGCAGCCGATGGCGCATTTTCATCACTTCGTAATGCTTATTTAAAAAAAGATCGATACAACTATAACCAATTTTATATTGAACAAGGCTATAAAGAATTAACAATACCTGCTGGAGAAGGCGGTTCTTTTTTAATGGAAAAAGAAGCCCTTCATATATGGCCTAGAAAAAATTTCATGTTGATTGCTCTACCCAATAATGACGGTTCGTTTACATGCACTCTTTTCTTTCCTTTTGAAGGAGAAACATCGTTTGAAAAATTAAAAACACATGAAGAAGTTCATCAATTTTTTAATTTGCATTTTCCTGATGCCCTCTTATTAATGCCCAATTTAATAGATGAATTTTTCAACAATCCTAGCTCTTCACTTGTAACTGTAAAATGTTCACCGTGGGTACATGAAGGGAAAAATATGCTTATCGGTGATGCCGCACATGCAATAGTTCCATTCTACGGACAAGGCATGAATGCAGGCTTTGAAGATTGCAGAATATTTATTGAACTATTGGACAAGCATCCAAACGAATCATGGGCAACATTGTTTTCTTTGTATCAAAGCGCGCGAAAAAAGAATGGAGATGCTGTTGCTGACCTTGCTCTTCAAAATTTTATAGAGATGCGCGATTTGATTGCCGACCCTGATTTTTTAATGCGTAAAAAAATTGAAAAAGAATTAGGTAAACTTTTTCCAAATCGTTTCAATTCTGTTTATGAAATGGTTTCTTTTTCACATACATCTTATCATTTTGCATTAAGTGCTCAAAAGGCTCAAGATAAATTATTGGAAAAAATAATGCTTGCTGGTGATTTTGAAACTAATATAATTAACGATCATTTTATATCAAACTTATATTCATGGATGAATGAATATGATCAAGAAATCAGTAAAATAATTGCATAAAAAAAGGGTTGCTTTGCAACCCTTTTTTAAACTTATTTTATTAATTAAAATTGCTCCAATTTAGAAAAGAAAAAGTTTCCTTCAATCAACGCATTTTCATCACTATCACTTCCGTGAATTGCATTTTCTCCCAAACTCTTGGCAAATTGCTTACGAATAGTACCTTCAGCTGCATCAGCAGGATTAGTAGCCCCAATCAAGGTTCTAAAATCAGCAACTGCATTATCTTTTTCTAAAATAGCTGCAACGATAAGACCGCTACTCATAAACTCACATAATTCGCCATAGAAAGGTCTTTCTTTGTGCACTTCGTAAAATTGACCTGCTTTCTCAGCGCTTAACTTGGTCATTTTCATTGCTTTAATTCTGAATCCAGCAGCATTGATTTTTTCTAAAATTGCTCCGATATGCTCAGCTTTCACTGCATCGGGTTTAATCATCGTAAACGTAATATTTGACATTTTTTCTTTATTTGAGTGCAAATGTATGTTTAACATTGATATTTCTTGTAGGTCATCAATATTTACACAAATTATTAACTACTTCTCTATCTGATTATTGTTCTTCTTTCTGGCATTTGAGATTTTTTGTAATAAATCCCTTTTTGTTCATCTTGTTTAAAGTCTGTTGGATGAAGGTATTTCCCTTTATTTTCTGTTTCTTTTTCTACTTCTGCGACAACCCTATGATTATTAGCATACGGATCCTGACGAACACCTGTCACCTGCCAACTTATCTCTACATTGGGTTTGTCAGATTTTATTACAAAATGATTATTATTAATTTTCTTTTCCACCCATACCATGGCAGGTTGCCCAATACAAGTGAGTTGATATCTAAAATCTTTATTTAGTGCTTAAAATAAGATGGCAATTCCACGATAAATTCCCCATTGGCATTTGTAACACAGTTTCCATTGTATACATTCATCATATCAGGACTTTCCACAAAACTGTGATATAAGTATTTATTTTCAGGATCTAATGGATGGTCAATTTTAAAAGTACCTGCGCCTTTACTTAAGTTACCAGTAACGTTCAAATTGCCAACCACTTGAGTTTTCCCGTCAAAATATCCTGCATATGATGTTGTAGGTGCTCCACTAGTATCTACTGTTCCATAAACTCCAAAGTTGCTATTACCACCAGCAGCATTTGCAAAAAGACCATATTTCAATCCTCCTTTAGTAGTAGTATCTGATTGTGCTACTGAATAAGTACCATATGTTTCTCCTCTACTATATGATTCATTCATTGATCCAAAAACCGACAACGCACTTGCACATTTAGCAAATCCATTGATACCTATATATCCACCTTCTGCATAAACACCTATTCCATGATTATCTGTCAATGAGGGTACGCTTCGTCCCATAATGGCTATATGATCATCAGCCACATTACCTGTATATTCCGAACGAAATATACCTGTTGAATGAAGAGTACCAGTTCCATTTACATTTGAAACTGTAGAACTATCGCCTTTTACATCCAACAAATAATTGGGAGTGATTATTCCTATTCCTATATTTCCTGCACCAGTTATTGACAATCGGTCAGTATTATTGGTTCCCAATAATAAAAAGGCATTTTCTCTATTGATGATTCTTGTATTGTTTCCAGTTGTTCTAATCTCAGTACCATCACTTATAGCATGACCTGTTATTGAATTCGAAAATTTAATTGTATCATTCGTTGCAGATGTATTAAAATGAACTTTCGCTGCAGGATTTACATTACCCCCCAATGCCTATATAGCCTGAGTTAAAATCGGAATAAAACTTCAAGTTTGAGGTGCCTGCTTTTAAAATACTTAAGCCAATATTACCTGAATTACTTAATAAAAAACCTCCATTATTATTACCAAAGGCTAATAAATTTGCATAGGGAAACAAGGTAGATATACCGGTATATCCACCTGAGTAAGTAGAACCATACTTGCTAAATGTAGCGTAACTTGTAGTAAGGTCACCATACATTGTAAATCGCCCTGCACCTGCAGAATTAGAATTTCGCATTCTTACTAATTCGATTACACTTGCCGAATTAGTATTTACATGAAACTTACCTGTAGGTGATGTAGTCCCAATTCCAACAGATGTCCCATTATCATATATTTGCGACTTCCCAATTGTATTCAATGCAGTAAATTTTGAAAGATAATTGGCATCACCTGCTACGTGTCCTGCCGCTGAATTCACAGCGCCTGTGCGATCACTTCCAGCAGTTTTTGCCATACCAGCCTTATCAGCATAGATAGCATAGGGCACACTCAGTAGTTGATTTGTACCTGCTTCAACAAAGTCGTTGCCTCCCTTAGGATCAATAGCTACCTTAATATACTTGTTACCTGTTTCCCATTTTACAGCTTTCATTTCACCGGTCATGGGTATACCATTGCCTATTTGCAATGTATATAAGCCAAATTCATTGGTAGTAACAGTTTGAATTTCTTCGTACTCGCCTATAGTCGCATCAACTGTTGGCATTACAGCTAGTTTAATGGTCAAGCGTTGTTGTGCCATCGGATTTCCTTTGGTATCACGGGCTATGCCTTGGTAGTTAAATTTTTGTGGTACTTGGGCAAATAAGGTTGACACCTTGATTAAAAGTAAAAACAACAGGTATTTTTTTAGCATTTCGTTAAAATTTCTAATAAACAATATAGTGAATACCGTGCCAAATATAACATACGTTGACAATTCCTTCCCTTCATTAGTCAATAATTACTCGAACCTATTTAAAACACCCAATACCCTATAAGAAATATTGATTATTATTTTTTTGAATGCAAATAAAGTCTTACTTTCACTTCTTAAACTCTCATTCAATTATCCTTTAATTTTAAAAGCTCCATTTATGAACAAAAAAAGACCCTTGTTTGAAAAAGCTGGTAAAACAAGCTCCATGTTTAAAGTTGTGTTGTATACCTTGATTGGTATCTTCTTTTCTTTTAATGGATTTGCCCAAGCTCCTTGTGACTCTTCGTTTACAGGACTCACTAGTCCGATGTGTACTTCAAATCCATCTATTTTATTAAATCCAACTACCCCTGGAGGAACTTTTACAGGATCTGGTATAGTTGGGAACACCTTTAATGCTGCTATCGCAGGCCCTGGTACACATACCATTGGTTATTCGGTCAGTGTTGCACCAGGTGTAACCTACGCATATTCACAAATTCCATTTGTTGCTCCACCTGTTGTTACAAATTTGGTTACCTTAAGTGATGATC
>JBIIJQ010000119.1:0-4494 GCA_044233655.1 Chitinophagaceae bacterium | reverse complement strand
TTACCGTTTTGTTTGAACGAAGTAGAAATAGCAAAAACCGAATCATGAATAGAAGGATTCTCATCGAAATGCTCCTCAGATGTATTTAAAAAAACATCACCACCTTTATGCATAATTTTATATGTAGAATGCGCGATATTAATTCGATACGGAAACGTTGATATTTTCGTTGTATCATTTATTATCAATTTAGATTGTATTGGTTTTGATGTATCAGACATTGCATCCAACATCAATGCTTCGATCATCTTAGCTTTAGAGAATGTATTTAAATTTTTCTCAAACTGTCCATTCACCAATTTCTTTTTGAATTGATCAATAAATTCACTTGCAAATGTTGTATTCTTAAATAATGAATAGGCTTTAAACAAATCCGCTTTGGTATCGTAAAAGAAATTATCAATATACGGTTTATTTACACTAGAGTTCATTTCTAAAAACAAGGCATATAAATCTTCTTTCTTTACTTCTTGTTTCAATGCCAATTTGTTTTGAGTATAATAAAGCTTATCAGTTGTTTTGAGAAATTCTGTATTCAGATTTGCGTACTCATTCATAATAGAGGTGGTCGTATATCCAGCATTGATAAATACATTCACTGCATAGATTTTATCTGATTGACTCATGGCAGAAAAATGTTGTATTATATATTCCTTACATGCATTAAATACATTATTTTGGTATCCATTTCGCATAGCATCCAATGTAATTTCCATGCAATAAATCGTCATTCGATCACTAGTACCCTTGCCACGCCACCATCCAAAACTACCATCTATATTTTGCATATCTGCAAGTCGAGCCATCAATGTATTGACCTCTTTGGTAGTTGATGATTTGATTTTTAATTTTTGTTGAATTTTATGCTTTACTAATACTGCTGACAATTTCGAAGCCGTTTGCTCAACACATCCGTATTCATATCGATTAAGCTCATCAACAATCTCTACTACTTTTTCATACAATGTATTATTAAATACGATTGTTCCTTTTGTATTAGGTTCTATAAGAATTTGATAAGTTGAATCTTTTTCCATGCGAAGACTTTGATTCGAATGATATTTCATTGCAGATGATAATATTGGAATATCATAATGTTCAAAATCCTTGTATTTGTCTTTATAAACTAGCCCACCTTCAAATGCAATGGTATCTCTTTGATTGGCTTCAATCATAATACTATCCATATAGGTGTTGTTGATATCAACATTCTTAATAACCATCTCTTTCCCATTGATCAATACCTTTGATACTATTTTCAAAGGATTTTTTGTAAGGTTCTGATATTTTATCTTGGCTTCAAGTTTATCATTTTTATATAAATAAGAAGGTACCAAACAGATTGTTTGCAATGGTTTATATACATTCGTTTCTGCAGAATCTATTCCATGCATCCATTTTCTTCCAACGCCTATCATATATGATTTCCACGACGTAATATTATCAGGCAATTTTACAGTGAAGGCAGTAGTTCCTTGTTTATTGGTAATCATATTAGGCTTCCAATATCCAACATCATTGAATTGTTTCCGTATGGTGGATGTATTCGAGTTTGCCATTACTTGATCTATTAATATAGAATCAGCAAAATATGGCTTTGTTTGCCGGCTCTTTTCCGATTCAAGGTTAGTGGTGGTAACACCAGAAAGCATACTACCACTCACAGTATAACTAGTAGCACTTATTCTATCACCTCCTAAATTTAAGCTATTATCACCCGCTTTACGTTGATATACACCTTCCTCTGTAGATGCCAAATCACTCGTTGAAACTGGACTTGCGTAACGTATTTGCTCACTCGAAACGACTCTCTTTCCAGGATCTGACGATTCAATTAATTTCGATTTATATTCCTTAATTAATATATCCCCTTTTGTTCCATTATTCTCTTTCTTTTCTAAAACAATATTAATATTAATACTTTTATCAGATTCAACTTTAAAGTTTGTAAGTTCAAATGGTTTAAATCCAAGATAACTTACTTTAATTGAATAGGTTCCTTTAGGAATAGGTTTAATTCTAAACTCTCCATTTTCATTTGATTTAGCTCTTGTAAATAAATTACCTCCCTTAAATAATTGAACTGAAGCATAATCTAAAGGCTGATCAATTTGGTCTAGAATTCGACCAAAAATTTCAGATGTAAGTTCTCCAGGGTTATTATTCATGTTTTCCTTTTCATGCTTTACATATCCTTTTTTCTTTAACACTACTTCTTCTTCTATTTCAGGCAATCTAAATTCCATGTTCAGATCATACTCTTTTTGTTTGAGTAGTTCCTTTTTTTCTAATCCTAAAAAAGACTCAATAACATAGGTATAATTCGATTTAAATTCAATATTATTTAACCTCAATGTTGTATAACCTGGCTTACTAAGTTCAATAGAATAAAGTCTACCTTTCATTGCTTGTGGAAATGGAATTTCGAAATTTGTACGATTCAAGGTATAGGTCCCTACGATTTGGCCTTGATAGAGTAATGTAGCTTTTACATTATCCAATTGCGTCCTTGTTTCTTTTTCATGTACACTCAATTTAAGTATATCAGCTTGTTCTTGCTTCACAAATGCCATCATTCTAAAATCGGATTGGATGACTTCAAACATTGGATGATATAACTCTTTGGAGGGCAAACTGCTATTTATTTCATATTCTTTATTCCCATCAAAAAACATTGGTTCGAAATGTAAAATTTTATAACCGGGATGATAAATTTTTATCTGATAAGTTGCAGGCATTAAGTCCAATAATTCAAACAAGCCATTCTCGTTGGTAACAGCACCGTATTTATACTTACCATTCAACTCTACAAAAACCAAAGCTCCATTCAAAGGCATTTGAATATCGTCGGTAATCATACCATGTATATACAAATTATTCCTTGGTTTGTCAATTTGTTTAATCCGTTCCTTTGATTCAAAAGGTGCATCGTAAAAAGGTAGCAATGGCACTGCATTTAATTCTGTATAAATCTTTAAAGGTTCAATAATTAAATCTTTATTAAATGGAACAGTTTGAATAAATTGTGGATTGATATAAAATTCATTTTGTTTGCTTTGTTTTATATCTTTCAATATCGCCATACGATCTTTATTAAAAAACAAATACACATCAAATGGTTCATCAAGACTACGTCGTACTATTTGCTTGCGCTGTTTTCCAACTTGCTGTATATAATCACATGCTTCAAAATTCTTTTTACTAATGATCCACATTGACTTTACAAAGTTGGTATCGTTTTTATTATCAATGATCATTTGACAATAATCTCCACCTTTATTGGATAGATAGTTTTGATAAAAATTTTCTTCCTCCTTCGGTTGCAATGCATTGACGGTTTCGGGCTTGAATTTAAGCGGAGCTGATATAGGCTGTGGGACAATAGTATCAGGCACTAACAACGAATTTAAAGCATATAGTTGCAATGGATTTTCTGAAAAATGCAAAAAAGCTCCTTTGATTCCACCCAAGGGTTTTGGCACAAATTCTTTCAATACATCATCGTAATGATACACTGTTTCAATACCTGTTTTTAAATAAAATGTTATCCCATTTACATTCATTGTCACATTACTATTGGCAGTAAATGGCCCTTGCACAAAATAAGTTTCACCATCAATATTCAAACGAGGGATTTCATATGTACCAGCATACTGTTTCTTATAATTCAAATCGTTTGAAACAATTTTAACTGAATCAGCATTAAATGTATTGGTCAATAAAAAAGTACTATACAATAATTTCTTCTCTTGTTCGGTAGGTTCCAACATTGTTAATGAATCGTTGATTGCAAAACGACTAGCTACTTTTTTAACACTATCAATATTAATTCCAAACACATGTTTAGTATTTGCTAGAAATTCTAAATTATTCAATTCGTATGTTTTGTCAAAATACCTGAAAGTAAGCTTATGTTTACCTACTGTAGAAGCAAACGAAGAAATGCCCCTCTTATCTAAATCACTTACAAAAACTGGCTGACCATCCAATAAAATATAACGTGGCGTATACAGATTATCTTTTACTGTGAGTACAATTGAATACTCGGGATGTGACTGTTGTTTTTTAATTCGAATTTCTGTCAATTCATTCAATGGATATTTTAATTGATAGAATTCATTTTTACGTAAATCGAATCGTTTGAAATGTTCATTGTTCAAATGATAATTACCACTATTTACCTCTGATTTCAAATACACGATATCTCTACTTACTATCGGATTAATTTCAATTTTATTTTGATAATTTGCTGGCACATGAATATACGGTGTTTGTATATACTCAGCAAAGGCTTTATTGATGGCATAAGCAGCAATATTTACATTTTTAACAGGTTGATTTTTATAATCCAGCACCTTCAATTCAATGGCGAGTGAGTCGCCAGGCAAGGCAGTACTTGCAATTTTTTTCTCAAAATGCAAGATGTTTTTTTCAGGCACAAATTTCATTTCATAAAAATTATTTTCTATGGTATTGTGCAAATTACTTGTCATC
>JBIIJQ010000118.1:0-4567 GCA_044233655.1 Chitinophagaceae bacterium | reverse complement strand
TAAACGAATTTTGTTACAAACTTAACAGAAGATACTTTGGTAACAGACTCTTTGATAGGTTAACGCTAGCAATTGCAAAAAACTATGGGTAAACATACGGATATGCAATTAATACAATATAATAATTTGATTATTAAATTAACATTATCCTTAATTAGAAAAACTTTAACGCCCAAACATCAATTCTAATTCTAATTTTGAGGTTTCTAAAAAAAAGTCATCATTATGGAGAATACATCCATCGATATTCGCGAATTAAACGAACGTATCAATCAAAAAAGTGCATTTATCGAAATGCTAAATTTGGAATTGAACAAATCCATTGTAGGTCAGAAATACATGCTCGAACGATTACTTATTGGGTTATTGGCTCAAGGCCATGTATTACTAGAAGGCGTACCTGGATTAGCCAAAACACTTGCAATTAAATCACTTTCTACAGCTATCAATGGTAAATTTTCAAGAATTCAATTTACCCCTGATTTATTACCGGCCGATGTGATTGGTACTATGATTTACAACCAACAAGACAATCAATTTCAGGTTCGTAAGGGCCCTATATTTGCAAATTTTATCTTGGCGGATGAAATTAATCGAGCTCCAGCCAAGGTACAAAGTGCTTTACTAGAAGCCATGCAAGAGAAGCAAATCACTATTGGTGACAATACCTACAAACTTGAGGAACCATTTTTAGTTTTAGCAACTCAAAATCCTATTGAGCAAGAAGGTACATACATTTTACCTGAAGCTCAAGTAGATCGCTTTATGCTAAAAATTGTAGTAGGATACCCTGAAAAAGAAGAAGAGCGTATGATCATTCGTCAAAATATCAATCCAAATGCTCAACCAAAAATCAACCCAGTCATCTCGACTACAGATATTCTTGAAGCTAGAAATCTAGTAAGAGAAGTCTACATGGATGAAAAAATTGAAAAATATATTTTAGATATAGTCTTTGCAACAAGACAGCCAGAAGAATACAAACTCAACAAATTAAAACCACTCATCAGCTATGGCGCTTCACCTCGAGCAAGTATCAATCTTGCGCTAGCATCTAAGGCATATGCTTTTATCAAACGTAGAGGCTATGTAATACCCGAAGATGTAAGAGCTGTGTGCATGGATGTAATGCGCCATCGAGTAGGTATAACCTACGAGGCTGAAGCCGAAAATATGACCAGTGAAATGATTGTTAGTGAAATACTCAATGCAGTAGAAGTACCATAGTCAACGTACCTTTTAATAATCCTATTAATCTTTTTAAATCAAATTCTGCCATTACAATTGATTTCATTTTTAAAAAATAAAAAAGCATCCCATTCCGATACAGTTTCAAAAACTGAATCTACTTCATTCAATCCATCCAATGTAAAGTTGGAATCGAATGAAGAAATAAATGCTATTCTAAAAAAAGTAAGAAAAATAGAAATTAAAACTAAAGGTTTATCCAATCATATATTTAGTGGCGAATATCATAGTGCCTTTAAAGGTCGTGGTATGAGCTTTAGCGAAGTAAGAGAGTATGCTTATGGTGATGATGTAAGAAATATAGATTGGAATGTTACAGCTCGATTTAAATCACCCTTCATCAAAGTATTTGAAGAAGAACGTGAGCTAACCCTCATGCTGTTGGTCGATATCAGTGCAAGTTCACTCTTTGGCACTCAACAACAATCTAAGCGCGATTTAATTACTGAATTATGTGCTGTACTATCATTTAGCGCCATTCAAAACAATGACAAAGTAGGCGTATTATTTTTCAGTGATAAAGTAGAACGATACATACCGCCCAAAAAAGGAAAATCACATATCCTATTTATAATACGCGAGTTACTAACGCTCAAACCACATTTGAATGCAAAAACAAATGTAACCGAAGCGTTGAAATTTCTTAATTCAATCATGAAAAAAAGAACTATTTCATTTTTACTTTCAGATTATATCAGCCCAACATATAAAGATGCTTTACAAATTGCAGGCAAGCGACACGATATGATTGGCATTCATGTATTCGATCCACTTGACCAACAAATACCCGATATTGGTGTCGTGCTCACCGAGGATTTGGAAACAAAAGAAACATCTTGGATTGATACTTCAGATAAACTATTCAGAAAAAATTATATGGCCTATTTTGACGAGCATTTAAAATCTACTAAAGATACGTTTGCAAAAAGTGGAGCACAATTTGTTTCAATTTGTACTACGGATGATTACGTAAAAAAATTACAAGTTTTTTTTAAAAGTAGAAAATAATCAATGGCTACTATTCAATTTACATATAACCTGTTCAAGCTTAAGAAGAATGTCTTTCTTTTTCTCTTATCCTTGTTTGCCATTCAACATGGGATTGCACAACAAATCAATATTGAATCCTCGATAGACAAACAATCCATTACTATAGGCGACAATATAAAATTGCAATTGACAGTTAAATTCAATCCATCTACTCATCGTATTCAATTTCCAATCCTTAATGACACGTTTAATCATTTTGAACTCATAAGTAAAGAAAAACCTGACACGTTAATACAAGGCGACCTACAACAATTCAAACAAGTATACAATATCACATCGTTTGATTCTGGTCAATGGACCATACCTATTTTACAATTCCAAGTCCAGCCTATACAAGGCGACACACCATACATAGTAGAATCGAAGCCTATCATCGTTCAAGTTCAAACAGTGGCAGTGGATACATCCAAACCATTCAGACCCATTGCATCTATACGAGCAGCAAAAATGCCTTTATCTCAGCTATTGACCTATATTGGCATAGCATTCCTTGCACTAATTGCATTAATAATAATAAGCTGGTTAATCATAAAAAGGATACGAGAAAAAAACAAAAAACAAGCATTTAAAACACCTGAAATCGTATTACTTCCTCATGAAAAAGCGTTAAAAGCTTTACTACAAATTGACGAGAAAAAACTATGGCAACATCAACAACAAAAAGTTTATTATACTGAAGTAACTGATACATTACGAACTTATCTCGAAGAACAATTTAATATTGATTGCTTTGAAAAAACTACTTCAGAAATTATTCAACAAGTAAAAAAACAAAAAGTACTAAACCCTTATCGTCAACAATTACGTGACTTATTTCAATTAGCTGATATGGTTAAGTTTGCTAAAGGTCAACCCGAAGATCAAGATCACATTCAAACTATGGAGCAATCTCTAGAATTTATACACTCATCGTATAAGAAAGTTAAATCATCAATGATCAACACTCAAACTAACGTATAAATTTCAACAATGTCATTTTTTGATTTCAAACATATCACTTTTGCTTTTCCTCAGTTGCTTATTTTACTGTTGCTTATACCAATTATTCTATATTTTCAACATCGTACCAAAACTAAAAATAAAACTACCTTTTTAATTTCCACAGATAAAGGATTTAAAAAAAACATTCCCTCGTTTAAAATAAAATCTCGCTTTATTCTCAATATACTACGAGCACTTGCAATGATATTTATAATAGTTGCACTTGCTCGGCCTCAAAGTACATCTATCAATGAAACCATCAAGAGCGAAGGTTTAGATATAGTACTTAGTATGGACATTTCAGGCAGTATGTTGGCAGAAGATTTCAACCCTAATCGAATTGAAGCTGCCAAGAAAGTAGCAAAAGAATTTATTGAAAACAGACCCACTGACCGCATTGGTCTTGTAATTTTTTCAGGTGAAAGTTTCACACAGTGCCCTCTTACCACGGATCAAAATGTTTTGAAAGAACAATTGTCAAATATTAAAAGTGGTTTATTAGAAGATGGAACTGCAATAGGCATGGGACTAGCTACAGCTGTTGAAAGATTAAGATCAAGTAAAGCCAAAACAAAAATAATCATACTTCTTACTGATGGCGTCAACAACTCAGGCTTGATTGACCCTATAACTGCATTAGAGATAGCAAAAGCATATCAAATACGAGTTTATACAATTGGCGTTGGCACCATGGGCACTGCTTCTTACCCAGTTAAAGATGCATTTGGAAATACATCTATGCAACAAATGCCAGTGCAAATTGATGAAGTTTTAATGAAAAAAATATCAAGCGAAACTGGCGGAAAATATTTTAGAGCTACAGACAACAATTCATTAAACAAGGTATATAAAGAAATAGACTATCTTGAAAAAACAAAAATCGAAATCAATAGCTTCAAACGTCATGCAGAATTATTTTTTCCTTATGCGTTAATCGGGTTGATATTTTTATTTTTAGAAATCATTTTAAGAAATACTTATTACAAATCATTTCCTTAAAATTTCTTTTATCTAACAATCAATACATCACCTTTCTTGATATAATTTTCTCCATCAGTCAAACACTTATATCTAAATACGTAATAGAATACATTCATGGATTGATCCACACCTCTATATACCCCATCCCAACCACTTCTAAAGTCATTGGTACTCCATACTCTATTACCCCATCTGTCATATACATCAAACTGTATCAACTCAATTCCTGCACTTGTAGTTACTTTAAATACATCATTTTTCCCATCTCCATTTGGTGAAAATGCATTTGGAATAAATACTTGATCAC
>JBIIJQ010000117.1:0-4587 GCA_044233655.1 Chitinophagaceae bacterium | reverse complement strand
ATTCCTTTTTTATTTATTAAAATAAAAATAATAATAAATAAGTAGAATGCATTTTTCATTTTTTTCAGTTATTTAATAATATAAATATACTCTATTTCCTAGATATTTATCAAATTATTAAATAGTATATTCATCATCACATCTATCTTTTTCATGTAATGTGTAGAAAATCAAAATAAATATTTCATCGACTAGTTGAACTTATAATGATTCAACATTTACACCAATCGCTCCACCTCTCTCATCCAACGTTCAGGTATTTCATTATTGCAAGCAGTGATATAATCTTTGTGCGAGCAAGGTATAAAATTTCCATTGGGCAATTTCATCCACCATCGATTGGTCTTTTTACTTTTAATAAAAAGCGTATTGTTGTCGGTAAATGTAATTTGGTATTCCATAAACTGATCGAGCTCTTCGAGGGGCGATTCGTTTTTCAATACATGTACACCATCTATAAAATACCAAATCATTTGAGCCAATAATTTGGCGGTGATATGTTCACGATCATGTTCGGGTAAGTAACCATAAATGCCCATACTACTCAAGGTAGTACTCATACCTGCAAAGCGAGTGAGTTTACACATTTCGTCACCGTAGAATCCATTGGGCGAGCCGAGTGTGTTGGCAGGTGCATCGCTGTATCGTATCGCATTGATATCGATGCTTACAATGTGCGAACTACGGAGTACAGGTTCCAATTGTTCTAAATCTTCGCGGGCTTTGCCTACTCGTACACAATCAAAATGTAATTTATCAAAGGTCTCTATCAAATTTGGATTCACATAATAACTTTGAAACCCAACAAGATTAAAATGTCGTACAAAATTGGGTGAACTTGTGAGTGCTTCCATCAAGTGATTATCGTATCGATTGCCAGTGGTATCGTCGAGGTCGGCCAGCATATCAATCACTGTAAAATCAATGATGGTTTGCTGATCGCGAAATACATCATACTGTTGCAAGGTCAAATCGTGTGAACCTCCAATCACCAATACCTTTTTACCCAGTTGTTGCAATTCGGCTAACACTGTTTTTAATGCGGCGCGTGTATCACCCAATGTAATGCCTTCTAATATATTTCCAATATCGCCAATTTTAACTTCTGTATGCCAATAATGAAGTTTGTACAATTCTTCTCGTACTAGGTCGGCTGCATTACTATAGGCTAATGAAGGATGCTGTCCTCGCAATTCGCCACATCCTATCAATATAATATCCAACTCATCAATATCTGTATGTTGCTCATCGATGATGTAAATATTGTTACCCAATTGAGTAGGCATATATTCTCTATCTTGATGATTTAATCGCGCTGTATAATTTAGCAATTCGAGTATTGTAGACATATTTTTTTGTTAGGGCTTAAAAGTACATTCTACTCAATAATTATTTATAAAATATTCTGTTCAGCATCACAAATTTTCAATTTCATGTTTGATTATCCAAACTTTTTGAAAATAGGGACTAAAACCTACTTTAGAAACGAAATAAAACATATAATCGACTAGTATACAATATTTTACATAAATAATTAAAGTAAATAACTAAAATAATCTCATTATATGTTTAAACACGTATTATTCCAATTACTAAATGAAATCGACCAAATACTCTATCTGTCGATAAAAATCTACAACTCACCTTACTTTTACTTTACCAAATCAGCAGGCGCTTAATCAAACCAACCAAATTTCAACCAAAATGCCTGTGAAAAGTTAGTAGTGTTTTTTTTCATTATCCAATGAGGCCGCATTCTGTTTAGAATGAGGTTTTTTTTATTAATACCTAAAACGATCTTTTTTATTCAGATTACAAACATACTAAGGTCCAATTTTCACCCTTAACAATTCTAATTTGAATCTTTAATATTGACATAACTTATATAATAAAATACAATTGGTATAAGAATATGAACAAACATATTTTAATCATACCTTTGCACCCTTTAAAAAAGTAAGAAGTAAAGAAATTATGTTATCTACCAACAATGTATCCCTAGCCTACGGAAAACGAGTATTATTTGACGAAGTCAGTATCAATTTTACCAAAGGTAACTGCTATGGTATCATAGGTGCCAATGGCGCCGGCAAAAGTACCTTTATGAAAATATTGAGTGGTGAAATAGAACCCAATAAAGGAACTGTACATATCACTCCAGGTGAGCGATTGAGTATGCTTAAGCAAAATCACTTTGAATTCAATGAATGTACTGTATTGAACACTGTGTTGATGGGGAATAAAAAGATGTGGGATGTACAGCAAGAGAAAGATGCTTTGTACATGAAAGAAGATTTCACTGAGGCGGATGGATTACGTGCAGGACACTTGGAAGCTGAGTTTGGCGAAATGGGCGGTTATACTGCCGAAAGCGATGCTGCACAGTTATTGAACAATCTAGGTATCAAAGAAGATATGCATCAAACATTGATGATGGATTTGACTGGTGCTCAGAAAGTACGTGTTTTGCTAGCGCAAGCACTCTTTGGCACACCCGATATACTATTACTTGATGAGCCTACCAATGACCTTGATGTGGAAACGATTCGTTGGCTCGAAAACTTCTTGGCTGATTATGAAAACATTGCTATTGTAGTAAGTCACGATCGTCACTTCTTAGATACAGTGTGTACGCATGTAGCCGATGTGGATCGAAGCAAAATCAATATCTATACTGGTAACTATACCTTCTGGTACGAAAGTAGTCAATTAGCTGCCCGACAAATCAGCGATAAAAATAAAAAGAACGAAGAGAAGCGTAAAGACTTACTCGATTTCATTGCACGATTCAGTGCCAATGCTAGTAAAAGTAAGCAAGCGACTTCACGTAAAAAGGCGTTGGAGAAATTGGTTATCGAAGATATCAAACCTAGTAACAGACGTTACCCAGGTATCATCTTCAAACCAGAGCGTCAAGTTGGAAATGATATTTTAAAAGTTGAAAAATTAGCTGCAAGTCAAGATAACAATGTCTTATTCTCCGATGTATCATTTGATGTAAGTCGAACTGATAAATTATTGATTGTAAGTCGAAATCAATTAGCCATTACTACCTTCTTTGATATCATCAACAATGAAGCAAGTGCCGAGCAAGGAAAATTTGAATGGGGAACTACTATTACAAAAGCATACCTACCCAATAACAATCAAAAATATTTTGAAAGTGACTTGAATCTAATGGATTGGTTACGTCAATATGTACCACCTCATGTAACGGATGTGGATGAAGATTTCCTTCGTGGATTCTTTGGCAAAATGCTGTTCAATGGTGAAGAGTTACTAAAGAAAACCAAAGTACTGAGTGGAGGAGAAAAAGTACGTTGTATGCTAAGTCGTATGATGTTGCAAAACCCCAATGCCATCGTACTCGACGAGCCTACCAATCACTTAGACCTAGAAAGTATTACAGCTTTCAACAATGGAGCAATTGATTTTCCTGGTGTAATCATTATGGCTACACATGATTTGGCCTTTGCCAACTCAGTTTGTAATCGTATTATTGAGTTGACACCTAAAGGTATTATTGATCGTATATGTACCTATGAAGAGTATCTTGAAAATGAAAAAATACATGAACTCAGAGATGAGATGTATGCTTAATTTCACTTTGTTATTTTGTAAAAGCAACAACACCTTGATTGGAAGTTGATTTCCACTTAAGCCAATAAATGCCTTCAGACAATAGACTGATATCTTCGTGCAAGAAATCTAATGAGTTTCGAATTTCTTTTACTACCTGACCTTGTGTGTTGATAATTGAATAACTTCTATCAATTGAATTTGATGATCTAATATGCAATGTGTTTCCTGCAACATGAACATTAACCGATTGTTGATCCTTTTCAATATTTTCTAAACTTGTAGGTGAACAAGCAGATACACCACCAGGAATATTGGCATACGAAATCTGCACTGTAGTAACTTGTTGTGATCCTTGAAAGAATGATGGAGGTCCTATATTGGTATCGAGAATAGTTACACCTGCTTCATAAGTTAGAGATCCTGTTTGTCTAAAATTCATATCGACTGTACTACCTGTTTGTGCATATATTCTGGCATATCCATAACTAAATATTGAATCGATTTTCAAGGTAGAACCACTTCTTAATATAATCGTATCCATGGTACTGCTTTCTGAATAGTTCAGTGTTACACCCGGACAAACTATAAATGTTTTTGTACCTGGAGTACCTGGTCCAAATGTTGTATTTGTAATTATTTGATAGGTATTTGACTGAGGGGTTAAGCTAATGACTTGTGCAGTACTTGTAATTGAATAAAAAGATAAAAGAAGTAAAAATAGTTTTTTCATAAAGTTGTATTTAATAAAAGTAAGACGTGGTTTAGTTTGTATTAGTTTGTCATATAAATGTAAAAAATATCTCGAATTGATAAATATTAGTATCTATCTATCAGCTTGATTTTCGTTGTTTTATCAAAACTCATTATGCTAATTTATACTTCCCTTTACTCTTTCGTATTCTTACGGCACATACTTTATACTCAGGACAAAGGGCATCTGTATCAGTCACTGAACTAGTGAGTATATTCATACTTACTTCTGGATAGTGAAACGTAGACGATAAA
>JBIIJQ010000116.1:0-4724 GCA_044233655.1 Chitinophagaceae bacterium | reverse complement strand
AAAGGCTCGAAAAAATAAGGGAGACTCATGGAGGTAAAAGTACGCATTGAATGAAAATGGATGAAGTAAGTGATGTGTTTATTTTAGGAATCCAATTAATTATTTAAAAAGTGTCTATTCTCTTATCCAAACGAATCGTTTCCTGAGCACAGCAAAGGATATCTACTTAAGTTCTTAATTCCGTTGAGACTCTTCCGCCACGGCGGACACGTCCTGCCTCAGAGATTGATGAGCATATTGCTTGTCTAAGCGTTTTGTTTCCTGATCACAGCAAAGGATATCAACTTCAGTTCATGATTCGGTCGAGACTCTTCGTGCCTCAGAGATCGATAAGCATATGCTTGTCTAAGCGTTTCGTTTCCTGAGCACAGCGAAGGATCTCGTATTCAGTTTATAATTCCGTTGAGACACGTTCTTCGTCGGAGACCGAGAATGATTTCGCATGAAATAAACTCTTTTCCTTACCTTTGCGCCCATTATGAAAGTCAACAAAATCGCCGTAATACTCATCACATTTTTCATGTTGTTAGGTATTGCGTTCCTAGGTTATTATTATTTTACATACAAGCAACATCCTCGTCGATTGACTACCTATGGCAATCCCGGTCATAAGGTAGCGCCATTTTCTTTTACCAATCAAGATGGTAAAATTGTAACAGAAAAAGAGGTAGAAGGAAAAATATACGTAGTGGAATATTTTTTCACTACCTGTCAAGGCATATGCCCTAAGATGAATGATAATATGGCAAAAGTATACCAAGCATTTCGTGGGCAAAATGATATTGCCATTCTGTCACATACCGTAGATCCTGAAACCGATACGGTAGAGCAATTGAAACGATATTCGCTGAAATACGATGCTGATGCATCGCAATGGAATTTTGTAACAGGTGATAAGCAAGCATTGTATGATATGGCTATCAATAGTTATTTGGTATCGGCTGTAGAAGATACTACCCAAAAAAATATACTCCCCGATTTCATCCATTCTGAAAAATTTGTATTGATCGATAAAGAAAAACATATACGTGGTATCTATGATGGAACCAATGCAGGGGATGTGAAAAAATTGATTGACGATATCATCGAATTAAGAAAAGAATATAATTAATTTTGAATAAAACCGTTCAAGTATGGAAGACCACCTGAGCGATGAAGAACGCGAAAAACTTCGACTCGAAAATGAAATCAGGAAGATAAAATTGTCACTCGAAAAGGGGGCTCAATTTATTGAAGATCCTGAAATGCCCTCATTACCTCCAGAGATAGAAAATGATTTTTTGAACTATATTGAACAATTTGAATCCATGCATGCCGACTCGCCCAAGATATCCGTGTATGACAAAGCGGGTAAGCCAAGCTACAAGCTGCTACAGGATTTAGATGAGGATGAAATAAGTGATGAATTGGATAATCTGTTGGAAATATTGTTTGAAAATGGCATCGGAATAGATACCATCCATGAAGTGGATGACAGAGAATTGTATCGATTCATTATTGAAGATTTGTTTATACATGAAATCTACGATATGAAGTTGATGAAAGGAATGGTGACTCAGTTTATCTACGAAGATTTTTATCCTGATGATGAAAAGGATGTAAAGAAATGCATCGCAACATTTTTTGATAATTTTTTTGACAAAAACGAACCGACTGAACGCTATAAATATGCTATCGAAGACTTAGATGTGAAAAATAAATCAGTGAGGGATTTCAGAAATGCATATGATTCATTTGAATTAAATGAACTTGAATTAAATGAAATCGAATTGGATGAGGAACATATGCATGCCGTAGTGAAATTGCAAATTGATTTTAACGCATATCTTGAAGGAATCCATGAGCCACATCATTTCAGGGGAGAATGTATAGTGCCTATGCAATTTACACCAGGTGGTTGGGAATTGAGAAGCATGGTTTTTCCTCGAGTTGATAAATAAACTATTATTTTTTTATTCTTACTATCTTTACACTATGTCAGCCATTGATGAAATAGCCGAGTTCAGATCCTCGCCCGAACTCAAACAAAAATTACAGGAGTATTGTATTGTAAAACATTACATGCCTGGTGATATTATATTAAACGAACATTCTACTATACGTTCCATCCCCATGGTAGCTGAAGGAAGCATTCGAGTATTGCGAACCGATGAAGATGGACGTGAGATTTTGCTCTATTATATCAAAGCTGGTGAAAGTTGTATTATGTCTTTTTTGGGAGGCATACATCATGAAACCAGTAAGGTACGTGCAGAGGTAGAAGAAGAAGCAGAAATATTTTTTTTACCAATCGAAAAAGTCAATTCTTTTATAAAAGAGTATCCTCAATGGCTTGAATATATATTTAAACAATACCACAAACGTTTTGAAGAGTTGCTCGAAGTGGTAAACGCCATTGCATTTAAAAAAGTAGATGAACGATTGCTGTTGCTCTTACATAAAAAAGCAGAATTGACTGGCAATAAAATTCTTCATGTATCGCATGAGCAAATTGCCAATGAATTAGCAACAGCACGAGCAGTTGTTTCTCGATTATTGAAAAAGCTTGAAGAAGAGGACGAATTGATATTAGGTAGAAATAAAATAACGATGTTGCGTTAGTCCCTTCTCAAAATTTATATTGAGTTGAATCCCTTTTAAAAAAAAGGGGTCTATTTTTATATTATAGTGGATGGTACGGGATTCGAACCAGCGACCTCTACGATGTCAACGTAGCACTCTAACCAACTGAGCTAACCATCCATTTAGAAGAGCAAATATATTCAATAATGGATATTAACAATACAATCATTAAAACAAAGCAATATGACTTTAACTAATATGAAAACGAAATGTCCAACTTGAGTTCGATGTATACGTTTCGAATTCCAATTAAAATCGGTAACTTTAGTAAATCGAACATAACAATTAAAATAAAGAATAATGAAAACTCAATTTTTTAATCTCAAACAAGGCCTTATAGCACTCTTAGGATTCGTGCTAGTAAGCACTATTGCAACAGCTCAAAATTACAATGATGAGCGACTCGGATTGCCTGGCGACAACTTCAATCTTTATGCTGTTATGGATATTTTTCAAAATTCAAAAACACTTGAAGAATTTGAAAGTAAAATCAATAAACAAGATAGCAAAGTAAATAATCTTGATCTTGATAATGATGGACAAACAGATTATGTAAGAGTGTCTGATAGTAAATATGGCACTGCACATACTATTGTATTACAAGTTGATTTGAATCAAACAGAGTCACAAGATGTGGCTGTGTTTTATGTTGACAAAAAAGGAAGTAATGTGAATATACAACTCATCGGTGATGAAGATTTATATGGTAAAGATTATATAATTGAACCAAATTATGAAGGTAACTCCACACCAAATCCTGGATATTCTGGTCGACAGAATAATTACAATAATGACTATTATGATAATAACAATGGTGGATATGCACCTCAAATAATATCATGGGGAATTGTAACGTATATCTACGATTATGGCTATAACCCATGGCGCTCACCTTGGTATTGGGGTTACTATCCTAGTTATTGGAGGCCTTGGAGTTGCTACTATTGGTACGATTATAATTATTATTGGGGCTATAGCTACCGTTGGAATAGAGGTTGGTATACTCGTTCACGACATTGTATGTTCAATCATATAAGACCACAATACTATCAACACAGAAGCCGTTCTCCTATCTATTCGCAAAATAAGCAACGAGGCGTATACAACAAGGTATATGATGGTCGTGAGAAAAATATTCGAAGTGGTGTAAAAAGACCAGAAGGAAGAGAATTGAATCAATCAAATTCAATTGCTACAAGTCGACAACAAGATAAGCAAAATCCTATCAATGGAAATAGACCAGGCAGATTGAATATGAATGATAAAAATCAACAAAATGTTGCACCTACTCGTACTGATCGTCCATCTATAGATCGTTCGCAACCATCGAACGAACCTGTAAGACAATTGCCTGCAACAAAGCCAGCAAGAGATCAGCGCAACGATCGACCTAATATGGATAGAGAACAACCTACTAATGCACCAAAGCGTGAGCAGCCAGTACGCACTCCAATAAAAGAGCAACGTATCGATCGTTCAATAAACGAACGAGCACAACCACCTATACGCGAACAACGACAAGAGCCAGCAGCAGTTCCAGTAAGAGATTCTCGATCAGAGCGCCCAGTCATGGAAAAGACACAAACTCCAACAAGAGAACAACGATTACAACCTTCCAATGTTCCAGCTCGAGAGCAACGAACTGAACGCACTTCAATGGAAAGAACACCAGCTGCACCTACTCGCGAAACTCGAGAGCAACCTAGTAGACAATATTCGAGTCCTTCTAAAGCGACCAACAGTCCATCGCAACAACGTGGAACTAGTAAACGATAAATAGTATTAACTAGATAATAATGTCTCTGAGTGATAAATGTCACTCAGAGATTTCTTTTTTTAATTCATTTTTGCATATAATAAAAACTCGAAATGATACAAAAGTGGTTAGATAATAATTGGAAAAGTATATTAGGCGCATTGCTTGGAGCTATAGCTGGTTATATTTATTGGCAACAAATTGGGTGTGCAAGCGGAACATGTATGATTACCTCCAAACCTTTCAATAGTAGTCTTTATGGTGCATTGATGGGTTTTTTACTAGGAGGGATGTTTAAAAAGGAATTAAAGCCAACTAAGAATCAATAAGCGTAGCTGTTTAGAGT
>JBIIJQ010000115.1:0-4742 GCA_044233655.1 Chitinophagaceae bacterium | reverse complement strand
TTACTTGATACTTCAAAATTATATTAGAAAAACAAAAATCGAACAATCAACTAAAAATAAACAGCCTACATTTTGTCCACTTGAACAAATTGTCTAAATAAAAAGCCTATATTTTGTCCATTACTCCTAATCTTATCATCATTGACGTTTGTAAGTTGCAATGAATACAAAAGTTTCAGTTCTGCATCTAAGGTATCTCAATTGGGTGGAAATCCTTTTCTATATAACTTGAGTAAAGGCATGCTAAAAGATCTTAAAAACAATTTAATTGAAAATGGTTTAAAAGGTTCGGTTAAAAATATGAACTTAACGACCCCCTTAGCTACTATTTTAAAAACGCCCGATCAGATTACTAAATTCAAAACCATGTTGAATACTATCTACATGGTTCCTACTAAAAAAATGGATGCACAATGGGGTAATCTAGGGACTGTAAAGGACTTGGTTTCATTCGTTGCCAAAAACGGAAAGAAATTCAATTTCTACTCCAAATAAGTCATTTCTTAAAAATCACATATCATGTTCAAAAAACAAACCTACACTGTATTAGCAGCAGTTACTATCATGCTATTTTCTACAAGTTGCAATACGTATCACAGTGTCAACAATGCAACATCAATTGGTCAGCTATCGGGTAATCCCTTTATGAAAAATGTAGCTAAATCAGTTATCAGTAATTTATCATCGTATCTTATTCAAAATGGCATGCAAAAGATGATGGGCAAGTTGAATTTAGGTACTAGTATATCTTCTATCCTTACCACTGCAGAATCTATTGCAGGGTTTAAAAATATGCTTTCTTCTAAATACAATATAGCGGGTAGTTTAATTGATAGCAATTTTGGTTCGTTTAATACATTAACCGACGTCGTTGGTTTTGTAGCCAAAAATGGTAGCGGATTCAAATTCTAATTGATCTCATCTTTCTTGGCATAAAACTCATCTTGTAGTTCGCCTATGAAACTTAGGACTGTTTTTCGTCCAAGACGCTTTACAGCAGAGGTGATAAAGATTGAAGGAAGCTCTTCCCAGTTTTTGAGGAGAGCTTTCTTAAATAACCCTACATTGGCACTTACATCCTTTTGAGATTCTTTGTCGGCCTTGGTAAAGATGAGTGAAAATGGTACGCCTTTCTCACCCAATTTATTGACGAATTCTAAATCCTTTTGTTGAGGCGTATGTCGACTATCAATGAGAACAAATAAAGTCAATAGGTTTTCTCTTTTTTCAACATAATTCCAAATCATTTTTGTCCAATCGCCTCGCTTGCTTTGCGATACTTTGGCAAATCCATACCCGGGCAAATCAACCCAATACATTTTTTTATTGATTAAAAAATGATTAATCAATTGTGTCTTACCAGGTGTCGAAGATATTTTAGCAAGGTCCTTTTTATTACTCAACATATTGATGAGCGACGATTTGCCTACATTACTTCGTCCAATAAAGGCTACCTCTGGCTTATCGGGCTTCGGACACTTGGCCAAGTCGGTATTGCTAATAATAAACTCAGTAGATTTTACTTCCATACTGCACAAAGGTAGTGATAATCCCAATTACAGCATTAGAAAATGCTGAAGCGATTAAGTATTTGTAATTCAGCTTTTTTCAAAATCTGTCAACAAATACTAAATCCCCGAATTGCGGGACAGGCGGGATAAACCCAACTAACACGCTAGAATTTTCGTTCCTCAAATCCTAACGGGTAATTTGGGATAATGTCACATTCCATATCAATAAGTTCGATTTCATGATTCCATGATTCGAATTTATCTTCGCACTGTGGGAACAAGTATAGTGCCGGATCAACATTCCGATTTAAGTAAAAAACAGCAAGTTGAAAACATGTTTGATGGTATAGCCCACAACTATGATTTTCTTAATCGATTATTGTCCTTTCGGATTGATGTATTGTGGCGAAATAAGGTCATCAAACTTTTAAAACCATTTCAACCAAAAGTGATACTAGACGTAGCAACAGGTACGGCTGATTTAGCTATCGCATTGAAGAAATTGAATCCCACATCAATTACTGGCATTGATATTTCGGCAGGCATGCTAGAAATAGGACAACAAAAAATTGAACAAAAAAAGTTGACACAATATATTCAACTTCAGAAGGCGGATAGTGAAAATTTACCGTTTGCCGATCATCAATTTGATGCTGTCACAGTTGCATTTGGTGTGCGCAATTTTGAAAATCTTGAAAAAGGTTTAAACGAGATTCATCGTGTATTGAAACCAGGGGGGCAGTTTATCATCCTCGAATTTTCAAAAGTTAAAGTTTTTCCTATAAAGCAATTATATCACTTCTATTTCCGTTATATTACACCTATGGTGGGGCGCATCTTTAGTAAAAGTAGCAATGCGTACACCTATTTGCCAAATTCTGTGGCTGTTTTCCCAGAAGGTGACGAAATGTGTGTAATATTGCAAAAAACTGGTTTTAAACATCCTATATGCAACAATGTAAGTTTTGGAATAGCTTCTATCTATCATTCAGAAAAATAACAATCACGTTATTATTGCTGTCAGTTGCTATGCAATCCATTGCACAGGATGAACGTATGAATAATCCGGAGCATGATGATAAACCCTATTATTTTGGTATTACATTAGGATTTAATTCAGCACAATACAAGTTACAACAATCGAAATATTTTATTGATTACGATAGTGTGAAAAATATTACACCCTTGTGGAAACCTGGTTTTCAGTTGGGTATTATGGGTAATTTGAAATTGAGTAGTTTCATAGATGTACGAACGATTCCTTCATTTATGCTACGCGAAAAAGGCTTGCGGTTTACATTGCAAAATGATTCGGTTTTAACGAATTCATTTGAATCAGTTTTGTTTAGTTTGCCTGTTGAATTCAAATTCAAATCTGATCGACAAACCAATTTTCGATTTTATGTATGTGCTGGTGGAAAGATTGATTATGATTTTAATTCCAATGCACGCTCACGCCGAACAGACGATATAATCAAAATAAAACCATTTGATTATGGCTATAATCTTGGATTAGGATTTGAATTTTATTATCCCAATTTTATTTTTTCACCCGAAATTAAAATCAGCAATGGATTGGGCAATAGCCTCAAAGCCAATGTGGGTGAACCTACCAATAGAGCCATTGATCGTATTACCACACGTATGATAGTAATATCATTTCATATAGAAGGATAGGCACTATACTCCGTTCAGTTTTGAAGTAGCATTGGGATCCCAATTGACACAAATAATAATTTCATTTTTTCGACCAAATAGTTGATATGCATTATTATAACCCAAATAATGAAACTTTCCATAATAGGAAATGATATTCAACTTCAACGCTTTTTCAAGTTTTTCTAAATTGGATTGAATTACTTCGTCACTCGCAAATCCGCCAAATTTCAATACAGCCACATATCGATCCGAATTTTGTTTTTCAGTTTGTTGATCTCTATTTAATTCACGTTCGGTTTTGATTGGAAAATTTAATTGTGCCTCTTGAGGAGTGTTATTTTCATATGGATTAAAGTAAACCGGAATTTCTTGAACATCACTTGTTTTAAAAATGTAATTCACTAATTTTTTAAATCCAGAATTTGCAAGCTCTTTATATGCTTTGGCAGAAGACAAGATCGCATCTTAACTCAGTGCGGAATACAATCGAATTTCAAAATCCTCCTTGGAAGTAACCTTTATATAATCTTGTAGTGTAGACTCGAACATTGTATGAATTTTAAAAGAAATAAATGAATAAATAATTTAAATAAATTCTAACTGAATTTATTTTTCACTACAAAGATGAGTGGCATTTTATTAAAAAACTTATACAATAAAATATAAGAGTTGAATAATTATAACAAAAAATGGACTGTTTGTTTTACTTCGTAATTTTTTTCAATACTACATTTCCTTTGTGCTTTCGATCTACTACAATTAGTAAACTAGGTACTGAATTAAAGCCCTTGGCTTGTCCTTCTTTCAATTGAAATTCAAAAATAAGATCACCTTTTTTGGCTTTTTTAAGACTCTTAGGTACTAGGTTGATATCTTTATCGGTTTCGTTTTCTACCACAGCAATTACATATTCTTTCGAAAAATCAATCTTGGTTGGAGTGCCATCTTTTCCCATCACAGTGGCTTGCCCAAAGAGTCGTTCAAATTCTTCCTTTGTATCTATTTTAGGATTATGGATGCTATGAGGATCTATATTATTTTTCAGAAAATAACGTTTAGCTTCTTTATATGGTAAGCTTGTATTTTTTTGAGCAAGTGTAATTGTAGAATATATCAAAAAGCAACATATCACTATAAATTGTTTCATAATTTTATTCATTGTTATACAAAGGTAGTCAATAATTAATCATCAAAATATATAAGTATCTATCAAAAAGAATAGACGAACTCATCAATTATTTTACATATTCATTGAATATTTTGTTGAGCCATCTGAGGATAGCCAGCATAAATCCAAAAGCTATTAACAGTAATACAAAATTGACTAAAAAGAAATTACTCTTATCTTCATAGGTATCCCACATGCTCGCCAGTACACCACTCAATTTGTTGCCTATGGATGTTGATAGGAACCAGCCACCCATCATCAAGGCTGTAATACGAGGTGGACTCAGTTTGGATACAATCGACAATCCCATAGGACTCAGAAACAATTCGCCAATAGTGATAACACCATAGCTAGCAATGAGCCACCATACGGTTACCTTTTCGGCGCCATTGCTTCCTGCTTTT
>JBIIJQ010000114.1:0-4753 GCA_044233655.1 Chitinophagaceae bacterium | reverse complement strand
ACCAGTCGAGGTAGTGGAGGATTCGGTAGCACAGGATAATGGATTGAATCTTTCAACTCACAACTCTCAACCAACAACTCTCAACCAACAACTCTCAACCAACAACCCTCAACCAACAACCCTCAACCAACAACCCTCAACCAACAACCCTCAACCAACAACCCTCAACTAACAACTCTCAACTAACAACTCTCAACTAACAACTCTCAACTAACAATCCTCAACTAACAACTAACAACTAACAACTAACAACTAACAACTAACAACTAACAATTAATAACTAATAAAACATGAACATAATTATCCCAATGGCCGGAATGGGCAAGCGAATGAGACCACACACTGTAACTACACCTAAACCTTTGATACCAATCGCTGGCAAACCAATGGTGCATCGTATAGTAGAAGATATTGTCAATACAACCGATCAAAAGGTAGATGAAATTGCCTTTATTATTAGTCGAGTATTTGGCGAGGAAGCCGAAAAGAATTTAATTGCTGTTGCCGAAAAGTTTGGAGCAAAAGGAAAAATATTTTATCAGGATACACCATTGGGAACGGCGCATGCTATCTTATGTGCCCAAGAATGTTTGATCGGCAATGTTTTTATTGCATTTGCTGACACCTTGTTTAAAGCTGCTTTTTCTATAGATACGCACAAAGATGCTATTATTTGGACTCAAAAAGTAGCAGATCCATCAGCATTTGGTGTGGTGAAAATGAATGAAGAAGGTATCATTACTGAATTCGTAGAAAAACCAACCGAGTTTGTATCTGATTTAGCAATAATCGGCGTATATTATTTCAAGGATGGCGAAAACTTGAAACAAGAATTGCAATATCTTTTGGATAATGATATTAAAATGAAAGGTGAGTTTCAGATTACGGATGCTATGGAAAATATGAAGCAAAAAGGTGTGAAATTCTATTCAGATCAGGTCGAAGAATGGCTTGACTGTGGCAATAAAGACGCTACGCTTTATACATTGGAGCGTGTGCTTGAAATCAAGAAGGGTACAGAATCCATGAGGCATAGTAGTGCTATTATTGAAAATAGTACTATAATAGAACCATGTTTTATAGGAGAAAATGTACACGTGAAAAATGCTGTAGTAGGTCCTTACGCTTCACTTGAAGCCAACAGTATAGTCGAAAATGCCATAGTAAGCAATAGCATCATTGGTGACCATTCCACTGTTAAGAATTCTGTAATTAAAAATTCATTATTAGGAAATTATGTAAATTGCCAGTCCAAACCAGAAGAACTAAGTTTGGGAGATTACTCATTCAAACTATAATGAATATAAAACCGCTGTTTCTAATTTGTGTATGTGTCCTTGGGCTCAATGCGTGTAGCAGTTATAAGAAATTAGAAAAAAAACAAGAAGATGTAAAAGCACCTTCAAGTGTTTCCAAACACACACAAACTCAAGAAACAAGTTTATTTTTCGATGCTGAAAAAGCTCGTTTGCTAGGGGATACTAAGTTGGCATATAATCTTTACACCTCTTTTGTAGAATCCTATCCTGCCAATGCTACAGCTAGATATAACTTAGCACGTTTGCAATTTCAACGTCAGGAACTTGCAGCTGCTGAAAAAAATGCACAAAAGTCTGTGGAGCTCGCTCATCAAAATAAATATTTTATTGAGTTTTATGCGCAGATTTTGAGTTACTTGAAAAAGAATAAACAAGCCGAGTCATTGATAAACAATCTTGTAGCAACAAATCCTGAAGATGAGGAATATTTGTACAAACAAGCCATGTTTTATTTAAAAGAGAAAGAGTACGATAAGGCTATTCAATCGATTGATAAATTAGAGAAATTAACAGGTTTCAACGAAGATTTAGTTATTCAAAAAAAGAATATCTATGCTAAACAAGGTAAAACAGAGCTTGCGATCAATGAAATTAAGAAATTGAGAGAAATCTATCCTCAGTCAGCACAGTTTCCTATTATGATGATTGATGTATATGAATCGGCAGGGCAAAAAGAAAAAGTAAAATTGATTTACGAAGATCTCGAAGTAAATTATAGTGAAGACCCCATTGCACAAGTAGAACTCTCACAATATTTTATTGAACAAAAGAACATTGAACGTTCGAATCAATACATGAAAAAAGTGATGAAGAATAAAAATTTGGATGTAGAAACCAAAATTTCATTGCTATTGCCAACATTAAAATTTATAGAAACGGGTACGCCTGACGAAAAGGACTTGATATTGACTATGTCGAAATCAATTTCGGAAGAATCGCCTGAAAATAAAGATGCAGTATCCTTGTATGCTGATGTACTTTATTTTTCGAAAAAAAATGATGAAGCCCTCGTTGAATACAAGAAATATCTGAAACTTGATAAGTCAAAGTTCTCAATCTGGAATCAACTATTATCAATCTACCTCGATAAGCAGCAATATGATAGTGTACTAGCTTATGCCGACAAAAGTCTAGAGGTATTTCCTAATAATGCCTTGCCTTATTTCTTCAAGGGAATTTCATATGTTCAACTCAAAGAAAGTGATAAAGCAATTAAGCCGTTGAATCAAAGCCTTGAATTAGAAACAGAGAATACAGCCCTTATTGCTCAGATTTATTCAACCTTGGGTGATGTATATAATACCAAACAAAATTATTCATACAGTGATAGTTGTTTTGAAAAATCACTGAAAATTCTACCGAATGATGCTACAACGTTGAATAATTATGCATACTACTTATCGCTACGTAAAACAAAATTAGATGATGCTGAACGAATGTCGAAAAAATCGCTAGAATTAATGCCAGAGTCTAAATCCTTTTTGGACACCTATGGATGGATTCTTTATCAACAAGGTAAATATACAGAGGCTAAATCGTATATGGACAGAGCATTGAAAGCTAATGGAGAGGAAGACCCTACCTTATTGGAACATATGGGCGATATTTATTACAAATTAAATGACAAATCGAAAGCTGTTGATTATTGGAAAAAAGCACAAATGAAAGGCGAATCAAATCCAACATTATTAAAGAAAATCAGTGATGAGAAATTATATGAATAATAGTCGAATTGGTCTTTTAGTGCTTTTCTCAATTGTGTTGGGAAGTTGTAATCTTGTTCGACCTTTTTTTATCAAAAATACAAAGAAAGAAGAACGTAAAGAAAAACGTGTCGAACGAAAGAATGAACGCAAATCTGTTCGTGGTAATCTGGTGACAGTTGTTATCGATAGTAGCGGATTAGCCAAAAAGGATTCACTCAAGATTTCTCCTTCGGATACTAGTTATGCTCGTAAGATTATTGAACTAAAAAGAATTAACTATAATACGTTTCAGTGCAAAGCCAAAATGCATATAGAATCAGGAGATAATAAACAATCCTTTGCTGCCAATTTTAGAATGCAAAAAGATAAAGTGATTTGGGTAAGTATTAATGCACCTTTGATAGGTGAAGTAGCTCGTGCAATAATTACACCTGATAGTGTAAAGGCAATTGAACGAATTAATAAAAAAAGTTATTTGTATTCATACAGCGACATTCAAAAAATAATTAATATCGAAGTTGATTTTAATACATTGCAAGAACTCATTATTGGCAATGCCATGTCTACCAATGGTGCAATAACTGAAATAAAAGAATTGGGTGCTACAAGTACAATTTTTATAAAAGGAAATGATTACAGTAATCAACTCACTTATAATAAATCAGACTCTACTTTGCGTCAGCTACAGTTGCAAACTGTGAGAGCGGTATCTACTAGCTCAATTTTAATAGCTTATACTCAATATTTATTGCAGGATGCTCGTTATTTTCCAGCTATGAGAAGCTATCATATTCAAGATGTGAAAGGTGCAGCCGAACTTACAATGGATATCAATAAATTTGATTTTGATCAAGTAATTGAATTTCCTTTTTCAATTCCTGCTGCATATAAATTGCAAAAATAATTTTAAACGAATTTAGTTGTTATTCAATTTCTATCGTTGAAATTGGAATAAAAAATTACTTTTGTAAGGATGAATCAGACACAACGTATTTGGTTGTTAATCAAGAAAGATTTTTTACTCGAGTGGAGACAAAAATATTCCTTTTATGGTTTATTACTCTATTTGGTAAGTGCAGTGTTTGCTATCAATATGCTACACGAAAGCCCTGAGCCCGAAACATGGAACTCACTTTTTTGGATAATCTTATTGTTTATATCTGTCAATGCAGTTGCAAAAAGTTTTTTACAAGAAAGTAAGTTTCGATCAATCTATTATTATACCATCAATCATCCTAGAGATATCATTGTATCAAAGCTCATTTATAATCTGTTATTGATGATTATCATGAGTTTAATCAGTTATTTCCTTTTTGCATTTTTGTTAGGGAATCCTACCATGAATTTTCCTCGATTTTTATTAATGGTGGTAACAGGTGGTATGAGTTTGGCGATGCTGTTCACCATGTTAGCAGCTATAGCGAGCAAGGCAGGTGGTAATTCTGCATTGATTGCTATTTTAGGTTTCCCATTAGTAGTACCGCAATTAATATTGCTAGCCGACTTGTCTAAGCCATTGTTTATGACATTGCAAGTAGCAGGATGGTGGCAATTTTATTTTGTGCTGCTATTTTTAGATGTGCTGATTTTGGTATTATCAATCATATTATTTCCTTATTTATGGAAAGAATAAACTGAAATTAAATGATGATTTCTTTAGGTAAAAACTGACTTGTATCACCACCATTTCTTATCAAATCACGTACGATTGATGAAGAATATGATGAG
>JBIIJQ010000113.1:0-4867 GCA_044233655.1 Chitinophagaceae bacterium | reverse complement strand
CGATCACATTCACTTGCAATAAAGAATGATGGAACCTTGTGGGCTTGGGGTCCCAATATGTTTGGTCAACTAGGAGATGGCACAACTTCAGACAAACTTATTCCTACTCAAATTAGTTCAGCAACTAATTGGTTAGAAGTAGCAGGCGGCAATGAAAATACCATCGCACTAAAAACAGATGGCACTCTATGGTCGTGTGGTAATAATGTATTTGGTGGTTTAGGTAATGGAACAAATACAAATTCTTCAACATTCACTCAAGCTGGGGTGGCTAACAATTGGGCTCATATTTCTACAAGAGCGCAACACTCTCTTGCCTTAAAAAACGATGGCACATTATGGACTTGGGGTTATAATGCCTTCGGAATGTTAGGGGATGGTACAACAATTGATAAAAACACACCGGCTCAAATAAACATTGGAAACACATATAAACAAGTAATTGCGGGGCTTTTTAGCAGTTCTGCTATTAAACCCAACGGAACATTAATGTCTTGGGGTTGGAATACACATGGCGAATATGGCGATGGAACTACTACTGATAAGCTAATCCCGACTCAAATAACAACTTGTACTGGGTTATCTACTACAGATTTTTCAAATCAGGAAAACGTTCAATTATATCCAAATCCAAACAATGGTAACTTTAAAATTGAGATTACCGGAAAAATAGAAAATGCACAAGTAAACGTATATTCAATATTAGGTCAACTCATTTATAATCAAAAAATAAATGCTGAGTTTACGAATCTGACCATTGGCTTAAAACAAGGTTTGTATCTAGTTTCAATAGAAAATAAGAATCAAACCTATGTCCAAAAAATTATTGTTGAATAAAATGGATATTATTTATTCAAAACATTGAATTGATAATTGTTGTAAGTCAGCTTTCAGGATATAATCCGTTTTAGTTTTAGTTGTTTCTCAAAGAGAATGAATTAGACTATACTGTCAATGCAGTAACAGAAACAATATAAAAACTACGCGAAATGAGCCCACTATAGGAAATGTACAAAGTAGGAATCGATTTGAATTCGATCGAATGGGCAGCGCATTAATTTAGAATAGTTCAAATGATAGTATCTTAACAATGCTGTCAATTTAGACATAAACGAATCTTTAACGCCAATCATGTTCTAGTTCGGTCAAAAACTATATCTTTGAAATTCATAATATTAATATCAATGAAAAAAGTAGCATTATTTGTTTTAGCCTTGGCATCATTCTCTTTTGCACAAGCTCAATACACCAATACAAAGATTGAAGTAGGTCAAAAAGCACCTGAATTAGCATACGAAAACCCACAAGGGAAAGTGTTGAAACTTTCTGAAATCAATAAAAAAAGAGTCATATTGTTGGATTTTTGGGCAAGTTGGTGTGGACCATGTCGTATGGCTAATCCTGCCTTGGTAGAATTTTATAAAAAGTACAGCGCTAAAAAATACAAAGGCGCTAAGAATGGTTTCACAATCGTAAGTGTATCGCTCGATAAATCGAAAGAACCATGGATAGAAGCTATATCAAAAGATAAATTAGAATGGCCCTATCATATGAGTGACTTGGGTGGATGGCAAAGTAAAACCGCTGCTGAATATGGTGTGATGTTTGTACCACAAGCGTTCTTGATTGATGGCAATGGAACTATTATTGGTAAATACAATCGTGCCGAAGATTGTGTGAAGGATCTTGAAAAACTAATGCAATAATTCATGATAGCTGACCAGAAACTGGTTATAATTACGGCTCCGTCCGGTTCCGGAAAAACCACCATCGTCCATTATTTATTGAACGAAATCCCTAATCTCTCGTTTAGTATCAGTGCGTGTACCCGCAAGCCCCGTAGCACCGAACAAGATGGGGTCAACTATTATTTTCTGAGCATCGAAGATTTTACGCATAAAATTGCTAGTCATGAATTTGCAGAATTTGAAATGGTGTATGAAGGAAAATATTATGGCACGTTGAAGTCAGAATTAAACCGAATTTGGAACGAAGATAAATTTCCCTTAGTCGATATTGATGTACAAGGTGCTTTGCGATTGAAAAAACATTATACTGAAAATGCATTAAGCATTTTTATAAAAGCACCATCCCTCGAGGAGCTCGAGCATCGCTTACGCAATCGTGGAACAGAAACCGAACAAACGCTCAAAGAGCGACTGGACAAAGCTTCGCTTGAATTAACCTTTGCAGAAAAATTTGATCATATCGTAGTAAATGATGATTTAGAGCAAGCATGTAGGGAGGTAAAAGATTTAATAGTAGGCTTTATTCTATAAAACATTGTATTTTTACCCTCGTTATGCTAACCACTATTTTATACATTGTCATTTGTTTAATACTGATTGGGTTTTTCTCGGGTATCGAAATTGCCTTTGTATCGAGTAGTAAACTCAATATTGAACTCAAACGTAAACAAGGCACTTATGCAGGCAAGGTATTGTCCAAATTCATGGAAAATCCAGCTACATTTCTTGGAACAAGTCTTGTAGGAATCAATATTTGTTTGGTTATTTACGGTTTACTTATGACGGATGCCACACATATATTGTTCAACAATATTGGCTTCCCCGAAAATGAATTTTTGCGTTTATTCTTAGATACCATTATAGCAACCATGATCGTATTGGTATTGGCCGAGTTTATTCCCAAGGCTATCTTCCGCTCCAAACCCGAGCAAACCTTGAGTTTTTTTACAATACCAATTCAGTTTTTTTATTTCTTATTGTATCCTATAGCTAAGTTGTTTGTTCAGATATCTGAATTCATATTGAAGTATTTATTCAATGTACGTATAGCTGAAGAAAAAACAATTTATACCCGTGTCGATTTGGAACAATTTGTAAAACAACTGCGTACAGGACAAGACAGCGATTCGCAAGAAATCAATACCGAATTGTTTGAGAATGCCTTGTATTTATCACAAGTACGCATACGCGAATGCTTAGTTCCACGCAATGAAATAGAAGCCGTTGAAGTAAATACGCCCATCGAAGAAGTGAAGCAATTATTTATAGAATCGAAGCTTTCCAAAATATTGGTATACGAAGGCAATATCGACAATGTGTTGGGCTATATGCATCATCTCGATTTTTTGAAAAGACCCACAGCTATTAAATCGATTATGCATCAGATACCCGCCGTGCCCGAAGCCATGAATGCGGTAGAGTTATTAAATCAATTTACCAAAGAGCGCAAAAGCATTGCATGGGTGATAGATGAGTTTGGCGGAACAGCTGGCATTGTAACCATGGAAGATATACTCGAAGAAATATTTGGCGAGATACAAGATGAATACGATGAAGAAGAATATGTAGAAAAACAGTTGTCTAACAACGAATATATTTTCTCAGGCAGATTGGAAGTAGAATATATCAACGAAAAATACAATCTTGATATCCCCATCGAAGATGCCGAGACGCTTTCAGGTTTCATCATCGAAAACCATGAGTCTATACCAACCCAAAAGGAGCGTATTATCATCGGCAATTATGAATTCAATATTTTACTCGTAAGCGATACCCGTATCGAAACGGTGAAAGTAAAAGAATTGCAACAACCCAAAAAGAAAGATTAAGATATGAAGGGCATGATACTCGCAGCCGGATTGGGCACTCGACTGAAACCCTTTACCGACCATCACCCCAAGGCCATGGCTGTAGTCAATGGCAAAACCATTTTGCAACGCAACATCGAATACTTGGCATCTTATGGTGTAAACGACATCATAGTCAATGTGCATCACTTTGCCGATCAGATTATAAAGCACATCGATGATTACAATCAATTTGGTGTAAAAATTACAATCTCTGACGAAACAGATCAAGTATTGGAAACGGGCGGAGGACTTAAAAAAGCCGCTTGGTTTTTTGATGATGGAAAGCCATTTGTGTTGATGAATGTGGATATTCTCACCGATATGAACTTGAACGATATGGTTCAATTTCATATGCAACATAAACCTATGGTCACACTGGCAGTGAGTGAAAGGGTCAGTTCAAGGTGTTTTTTGTGGAACGAAAAAAATGAATTGTGTGGGTGGCGTAATAACAATACGGAAGAAGAAAAAATAAGTAGAGCAGATAGTAAGCTTACCGAAAAATCATTTAGTGGAATACATCTAATCTACCCTTGTATATTTCCTTTTTTAACACAAGTAGGCAAATTCTCCATTGTAGATTCCTACCTCGAATTGGCAAAAACAAAAACAATACTGGGCTTCGACCACAGCGGTTGCCAACTGATGGACGTGGGTAAGCCCGAAAGCATCGTCAATGCAGAAGGGATATTTAAGTAAGAAGAATCATTGCGTGTTGATTGCTCTATCTGTTGGAACTCCACCAATTAATAGATAAAACGTGCCTGCGAGGCTTTGCGTGGCAGTCTCAAAGCATTGAGTATATAAAAAATCATTTCGCTAAAACACAGATGGCTTTCCACTTCGGCGGACAGGCGTGCCTCGCCATGACGGTGATAGAAGAGTGATTTCGTTAAACACAGATGGCGTTGTAACCTCGTCATGACGGTGATAGAATGATAATCTCGTTTCGCCACTCACTCAAAACACCGTCCCTGCGAGGCTTTGCGAAGCAGTCTCATTGCATTGTAGATATAAAAAATCATTTTGCTAGAAACACAGATGGCTTTCCGCCACGGCGGACAGGCGTGCCTCGCCATGACGATGATAGAATGATAATCTCGTTTCGCCACTCACTTAAAACACCGTCCCTGCGAGGCTTTGCGAAGCAGTCTCATTTCATTTCGTTTAGTAGCCTATTATAAACAAACACAGTTGGCGTCGTAACCTCGCCATGACGGTGATAGAATGATAATCTCGTTTCGCCACTCACTCAGAACACCGTCCCTG